>CAZZFE010000034.1:0-38848 GCA_964653495.1 uncultured Terricaulis sp. | reverse complement strand
CGACAGCGAAAACGCCGTCGCGCGCGCGGGCCGTTGCTGGAACCGCCTGCTGCAGAACCAAAGCGCCGGCGATGCGCGCAACGATGCGGAGGTCGCGGTGCGCGCGGCGCCGGAAATGTTCAGCGCGCAGACGTGCCTCGGCATGGCCGCGCTTGTGCTGGAGGATTATCCGCTGGCGCTGACGGCGTATGAAGCGGCTGCGGCGATCGAGCCGGGCAACGCTGAGGCGCTCTATGGCCGCGGCCTCGCGCGCATCCGCAACAACAATCGCCGCGAAGGCAATGACGACATAGACCAAGCCCAGCGCTTCAATTCGCGCGCGGATGCGCGGTTTCGGGCGCTGGATGTGGAGCTTTAACCTTCTCTTGGACCGCCGGCGCCCTCGCCGGCGTCTTCGTTTCGAGCAAGCGCCGCCCTTCGACAAGCTCAGGGAGGCGCCGTCAAATAATGGCGCAATTCTCACCATGCGCCGGCCTGAGCTTGTCGAAGGCCAGAGCACGCACAAACGCCGGCGAGGGCGCCGGCGGTCCAAGAAAGCCTAAGCCAAGTCCCGCATTACGTAATTCGCGCTTACGCCTTCGTCAGCCAGCGCCGCATCCACCTTCGCAGGATCAAGCACGCCATCGGTGGTGAGCGCTTCGCCGTGCAGGCCGCTGGCGATGAAGAGTGCGTCGAGGCCGTGGGCGTTGGCGCCTTTGACGTCGGTGATGACGCCATCGCCGATGCAGAGGATGCGCGAAGGATCGACGCGCCGGCCGGCGAGGGCGTCGAGTTCCTTGTGCGCCAGCGCGTAGATCGGCGGATGCGGTTTGCCGGCCATGACGACGCGGCCGCCCAGCGCTTCGTAGTCTCGCGCCACGGCGCCGGCGCACCAGACGAGATCCTCGCCGACGCGGACGACGATGTCCGGATTGGCGCTCAGCATTTCGAGATCGCGCGTTTTTGCGGCGGCGACGATATCGGCGTAGTCCGCCGGCGTTTCGTCCCAATCGTTGAGGCCGGAAATGCCGATGAAACGCGCTTTTTCGAGCGGCGCGAACTCGAGGCCCAAGCCCTCCCAAAGCGGCGCATCATCGTCTGGCCCGATCTTGTACATTGGCCCCGGCGCGCGCGCCGCGAGTTCGGCGCGGATGGCGTCGCCGGAGGTGACGATCACGTCCCAGGCGCTGCGCGGAAAGCCGATGCGGTCGAGCTGGCCGGGGATCGGCCCGCGCGGCTTCGGCACGTTGGTGAGCAGCACGACGTGGCGGCCAGCTTCGCGCCAGCGCTTTAGCGCCAACGCCGCATCCGGAAACACGCGGCGGCCATTGTGGATCACGCCCCACACATCGCAGAACACGGCGTCGTAGCGGCTGCCGAGCGTTTCCAAGCTTTCGAGAATATGCGTCACGCAATGTCCTTCAGGCGCGCGACGATGAGCGCGGCGTTTTCTTCGGCGTGCTCCGGCCCGGCGAAGGCGGGGCAGTGCAGCACTAGGTCGGCGACTTCGCGTTGCGGAGCGATGTAGCGCGCGTGCATGGGCGCGACCGTGTCGTAGAATTGGTGGAACACCGAGCGCAGCGAGCGGCCGCGGGATTCCACGTCGCGGATCATGCGCCGGCCAAGGCGCACGCCTTCATCGGCCTCCACATACACCGCGAGATCGATCAGCGGGCGCACATCAGGAAACGCGAGCGCGAGGATGCCTTCGAGGATCAGCGTATCGCCTGGCTCGACGCGCTCTGTTTCCGCACGGCGCGTGTGCGTGACCATGTCGTAAAGCGGTTTATCAAAGCCGCCGCCTTCGCGTGCGAGCGCGAGGTGATCGCGCAGCAGGGCGGCGTCCTTCGCTTCCGGCGCGTCGAAATTGTGGGTGGTGGCGTCGAAGCCGGGGATCGTCGTGGTACAGAGGTAGTAATCGTCCTCGGCGATCACCGTCGCGCCGCCCAACGCCCGCGCCACGGCGCGTGCGATCGTGGTCTTGCCCGCGCCCGAGCCTCCGGAAATGGCGATAATCCGCGTCATGAGTAGGTCAGTAGTGAGTAGTCAATGGTGAGTAGTAGCCGCACCACTGACCATTGACTACTCACTACTGACTTTCAGGCGATACGGCTGCCTTGCTGTTTCAACAGGAACTCGCGCGGGGGCGCGGTTTCTTCCATCAGGCTTTCCTTGATGGCGCGCGGTTGGCCGAAGAGGTGGCCCTGGCCGTAGGGAATGTCGAGATCGAGCGTCTCCAGCACGAGGTCTTCGCTCTCGATGCGCTCGGCGATGAGGTCGACGCCATAACGCGCAAACACCGCCGCGACATCCGACGCCGCGATCTCGCGGGTGATGGCGCTCTTGGGGCGGAGGCCCTGGCGGACGAATTGCTCGGTCAGCGTCTTCGCGGCGATCTTCACGTAGCGCACGCCGGAGCGTTCGAGGTCCGCTAGATCGATCTCGGTGCTCGTGACTTTGTCGATCGAGAATCGGAAGCCGAGATCGACGAGCTTCGACATCGCCCGCGCTTCAATGGACGTGCGCGTCTCGTAGGACGATTGTGGGATTTCGAAGATCACGCTGCCGGCGAGATCGCGGTTCTCGCGCATGAAATCGAGGAATTGCGGGAAGAATTGCTCGTCCGCCAGCGCCGTCGGGCTGATGTTGCAGAAGATGCCGACGCGGCGATCCTGCTTCATCAGCTTGCGCACGATCTGCACGCAGCGGAACGTCAGCACGTTGTCGATGGTGGACATCAGGCCCGCTTGCTCGGCGGCGGGGATGAATTCCTGCGGCAGGATGAGCCGGCCGGTTGCGTCCTTCAGGCGGGTGAAGCCCTCGTAATAAGCGGTCTTGCGCTGCGGCAATTGCACGATCGGCTGCAGGTGCAGCTCGACGCGGTTTTCGAGGATCGCTTCGCGCACGAGATCCATCGGCCCGCGTGCGCCGGCATTGTTGAGCGGCGCGATATTGCCGGCGCCGGCGATGGTTTGGATGCGCGCATCAACAGCGGCGCCGAGCTTCTCGACGATCTGGTTGATGAGGCTGAGTTCGGTGCTTTGCGCCGGTTGCGGCGCTGGCAGTTCGGGCGCGCGGATCGGTGCGCTGAACGCGGCGCTCGCTTCGACGTTATCGATGCGCGCTTGCACGGCGTCGATGTCAGCCAGCACCTCGCGGTGCGCGACGCGCAGCTTTTCCATGTCGGACTTGATGCGCTTCTCGGCGCTGCTCGCCTTGCCGGCGGCAAAACTTGCCGAGATGCCCGCGTGCGTCACAGCGCACGCGGAGAAGAGCGCGATGCCGCCCAAGAAGGCCGAGCCGATGTCCTCGCCGAACTGATTCAACGCTGCTCCCACCATTAGCGAGATCAGCGCGTAGCCGGCGTAGAGCAGGGCGTGCGTGATGATAGGCATATTTTGCCGTCCCGAATCCTTTGGGGATCATCTCACGGATGCTCCGGTTAACGGAGTACGAACCTTGCAGAGATGTTCGATTGCAATGGCGGAATGGTTCGGAGGTGAAACTCCGAGGACCGCCGGCTTCCAGCCGGCAATGGAGCATAAGCCACGCGCCGCCTTTGCAAGTCGAAACGAAGTGCCGGCTGGAAGCCGGCGGTCCTCGGAGTTCTATGCGGCGAACAGCGTCGCCGCCTGAATGAGGTACAGCACGCCGACCGCCGTGACGATCCAGCGCGACCATGTTTGAAAACTTGCGTCACTGAAGCGATCGAGGATGCCCCCGCCGATCACCGCGCCAAGCATGGCGAGCGGCGTGGCGATGGCGAAGAACCACCATGGCGGCAGGTTCGTCGTTTCGGCGGCGAACAATGGAATGCCGTAGAACGCCATCTTGATCGTGTGGCTGAAGGCTTGCGTCGCCGCCTTGGTGGCGACCACCTGGTGACGCGTCAGTAGCGTGCGGACGAAAAACACGTCCAGCAGCGGCCCGGAGACGCCCGCGGCGACATTCAACCCGCTCACGCTGAGGCCGCAGGCGATTGCGTGCGCGGGCTTGTCGGCGTCGAGGTGGAAGCGATCCTTGGGCAGCCAGGCAAGGCCCGGCACCAGCGCCAACATCAAATACACCCACGCCTTGGTCGGACTGTAGGTGACGAACGCAAGCGCTAGCGCTGCGGTGGCGGAGCCGATCGTGTAAAAGCCGATGATGCGCCAATCGATGTGCTTGCGGTGCAGCACCGCGCGCCAGCCGTTCGACACGAACTGCACCGCGCCGTGCGTGACCATCGCCGCCGACACCGGCATGACCAGCGTCAGCGCGCCCATCAGGATCAGTCCGCCGGCCATGCCGAACACGCCCGAGATCGTCGCTGTGATCAGCACGATGGCGAGCAGGGCGAGATTGACCGCCATCAATCGAACGCTTTGAGCCGCGCCTCAAGCTTCGCGCGTACGCCGGGCCATTCGTCGCGCAGGACCGAGTACCAAGCGGTGCTGCGCCAGCCGCCCCAGGGGCGGCGCATGTGGTGGCGGTGAATGCCCTCGAATGACGCGCCGAGCTTGAGGATCGCCGCGCGCGAGTGTGCGTTCTCGGAATCCGTCTTCAGTTCCACGCGTTCCGCGCCGCTTTCGAACGCGTGCGTCATCAGCAGAAGCTTGCAGGATGGGTTCACCGGCCCGCCGCGCACCGAGGCCGAGTACCAGGTGCCGCCGATCTCGACGCCGCGATCATATTCGCGCGGATTGATGAAACTGGTCTGGCCGACGGCGCGCCCGCCCGCCACGACGGCGAAAGGCAGCCAGCGCCCGGCCGCGCCTTGCTCGCGCTGCCAATCGATCATGGCGTCGAGCCCGTCATGATAGAGCTGCGGGTTGGGGCTGTATTTGAGCGTGTCGAGCGGATCGCCGATCGCGGTTCGCAAATCGGCCTTGTGGCGCTCATCCAATGGCTCGAGGGCGACCCATCTATTCGTAAGCGTCCTGTGTTCGAGCTTCATCCCTCATCCCGTCTCGTAAGGGCAAGCTCATAAAGTCGCGTTGCCCGTGCGGTCCGGGAGCTTTAGCTTGGCGGCCAACGCGCGGCGACCCCCAGGAGGATCACGATGTATTTCGAACATTCCGACAAGACCAAGAGCTACATCGAGCGCGTCCAGCGTTTCATGGACGAGCACATCTATCCTGCAGTCCCGGTTTACGAGGCGCAGCAGAAAGAGGGCGGCCGCTGGAAGGTGCTGCCGGTGCTTGAGGATATGAAGGCGAAGGCGAAAGCACAGGGGCTCTGGAATCTGTTCATGCCGCCGTCGAGCGGCCACGCGAAGGTCGATGATACCTTCCAGTTCGAAGCGCCGGGCCTCACCAATCTCGAATACGCGCCGCTTTCGGAGATCATGGGCCGCGTCCAGTTCGCGTCAGAGGTGTTCAATTGCTCCGCGCCCGACACCGGCAACATGGAAGTGTTCGAGCGCTACGCCACGCGTGCGCAAAAGGACAAATGGCTGACGCCGCTGATGAACGGCGAAATTCGCTCTGCGTTCTTGATGACGGAGCCCGCGGTGGCGTCGTCCGACGCGACCAACATCCAGTGCGAGATCAAGCGCGATGGCAATGAATACGTGATCAACGGCCGCAAATGGTGGTCGTCCGGCGCCGGCGATCCGCGTTGCAAGATCGCCATCCTGATGGGCAAGACCAATCCGGATAATCCCAAGCACACGCAGCAAAGCCAAATCCTGCTGCCGCTCGATGCGAAGGGCGTGACGATCACGCGTCCGCTGACCGTGTTCGGCTATGACGACGCGCCGCACGGCCACATGGAGATCGAACTGAAGGACGTGCGCGTGCCGGCGGAGAACATCCTGCTTGGCGAAGGCCGCGGCTTCGAGATCGCGCAAGGCCGCCTCGGCCCGGGCCGCATCCACCATTGCATGCGCACCATCGGCGCGGCGGAAGCGGCATTGGAAGCGCTCTGCAAGCGCATCACCACGCGTGTCGCTTTCGGCAAGGCGATCGCGGAGCATTCGGTGTGGGAACAACGCATCGCCGAGGCGCGCATCGATATCGAGATGACACGGCTTCTGTGCCTGAAAGCGGCCTACATGATGGACGTCGCCGGCAACAAGGTCGCCAAGAACGAGATCGCGATGATCAAGGTCGCCGCGCCGCGCATGGCGCTCAAGATCATCGACGACGCGATTCAAGCGCATGGCGGCGCGGGCGTTTGCCAGGATTTCGGCCTCGCGAAATCCTATGCCGGCATCCGCACGCTGCGCTTGGCCGATGGTCCGGACGAGGTGCACTGCCGCTCGATCGCGCGCGACGAACTGGCCAAGCACGGCTGGACCGGCAAACGCGGCAAGGATGACGGCGTGAGCCTCCCGGGCATGCGTTGATGTGGCGCGCGGGATTTGATCTCGCGCTGCTGGCCTGGATATTCAACGTCATTGCGCTATTGTTCGGCGCGGTGCTCGGCGCGCGTGGTCTCATTGATCCGCAATGGGTCGCGCGCTTCGTGCGCTTGAAGCCGGATGAGCAGGGCGGCGGCTTCGCCGAATTCCGAGCGACCTATGGCGGCGTGTTCGCGCTGTCGCACGCGGTGGCGTTGGTTTTTTCGGTGAAATGGCTGTTCGGCGGCGAGTTCATGTTCGGCCTCTACGCCGCCGCCGCTAGCGCGCCGCTTGCGGCCGCATGGGCGGGATCGTGCGGCGGGCGTGTGCTCTCGATGTGGCGCGACGGCACACGGACGCGGTTCAACGTGATGTCAGCTACCGTCGAAGCGCTAATTGCGCTGGCCATCGCCTCACCCTGGTTCCTCTGGGCGTTCCGCCCGCCGGGGTGACGTGCTATATTGGGGGAATGAAGACGCTTACCGTCACCATTTCCGACGAAGCCGCCCAAAAACTTGCCGACCACGCGGCGCAAAACGGCCAGAGCAGCGAGCAATGGGCCGCGCGCGTTGTGGAGGAGGCTGTCGAAACGGACTGGTTTGACGATCTGGATGAAGAAGCCCAATCGGCTGTACTGCAGGGCGTTGCGGAAGCGGATCGAGCTGAATTCGCCACTGACGCTGAAGTGGAAGAAGCGTTCTCGCGCTTCAAGCGGTGAAGGTTCGTTACCTCCTACGAGCATTAGGCGACCTGCACCACATCGAGGCTTACCTTCGCCGGAAAAGCCCAGCGGGCGCGCGGCGAGTTGGTGATCGGATTAGAAAGCGCGCGTCTGACCTTGGGCAATTTCCGTTTCAGGGGCGCCTGTCTCAGCGCACGGGCCTGTTCGAGCTTTTTGTATCGAGAACGCCGTACATCCTGATCTATCGTGTCACCGACGATGAGGTCCAAATTCTCACCATCGTCCACACAAGTCAGCGCCGACGTTCCTGATCATTTCAGCAAGAAGATCGCCGCCGCGCCCGCGCCGATGAGCGTGAAGCCCAGCGCGTGGTTCCAGCCGAGCGGCTCTTTCAGGAAAAGCCACGAGAACGCGACGAACACGATTAGCGTGATCACTTCCTGCATGGTCTTCAGCTCCGCCGTTGAATAAACCGCGCGGCCGATGCGGTTGGCGGGCACGGCGAGGCAATATTCCACGAAGGCGATGCCCCAACTCGCGACGATGGCGATCAGAAGCGGCGTCGAGCGGAATTTGAGGTGCCCGTACCATGCGAACGTCATGAACACGTTCGACATCACAAGCATCAGGATCGGCGCAACTTGCGGCGAGGTGAGGAAGGCTGGCATGCGGGCTCCGCTCTTGGACCGCCGGCGTCCCCGCCGGCGAACGGCGCTTCAATCGCATGCACCTGCCGAAATTCAAACACGCCGGCGAGACGCCGGCGGTCCTAGAATTCGTTGATGCTCATATCCGCGCGCCGGGGCCAGGAGTCGGCGCGCAGGCCGCAGGTGGCGGGATCGAAGGTGGCGCGGTTCACGATCACGGTGTTGGTCGGCGTCTCCTCGATGCGGACCTCGACGAGCCGGAACGGCAGATTGTCTTCGGCGATAAAGGCCGAAAGCTTCAGCCAGAAGCAAGCCGCGAGCGCTTCCGTCGTCGGATCGCCCTGGAACGTCATGATCTGCGAGAGCCGTGTCGGTTCGTTGTCGCGAAAGAAGCCGATCAGCGGATCGTCTTCGCCAAGATGCAGCGTGTGATCGACGGCCTCGTCGATCCATTGATGCCAACGCTTCTTCACTTGCTCGAACGGCGCGGTGGAATTGGTCGCGCTGAAGCGGAAGGTGTCCAGCGGCTCGAGCTTCACGGTGACGAATTCATTGTGCCCATGCGGCACGGCGCATTTCGGGCTTTGCGTCGCCAACAGGCGGTGCGCCATCGCGTAGCGACGGGTGAATTCCAGCGCGGCCATATCCAACCTCGACAGCAAACCCGCAACACAGACGGGCGCCTTTGGCCGCTAGGTAGTCGCAACAGCTTCCGGTGGCAATGCGCCAGCCTGGCGATTTGCACTCTACGCACGCGAAGATGCGCGGGGCTTTCGCCGCCGCGCATCCATGATTTCGCGTGTTGCGATGTTTAGTTCGGCTTCGGCTGGTCTTGATCCGGGAAATCCGGATCGTTCCACACCGGCTCGCCGAGGTTCACATTTTCCGACGGCGTCACAGCGCCGGCAACACCGCCAGCAACCGCACCCGCGCCAGCGCCAACCGGGCCGAGCACCGCGCCAGTGGCCGCGCCGATAGCTGCGCCGGAGGCCGCGCGATCGCCGGTTTGCGTGCCGCACGCGGCGAGGGCGAGCACGGCGGCTGATACGAGAACAAGCTTCTTCATCACGCACTCCTCATCATATGAAACTGTTCGAGCAACACGCGTCCGCGCGCGTTCGTTCCAACGCGAAATGGGACGATTTCGGGGCGATTGAAATTGCTAGTGAGAACGCTGCATTACGCGCGCGCAATCGCGTTTTCGTGATGCGTCAGAACCAGCGTCGCCATTTGGCGATGCCGAACAGAGCCGCGGGCGCCGCAACCATCAGCGCGAAGCCCACCCACGGCCCCCAATCGTGTTTGAACCACGTCATCGCGTCGAAATTCATGCCGAAGATCGACGCGATCAAAGTCGGCGGCACGAAGGCGATGGTCGCCAGCGAGAGCACTTTCAGCACGTTCGTTTGTGCGGCATTGATCAGGCCGAGCGTGGCGTCTTGCAGGAACGACAGGCGCGGCTGCAGCGCTTCGGCGATGCGCTCAAGTTCCGCCACATCGCGCCGGAGTGCGGAGAGACGGGCGCTGTCGAGCCCATGCTTGCCCTTGGACAAACGCGCATAAGCGGTGAGCCGCTGCAGGCTGGCGAGCGAGTCATGCGCGAGCGCGCTCAGCGAGCCGATGCGGCCCAGCGTTTTGAGTGAGGCGTGCAGATCAGGCGGCGTCGTCTCGTCGAAGATTTCGCTCGAGAGCTGGTTGGCGTCGCGCGTAGCTTCAGCCAGCAAATCCGCCAGCCGCTCCGCCGCGCCTTCGATGAGCGCGAAGAACACATCCGCGCCGGTTTGCGCCGACCCAATACGCGCGGAGGCACGGCCCTGGCCGACCTCGAACGCGCGCGGGTGGATTTGGCGGACGGTGACGAGCTTGCCATTGGTGAGGATGAACGTCACCGCGCCGGAGAGGAACTTGCCCTCGTCGCGCCGGCCCAAAAGCGTGGCGGTGAGGTGGAGCGCTTCGCCGTCCTCGTAGAAGCGGGCGCTTTCCTCGAACGCGGTACGCTCGGCGGGCACTGGCACGTCGATGCCAAGCGCGGCCTCAACCTCGGCCTCCTCGGCTTCGGAGGGGGAGTCGAGGTCGTACCAGAGGGCGGTGGGGCTGAGGCAGGCCGCCTCGGCGCCGCCACGGGCGATCACGCGGAGCATGAATCAAATATGGACCGCCGGCGCCTCGCCGGCCAGCACCGGCGTATGCCGGCGGGGGCGCCGGCGGTCCATATTGCTACTCGTTCTTGTACGTGGTGCCGCGCGCCATGACGTAGCGAACGTTCATCAGCGTCTCGACGTTGGCCAGCGGGTCGCCATCGACGGCGATGATGTCGGCCGAGAGGCCCGGGACAATGCGGCCGGTGACGTTGTTGAGCTGCAGGTGGTCCGCGGCGTTCACAGTGGCGAACTGGATCGTCTGCAGCGGCGTGAAGCCGGCTTGGACGAGCAGACCGAACTCGCGCGCGTTTTCGCCGTGACGCGACACGCCGGTGTCGGTGCCGAAGGCGATGCGGACATTGTTGGCGCGGGCGCGGGCGGCCATGCCTTGCAGATCGCGGCCGACGACGCGGGCCTTGTCGGCTTGCGCCGGCGTCAGCACGCCGCCTTGGTCAGCCAATTGCGCGACCCACCAGCCGGCTTCCAGCGTCGGCACCAGATAGCGATTGCCTTGGCGGATGAGGCGCATGCCTTCGTTGTCGAGATAGGTGCCGTGTTCGATCGAGTCGACGCCGGCGCGGAGCGCGGCGTTGATGCCGCCGACGCCGTGCGCGTGGGCGGTGACGCGGCGGCCCATGGCGTGGGCGGCGTCGACGATGGCGCGGAGTTCTTCATCGCTCAGCTGTTGGGCGACGCCCGCGGCGGTGTTGGAAAGCACGCCGCCGGTGGCGGTGATCTTGATCACGTCGGCGCCGGCTTGGATCTGGCGGCGCGTGGCGCGGCGGCAGGCATCGGCGCCGGAGCAGGCAGCGGGGCTGCGCATCACGTCGATGATTTCCGGCGAGAAGCCGTTGGCGTCGGCGTGGCCGCCGTCCGGTGTGATCGCCGCGCCCGAGGCGATGATGCGCGGGCCGGGCACGCGGTTTTCGCGGATCGCGCGGCGCAGACCGAAGATTGCGTCATTGGCGGCGCCGAGATCGGCGACGGTGGTGAAGCCGGCCATCAAAGTGGTGCGCGCATTGCCGGCGCCGCGGAGCGCGCTGTCGGATACCGTGAGCTGGACTTCGTCGAGCAATTGGTTGGCGCCGAGTTCGCTCGTCAGGTGGACGTGGCTATCGATCAGGCCCGGCAGCACGAAGCGGTTGCGCTGATCGATCACGGTCGCGCCAGCCGGCGTCACGTAGCCCGGCTGCACGGCGATGATGTTGCCGTTGGCGCCGATGAGGATCGATTGCTCCGTCAGCACGCGGCCAGTGCTCGCATCGGCGAGCAGGCGGCCAGCATGGATCACGGTCGCCGCTTGCGGCTCCTGCGCGATCGCCGCCGTCGATAACAAAGCCACAGCGCTGAGCGCGGCCGCGGCTTTCACGAGTTTATTGAGCATGCCTGATCCCCCACACGGAATAGCGACGTTTGTGATCGGTCAGGGCCAGGCGGAGGTCAACCTCTTGCGCCTGCTATTCGTCTCAAAGGGGCATATCACCAGTAAAGAACGAACAGCGTAACGATGAAGCCTGCAATCAGAACGAAAGTAACGCCCACAGCGATCGCCGGCCAACGATCGGCGCCTTGCATCACCGGCTTTGTGTCAGGAACACGCGCGCCGGACGCAAGCATGGCTTGGTACATCGCCTCCTGGGAGGCAAACACGCGCGTCGCGCCGAGATAGCCGATCCAGCCAAACGCCGGCACCGAAAGCAGCAGCAATTTGCCGGCGTTCTCGATGAGCGCAGCACCACCCATGGATGAGCCGAGGATCAGCGAGAACAGCACGCCGCCGATCGCGCCAATAATGGCGCCGCGCAAGGCGACGGCGGCTTGTCCGCGTTTGCGGCGCTCCGTCCAGATGTAGAGAAACAGATCGCGCTGCCGCTCGTTCACGTCAGAGGCCCGCCTTCTTGCCGAAGCTGTGTGCAGCGTGGGCGAGCGGGCGGATACGCTTGATCATCTCGGTTGCGTGCGCGCTGGCGGCGGTGCCGTCGCGCACGCGCCCGGCGATGCCTTGCAGGATGCAGGCGAGGCGATAGGCGTTGTAGGCGAAATACCAATCGAGATTGGCGATGCCGTCGCGATTGGTGAGCCTGCAATAGGTCGCGACGACCTCTTCGATCGTGGGGATGTTCAGCGCTTTGAGATCGAGCCCGGAAATGCCGGAGCGCCCGTCCTGCGGCATCACCCAATTCATCAAATAGTACGTGAAATCGCCGAGCGGATCGCCGAGCGTCGAAAGCTCCCAATCGAGCACGGCGATGACGCGCGGTTCGCTCGCGTGCAGGATCATGTTGTCGAGGCGATAATCGCCGTGGACGATGCTGGTGCGCTCGCCTTCGGGAATGGTGCGCGGCAGCCATTCGGCGAGCGCGTTCATTTCATCGATCGTCTCGGTTTCGCTCAGGCGATATTGCTTGGTCCAGCGATCGACTTGGCGCGCGAAATAATTGCCCGGCTTGCCGTAATCGCCGAGGTCGATGGCGACGTGATCGGTGTTGTGCAGCTGCGCGAGCGTGGCGATCTTGTGCTCGTAGATTTTGCGGCGATCTTCCGCCGCGACATCCGGCAGCGCGCCGTTCCACAGGATGCGGCCCTCGACCATGTCCATCACGTAGAACATGGCGCCGACGATGCTTTCGTCGGTGCAGAGTGCGTAGGTGCGCGCGACGGGAAAGCCGGTGGGGTAGAGCGCCGAGAGCACGCGATACTCGCGATCGACAGCGTGCGCGGAGGGCAGCAGCTTGCCGCCCGGCTTTTTGCGCATCACGTATTTCTTGTTCGGCGTGACGAGTTGAAACGTCGGGTTCGATTGCCCGCCTTTGAACTGGTTGACGCTCAGCGGTCCAGCGAAGCCCTCGACATTCGCTTCCATCCAACGCGTCAGCGCCGCTTCATCGAAGCGGTTCTTCTCGTCGACGGCTTTGACGCCGGTGAACGTGGCTTCCGGATTGGCTTGGCTCATTTTTCAGCGTCTCTCCCAGGCCGGAATTGACCCCAGCGGGCTTGAGTTTGCAACACGCAGAGACCTGCCACAGGGGTTTTCGGCCCAGCGCGCGGAATGAATGCCTCGAACCGCGCAAGCGCCCCCTTCGACAGGCTCAGGGAGGCGCCCCTTTAGGGTTGCGCAATGCTCTCAATGCGCCTGCCTGAGCCTGTCGAAGGCTGGCGCACGCACGAATCCCGGCGGTCCGCTTCCCCGCTAGTCCAGCGCCCGCCAGGCGATGTCGCGACGGCAGAAGCCGCCGGGCCAGTCGATCAATTGGATCGAGGCGTAAGCGCGGTTCACGGCGTCGGCCAGGTTTGGCGCGGTGGCGGTGATGTTGAGCACGCGCCCGCCGGCGGCGCGCAGCAGGCCATCTTCGTCGCGGCGCGTGCCGGCGTGGAAGATTTCAACGCCTTCGATCCGTGCGGCCTCCGCAAGTCCTCGGATCACCGAGCCGGTGAGTGGTTCGTCCGGATAGCCTTGCGCCGCGTAAACGACGGTGACGGCCGGATGGTCGCTCCACTCGAGCGCCGGCAGCGACGCAAGTTCGCCCTTCGCCGCCGCCATCAGCACCGGCGCGAGATCGCTCTTCAGCCGGCGCATCAAGGTCTGACATTCCGGATCGCCGAAGCGCACGTTGAACTCGATCAGCTTCGGCCCATCGGCGGAGATCATCAGGCCCGCGAACAGCACGCCCGTGAACGGCCGGCCTTCAGCCTTCATCCCGCGCAAGGTCGGCAGGATGATCTGCTCCATGGTTTGATCGCGCGCGAGATCGGTGAACACCGGCGCGGGCGAGTAGGCGCCCATGCCGCCGGTGTTGGGGCCTTTGTCGCCATCGTAAGCGCGCTTGTGATCTTGCGCGGCGGTGAGCGGGATCGCGGTTTCGCCGTCGCAGAGCGCAAAGAAGCTTGCTTCCTCGCCTGGCAGAAAATCCTCGATGACGATGCGCTGACCGGCGGTGCCGAATTTGCGCAGGAACAGGATCTCATCGATCGCCGCGTCGGCTTCGCGGCGCGTTTCGGCGAGGATCACGCCTTTGCCGCCGGCGAGGCCATCGGCCTTGATCACGTAAGGCGGCTCGCGGTCGGCGAGGTAGGCTTTCGCGCGGATGGCGTCGTCGAAGACCTTGTACTCCGCCGTAGGCACGCCGTGGCGTTTGCAGAAATCCTTCATGAAGGCTTTGGAGCTTTCGAGCTCCGCCGCCGCTTGCGTCGGCCCGAAACAGGCGACGCCAACCTGCGCCAGCCGATCCGCCAAACCCTCCGCCGCCGCGGACTCCGGGCCGATCACGACGAGATCGACTTGCTCACGCATGGCGAAGGCGGCCAATTCGGCGGCGTCGGTGGCGCTGATGGCGACGCAGCGGCCCAGCTCCGCAAGCCCCGGATTGCCCGGCGCTGCGATCAGCTCCGAAACAAGCGGGCTCTGCTTCAGCTTCCAGCCGAGCGCGTGCTCGCGGCCGCCCGATCCGACGATCAGAATCTTCATGACGATTTGGATTGCGGCGCAACGCGGCGGGGGTCAAGCCGATCATTGGCCAAAGTGACGTGCGTTGTCTCGGACGCTAGGATGGCGGCGCCCGGGAGGACAAGGAATGGCCCTAAGCCACGTCAAAGGCGCGCTCGAACCGCCGCTGCGCGAGGAAATGATCTCGACGCTCCTCGATCGCGTGGCCGAGGCGCATCCCGATCTGGAGGCGCTGGTTTCGGTCGAGCAGAGCGTGCGCTGGACCTATCGCGAGTTTGCGCGGCGTGTGGACGAGATCGCGGCGGGCTTGGTGGCGCTGGGGCTCGAGCGCGGCGATCGCGTCGGCATCTGGGCGCCGAACCTGGCCGAGTGGACCCTGACGCAATTCGCTACCGCCAAGGCGGGGCTCATCCAGGTCAACATCAACCCAGCCTATCGGCTGCACGAACTCGAATACACGCTGAACAAAGTCGGCGTGAAAATGCTGATCGCGGCGGAGCGCTTCAAGACGAGCGAATACGTGGCGATGGTGGAGGAGCTGGCGCCGGAGATCGCCTCAGGCGACAAGCTGAACGCGGCGAGGCTGCCGCAGCTGAAGCTAGTCGCCAAGATCGGCGGCGCGCCGCGCGCGGGCTGGTTGGATTTCGATGACATTGCTGCGCAAGCGACGGATTCCTCGCGCGCGCAATTGCGTGCCGGACTTGCGGCGCAAAGCAATCGCGACGCCATCAACATCCAATTCACCAGCGGCACGACGGGCTTGCCCAAGGGCGCGACGCTCACGCATCGCAACATCGTCAACAACGCGTACTTCGTTGGCCTCTCGGCAGGCCTGCGTCACGGCGATCGCCTGGCGATCCCGGTGCCGCTTTATCATTGCTTCGGCATGGTGATGGCCAACCTCGCGTGCGTGATCCATGGCGCGACGATGGTCTATCCGTCCGCCGGCTTTGAGCCGCTTGCGGTGCTGCGCACGGTGGAGGCGGAGAAATGCACCGCGCTCTATGGCGTGCCGACGATGTTCATCGCCGAGCTTGAGCATCCGGACTTCGCCAAGTTCGATCTCTCGACATTGCGCGCCGGCATCATGGCCGGCTCGCCATGCCCGATCGAGGTGATGCGCCGCGTGATTGATCGTATGCACATGCGTGACGTGACGATCGCGTACGGCATGACGGAAACTAGCCCGGTGAGCTTCCAAACCTCGCCCACCGACCCAACCGAGCGGCGCGTCACCACCGTTGGCCGCGTGCAGCCGCATATGGAAGCGAAGGTCATCGGCCCAGATGGCGAAACGCTCCCGCGTGGCGAAGCCGGCGAGATTTGCACGCGCGGTTATGCCGTCATGCTTGGCTATTGGGACGATGAGGCGAAGACGCGCGAAGCGGTCGATGCCGAAGGCTGGATGCACACCGGCGATCTCGGCACGATCGATGATGAGGGCTATTGCAACATCGTCGGCCGCTCGAAGGACATGATCATTCGCGGCGGCGAGAACGTCTATCCGCGCGAGATCGAGGAATTCCTGTTCAAGCATCCAAGCATCGAGGATGTCGCCGTGGTTGGCGTGCCGGATGACAAATACGGCGAAGAGATTTGCGCCTGGATCAAAGTCCGCGCCGGGCAAAGTGTCAGCGCCGACGAGGTGAAGGCTTTCTGCAAAGGCCAGATCGCCCATTACAAAGTGCCGCGTTACGTGCAGTTCGTAGATGCGTTCCCGACGACCGTGACCGGCAAGGTGCAGAAATTCCTGATCCGCAAGCAGGTGATGGAAGAGCTTGGCCTGGTGGCGGTGCGCACGGCTTGAAGCCTGCGACTCACTTCTTCTTGGATTTCTTCGCCGCTTTGGCGGGTGCGGCCTTCTTCGGTTTGCGCTTCGCCTTGGCCTTCGGCTTAGGCGCAGCTTCGGTATTTGAGTTCGCGGGCGCAACCGCCTCGGCCTGACTTGCCTGTGCCGCCAAAGCATCAAGGGTGTCAGCAATGCTGCGCAGACGCGCGGCGGATTGCGCGAGATCGGCCGATGACAAAAGCCGGCGGCTCGCACGCCGCTCGGCGCGGATTTCGTCCCACGCCGCACGCACCGCGCGCTCAAAGGTCTTTTCGTCGCTCATCTCGATCTCCGGAGTTTCGGGGCCGATATAGCACATGCGGCGGCGTTCAAGCCTAGTGGGCGCCTGCTGGTGCGGCGTTGCGCCGTGTTTTGAGGCAATCGGGGCGCGGTTCCCACATGACGCGAGCTGGCGCCCGCATTGCCGCCGCGCTGAGCCTTATGCTTGGCGCACATGTCCATCGCCGAACTCTGCAAAGACTTGCCGGTCGCGACCTTCTCGCCGGGGGAGGTGTTGCTGAACGAAGGCCACAGCACCGGGCGGCTGTTTGTGCTGATCGATGGCGCGGTGGAGATTCTGAAAGGCGATTTTCAGATCAACATGGTCTCCGATCCCGGCGCCATCTTCGGCGACATGTCGGCGCTGCTTGGCATCCCGCACATGGCGACGGTGCGCGCCGTGACGCCGTGCACGGCGCATCGGATCGAAGGCGGCGATGTCTTTCTGCAGACCAACAAGGAAATCGCCTACCAGCTGGCCAAACTGTTGGCGCAGCGCCTCCACGGTGTGACCACGTATCTTGGTGACCTAAAGCGCCAGTTCGAGGATCACGACAATCATCTCGGCATGGTCGACGACATTCTCGAAACGCTGGTGCACGAGCAGCGGCGCGAGTTTACGCCGGGCTCGGATCGAGAGCCGGATTCCTACTGAGCCACGCGGGCGGCGCCTCTAGCGGCAGCCGCTCCAGCGGCGCGTCGAGCCGCACCATCTCATCGCCCGCGAGCGAGAACCACGCGGCTTCGCGCGCGCCGGTGTCGATGGCGATATGCGTTGGAACAGGCCCGATCTGTCGCCCGCAATTGAACACCCAGGTGCGCCCGATGCGATCGGCCCACGAACCGCCGTTCTTGAATGGCGCTTCGTGAATGTGGCCGGTGAGCACTATGTCGGGCGCGCAAGCGCTGATCCATTCGGTGAGCGCCAGATCGCCGAACGAGCGCTTGCCGTTCCACGATGTCGGCGAGCCTTCGGGCGGGGCGTGATACACCCACACCCAACGGCGCTTCGGCTTCATCGCATCGCGCGTCAGCAGGTCGTGAACCTGCTGCTTCGCCGCCGGCCCATCCCACCAGGGGCAGACCGTGACCAGCGTGTCGTCGAGCACGACGCTATCGCCGTCAGTCGGAATGCCGAGCAGGCGCGCTTTCCGCATCCACGAGGCGATCTTCTCGCCGCTCGCGTCGCGCGTATCGAGATCGTGATTGCCGGAGGAGATGATGACTTTCGTGCGCTCCGCCAGCCGCTTGAGATATTTGAGGATCACCACCACCTGCACGCCGCCATCGAGTTGGCCGGCGATGTCGAGGTGATCGCCGGCGATCACGACCGCATCGAACCGGTCCGCGACGGAGGCGGTCCAGTCATATTGCTTGAGCGCGTAGTGCAGGTCCGAAACGAGAAGCAGCTTCACGAGCGTGAGGCTAGGGCGGCCGGCGCGTCGCCCCAATGCGCGGCTCACGCTTTAAAGCGCAATGCCCAAACTTTGAGCGCTTCGAGATAGGCGGCCAGGTACTTGGCCGTGTTTTCGTCGGTCAGTTCGCCATTGGCGTCGAACTTTTCGTGCGCCCGGTACACCAGGATTTCCGGCTGCGGCATGCAGAACGAGTTCGTGAACTCGAACGCCTGGCGCAATTGACTTTGCCCGCGCGCCGAGCCGGTCATGCCGGGCGAGGCGCCGATGATGCCGACCGGCTTGCCGCTCAGGGCCGCGCCGCGCGGCGGGCGCGAGGCCCAATCGATGGCGTTTTTCATCACGCCGGGAACACCGTGATTGTATTCCGGCGTCACCATCAGCACCGCGTCGGCGGCGCGGATCGCGTTCTTGAACGCAACCACGCCCGGCGGATCGCCGGCGGCTTCGACATCGCCATTGTAGAGCGGCACATCGTCGAGATCGTGGATGGTGATGCTCATGCCGCTCGGCGCAAGCCGCTGCGCCGCACGCAGCAAAGCGCGGTTGAGCGAGCCCTTGCGCAAGCTGCCAGCGAAACCGAGGACGTTGAGAGTGCTCATGCGGGCAATATGGACCGCCGCTGCCCGATCGGCCAGCGTCAGAGTTTGTCGCGGACGCGCGCGGCTAGGCCCTTGCGATCGAGCGCGGCCTCCAGTTTCGCCAATGTCTCCACCGCTCGGCCAGCTTCGCGGTCCAGTTCGCGCGCGGCTTCGTTGAGCGCTTCCCAAACCGGCGCGAGCCGCTTCACCAGCTTCTTGCCCGAGGCGCTGAGCGCCAAAGTACGGCGACGTGCGTCCGCCGGATCGCTCTGCGCCTCGATCAGGCCGCGCTCCGCCAGCGCGGCGCGCGTTTGGCTGATCGCGGCGTGCGTGACGCCCAGGGCCTCCGCGATCTCGCTGACGCTGCGCGGACCGTTCAGGACGATCTGGTTCAGCACGCCGAACCAGCGTTGCTCGAAATCGATGCCGAGTTCGGCGTAGAGGCGGTCGGCCTCGCGATCGATGCGGTCTGACAGCCGGCGCAAGCGCGCGCCGATCGCCGCGCCGCCCTGGCTTGAGGGATAGTCTCTTGACATATACGTAAGCGCTTACATAAATCCGCGACATGAAGCAAGAGATCACCCGGCGTTTGGCTTTGGCGGGCGGGGCGGCCCTGTTGGCGGCGCCTGGCGCCGCGATGGCGCAGGAGCGCGGCTTGGCGCGCCGCCTGCGCGCGCAGTGCGAAGCCATGGCGCGGGCGGGAGACCTGAGCGGCGCCGTGCTGCTGGCCAAGGATGGTCGGGCGATCTACAGCGCGGCGTTCGGTGAGCGAAATCGCGCCGATAGGCTGCCGAACCGCGTCGATACCAAGTTCAACACCGCCTCGATCGGCAAGATGTTCACCTCGCTGGCGATCATGCGCTTCGTCGCGAGCGGGCGCATTCGGCTGGAGGACAAGCTGAGGGTGGCGTGGCCGGATTATCCGAACCGCGCTGTCGCGGACGGTGTCACCATCGCGCAATTGCTCTCGCACACAGCAGGGCTCGGCAATCATGCGCAAGGCGTGGCGCTGACAGAAGAAAGCGCGCGCCGTACGCAGACGGAAACGTTGGCGCTGTTCATCAATGAGCCGCCCGATGCGTCCGCCGGCGAGCGGTTTGCGTATAGCAATGACGGCTTCATCATCCTTGGCGCGTTGATCGAAAAGCTGAGCGGCGAGAGCTATTTCGAGCACTGTCGGCGCACCATCTTCGAACCGCTCGGGATGCGCGATACGTTGTGGATCGCGCCAGGCGATATCGTCGGCAATGTCGCCCATGCCTATACGCGCGATCCAGAGCGGCCTGGCGTGTGGCTCGACGCCACGTATGCGCAAGGCTTGGCTGGCGGCGCGGCGGGCGGGGGCTATTCTACCGTCGACGATCTGCTCAAGTTCGCCGACGCGCTCGCGGCGAACCGCTTGTTGGATGCGGCGCAGACGCGTGTCTGGACAGAAGGCCGCTCCGACTATCCGCGTGGCCGCTACGGCTATGGAGTGAGCGAGGAGATCATCAACGGCCATCGCATCATCGGCCATTCCGGCGGCCATTATGGCGTCGCCGGAGAGGTGATGATCTTCGATAGCGGCTACAAATTCATCGTGCTCACCAATGGTGAGGTGGAGGCTTTCTGGGAGCTCAACAATTGGATCAAGCGCGAACTCGCCGGCGAAAACGCCAACGTGCGGGACTATTATTGGACGCGCCGGCTGATCGATGAACTCGCGCGCGATGCCGATCTGGGGCGTGCGTTCTACGCGGCGCGCGATCCGGCGATCCGCGCGCGGCAATCGGTGATCGACGTTTATGGCTTCAAGCTGATCCACCAAGCGCGCGCTGACGCGGGCCTCACGCTGCTGCGCTTCAACGCTGAGACGTTCGCCGATTCCGGCGCGCTCTGGAGCTTGGCGGAGGGCTTGTTCTACGCGGGTCGTAGCGCCGAAGCGGCGGACGCCTATCGCGCCTACCTCGCGCGCGAGCCCGGCGATGCGGATGCGATCGCGCGCTTGGCGCAGCTGGCGCGCTAGTCGTCGCTCTTTGGCTTCAGCACACCGGAGAAGGTCAGCACCGCGAGCGCGGCGAGGATGGCGCCGAAGATGGCGTAGAGCGCGTGCGCCCAGCGCCACGTCGCCGCGCCCTCGAACGCGCGCCACTCGGTTTCGCCGAGCTGCAGGCCCGCGAACAATTCAGCACCAGGCGCGCGGCCCGGTGCGCAGAGCGTTTGCTGACCGAGATCGATGATCGGTAGCGCCACGTCGACAGCGTAGAGCGCGGGCTCGATCGCCCCGCCGCAGCGTGCGCCGTTTGGCGTAACAAGCGCGCCTTGCGCGTCCATCGCCAATACGCCAGCGACCCCGATCACCAGAAACAGCGCCAAAGCCCGGATGATCCGCAACGGCGCAAAGCCGTAGCCGGCGATCAGGCCAAACAAGGACGAGAACAGCCACGTCAGCGGCCCGGCGGAAGCGTGGCGCGTTTGCAAATCGTGCTGCGCGAGCAGCACGTGGCGCGCCTCTTCGCGGCGGCCGCTGCGCGCGTAGACGTCCGCAAGCGCTTTGTAAGGCTGAGGCGAGAAACGCGGCGAGCGCTTCAGCCAGGCGAGGCGTTGGCGCCAGCGATCATCCTTGGCGCTGCTCTCAAGGCGCCCATAAGCGAAGCCATCGAGATCGAGCGCGGCGGCCTCCGCGCCCCACGAAGTTTTGAGATCGTCTTCAAGCGACGCGCAGCTGGCGCCGGAAAGATCGATCAAGCCGTCAGCCTGCATGGTGAGCGACTTGGTTTGCAAATTGCCGCGAATGGCAGCGTCAGCGAGCGAGAACACCGCGCCCTTGGCGCCGTCCGGACCAGGGCCGCGCAATTCGAGGTTCACCCAGGCGAGCGTGCCTTCAATGCGCGAGCGATCAAGCTTCACGCCGCCTTCGATGACGGTTTTTTGGCCATGCGGCGCAAAGCCATTGTCGGCGATCTTGAACGTGACATTGCCGCCGACGCGTGCGTTCGGCGCGCGGATCGCCCAATCGCCGCTATTGAGATAGCGCCCGCCGCCGAAGGCGAGGTAGCCATCGATGCGCGCGTCCGGCAGGAAGATTTCGCCTTTGATGTTGGCGCCATGAAACAGCGCCGCGCCGCCAATGCTCACGCCTGCGCCATTGATCACCCGGCCGAACTTGTTGCGGCTGCCATTGCTTTGCGTGAGTTCGGCGCCGGTGAGATCGAGATTGTGCGCGACGCTGGTGCGTTGCAGCACGAGCGTGCCGGCCAGTTTCATCGCCTTGGCGTGCAGTTGGCCGCCAATGCTGGCGTTGGCGAACGAAAGCGCGGCGGCGCCATCGTTGCGGAACGAGGCGCCTTCGGCGTTGACTTCACCGTCGATGCGCGCGCCGTTGAAGCGTACTTCGCCTTCGGCTTTGAACTTGCCGCGCGCTTGCACGCTGCCGGAAATGTGCGCGGCTTCGGCGAAGAGGGCGCAGCCTTGGCCGTCGTCGCTACGGTTCAGGAATTGACCGTCATCGCATTGCAGCCGCCCGCCGATCTCAGTCCCGCCGAGATTGACGCAGCCAAACGCCTCGAACCAGTCGCGCAGCAGCAAATTGCCGGTGATGTGCGCGCCGCGCAGGTCGAACGAATTGTCCTGCGGCGCCTCGATGCTGCGGGCGAGTTTGGCGCCGCGTGCATCGACATCGCCATCAATGTGCGCGCCGCGGATGCGGATTCGCAGCGTTTCCGAAGCCGGATCGCCGGCCAGCGGGGCGACGCCCGCGAGATCAAGCTCGCCATCGATCGCGCCTTCATCGGCGATCAGCAGGCGCAAGCGGCTGTCGCGCAGCGATACGCGCGCGAGGTGAGCGTGGGAAAGGTCGATCGGCTCGGCGATGTCGCAGCCGATCAGCGCCAAAGCCGGTAAGCCAGCGCCGCCGGCGCCGGTGCAATCGGTGAGGTCGAGCGCGCCTTCGATGCGGACACCCTTGAGGCGCACGCCAGGGGTGCGCACCGGCCAGCCGGAATCGAGCCCCAGCAGCAGCTTGCGCAGGAATCCAGCGCGCACGGCAGGCTTTTCCGCGCCGCCAATGGCGCTGAAATCGGCGATCTCGCCGTCCCGCGTTCTGTCGAGCACGAATTGTTCGTGCGGCGACAGGTCATTCGCGTCGAATGCCATCAAGTCCCCCGGCCCCCCAGCCGGTGCTATTTGTAAGCACGCCCGCGCATCCGAGGCGAGTCGGCTTATATGAAAGAGATGACAGACACGGGCTCTCTCGCCTCCCAAGGTTCAAATCCGGGCGCCCCACAGGGTGCGCAATCGAACCTGCCCGAGCTTTCCGTTTCGGAACTTGCGCAGGCGGTAAAGCGCACCGTGGAGACCAATTTCGACCGCGTGCGCGTGCGCGGCGAGCTTGGGCGCGTGCTGATCGCCAAGTCCGGACACCTCTATGTCGACCTGAAGGACGAAAACGCGACCATCTCCACGATCATGTGGAAAACCAATGTCGCGCAATTGAGCTTCAAGCCGGAGGAGGGGCTGGAGGTGGTGGCCGAGGGCCGCCTCTCAACCTATCCGGGTCGCTCGCAATACCAATTGATCGCCGAGCGTATGTCGCCGGCCGGCGTCGGCGCGCTGCTGGCGCAATTGGAAAAGCTGAAAGCGCGCTTGCAGGCCGAAGGCCTGTTCGCGCCGTCGCGCAAGAAACCCATTCCGTATTTGCCGCGCGTGATTGGCGTCGTCACCTCGCCGACGGGCGCGGTGATCCGCGACATTCTGCATCGCTTGGAAGAACGCTTCCCGCGCAAAGTGCTGTTGTGGCCGGTGCTGGTGCAGGGGCCGGAAGCAGCGGCGCAAGTCGCCCGCGCGATCAAGGGCTTCAACTCGCTGCAAGGCGCGCTTCGACCGGACGTGCTGATCGTCGCGCGCGGCGGCGGTTCGATCGAGGATCTCTGGGCGTTCAACGAAGAGGTCGTGGTGCGCGCCGCCGCCGAGAGCGGCATTCCGTTGATCAGCGCCGTTGGCCACGAGACGGATACAACTCTGATTGATTTCGCGTCCGACTTGCGCGCGCCGACGCCGACCGGTGCGGCGGAGAAGGCCGTTCCGGTGCGTGCGGAATTGATCGAGCGCATCGGCGTGCTGGAAGGGCGGTTGAAAGGCGGGCTGGTGCGCGGGCTCGATCGCCGCCGCACCGAATTGCGCGCCGCCAGCGGGCGGATGCCGCGCCTGGAGACGTTGTTCCAACTGCCGCAGCAGCGCTTCGATCGCGCCGCCGAGCGGCTGAATGCGGCTTTGGTGACAAACGCACGCGCGGCGCAATCGAAGCTGGATAAAGTCGCGGCGCGTCTGCGCCCGCAAGCGTTGCAGCAAGATGTGATGCGACGGCGCGAGAAACTGAACGCTGCCGTCGCGCGGCTAAACCCGGCGATCGCCCGCACGCTTGAAGGTCACCGCAAACATCTCGTCAGCGCTTCGCGGATGCTGGAGGGGATGTCCCACAAAAGCGTGCTCGCGCGCGGGTTCGCGATGGTGAGCCGCGCCGATGGCACGCTCGTGCGCGCCGGCAAGGATTTGAACACGGGCGATGCGGTCGTGCTGACGTTCGCGGACGAGCAGAAGAAAGCCGTGATCGATCCGCCGGCGGGGGCGAGCGAAGCGCCGAAGCGCAAAGCTGGCCCGTCGAAGGCTGGGCCTGAGACCGGGGATTTGTTCTAGCTCCATCGCTCTCCGGGGCATCGCGCAGCGATGAACCCGGAGCCCATGGTTGAGCGAGAGTGTGGGCGTTCCAGCTTGTTCCAGCGATGGGCTCCGGGTTCGATGCTTCGCATCGCCCCGGAGAACGCGTGTTACTCCCCCCGCGGCGCAGGCACGTGCACGCCGCCGACGGGGCGTTCGGCGAGGACGCTGCGTTTGCAGCGGAAGAGTTCAGCGGGGCGTCCGCCTGCAGCCGTATCGAACTGGCCCGCGCCTTCCACCAAGCCGGAGCGATCGAGCAAGCGGCGGAAATTCTGTTTGTGCAGCGAGAGGCCGGCGATCGCTTCCACCAGCCGCTGCAAATGCAGCAGCGTGAACAATTCCGGCGCGAGTTCGAACACGACGGGGCGATATTTGATCTTTGCGCGGAGGCGGCCCATCGCCGTCGCCAGGATACGGCGGTGGTCCGAGGCCATCGCCGCGCCGAGAGCGGGCGTCTCAGTCGCCTGGGCTTGCTTCCCGCTGAAGCGGGCGTGATCGCGCGCGGCTTCGGGAACGAGGCCAGCTTCGTACAAAAGCTCGTAGCGCTCCAACGAACGCTCCTCGTTCCACACCGCGCCATCGAGCGCGAACGCCAAGCGCACGCGCGCGCGCCTATCCGCCGCGTTCTGCGCCCAGTCACGCAAGCGCGGCGCGATCTCGGCATCGATGACGCGCGGGCGGCCATTGCGCCAATCTTCCCATGGGAAGAACTCGTACCAGCTCCGCCAGCGCGCTTGCGCGCGGTCGAGCGGTGCGCGGGTTGGCGTGAGGGCGAGGTAGGAAATCGAGATCAGCCGATCTGGCCTTGTCTCGATGTCGCGCAGCAACGCTTCGCGGCCGCGATCGCCGAAGGTGTAGAGTTGTTCGACATACCCGATATCGAAGCCCGTCTGTTCGCTCACCCAACGGCGCAGCGACAGCTCAAGCGTGCGATCGCCCGCCGGGTCGAACGGGCCGAAGGGCAGCGCGGCGTCGGCATCGCCGTCATGCGTGACGACGACATAAGGCGCATCTTCGGTGACCGCGACGATCACCGCCGACAGGCCGATGACGACGCGTGCTTCGCTCATATTTTCCTCCCCCGCGTGCGGGGGAGGTGTCGCCGCAGGCGACGGAGGGGGCGCATGCACGCTCCCCCCTCAGTCATCGTGCTACGCACGCTGACAGCTCCCCCGTGAACGGGGAAGCACTTGGGGTCGCGTGCTTCGCTCACCGCGCCGCCTCGAAGCGCGAGGCGAGCGTGAAGGGCTGTGCTTCGCCGACGTCGAACCAGCTTGGTCCGCGGCCGATTGCATCGATCGCCGCGCGCATGCGGCCGTTGCGGCCAAGCGCTTCGTCCGCAAGCGCCACGAAGCGGCGATTGGGGCTGGCGGTGGAGGAGGCGTCCCGCAGCGCGCGGGCGATGAGGAGTTCATCGATGTCAGGATTGTGCGCGCAGGCGGTGATGAAGGCGGTCGCCGTCGAGCGCGAAATGCCGGCGTAGCAATGGATCACAATGGGTGCAGAGCGATCCCAGGCGCGCACGAAGCTGAGGATCGAATCCATGTGCGTGCTGGCGGGCGCGTCATAGCCTTCCATCTCCGCTTCGATGTCATGCACGGAGAGGCGCAAGCGGCGGTCGTCGGCCATGCCGTCGATCAGTGGAAACGCCGTGCCCGGATCGAGCAGGCTGACGACGTGCGAGGCTTTGTGTTGACGCGCCACGTCTGGCGCGCGTGACAGAGGACAAACAATAATAGGCATGGGCGCAGTTTACGCTGGATCGAGCAGCGAGCGGAAGCGCTTCAAGAAGGCTTCCTGCACGTCAGCCACCGGCATAGGCGTGAGTTTCAGTTTCAAATCGCGTGGCGGTGCGCCGAAAAAGCGTTTGGCCTCCGCTACCTCGAAGCCGGCGAGCTGAATGGCTTCGAAATAGGCGCAGATCAGGTCTGCGCGTTTGATCGTCGCCTTTACCGCCGCCGTCGGGTGCGCGGGGAGGCCGAAGCGCAGATGCACGGCGGCTTCGAGCTTCGCTTCGAAGGCCTTGTAATCGAGCCCGAGCGCGGCTTTGAACGGGCTGATCATGTCGCCGATCACATACTCCGGCGCGTCGTGCAGCAGCGCCATCAAGCGCTCGCGCTTGCCCCATTCGGGCGCGAGCTTGCGGCAGATACGCTCCACCTCGATCGAGTGTTGCGCCACGGAGAACGCGTGCACGCCAATTGTTTGCCCATTCCAGCGCGCCACGCGCGCGAGGCCATGCGCGATGTCCTCGATCTCGACGTCGAGCGGGGAGGGATCGAGCAGATCAAGCCGCCGGCCCGACAACATGCGTTGCCAAGCGCGCGGGCCGTCCTTTTTGCGTTGCGCCGGTTGCGCCATGCGAATCTCACTTTGCGTGCGCTCAATGTAGGGGGCAGCATGGACGGGCATAAGCGGCTTCACCCGAAGGAGCACAAGAATGACTGGCCAGCTGACGCGCGTAATCCTCCGCCTGGGGCGCAACCCAGGCTTTCCCGAGGGCGACGAGAAGTACGGCTATACGATCATGGCGCCGCTCGACGGCGATGGCTGGCTCGATCCGACGCTATGGAAGGCCAACAAGGAGGCCTGCACCGTGCGCCGCTTTCATCCGAAAGAAGCGAGCGCCGATGGTTGGCTGCGCCATCGCGGCGACAATTGGTATTTCTGGTACGACGAGGCCGACGAGGGCCCGGAAGAGCCGGTGTTCAAGCTCGGTACGCACAAGCTGACACCTGGCGAATACGTCACGATCCGCGAAGGCGACGGCGATGTGCTGACATTCCGCGTGAGCGAGGCGACGCGCGCTTAGGCGCAGGTGAAATCGGCATCGCCCACCGGCCGGCATTGCGGCGGGAAGCCGTGCTCGCGCCAATATTCATCGATCCGCATTTCGCGCACGAAATGCTTGAACGCACCGCTTTGCCGATATTCCGGAAACTCCGGCAGCCAGAGCGGGAAGAACGAGCCTTGGCCAGTATAGATCATGTCGTAAGCGCCAAGTTCGAGCGTGATCGAGAACACTTTGCGCTTGTTGAAATTCGACGCGCGCAGCCAATTGCGCAGCGCTTGGCGTGCGGCCACGCGGCTTGATTGCGGATCGCGCAGCGCATCGAGCACGATTTCGGGCAGGCGCTGATCGTTCTCAAGCGAGGCCACCACTTGCTGAACCGAGGCTTCGTCGCCGCGCTCGATGAAGGCGAGCAGCAGGATCGCGTCATCGGGCGGCGCGCCTTCGGCGACGAGATTGCGATACTCCTGCATGGCGCGATCCGTTTGCCCACGCATATGCAGCACCCACATCAAGTGCTCGCGGCAGCGATTGTAAGCGCGGTCGATCGCCAGGCAGCGTTCGAGCAGCGTTTGTGAACGCTCCAGGAAGCCCAGCTTGTGCATCTCGATCGCCAGCCACAGCAACGCCGTGGTGTTTGACGGATCGAGCGTCACCGCGCGTTCCAGCTCGGCGGTGGAAGCAGCCCAATCGTAGGGCGCTTCGTAATTTCCCATCACGCCCTTGATGGCGTGGGCAAGCGAAAGATTGTTATCCAGCCGCAAAGCGCGATCGACAGCGTCCGTCGCTTCAATGGTGGGGCGTCCGTATTGTGCGAACGAAGCGGCGGCGAACAATTCCCAGCCGCGGGCGAAGCGCGGGTCGGCGTCCACGGATTGGCGCGCCAAAGCGACGGCGCGGGGCAGATCGGCGCGGGCGACGAAGAGTTCGCGGGCGCGCAGATAGAGCTCGTAGGCTTCGAGGTTCTCCGTGCCGGCGGCGGCGCTGCGGGTTTGCGTGTCGGGCGCGGCGCGCAATTCCGTGCGCAGCTCCCGCGCCACGCGCGCGGCGATCTCGTCCTGGATCGCCAGCACGTTCTGCATGTTGAGCGCGTTTTCGTAGGTGCGCGTCCATTGCGTGTGGCCGCTGCGCGCATCCACCAGGCGCACGTTCACGCGCACACGCCGCTGATCCATGCGCACCGAACCTTCGAGCACGCTCGACACGTTCAGTTCGCGTGCGATCGCCGGCGTTGTGAGGTCGTCGCGGCCTTTGTAGGCGAAGGAGGAGGTGCGCGAGGCGACGGAGAGGCCGTCGACGCCCATCAGCACGTTGAGAATTTCCTCCGACAGGCCGTCGGCGAAATAGGCGCGGTCGCCGCCGGGCGAGAGATCCTCGAACGGTAGTACGGCGATGCTGGCGGGGCGGGCGGTTGATGCTTCGGCGTGCGAGCCGCCGCCTTGGAGATTGAAGCCCGCCTGCGCCAAGCCCCAGAGCGTGCCGACCACTAGCACAAGCATCACCGCCATCGCGGCGATGAAGCTCGGCAGCGGGCGCGGCGCGCGCGGCGGCTTTGATGCTGTCGGCGTCGGCGCGGCTTGTGCTTCGGCTTCCGCGCCGTTCGATACGGCCAGCAAGAAGCGGTAGCCGCGGCCGTGGGCGGTGGCGATGTAGGTCGGCTGGCGGGCGTCGTCGCCGATGGCGCGGCGGAGATCGCGCATCGCGGTGGTGAGCACGGCTTCGGAAACGAAGCGGCCTTCCCAGACTGTCTCGATCAGCTCTTCCTTGGTCACCAGCATCTGCGGCGAGCGCATCAAGGCGACGAGCAGGGCGAAAGGCTTGGGGCCGAGGTCCACGGGCTGGCCGGCGAGCCAGGCGCGCTGATCCCGGAGGTCCACCGAGAGCGCCCCCGCGCACAACATTTGTTCCTCCGCCATGAGCGGGGCGATAGCACGCTGAGATGGCGCTCAGAAGTCACCTGACCGTCATCAGGACCTTCTCAGAATTTTCTCAGAACTCGGGCGAGCCAAAAATTCGAACATGGTTTCAGCGGCTTAAGTCATTCCATGCGGC
This sequence comes from uncultured Terricaulis sp., assembly GCA_964653495.1. GTDB lineage: Bacteria > Pseudomonadota > Alphaproteobacteria > Caulobacterales > Aquidulcibacteraceae > Vitreimonas. Next base: position 9,993 of record CAZZFE010000034.1, on the reverse strand, counting down.
GCTCAGAGGATTTCAGGGCGCGCTTAGGACGTGACGGGGGCGTCACCCTCATGGTCCGCGGCGTCGCTTCGGCGGCGTCCGGCCCGCGCCGGGCTGACTGCAATCCTCCCCAGGAGAAGAACATGTCCACGAAGATTATCGCCGTCGCTGCCGCCCTCGTTCTAACGGGCCTCGCCCAGCCCGCCTCGGCCACACCGAGCAATGAAGGCGAACCGGCGTTCCGCTTCAGCTTCAACCATACCGAACTCGCCAGCCCCGAGGCCGCGCGTCAGCTCCAGGCGCGGCTCAATCGCGAGGCGATGAATTATTGCCGCAGCTCGACCAGCGAGGGCCTCTCGCCGGTGCTGACGAATGGGTGTCGGCGGTCCGTAATCCGGGCCGCACGGGCAGCCCTTGCCCAAGCGCGCGCGGGGCGTGGGTGAGGGTCGGCGCGGCGGCCGGACTTCCCTGCGGCCGCCGCGCCATTTTTTCTTTTGTTGGTGAAGGCCGCGTTCACCACGATCGCGCAATTTCCGCATCTGCGTGAAGGGTCCGCTAAGCATGTCGCGCTAAAAATGAGGCATGCGTCACGACTGCGAACGCACAGCGCGACGGACGCGGGACTACGACGACCATGCTTTGGGTAGACAGCGACCAATATTTTGGGCCGGACCGCCGCCGCGGCCATAAATTGCGGATGCTCGATCGGCGTAAGGACAACCGCGCCCAGCGTCCGCCGTCCGTTCCCACCGCATTGCGGCAATTGCGCTTCCGCGTCATCGACGCGACGCCCGCCGGCGCCGAAGCGTTCGCGACACGCATGGAAGGCGTCGCGCGCCTGGCGCAAGCCGATCATGAGCAACGCGCCTCGGCGATGCTGTCGAAACTCGCGCAACATGTCGCCACGCGCGGCAAGCAAGTCGATCTGCGCGAAAAGATCTACGGCCACATCGACCAGATCTACGCGGCGCTGCGCGCGGCGTGATGGTTTCACGCGCGTTAGGCTGAACGCGCGTTAGTTACGAATTCTTCGTCCCCGTGAACAAAGCGCTAAACACGATCTGCTAGTCTTCTTCGCAGGCGCAACAGAATTGACCTCGCGCCTGACGCGCGCCGTTCCGGCGCCTTGGACGACGACAATGCTTTGGGTGGATTGCGAAACTTATCTCGGGCCCGACCGACGTCAGGCCCGCACGTTGCGCATCATTGAACGGCGCAGACGGAATCTTGCGCAAAACCCGCCGGCGTTGAACTCAGCGCTGCGCCGCTTGCGTCAGCATGTCATCGACGCGACCGGAGACGGCGCGAAAGTCTTTGCCGGCAAAGTTCACGGCGTCGCGCAATTGGCGGAATTCGATTGCGAGCAGAGCGCTTCGGCGATGCTGCAGCGTCTGGCTGACTACACAGCCGAGCGCGGCGTCGATGGCGACGTGCGCGAAGGCATCTATTTCCGCCTCGACCGCATCCGCCAAACCGTGCGCGCGGCCTAGCGTTCGAGCGCCTCGCGATAACGCCGGCTGCCGGCGACTACGCGGCCATCGTCCAACGTGATTTCCACATCGCCGCTTGGCGTCGGCGTGAGCGCGCGGATGCGTGCGCGGTTGACGAGGCGGCCGCGATGGACGCGGGCGAAGCCTTGTGGCGAGAGCCGCGTTTCCCAGGACGCCAGCGTGCCGCGGATCAGGTGCTTCTTCGCGGCGGTGTGGAACTCGACGTAATTGCCGGCGGCTTCCACGAACAAGATGTCGCCCGGCGGCAGAAACACCGAGGCGCCGCCGTCGCGGAGTTCGATCCGTTCATCGCCGGGTCGCAGTGGGGCAGGGCGTTCGGCGAAGCGCCGGAGGCCGTAATCGGTGGCCGCGATCGCCGCGTAGATCAGCACGTCCTTGCGCCACTCATAGAGGAACGTCATCGCGACGCCGTCATCGAAGAAACCGTAGCGCTGGCCGACCGCTGCATAGATCGCCTCGCGGCTGAGCCAGATCGCCACGACGTGCACCAATCCGAACGGGACGGTGAGGCCGAAATGGATAAGTCCAGTCTGGACGAGGTTGTCGGCCCGGGGCGTCCAGCGCTGCACGGCCATGCCAATCAAAGGTGCCATGCCGACGATGACAACGAAGCTCGTCGCCTCCCAGACCACCGCCTCCCACCAGCGATGCTCGTCGCCGACGCGGTGGAACTCGATGATGTCTGACGTAGCGTTCACGAACGCGACCACGAAGCCGATGAAGGCGACCACGAGCCACGGGTTGATGGAGACGCGCACGCCCCCGCTCGCCCCGTTTGCCCCGCCGCTGGTCACTTTCGGCTCTCCGCTTGCCCCAGCCGCATCGCCGGGCGCGTCAGGCTTGTAGCGGGAGAGGGCGCCGCCGGGAACAAGGCGCACCCATGAGCACGCAAATCGCCAGCCCGCACACAGACCGCCGCACCGATCTCGACTGGATCCGCATCGCCGCCTTCGCGAGCCTGATCCTCTACCACGTGGGCATGTTCTACGTGACCTGGGACTGGCACGTGAAGTCGTCCCGGGCGAGTGAGTTCATTGAGCCGCTGATGCAGCTCGTGAACCCCTGGCGGCTGCTGCTGTTGTTTATCGTTTCGGGCATGGCGACACGGTTCATGGCCGACAAGATGAGCGCCGGGGCGCTCGCCAAGTCGCGCCTGGCCCGGCTCGTGCCGCCGCTGATCCTGGCGATCTTCGTGGTCGTGCCGCCGCAGGCCTATTACGAGATCGTGGAGGCCGTCAGCCAGATGGCCAATCCGCCGGCGGGCGCTGTGGACAATTTCTACATTCGCTACGCCACCGCCACCGGCAATTGGTGCGACGCCGACGACTGCCTGATCACGCCGACCTACAATCACATGTGGTTCGTGGCGTACCTGATCGTCTACACGCTCGCCGCTATCGCGCTGTTGCCGCTGCTACGGCGCGCGCCGCGCGCCTTGCGCTGGCTGCTGAAAGGGCCCGGCATCTTTATCACGCCCTGGCTGGTGCTGTTCGCCGCGCGCGTCTGGCTGATGCCGATCTTTGGCGACACGCATGCCTTGGTGGACGATTGGTACCTCCACGCCATCTATTTCCCGGGTTTCTTGCTGGGCTTCGCGCTGGCCAAGCACGACGCGTTCTTCGAGACGGCCATGCGCTGGCGCTGGCTGATGCTGGTGGTCGCGCTTGCGGCGTTCGCTGGCGTGATGATTGTGCGCACGATCGGCGGCGATGGGACGTGGCCGGATTGGCTGCGCATTCTCGGCCGCGGCTTGCGCGAGGCGCAGGCTTGGGGCGCGATCCTGGCCGTGTTCGGCTTCGGCTATCGCCATTTGCGCGGTCACGACGGCCCGATCCGCCGCACGCTCACGGAAGCGGTGTTCCCGTTCTACCTGCTGCACCAGACCATCATCGTGGTCGTCGCCTATCACCTCGACAAAATGGGCTTGCCGCTCGCGTTCGAGGTGTCTTTGGTGATCTCGCTCACGCTCTTGGGGTGCTGGCTGGGGTATAAGCTCGCTCAGCGCGTATCGTGGCTGCGTGTTTGGTTCGGACTTGCGCCGAAATCGGCCGCCAAGCGCAGCGCCAATGTTGAAATGGGCGCGAGTCGGGCCGATCTTACGCAATAGCGGGCGCATCCCGCCCGTGCAGGATGGACGCCATGTTCTTCTGGTTCCTCGTCGCGGTCGCCATCGTGGTGGGGCTCACCTTGATCGGCGCTTTTATCTCCCGGCGTGCGCCAGGCACGGATTGGGAAAAGCGCGAAGACACCCCGATAGCACCGTTCGATCATTGAGACTCTAGCGTTAACGCCGGAAGCGCGCTTACATGACCGCGCGGGCAATGGAGGCCCGTGCGCTCATGGTGCAAATCCGGCGCGCGATCGCGCGTGACGCAGACGCCATCGCCAAGCTCTGCGCGGCATCCGCCGCGGAGGACAATGCCCAATGCGTGCTCGATGCGGATCGCATCAAGGCGCACGGTTTCGGTCAGACGTCCTTGTTTGAAGCCTTCGTCGCGCAGGAGCGGCACAACAGCCCGCTCACCGCCGTCGCCATGATCACCAAAACTTACGACGTGCGCCGCGCCGCGCCGGCCATCACGCTCTGCGAACTCTACGTGGTTCCTGAAGAACGCCGCAGCGGCTTGGCGCGCTTGTTGATGTCGGCGGTGGCGCAGCGGGCGCGTGATCTGGGCGCGCGGGAACTCACCATCACCACCGGCGTCGAGAACGCAGTTGCACAACGCTTCTTCGCGGCTGTGGGGGCCAAGCCCCGACAAGCAGCGGTTTTCATGATGTCGGCGGACGGCATCGAGTGGCTCGCCGCAGAAGGGTTGTAAGCGCCCCGGCAAGCGTCCAAGACTGCGCCCCTAACTCTCGTGAGGGGATGCAGGATGCTCGCGAAACCACTGCTCAAGACCTTTGCGTCGTTCATCGCCATCGCCGCTTTCGCGGCATGCGCCAGCACGACGACGCCCGCCGCCAACACAGCCGAAGGCGCGCCGACCGCCACTGAAGCGCAAGCTTATGTCGATGGCGTCGAACGCGAACTGACGACGATGTCGGAGCGCGAGAACCGCATCGCCTGGCTCTATTCCACTTACATCAACTACGACACCGAATGGCTGCAGCAGCGCTCTGATGCTGAAGGCACCGCCGCGCGCGTGCGCATGGCGACTGGCGCGGCGCGCTTCGCTGATGTCGAGATGCCGGCGGAGACGCGGCGCAAGATCAATCTGCTGCGCTTGTCGCTCTCGGTGCCGGCGCCGCAGGGCGGAGCCGATGAATTGGCCGCGATCAATACGCGGCTTGCCTCGCGCTACTCCACCGGCCGCATCGATTACCAAGGCCGTCAAGTTACTTTGGACGATCTCGAAACCCTGATGGGCACGGAGCGCAATCCGGCGCGCCTCGAAGAGATGTGGACGGAATGGCACGCGGTGGCCGCGCCCATGGCGGGCGACTACGCGCGCATGGTCGAGATCGCCAATTCCGGCGCGCGCGAGCTGGGCTTCCAGAACGTCGCCGACATGTGGCTGTCCAACTACGACATGCCGTCGGCGGACATGGAGCGCGAGGTCGAGCGGCTGTGGGGGCAGATGCAGCCGTTCTACGAACAGCTGCATTGCCACGTCCGCTCGCGCCTCAACGCCACCTATGGCGACGCGATCGTGCCGGAGAACCAGCCGATCCGCGCCGATCTGCTCGGCAATATGTGGGCGCAGGATTGGACGACTTTGAACGATATCGTCGGCGTGCGCCAAGCGCGGCCGAACTTTGATCTCACGCAACAGCTTGTCCGCCAGCGTTACGATGCGCGCCGCATGGTCGAAACTGGCGAGCGCTTCTACACCTCGCTCGGCCTGCCGGAATTGCCCGACACGTTCTGGGAACGCTCGCTGCTGACGCGCCCGCGTGATCGCGACGTGGTGTGCCACGCCTCGGCCTGGGATCTCGATGCGCGTGACGACATCCGTATCAAGCAATGCATCCAGATCAACGCCGAGCACTTCCAAACCGTGCACCACGAGCTTGGGCACAATTATTATCAGCGCGCCTATCAGAACCAGCCGTACCTCTTCCAGAACGGCGCGCACGATGGCTTCCATGAAGCGATCGGCGATTTCATCGCGCTGAACGGTACGCCGGAATATTTGGCGCAGATCGGCGTGATCCGCCGCAATCAAATCCCGCCCGCTTCGGCGGACATGGGGCTGCTGATGGAGCAGGCGCTCGGCAAGATTTCGTTCCTGCCGTTCGCGCTCACCGTCGATCAATGGCGCTGGCGCGTGTTCCGCGGCGAAGTCACGCCGGCGCAATACAATGAAGCGTGGTGGGAGCTGCGCCAGCGTTACCAGGGCATCCGCCCGCCGGCGGCGCGCCCGGCTGACGCATTCGATCCGGGCGCCAAGTATCACATCGCCAACAACGTCTCGTATCTGCGCTATTTCCTGTCCTACGTGCTGCAGTTCCAATTCTACGAAGCGGCGTGTCAGCAAGCCGGCTGGCAAGGCCCGCTGCATCGCTGCACCGTGTACGGCAACCGTGAAGTGGGCGAGCGCTTTAATCGCATGCTGGAAATGGGCGCCTCGCGTCCGTGGCCGGATGCGCTCGAAGCTTTCACCGGCACGCGGCAAATGGATGGCGGCTCGATGGTGCGCTACTTCCAGCCGCTGATGGGCTGGCTGCAAGAGCAGAACCGCGGCCGCGAGTGCGGTTGGTAAAATAAAAAACCGGGCCGCTTCTGCGGCCCGGTTCGCTTCTGACGAGGAAGCTTAAGCTCTACGGATTGTTCGCTGGCTCGACATTGTCGCTGGCTTCATCGAGGCCGTTGGCGGCGTCGGCGCGGATTTCCATCGCGGTATTGTCGATCAAGGTCTCAGCGCGTTCGCCGGCGCCTTCGATGGCCTCTCCAGCATCGGCAGTGATTTGCGACGCTGTGCGGTCGATCGAGCGGCCGGCGCGTTCGGCCGACATGTCGTTATCGACCCACGCATAGACAGCGGCGCCGAGAACCGCCGCGACCGCGAGAAAAGCAATGCCGCCACCTGCGGCTGGCGCGGATGTGTGGCCGTCGACGCTATGCGCAGCGCCACGGATCAGTCCGACCACCAACGAAATCACGAGCAGCGCGACGAACAGCCAGAACAGCAATTGCGCGATGCCCGCGAACGCTGTGGCGATGCCGCCGAAACCGAAAACCGCCGCAACAACAGCAGCGAGGAAGAAGGCGAGGGCCCAACTCAACATGACATTACTCCTGCATTGCCGGAGTAACTATGTTTTGCAGCCCAGGTTCCCTCCGTCGGGAACTTAGATCGGCATCCTCAAGATTTCTTGATACGCTTGAATGACTTGGTCGCGCACGGCGATCACGGTTTCAAGTTGCGTTTCCGCGGCGGCGATGGCGGTGACGACATTGACGATGTCGCCTTGGCCAGCCGCCACTTGCATCGCTTGCGTCTCGGCGGTCTGCGCCGTCTGGCCAGCTTCGCGGATCGCCTGCTGCACAAGATTGCCGAAATCGACGCCTTGGCTGCCATCCGCACCGGTGGTTTGCGCGGCGCGCGCGGTTTGTTGATAGGCGCGTAAGGCTGAGACTGGATCGATCGCCATGGCCTATTATCTCCGCAAGAGATCGAGCGCGCGCGTGGTCATGCCGCGCGCTGTGTCGATCATGTTCAAATTGGCTTCGTAAGCGCGCGTCGCGTCGCGCAGATCCATCATTTCCACCAGCGTGTCGACGTTGGGCAGCCGCACGTAGCCGTCCGCATCGGCGGCGGGGTGGGTTGGATTGAATTCCTGACGGAACGTCGATTGGTCGAGCACGGCGTCCGTCACGCGCACGCCTTGCGCGCCGTTGGCGAGCGTCGTCGTTTCCAACAGCGGGATGCGGCGGCGGAACGGCTCTTCGGTCGGGCTGGTGCCGACGGAATTGGCGTTGGCCACGTTTTCGGCGGCGATCCGCATCCGCGTCGTCTGCGCGCGCATGCCGGAAGCGGCGGCGGCGATGGTGGCTTGAATATCGCTCATTCAGATCAACGTCCTGGCGGCTTGGCGGCCATCCGCACGAGTTGCAGGCCTTTTTGGTAGAGGGCGATTCCGGTCTCGAACGCCATCCGCGTTTCCGCCGCACGCGCCATCTGGTCTTCGAGCACGACCGCGTTGCCATCCATCGTGGTTTCGCTGTCTTCGTTGGTCACGACACGCGGCGCGGCGTTCAGATTGCCGCCGCCTTGGGCCATGTGCATGTCGTTGGTGCGCGCCATGCGCAGGCCCGTGCCGCTCGCTTGCTGCGCCAAAGCGCGATCAAACGACGTGGTGTCGAGATCGCGCGGCACGTAACCGGGCGTCGACGCGTTGGCTATGTTTTCCGAGATCAAACGCTGCCGCTGGCTCAGCTGGTCAAGCCGCGCGCGCAAGGTGCCGAAGAAGGAGGTGTTGGCTAAATCCACGACTCAAATCCGTAGAGAGAGTCGAACAGGTGCGAGTTAATCAGCGCTTAACCATAATTCCGCGCAATTAACCTCTCGTTTACCAAACCTGCCCAGTCCGGACGGAAGCCTCAGAATGGAGAGCTTCGGTGGATTTCCTGGATTGGGCGCGCGCCTTGTTCGCGCTCATCGCGACCCTGGCGCTGATTGGCTTAGCGGCCTATGCCGCGCGCCGTTTCGGCATGCTGGACAATACTGCCGCGAAGGCCGATCGCCGGTTGAAGGTCACCGAAAGTCTGATGCTCGATCCCCGGCGGCGACTCGTGCTGGTTCGTTTGGATGGGCGCGAGCATCTGCTGCTGCTGTCGCCGACGCGGGACGTGGTGGTGACTGAGGTGGAAGCCAAAGAGATCGTTTCGGCGGAGGCGCAGCCATGAAAAGCCGCGCGCTCCGCTGGCTGGCGTTCGCGCCGGTGCTGTTGCTCACACTTTTCGCCGTGCCCGGCGATGCGTTCGCGCAAGCCGCTGAGCCGACGCTCGGCATCAATCTCGGCACCGGCGAGGGGCTGACGGCGCGGGTGCTGCAGCTCACGGCGCTGATCACGATCCTGTCGCTGGCGCCGTCGATCCTGATCATGACGACCAGCTTCGTGCGCATCATCGTCGTCTTGTCGCTGCTGCGGACGGCCATCGGCCTGCAGCAGGCGCCGCCGAACGTGGTGATCGTTTCGCTGTCGTTGTTCTTGACCGCGTTCGTGATGCAGCCGGTGTGGGATCGCGCTTACGAGAACGGCATCGGCCCGGTGATGCGGGAAGAGATGGAGTTGGACGAGGCGTTCCCGCGCATCGTTGAGCCGCTCAAAGTGTTCATGGCCGCGCACACGCGCGAGGCCGACCTTGAGCTCTTCATCAACATGGCCAACCTCGAGACGCCGCCGGCGACCGCAGCCGAGACGCCGTTCCGCGTCATCGCCCCGGCCTTTATGATCTCGGAGCTGAGGCGGGCGTTCGAGATCGGCTTCATGCTGTTCATCCCGTTCCTGATCATCGACCTCGTCGTGTCGTCGCTGCTCATGGCGATGGGTATGATGATGATGCCGCCCATCACCATCAGCTTGCCGTTCAAGCTGATCTTCTTCGTGCTGGTGGATGGCTGGCGGCTGGTGGCCGGGAGCCTGGTCGAAAGCTTCAATTCCGGGGTGCCGCCGGGCGGGTAGGCCTGAAAAGCAAAAGGCGGACGAGCGTCCGCCTTTCAAACACAACCAGATCGGCGCGGCCGAGCCACGCCGAGCGCTCTAAGCGCGTGACGACTTAGCGCTTCAGGCCGAGGTCGGCCAGGAGCGCGGCTTTGAAGTCGTCGTCTTTCGGGCCGAAAACCCGTCCGAACCAGTTTGAAATTGCCCGCAGCATTGCCAGCCCCTTTTCGGTCGTCCCGCGTTGTTACGCTTCGGACGGCCATGACGTTCCATCGCCCCTGAACCCAAGATGAGCCGGATTCGGGTTTTGGATACTTAACGAGGCTGTGAAAGCACGCTTTGGGCCACAGTGTTGCTAGCGCGACACGTTATGACGGTGCAGCGCTACTCCATTCGCGCACCAGCTCGCCGAGAATGTCGAGCGGCACCGCGCCATTGGCCAAAACCGCGTCGTGGAAGCCGGCGATCGAGAAGCGCGCGCCCATCGACGTGCGGGCTTCCTCGCGCAGACGCAGGATCTCGGCTTGGCCGATCATGTAGGCGGTGGCCTGGCCAGGCATGACGATGTAACGGCCCATGTCGCGCATGGCGGAGGCTTCGTCGCCCGGCTGGTTGGCGAGGATGTAGTCGACGGCCTGACGGCGGGTCCAACGCTTCTTGTGGACGCCGGTGTCGACCACGAGACGGATGGCGCGGCGCAGCTCCATCGTGAGGCGGCCGAAATCGGAATAGGGGTCCTGATAGGCGCCCATCTCCTTGCCGAGCCGCTCGGTGTAGAGGCCCCAGCCTTCTGAGTAGGCCGTGTAGCCGCCGAAGCGGCGGAATCGAGGCACGCTCTCCAGCTCCTGGGCGATGGCGATCTGCATGTGATGGCCGGGGATGCCTTCGTGATAGG
>CAZZFE010000033.1:0-41639 GCA_964653495.1 uncultured Terricaulis sp. | reverse complement strand
CACCAATACGGCAACGGCGTCGCCATCTTCACCCGCAACGGCCGCGCCGCGCGCGAGTTCGCGTCGCGCGTCGATGTCGGCATGGTCGGCATCAACGTACCGATCCCGGTGCCGGTCGCGTATCACACCTTCGGCGGCTGGAAGCGTTCGGCGTTCGGCGACACCAATCAGCACGGCATGGAAGGCGTGAAGTTCTTCACTAAAGTGAAGACCATCACCGCCCGCTGGCCCGAAGGCATGACCGACGATTCGAGCTTCGTTATTCCGACTATGCGGTGAGCGGGGCGCTGAACATCGAGGGCCGCACGTGGTTTCGTGACGCGTTTGGTGCGGAGACGCTCTGCGCACTTGACGTTGCGTGCAACGTGGGCGACGCGCCTGGTCAACGGATGTTGCTGGAACTCCCGGCGGCGCTGACTGCGCTAGCAGACGCGCTTTTGCCGGGCGCGCGACCAGTGCGCGTTGTCGCGTTTAACAAGACCGAAGCAAACAATTGGACGCTCACTTGGCATCAGGATCGTGTCGTTGCACTGCGCGATCGTGTCGAGACGCCGGGCTTCACCAATTGGACCAACAAGGCCGGCATCTGGCACGCCGAGCCGCCGATTGAGTTCCTGGAACGCATGCTTTTCGCGCGCATTCACCTCGATCCGGCGGACGCCGAGAACGGTTGCCTCCAACTCGCTCTTGGCACCCACGCGCGTGGCAAGATCGCCGCCGCAGACGCTGAAGCGGTCGCGAACGGTGCTCAGGTCGAAGATTGCATCGCCCAGCGCGGCGACGTGCTGTTTGCCAACGCGCTAATCTTGCATCGTTCCTCGCCATCACGCGTGAGTGCCGGCAGGCGCGCGATCCGCGTGGACTATTGCGCCGAACCATTGCCGGAGGCGCTTGAATGGGCTGCTTGATCCATGGCGCGCGTGGCGCGATAGAGGCCGCATGACTGAAATCCTCACCTCCGTTTCCTCCGGTCTCGCGCGCATCACGCTGAACAAGCCGGACACGCTGCACGCGCTCAACACGCATATGTGCCGGAACATGACGCAAGCTCTGCTGGCGTGGCGTGATGATCCGGACGTGCGCGTTGTGTTGATCGATCACCAACCCGGCACACGCGGCTTTTGCGCCGGCGGCGACATCCGCATGCTGGCCGAGAGCGGCAAGGGCGATGGCCGCGACGCCCGCGAGTTCTTCTACACCGAGTATCAGCTCAACCATTTGCTGTTCACGTATCCGAAGCCGGTCGTTGCGCTGATCGACGGCGTCACCATGGGCGGTGGAGTCGGCATTTCCATGCCGGCGAAATTTCGCATCGCTACCGAGAACACGACCTACGCGATGCCGGAAACCGGGATTGGCTTGTTTCCCGATGTCGGCGGCGGCTGGTATTTGCCGCGCAAGCCGGGTGCGATCGGCATGTGGCTGGCGCTCACCGGTGCGCGCTTGAAAGCGGCGGATTGTTTGATCGCCGGCATCGCCACGCATTTCATGCCGACGGAAATCCTCGCCGCCGCCCGCGCGCAAATCGCCGGCGCGGCGCAAACGCATGAGCCCGAACGCGCGCTCGATAGCGGTCTGGAAGCGCTCAGCGAAGGGGCGGGACGTCCGAAAGAGCTGACGCCGGAAAACATCGAACGCATCAATCGCGTCTTCGCGCTCGATAACGTTGAGGCGATCTTCGCGGCGCTCGAAGCCGACGGATCGGATTGGGCGAAAGCTCAGCTCACGACGCTGCAAACCAAATCGCCGCAAACCTTGAAGGTCGCGTTCCGGCAGCTGCGCGAAGGCGCGGGGGTGGCAAGCTTCGCCGACGAGATGCGGATGGAATACCGCATCGGCGCGCGCGTCGTGCAGCGACACGATTTCATCGAAGGCGTGCGTGCGCTGATCGTCGATAAGGACAACAAGCCGGTATGGTCGCCGCCGACGCTGGCTGGTGTCACCGATGCGATGTTGGACGAAATTTTCGCACCGCTCCCGGCAGGCGAGGAATGGTCGCCGCTTCCATGAACCGCCATACGTCGCAAACCGGGCAAGATAACCCGATCGTGAATGGCCCCCGCCAGCGCGTCCGCGCAGCTTCGCCGCACCGCGCGCTGAACAAGGGGATCATCATGTTTGCACGTACTCTCGCCCTCGCGGGCGCAGCTTTCTTTATGCTCAACGGTGCGGCGAACGCAGCGGAGTATTCGTTCCGCGCCAATCTCAACGGCGCAACGACACCGACAATCACCGGCTCAGCCGCAACCGGCGAAGCGCTGGTGCGCGTTCACACGGAAACGCAGAGCGTTGATGTGACGCTGAACGTCAGCGGACTTTCGCTCGATGATCTCTACGATCACGTGATCCACACCGGCATGGGGCCAGTGCATCTCCATCTCTACGCCGCCAACGGCGATATCTCGCTGCTGATCCCGTTTCCGTATGGCGAGAATTACACGCCGACCGCTAACGGCTTCAGCCTCAACGTCTCGAACTATTCCTATGCCGAAGGCGCGGCGGTGCTGCGCTCGAGCATGAGCTTCGACGATTTCGTCGCCACGCTCGGCTCGGAATTCGTCTACCTCAACATCCATACCGATCGCGTCAATGACGGCGAGATCAGCGGGCGCCTCGTGCCGGCCAGCTGATCCGCGCGCGGGTCAGCCTGTCTGTTCAGGCGCTTTGAACTTGAACAGGAGTGCAGGACATGACCCGCGTTGCGTTTATCGGCTTGGGCAATATGGGTTCCGGCATGGCCGCCAACGTCGTCAAGGCGGGCCATGCCGTAAGCGCGTTCGATCTCTCCGCTGACGCGGTGAAGCGCGCGGTGGAGCAGGGCGCCGTTGGCGCTGCATCCGCCGCTGAAGCCGTGAAGGACGCCGACATCGTCATCACCATGCTGCCGGCGGGCCAGCACGTGCGGCAGGTCTACGACCAGCAGGTCGCGCCGAACGCCAAGGCCGGCGCGCTGTTCATCGATTGCTCCACCATCGACGTGGAAAGCGCGCGTGTTGTCGCCGCCGACATGGAGACGCGCCGCTTCCGCTTCGCTGACGCGCCGGTCTCCGGCGGCACAGCGGCCGCGCAGGGCGGCTCGCTGACCTTCATGGTCGGTTGCCGTGACGAGGATTTCGAGGACGTGGAGAGGGCGCTGAAGCCAATGGCGAAGGCGATCATACACGCCGGCGGCGCGGGCGCCGGGCAGGCGGCCAAGATATGCAACAACATGCTGCTCGGCATTTCGATGATCGGCACGGCCGAAGCGTTCGCGCTCGCCGAGAAGCTCGGCCTCGATCCGGTGCGCTTCTTCGACATTTCCTCGAAGAGCTCCGGCCAGTGTTGGTCGATGACATCGTACTGCCCGTGGCCTGGCCCAGTGCCGGCGGCGCCGTCAAACCGCGATTTCGAGGGCGGCTTCGCGACGGCGATGATGCTGAAGGATTTGCGCTTGGCCGCTGAAGCCGCTGGCGCCGCGCAAGCTGAGACGCCGCTCGGCGAGCACGCGCGCCAAATCTACGAAGCGCTCGCCGCCGAAGGCCAAGGCGGCAAGGATTTCTCGGTGATCATCGAGAAGCTGCGCGGCAAGCTCTAAGCATCGCGCGCACCATAGCCCAAAAGCAAACGGCCGGAGCTTTCGCTCCGGCCGTCGCATTTCAGTTTGTCGCGTGTGCTTAGTAGCGCGCGCGGAGCGAGACGCCGATCGTGCGCGGCTCGTTCGGATAGACGAGGTAGTTGCTGCCAGCCGTCGTCGGGTCCAGCGAGGCCGGGAGCGTGCGCTCCGGGGCGCCGAAGCCGCCGACATGGTAGTACTCGTCCGTGATGTTGCGCACGAAGATGTCCGCCGACCAGCGGCCATCTTCCGGACCAATGCCGAAGCGGCCATCGAACGTCGCGAACTCGTCGTTGTCGGTCACGCCGGTTTGCGCGCGGCCGAGAGTTTGCGTCGTGTAGTCCGTCACGTAGCGACCGTTGACGTAGATGTTGCCAACGAGGCCCATGAACAGCGGCTGCTCGTAATTGATCGAGGCCGTGACCGTGTAGTCCGGGTTCTGCGCGAGGCGCGTGCCGGCGAAGATGGTCTCGGTGCCGAACGTCGTGTCTGAAGCGTACTCAGCCTTGTTGTAGAGCACGCCGCCGGTCACCGTGAGTTGGTCCGTCGGACGCAGCAGCATTTCGAGTTCGACGCCTTCCGAGGTCACTTCTTCGACGTTCTGCGTGAAGAAGTTGAAGCCCGAGAACACGTTGTTCTGATAGTCGGTGATGCTCTGATAGAACACCGCCGCGTTCAGCGTGCCCATGCCGCCAAAGATGTCGGTCTTCAGGCCGAGCTCGTAAGCGTCGGTGAATTCCGGCTCGAAGTCGATCTGGTCGGTGCCCGGCAGGATAAGCGCCGTCGGCGTGAGGTTGCCCGGGCCGAAGAACGCCGAACGATCGACGTTGAAGCCACCCGCTTTGTAGCCGCGCGAGTAGCCGCCGTAGATCATCGTGTCGTCCGTAAGGTGGAACGCCAGCGAGGTCGTGCCCGAGAACTCGTTCTCGTCACGGCTGCCCGTGTGCGTGCCGTTCGCCAGCGTGTTGGTGACGGCGTTGCACGCCAGTGCGAACAGCGTGTTCGCGGCCGGGTTCAGAGCCGCCAGCGTGAGCGCTGGGATGCGGTTGGCGCCACGCAGCGAGTCGCAAGCCGGGTTGACCGAGTTCAGCGTCGCGTCGAGGTCCTTGGTCTCCATCGTGTAACGGAGGCCGACGGTCCAGACGAGGTTTTCGCCGAGGCTGATCTCGTTGTGCGTGAACAGCGCTGCGGTCGTCGTTTCGACGTTCCAATTGTCCGCGGTTTGGCCTTGGCCTGCGGCGATGTCCGGCAAGCACGTGCCGCCGACGAGTTGCAGCACGCAAACAGCGGCCGAGCCTGGCGTTTGCGTCGTGTAGGCGCGCGCGCCGCCCGGGACGAGCGATTGGGTCAGGAACGTGTAGGCGGCGTTGCCGAACGCGAGCGCGTCGTTGCCGAAGCGGATGCGATCGGTGGTTTCCAGCTCTTCACGGCTGAAGAACGCGCCGACGAGCCAGTTCACGTTGCCCGCTTCGCCTTGCAGGCGGATTTCCTGCGAGACGTTTTGGAAGCCGACTTCGAGATCGTCGCGATAGGCGCGATCGATGCTTGAGAAGTCGATGTCCTGATCGCGGGTCGATTGCCAATCGCGCCAGGCGGTGACCGACGTGAGGTTCACGCCGCCGAGATCCCAGTCCAGCTCGCCCGAGATGCCGCTGTCTTCCGCGTATTCCGCGTAGGAGCGGTTCGGCGACAGCGTCATGTTGCGCTCACGCAGCGGCGCGTTGGTCGCTGGATTGAGCAGCGTGCCCGGGAAGTAGGTGTCAGCGAGAGCGCCGATCACCGCGCCGCGCTGCGCCACGATGGCGCCGCAGCAATTTTGGTCGGTGATGCTGTAGTCGGCGATGATGCGCAGCGAGGCGTCATCCGTAATGTCCCACAGCGCTTGGCCGCGGGCGAGCCAGCCGGCTTGGCTGTTGACGTCGCGACCGCGAGTCACGTCCGTGATCCAGCCATCTTGGATGCGCGAGCGCACGTCGAGGCGCACCGCGAAGGTGTCGGACATCGCGCCGGTGACGCCCGCCGAAGCGTGCATTTCGTTGCGGTCGCCCGCGCCGATTTCGCCCCACGCGCCGAACTCGTGTTCCGGGCCCGCCGTGACAACGCTGATCGCGCCAGCCGAAGTGTTCTTGCCGAACAGCGTGCCTTGCGGACCGCGCAGAACTTCCACGCGCTCCAGCTCAGGCAGGTCGGCCAGCGCCGAACCGGCGCGGGCGCGATAGACGCCGTCGATGAAGAAGCCGACCGCGGATTCGAAGCCCGGGTTGTCAGCGCCGGTGCCGATGCCGCGGATTTGCGCGATCGTGCCGGACGTCGTCGACTGGCCCGAGCCAATACGCATCGTCGGCGTGACTTGGTTCAGGTCGAGCAGGTTTTCGACACCTGCTTGCTCAAGCGTTTCCCCGCTGATGGCTTGCACGGCGATTGGAACGTCTTGAATGGCGGACGCACGGCCAGTCGCGGTGACGACGATTTCGTCGGACACATCCGCTTCCTGAGCCATCGCGGCCGGGGCCAGTCCCATGGCGGCGATCGAAGCGCCGCCAAGCAGGAACCAACCTAATTTCTTCTTGCTGCTCATAGTCTTCCTCCCAGTGCCGGAAGAGCCTAAATGCTGGGCGTCCCGCGGCAGACCATCGGCAAATTCGGGCTGCGAATTAGAGCGTGGACGGGCTTCCCCTTGTCCCCGCCATATTTCCGCCTGGAGCCATAGACGATTGGGCCGGGGCGAGTGTCAACCGCGACGCAGAGGTTATATTGACGGGCGCGTCATAGCGCTGGGACGTGCGGCGGCGCGGCCACACTCTCGCTGGGGCAGAGGGTTCTATGTTGCACTGCACCCTTAACTTAAGGGCAAGATTACGCGGTGTTTGCCGTTTCATTGGGCGGCCTTAGCCGTCGTTGCGATTACGTATCAACATTGCGAAAGGCATGTGAACAACTCGAATGAGCAATTCCGCACTCGTGCTTTTTTCGGCGGGACAAGACTCGGCCACGTGTCTGGCGTGGGCGCTGAAGCGTTACGCGCGCGTCGAGACGATCGGCTTTTTCTATGGTCAGCGGCACGCCGTGGAGATGGAGCAGCGCGACGTGCTGCGGCGCCTCTTGGCTGAGCAGGGCGGTTTAGGCGACGACCATGTGGTAGACCTCTCTGGCTACGGCGCGATCGCTGAAAGCGCACTGACCGCGGATCGCGCCATCGAGATGGCTGAGAGCGGTTTGCCGACCACGTTCGTGCCGGCGCGCAATTTGGTTTTCCTCACCGTCGCCTCGGCGGTGGCGTACCGGCGCGGGATCGATGTGCTCGTCGGCGGCATGTGCGAGACGGATTTTTCCGGCTACCCGGATTGTCGGCGTTCAACCATTGACGCGACCGAACAAGCGATCTCGCTCGGCCTCGACCGCAAGATCAGCGTCGAGACGCCGCTGATGTACCTGAACAAGGCGCAGACTTGGGCGCTCGCGCACGAGCTTGGCGGCGAGGCGCTGGTCGAGACGATCGTCGAGCACAGCCACACTTGTTACGAGGGCGACCGCTCGCAGCGCAATGAATGGGGCTATGGCTGCGGCGCGTGCCCCGCGTGCGATCTGCGCGCGAAAGGTTGGGCCGCCTGGCGGCGGAGTGCGTCGGCGTGACCTACAGCGTCAAAGAGATGTTCTACACGCTGCAGGGCGAGGGCGCGCGCGCGGGCCGCGCATCGGTGTTCGTGCGTTTCGCCGGCTGCAATCTGTGGACCGGGCGCGAGCAGGATCGCGCCGACGCGGTCTGCCAATTCTGCGACACAGAGTTTGTCGGCACCGATGGCGATGGCGGCGGCAAGTTTGCGACCGCTGACGCGCTGGCGGATGCGGCGATCGCCAAATGGCCGGGCGGTGGCGCACCTTATGTTGTTTGCACCGGCGGCGAGCCCTTGCTGCAGATCGATGCGCCTCTGATCGACGCATTGCATGCGCGCGGCTTCGAGATCGCGGTCGAGACCAACGGCACGATCGAAGCGCCGGCGGGCATTGATTGGATCTGCGTAAGCCCGAAAGCGAACGCCGACCTTGTTCAGCGCGCGGGCCAAGAACTTAAGCTCGTCTATCCGCAAGTTGGCGGAGAGCCCGCGCGCTACGCGGCGCTCGCGTTTGAGAACTTCTTCCTGCAGCCGATGGACAATTCAAATCGCGCCGACAATACGCGCGCGGCGACGGACTATTGCATGGCCCATCCGCAATGGCGGCTGAGCCTGCAAACGCACAAGCTGCTGGGTATTCGTTAGTTCGACGCCGCGCTGTAAGCGTCCGCGACCTTGCGCGCGAAGCGATAGGTGGCGCGATTGGCGTCGCTCCAAATATCCGGCGACCCGAACACGTCTGCGAGGCTGTTCGAGAAATAGCGGTGGTTCACTTCGCTCAGCACGCGCCCGTCGGCGCTGCGCAACGTCGCTTGCAGTTCGGCGCCACCCGTCGAGACGGACCAGTATTGGCTGAGGCCCGGCGTTGCGCGCATTTCTTCCCAGGTCGGGCGGTTGGGGTCGGCATCGACGATGGTGATCTCGACGCGCACCGGCGCGCTCTCCGAAATCTCGCCGCCGCGCTGGGTCAGCGCGCGTGACACGGTGCGGGTGACGAAGTCGCTGAGCACGCCGCTGTCGCGGTCGCCAATCTCATCATCAACTTTGGTTTGGTATTCCGCCGAGAACGCCACCGGAGCGATGCTCACGGGCGCTGCGAGCGCAGCGGGTGCGAAAGCGAGCGTGGCCAAGCCGGCGACAGCGAAGAGAGCGCGCATGGAAGCCTCCTGAGGAATTATCCTCAATATGTGCCGCACCGGGGCGATGCGCCATTCACTTCCGTGCGACGTGCGCCTCAATCGTCGTCGTCTTCATCCTCATCCTCATCCTTGTCGTCCCCCGGCACGACGGCGCCGACCACCGCACCTGTGGTTCGCGCACCCGCGACGACCACGTCACCGGTGACGTCCACGGCCGATTTCACCACCGCGGCCGCGAGGCACGACGACAGGAGCGGCAACAGCAGCAGCGCCGCGAGCATCCGCATCATTTTGGAGTTCTCCGCCCGATTGTTGGTTGGCTTTGTTGCGCGGCGCGCGGGCGCCGGCAAGCGCGGGACTCAGATCACGCGCAATCGCGGATGTCGTCGAGGTCGACGGTCTCGCCCAGCGGCTCGGCGACGGCCTGAGGGTTGGCGTCGCTCTCGCGCCGGAATGGTCCCGGGTAGCCTTGGACGTGCTCATGCCGACGGTCCGGGCCAAAGAAATCATCGGTCTTCACGAACATGCGCCGGTCTAGCAGCGCGTTCTGCATGCGGTCGAACAGCGCCCGCGCGCTTACGGGCTTGCGCAGGAAGCCGGTGACGCCGGCGTCGCGCGCGGCGGCGACGCGGGATTGTTCGGTATGCGCCGTCATCATCAGGATTGGCACGTAAGGGTTTGGGCTATCGGGCGCGCGGCGGACCTGCAGCGTGAAGTCCAAGCCGTTCATCGGCGCCATTTTCCAATCGAGCAGGACGATGTCGACGGTGGTGCGGCGCATCGCGTCGATCGCTTCTTCCGCCGTCTCGGCGTCGATCACCTTGTTGACGCCAGCCGCCCGCAACAGGCTGCGCGTGAGCACGCGCATCTGACGATTGTCGTCGACAATCATCACCACAATGTCGGCCACCGTCGCCATTCCGCCGATCCTTCAGTCTCTGAAGAACACGCAAAAGCGGTAATAGTAGGTAAACAACAAAGATGCTTCGGAGATTTCAGGGTTCACATTTAGTGCGCGAAAGCTTTGAGGCCCGGCAAATGAGCTTTGCCGGGCCAAAAGTTGAAAAGCTTTCCACAGGTGAAGCGAAGATTACGGCGCGTCGACGAGTACAATCTCCGCGTTCTCGCTCGCTTCGATCTTGAGTTCCGCTTCATCTTTGATCGCCGCGCCATCGCGTGCACTGAGCGTGACACCGTTTACCTTCGCCGCGCCTTTGGCGACGGCGAGATAGGCGTGACGCCCTGGCTCAAGTGCGTGCGTGACAGCTTGGCCCGGCTCGAGCGTCGCCGCGAGAATGCGCGCGTCTTGGCGGATCGGCAGTGCGCCGGCGCTTTGATCGGCTTCAAAGCCAGACGCCAGCGTCACCAGCGACCCCGCGCGCTCGGCCTTCGGAAATTTCGCCGCACCCCAATAGGGTTTGCCGCCGCGCGTCTTCGGCACGATCCAGATTTGGTAGAGCGTCGTCGCTTCGTCTTCGAGATTGTACTCGGCGTGGGTGACGCCTGAGCCGGCGCTCATCACTTGCACATCGCCGGCTTCGGTACGGCCGCGATTGCCCATGCTGTCCTGGTGCGTGATCGCGCCGGTGCGGACGTAGGTGATGATTTCCATGTCCGAGTGCGGGTGGGGGCCGAAGCCGGACTTGGCTTTGATCTGGTCGTCATTCCAGACGCGCAGCGCGCCCCAATTGACGCGGTTCGGGTCGTGGTAGCCGGAAAACGAGAAATGATAATGGGCGTTCAGCCAGTCATTCTCGAACTGGCCGAGACTGTCGAACGAGCGTTTCTCGATCATGGGAGGAGCTCCTTGTTGGCTCCAATGTGGTCGCGGAAGGCGCATCCGGGAAGCCCCGCTGAAACGGATGCCTGGCCTCCTTTTGCTTGACCTTGCGGCGGACGCGGCGTCGATTGGCGGCTCGGGAGGAGCATCACAAATGAGAACACTCGTCTTGGCCGCCGCCTTGGCGCTCGCCGCGTGCGGGCAATCGACAGCGCCGGAGCCGGAAGCGCCGGCCGCGCCGCAATCGCTCATGGAACAGGCGCAGGCCCAGAGCGCTGAAATGGCGCCGGTGTTCGCGTGGCAGCAGCTCACGGCCTACCAAGCCTCCCACCCCGAAGCGACGCCGGCTTGCTCGAGCATCCGCGGCGCGGAATCGCGCGGCATCGTGCCGGACAACGTCGCCGCCGACAGCATCTACGCCGCCCACAAGGGATCGCTGGTGTTCTCCGTGCAGTGCGGACCGCAGCTGACGACCGTGCGCGACGAGCCGCGCGAGCATTGGCTTGTCGTGTTCGCGCCGGGCGCTGCTGAAGCCACGGTGGTGAATTGCGCCAACGACGCGGGCCGCGATCAATGCCCGCGCGCCATTCCCGTGACGACGACGACGCCCTAACGCACGCGCAGGAAACGCGCGATCTCGGCGCCGCCGATGTCGGCCAGCACCAGCTGGTCGCCATCGACGGTGGCCATTTGCGTGGCGCCGAGCGCGGCTAGGAATTCGCGCTCGATATTCATCTGCGGCCCTTCGCACATCATCCTTGTCGAGCCGACTTGGCTGAAGCTGAGCGCGGGATAATCGCCGCGCGTCACCGTGCCGAACCAGCGGTTACAGCCGGCGAAGCCCGAGGCGCGCTCACCCTCGAAGGTGATCGTCGGCGCGTGGATCGCGCGCGTCGCTTCGCGCCATTCGCCGTCGAGCGAGGGCGCGGATGAACTCACCGGCGTTGTGCAGGCGCTGAGCAGGGCGATCGAAGCGGCAAGGACGAGCGTGCGCATGGGGCCTCCTTCATGCCGGCGCCATCACGGAGTTGGAGCGAAGCGCGCCAGCTCCTCCGCGTTTGCGCCGACAAACACGAGCGCGTCGCCGCGGACCTCCACGACCGACGTCGCCTGCAAAATAGAGAGGAAGCACGCTTCCGTGTCCATTGCGGGCCCGGGGCACGCCATTTCCGTGACGGCCGTCATGCCGAGGCGGACGCCGGCGCCTTGTGGCGTCGCGGCGGCGTTCCAGCGATTGCAGCCGGTCGAGCCGGAGGCATTGCCGTCAGCGAAGGCGATGGTCGGTGCGGGTGTTTCGCCGACCATCGTCCAGCTTGTGCCGACGAGCGACGGCGCTTGCGGGCTGGCGCAAGCGGCCAGCGCCAGCGCGAGGAGAGCGGGGCGCAGCATCAGACGGCGTCGTACGGGAACACGGCGGCGCTGGCGCCGAGATCGGTGTAGCTCGGCTTCAGCGCC
Organism: uncultured Terricaulis sp.; assembly: GCA_964653495.1. Classification (GTDB taxonomy): domain Bacteria; phylum Pseudomonadota; class Alphaproteobacteria; order Caulobacterales; family Aquidulcibacteraceae; genus Vitreimonas. The sequence goes on along the minus strand of CAZZFE010000033.1, from coordinate 30,059 downwards.
GGCAGCGCCGTTTCGATCAGGCTCGACGGCGTCCAGCCTTCAAGCATGCCGAGCGTGCGCACAGGGCGCGGCTGGTTGAACAGGAACACCTCATTGCCGCGCACGGCGAAGATCTGGCCGTTCGTGTCCTTTGCGCCGTCGGCGCACAGCGCGACCGCGAGTTGCGCCACCTGATCGGCGCGCATGCTCTTCTGGAAACGCTCGACGCGCTTGGCGCTGGCTTCGTCCTTCACCGGGATCGAGGCGATCATGCGCGTCCAGGCGAACGGGGCGATGATGTTGGAGCGCACGTTCTTCGCCGCGTTCTCCATGGCGATGATGCGCGAGAGGCCGACGACGCCGAGTTTGGCCGCCGCGTAATTGGCTTGGCCGATATTGCCGATCAGGCCGGAGGTGGAGGTGAAGAGGACGTAGGAACCATCCTGTTGTTCGCGGAACAGCTCGATCGCCGCGCGGGTGACGTTGAACGCGCCGTGCAGGTGCACGTCGACGACAGCCTTCCAATCTTCCGGACTCATCTTGTGGAACATGCCGTCACGCAGGATGCCGGCCGGATTGATGATGCCGTGGAGGCCGCCGAATTCCTTCTTCGCTTGCTCGACCATGCCGACGACGGCGTCGTAGTCGGAGACGCTGTCGGAGTTCGAGATCGCCTTGCCGCCAGCGGCGCGGATTTCCTTGGCCACGGCTTCAGCCGGCCCAGCGGAGCCCGCGTCATCGCCCTTCATGCCGCCGCCGAGATCGTTGACCAGCACCGCCGCGCCTTCGCGCGCCGCGAGCAGGGCGCACTCACGGCCAATGCCGTTGCCGCCGCCGGTGATGATGATGACCTTGCCGTCCAAAACGCCCATGACTGACGATTCTCCAATTTCGCCGAATGTCTTGGCGCGGGGAGCCGGCGCTGCCAAGCGACGCGAGCGCGCACCCCTAAAACAAGAACAGCGACCAAGCGGGCGGTTAAATCGCCCAGAGCACTAAATCGCCCAGAGCACGTCCGGCGGCGGCAACGGCGGCTCGAACAGGAGGCCCGCAGGCTTGTCCGCTTCGCCGATCGACGATGTGAGCACGCCGAACTTCTTCGCCCCGGTGATCAGCACGACGATGTGGCGCGCGCGGACGAGCGCGCTGCGCGTGAGCGTAAGCCGGTCAGGCGTGCCGGCGGCTTCCGGTGCGTGGATCGCCACCACCGAGCGCGGATTGGCGAGATCAAGCGCCGAGTCGAGCCCCTCGGCGCCAGGAAACCAGGAGAGCGTGTGCGCGTCCTCGCCCATGCCGAGCAGGGCGACATCGAAGCTCAGCGGCGCGTAGGCGGCGTCCGCCTTCAGCGCGTCTTCCTCTGGCGAGCCGCCAGCATACATCGGCAGCAGCGTCGCCCCGGCGCCAAGCGGCCGCGCGAGCGTGGCGCGCAGCATGCGTTCGTTGGAAGCTTCATCGCTTGGTGGCGCGCAGCGTTCGTCCGCGAGTGCGAACGTCACTTTGCTCCAATCGAGATTGCGGCTGCCGAGCAGGGCGTAGGCGGGAGAGGGCGTCGAGCCGCCAGAAAGTAGTGCGCAGGCTTTGCCGTGGGCGTTGATCCCGGCTTGTAGGGTTTCTTCCAGACGCTCCGCCGCGCCGCGCATCAAGGCGTCGCGGCTGGCGAAGGTCTGGATCGAGCCGCGCACTAGCCTTTGACCGCCAGCGCTTCGCGGAGCGTGGCCGCGGCTTTGTCCGAGTATTCGGTATTGGCCAGCGCGAACGCGGCGACGGCGCGAAGATAGCCGATCTTGTCGCCGCAATCGTAGGAGCGGCCGTCATATTCGAGGGCGTGGAAGCTTTGTTCCTTCATTAGCCGCGCCATCGAATCCGTCAGCTGGATTTCGTTGCCCGCGCCGGGCCCCTGGCTTTCGAGCAGTGCAAAGATTTCCGGCTGCAGGATATAGCGGCCGGAGATGAAGAGGTTTGACGGCGCGTCCTCGCGCTTCGGCTTCTCGACCATGCCCTTCATCTTGATCAGACGCCCATCCCGGCTTTCCGGATCGATGACGCCGTAACCCGAGGGGTCGTCGCAGGGTTCCACGGCGATGATATTGCCGCCGACCTGGTTGTAGGCGTCGACCATCTGCTTGAGGCAGGAGGGCTTGGCCATCATCAGCATGTCCGGGAGCATCACCGCGAACGGCTCGTCGCCGACGATATCGCGGGCGCACCAGACCGCGTGGCCGAGGCCCAGCGCCGATTGCTGGCGGACGAAACTCATCGTCCCCGCCGGGCGGACGCTGATTTCGATTTCCTTAAGCTGGGCCGCCTTGTTCTTTTTCGTGAGCGAGTCCTCGAGCTCGTAAGCGCGGTCGAAATAATCCTCGATCGCCCCCTTGTTGCGCCCGGTCACGAACACGATGTGCTCGATGCCCGCCGCCAAAGCTTCGTCGACGACGTACTGAAGCGCCGGGCGATCGAACACTGGCAACATTTCTTTAGGGATCGCCTTGGTGGCGGGGAGCACGCGTGTGCCAAACCCTGCGACCGGCAATACCGCTTTCCGTAGGGGCTTGGTCGAGCGGGTAACGCTATTCATTGTGGGTCCGTTTTGTTGCGCCGCAGCGAGCCTTGTTTCTAACATTAGCACGCAAGGTCCGCGCCGCGCCAAGACTATGGATAAACGCTTATGAAGCTTGGATTCGGCTGAAATTCAGGTTCGTTTGCTAAGCTCAACAAGTAATCCCCGCATGTGGGCGTGCCTGCCGAACGATCACGTGACCGAGGTTACAGAAATATTTTTTGCGGCGCCGCATGGTCGCAATTGCGCCGGGGTTCACCATTTGTTAGGGAACACGCCGCGCGAGGGAGTTACTCACATGTCTGCGTCCACAGACGCCAACGCCAATACCCGAATGATCTTCGCAAGCTTCGCTGCTGGCGTGGGTGCGATGATGTTCCTGGGGCTCGTCGCGCCGACCATCATCAAGGGCGGCTTGAGCCTCACCACGGCCAACGCTTCGACGATCGAAGCCCAAGCGCCGGAAATCGCGCCGCTCGACGTGGCCGCGATCCGCGCCCAGCTGGCCGAAGCCGAGCAGGATATGGCGTCCGTCCGCGCCACCACGGACGACGATGTCGCCCGCTTGGCCCGCCTGTCGCACTAAGAGCGGCTGAAAAACCTGAGTTTTTGCACGGGCGTCGGCGAAAGCCGGCGCCCGTAGCTTTTTGGCCTGGGCTTTGAGGGCCTACAGGATCGACTGCCCGGTGGCCTTCCAGTCCTTCATGAACGCAGCCAGGCCGGCATCCGTCAGGATGTGCTTGTAGAGGCTCTTGAACACCGCCGGCGGGATGGTGGCGCAATCGGCGCCCGCCAGGGCCGCGTCGCGGACGTGGCCGGCGGTGCGGATCGAGGCGGCCAGGATCTGCGTGTCGTAGCCGTAATTGTCGTAGATGGCGCGGATTTCACGGATCAGGCCCATGCCGTCCTGGCCGTTGTCGTCGAGGCGGCCCAGGAACGGCGAAATGAAGGTCGCGCCGGCCTTGGCCGCCAGGAGCGCCTGCACAGCCGAGAAGCAGAGCGTCACGTTCGTCGGCGTGCCTTCGTCCGTCAGGACTTTGCAGGCCTTCAGCCCCTCCGGCGTCAGCGGCAGCTTCACGACGATATTGTCGGCCAGCGAGCGCAGCTTGCGGCCCTCGGCCAGCATCGTCTCGGTGTCCTGAGCCACAACCTCAGCGCTGATCGGGCCGGGCACCGCGGCGCAGATTTCCTTCAGCGCCTCAAAAAACGGCCGGCCCGCCTTCGCGACCAGCGATGGATTGGTGGTGACGCCGTCCACGAGGCCGGTTTCAGCGAGCGCCTTCAGTTCGGCGGCGTCGGCACTATCGATGAAAATCTGCATGAAAAGGCTCCGGGCCGCATTTTCGCGGGGGTTGGGTGCTGATACTCCGCCGGCGTCTCCCGAGCAAAGCACTCGAATCGGGGCATGACACCCCGGACGAACTACAGAACGTGGAAAAGAAGGACAGAAGGCGATGGCCGAGCTGATCGAAGGGGTCGAGGCCCGCACCATGGCGAACGCGCTTCGGGCGCTGGCGATGGACGCGGTGGAGAAGGCCAAGTCCGGCCACCCCGGCATGCCGATGGGCATGGCCGACGCGGCGACGGTGCTGTTCTCGAAATTTCTCAAGTTCGATCCGTCCGAGCCGAATTGGCCGGATCGCGATCGCTTCGTGCTCTCCGCCGGTCACGGCTCGATGCTGCTCTACGGGCTGCTGCACCTCACCGGCTACGAGGACATGACGCTCGATGAGCTGAAGAAATTCCGCCAGCTCGGCTCGAAGACCGCTGGCCATCCGGAAAATTTCCTCGCCTCTGGCATCGAGACGACTACAGGCCCGCTCGGCCAAGGTCTCGCCAACGCTGTCGGCATGGCGATGGCGGAAGCGCATCTCGCGGCGCGCTTTGGTGATGATCTCGTCGATCACCGCACTTGGGTGATCGCCGGCGACGGCTGCTTGATGGAGGGCATCAGCCACGAAGCCATCGCGCTTGCTGGCCGGCAGAAGCTCAACAAGCTGATCGTGATCTGGGACGACAATTCGATCTCGATCGACGGCGCCATCTCGATCTCGGACACCACTGATCAGAAGATGCGGTTTGAAGCCAGCGGCTGGACCGTGCTCGCCTGCGACGGCCACGATTTCGCGAGCATCGAGAAGGCGTACGCAGCCGCGCTCAAATCCGACAAGCCGGTGATGATCGCCTGCAAGACGACGATCGGTTTCGGTTCGCCGAAGAAGGCCGGCACGCAGCACGCGCATGGCGAGCCGCTGGGCGCGGATGAGCTGTTGGCGACGAAAGCCAAGCTCGGCTGGGATTACGGCCCGTTCGAGGTGCCGGATGATATTCGCGCGGCGTGGAAGAAGGTTGGCGCTCGCGGCGCGTCCACGCGCGAAGCCTGGAAAGCCAAGCTCGACAAATCCACGCACAAGAAGGCGTTCAAGGCGGCATTCTCTAGCGACAATGTCGACGCCGCTATCGAGGCGTTGGCGCTGCATGCGGAGAAGATGGCGACAGAAAAGCCCTCGCTCGCAACCCGCGCTTCGTCAGGTCAAGCGATCGACGCGATGTGGGAAGCGTGCCCGGAATTGCTCGGCGGTTCGGCGGACCTCACCGGCTCCAACCTCACACGGGCCAAGGCGGCCAAGGATTTCACGCCGGAAGATCGCGCTGGCCGCTACGTGCGCTACGGCATCCGTGAGCACGGCATGGCCGCGGCGATGAACGGCATGGCGCTGCATGGCGGCGTGATCCCGTTCGGCGGCACGTTCCTGACGTTCTCGGATTACTCGCGCCCGGCGATCCGCCTCGCGGCGTTGATGGGCACGCGCGTGATCCATGTGATGACGCACGATTCCATCGGCCTCGGCGAAGACGGGCCGACGCACCAAGCGGTCGAGCACGTGCCGGCGCTGCGGGCGATCCCGAACCTCGCCGTCTTCCGCCCGGCAGACGCGGTGGAAGCTGCTGAATGCTGGCAAGCCGCGTTGGCGAACGAAGGCGGGCCGAGCGTGTTGGCGCTGTCGCGCCAAGCCGTGCCGGCGCTGCGTACGGATGCCAGCGAGAACCTCTCGATGCGCGGTGCCTACGAGCTGTTTCCAGCGGAGGGCGGCGCTTCCAAAGTCGCGATCTTCGCGACGGGCACTGAAGTTTCTCTCGCTGTGAAAGCCCGCGAGTTGCTGCAGGCCGATGGCGTGCCGACGCGCGTGATCTCCGTGCCGTGCTTCGAACTGTTCGATGCGCAGGACGAAGATTACCAGGACGAGCTGCTGGGCGATCTCGACGAAATCCGCATCGGTGTCGAAGCGGCGGTGTCGATGGGGTGGTATGAGATGTTCGGCTTGTCCGATTTCATCGGCATGAGCGGGTTCGGAACGTCCGCGCCAGCCAAGGACGCCTACGCGCATTTCGGCATTACCGCCGAAGCGATCGTCGAATCTGCGAAAGCGCTGCTCTAGAGCTTCTCGGCCAATTCCTTCAGCCGCTTCACATCCTGCGCGCGCTCGCGCGGCAGGATGAGAACGGAATCGCCCGTGGCGACGACGATCAAATCGCTGACGCCGGCGACGCACACCTTCACGCCATCGGCGCGGATGAGGTTGCCCTGGGCATCGAGCGTCGCGACTTTGCCGTGCAGAGCGTTCTGCGCGCCGTCCTTCGGCGAAAGCCGCCAAATTTCGTCCCACGAGCCAAGATCGGCCCAACCGATGTCGCACGGCGCGACGGCGCCGAGCTTGGTCTTTTCCATCACCGCGATGTCGAGCGGCAGCGACGGGACTTTCGCGAACGCATCCGCGTCCAGCCGGATTTCCGGGCCTGCGCGGCGCGCGCGCTTGAGCGCTTCCAGCGACGTGTCGCGGATTTCCGCGCTCGCCGCGAATTCCGCCAGCATCACTTTCGGGCTGAACATGAACATGCCCGAGTTCCAGGCATAGCCGCCATGCTCGAGGTACTCGCGCGCGGTCGCCGCGTTGGGCTTCTCGCGGAAGGACTCGATCGCGAAGACGCCGGCGCCCAATTCAGCGCCGCGCTTGATGTAGCCGTAACCGGTCTCCGGTCGGTCCGGGCTGATACCGAACGTCACGATCCGCTCGCGCGCGAATGGCGCGGCGCGTTCGATGGCCGCCAGGAACGCAGCGCGGTCGTTGATCTGGTGATCCGCGGGCAGGAGCAGGACGAGCGCATCCGGCTCCACCTCGGCGGCGACAGCCGCGGCGATTGCGCCAACGGCGGCGGTGTTGCGCGGCGCGGGCTCCAGCACGATGGCGGAAGGCTGCACGTTCATGCCGGTGAGCGTGTTGGCGATCAGTTCGGCGTGCGCCACGTTCGCCAGCAGCATCGGCGGCGCGAACGAGAGCGCGCCAACCTCGCCGCGCACACGCGTCACCGTCTCCTCGATCAGCGAGCCCTTGCCGCCCAGCACATGGAATTGCTTCGGCTTGGCCTCGGTCGACGCCGGCCAAAGCCGCGTGCCAGAGCCGCCGGACATGATCGCGGGGAGAATGCGGTGTTTCATTAAGCAGTTTTCCGGACGCTGACTTGCATAGCCAAGGCCAACTTAATCACGCGCGCGTCGTTCCAGCGGAACGATGTGCGCGTTAGTGTCTTATCGGTGCGTACCGAAATGAGCCAGATTCCATTCGCCGAGCTGCGGACCTGGATGTTCCAGGACGCGCTGCCCTTTTGGGCGGCGAACGGCGTTGACCGGGCGCATGGCGGCTTCCTTGAGGAATTGAGCCTGGAAGGGCGTCCGACGGACGTCCAATTCAAGCGCGTCCGCACCATGTGCCGGCAGACCTACGCGTTCTCGCATGCAGCGTTGCTTGGTTGGGAGCAGGGGGCGGAGCTGTCGCGGCTTGGCTCCGAATATCTGGTCTCGCACGCGAAGCTGGAGCGCGGCTGGGCGCGGCTGCTGTCGCGCGAGGGCCGCCCGACGGATACGCGCCAGGATCTCTACGATCTCGCCTTCGTGCTCTTCGCCATGGTGTGGCGCTACAAGCTCTCGCGCGATCCTGAGGCTTTGGCGCATGCGTACGGCGTGCTCGATTTCATCGACGCCAACATGCGCCACGGCGAAGGCTTCTGGCACGCACTGCCGCCGGAAGGTCCGCGCCTGCAGAACCCGCACATGCACCTGTTCGAAGCGAGCCTCGCTGGCTTCGAAGCGACGCAGGACGAGCGCTTCTTGAGCATCGCGCATGAACTCGCCGAGCTTTTCCGCAAACGCCTGTTCGATGGCCGCACTTTGGGCGAGCGCTTCAACGAAGATTGGTCGCGCCGCGACGATGAAGCGGGGCGGACGCTCGAGCCTGGCCATCAATTCGAATGGGCTTGGATCCTCGCGCAATACCAGAAGCTCAGCGGCGTCGATTTCGCGCGCGAGGCGGAGACGCTGGTGGCGGTTTCGGAGCTGCACGGCGTCGATCCGCAGAGCCAGGCCGTGTTGAACTCGGTCAGCGACGAAGGCGCCCCGCGAGATTCCAGTTCGCGCTCCTGGCCGAACACGGAGCGGATCAAGGGCTGGCTGGGGCTCTATGAGCTCACTGGCCGCGACCCAACGCCGGCCGTGGCGGCCTCGTGCCGGGTGCTGCTGGACCGCTATCTCGCGCCGCCAGCGCCGCGCGGGGCGTGGACCGACCACTTCGATGCGTCAGGACGCGCTATTGCCAAGGCCATTCCAGCGTCGATCTTGTATCACGTTTTCCTGGCCTTCGCCGAAGTGCTGCGGCTCGAACCAAAACTGAGCAAGTGACCGAACGCTACGTTCTGCGCCTTTCCTGCCCAAATCGCCCCGGCATCGTCGCGGCGGTTTCGACATGCCTGTTCGAGGCCGGCGCCAACATTCTCGACGCACAGCAATTCGACGACGAGGCGACCCAGCAATTCTTCGCACGCATCGAGTTCGATCCGGCGTCGGATTCCTTTAGCGCCGATGCTTTGCGCGAGCGCTTCGCACCGATTGGTGCGCGCTTCGCCATGGATTGGAACATTCGCGACATGCGCCAGAAGCGGCGCGTGCTGCTGATGGCTTCGCGTCAGGACCATTGCCTGGCGGATTTGCTCTATCGCTTGCGCGCCGGCGATCTTGGCATGGAGGTGACGGCGATTGTCTCCAACCATCCGCGCGAGAGCTATGACGGCTTGGATTTCGGCGCCATCCCGTTTCATCATCTGCCGGTGACGCCGGAGACGAAAGCCGCGCAGGAAGCGAAGCTGCTCGATCTCATCGCCGCGACCGACACCGAGATCGTTGTGCTCGCGCGCTACATGCAGATCTTGTCGGCGAACCTCGCGGATAAACTCGCCGGCCGCTGCATCAACATCCACCATTCGTTTTTGCCGGGCTTCAAAGGCGCGCGGCCGTATCACCAGGCGCACGCGCACGGTGTGAAGATCATCGGCGCCACGGCGCATTTCGTGACGCCGGGTTTAGACGAAGGTCCGATCATCGAGCAGGGCGTCGAACCGATCACGCACCGCGACAGCCCGGAAGATCTGGTCCGCAAAGGCCGCGACATCGAACGCCGCGTTCTGGCGCGCGCGCTGGAATGGGTGCTGGAAGACCGCGTTTTCATCGACGGCGCGAAGACCGTGGTGTTCCGCGACTAGGCGTCCCCGGTAATATTCGGTAACATCAGTGTGTTGGCTTGACGTCTGTAAGCACGCGTGAAAAACGCGCGCCAAATCCAACGAGGTCGCGGCCATGTCGCAAATCAATTTCATCGATATCGGAGCGCAACGCCGCTATCTCGGCGCGCGCATCGACACTGCGGTCAACCGCGTGCTTGAGCATTGCATGTTCATCATGGGGCCGGAGGTTGGCCAGCTTGAGAAAGATTTGAGCGCGTTCTGCGGCGCGCGTGAATCGCTCTCCTGCGCCAACGGCACCGATGCGCTCGGTTTGATCCTGATGGCGAAGGATGTCGGCCCGGGCGACGCCGTGTTCTGCCCGAGCTTTACGTTCGCCGCGACGGCTGAAGTTGTCGCCTGGCTGGGCGCGACGCCGATTTTCGTCGATGTGCATGCCGACACGTTCAACGTCGATGCGAACAGCTTGCGCGCGGCGATGGACAAGGCGAAGGCGCTGAACCTGCGCCCGGTCGGCTTCATCAGTGTCGATCTGTTCGGTCAGCCGGCGGACTACGATGCGCTTGAGCCGCTCTGCAAAGAGCTGGGCATCTGGCTACTCTCCGACGCCGCGCAATCGTTCGGCGCGACCTACAAGGGTCGCAAGGTCGGCACGATCGGTTTCGCGACGGCGACGTCGTTCTTCCCGGCAAAGCCGCTCGGCTGCTACGGCGATGGCGGTGCGATTTTCACGGACGATGCTGAACTCGCCAACGTGATCCGCTCGCTGCGCATCCACGGCCAAGGCGCGGACAAGTACGACAACGTCCGCATCGGCATCAACGGCCGCCTCGATACCATCCAGGCCGCGGTGCTGATCGAGAAGCTCAAGATTTTCGACGAAGAGATCGTCAAGCGGAACGCCGTCGCGAAGGCCTACAATGATGGGCTCGGCGATGTTGCGATCGTGCCGCGCGTGCTCGATGGCTGCACCTCGACATGGGCGCAATACACGTTGCGTGTGAAGGCCGGCAAGCGCGACGCCATTACGGCGGCCTTGCGCGAGAAGGGCGTGCCGACGGCGGTGTATTACCCGAAGCCGCTGCACCAACAGACGGCGTACAAGCATTTCCCGACGTCCGGGAACGGCCTGCCGGTGTCGGACGCCATCGCGCACGAAGTGTTCAGCCTGCCGATGCACCCGTATCTCGAAGCCAACGCGCTCGACCGCATCATCTCCGAAACGCGCGCCGCGATCGCCGCCGCCTAAGGCGCGATCGCGTTCACCATCGTCGTAACGGCGTCGGCCTGTTTCTGGCCGGCTTCAGCGGTGAGCGTGCGCCACGTGTGGAAGCTCAGCGCCAGCGCCAGCAGCGCACGCTGCTTGGTGTTGAGCTTCGCGCCAAGCGTTTCGCGCCAGCTGGCGATGCCGGGGCCGTAGCGCAGAGCGATGATCTCTTGCACCAGCGCATGATGCTCGCCGTCGCGCAGCACGCAGGCGACGAGGCTCGCATTGCGCCCGTACCAATCATAGATCGCGCGCAACCCCGTGCGCAGACGCTCCTCGCGATCAGCGATGCCGCGCCAGGATGCGGCGTCCGGCATCGGGTCAAGCTCAAGCGAATGCGCTGAGCACGCCATCAGCATCGCCCGCTCGTCCGGGAAATGCGCATAGAGCGTGTGCCGCTGCACGCCGGCTCGTTCGGCGATCATGGAGATCGTCGTGTGCGCGGGTCCAAGCGTGCTGTGCAGCTCAATCGCCGCATCGACGATGCGTTGCCTTGTTTCGGCTTGGCTCTCAGCCCTGCGCTTCAGCGTATAATTTCGCGCCATCGAATTTCATTGCACGCAGTCGTGCATCCATATTGACTCGCCCGTCTAATTTGGATACACAATGATGTATTGTCAAATACCGCGACTAGAGAAACAGGGGAAAATGCCGTGGAAACAAAGATCAATGAGATCGCCAGCGGCGTTTATCGGCTCTCCACCTTCATTCCGCAGGTGCCGCCCACGGGGCTCGCCTTCAATCAATTCCTGATCCTCGGCGACGAGCCGCTGCTGTTTCACACTGGCATGCGCGGCTTGTTTCCGCTGGTGCGCGACGCCGTGTCGAAGCTGACGCCGCCGGAAAAGCTGCGCTGGATTTCGTTCGGCCATTACGAGGCGGACGAGTGCGGCTCGATGAACGAATGGCTCGCCGTCGCGCCGCAAGCGCAGGTCGCACACGGCATGACGGCCTGTGGCGTGTCGCTCAACGACATGGCCGATCGCGCGCCGCGTATGCTGACGCATGGCGAGGTGATTGATCTCGGCGGCAAGCGCGCGCGTTATCTCGATACGCCGCACGTGCCGCATGGCTGGGAAGCGGGGCTGATGTATGAGGAAACCACCGGCACGCTGCTCTGCGGCGATCTCTTCACGCAATACGGCGAATGCGATGCTTTGACCGAGAGCGATATCGTCGGCGCGGCGATCGCCAGCGAGGACATCGCCAGTTATTCCGCGCTCAATCCGGCGATGGGCGCGATGTTGCGAAAGCTTGCCGAACTCAAGCCGCGCACCTTGGCGCTGATGCACGGGCCAAGCTTCACCGGCGATGTGTCCCGCGCTCTGATGGATCTGGCCGACGATTACGACCGCCGCGCCCGCGCCAAGTTCCGTGAACTTGGGCTTCTGCAGGCGGCGTGAGTTGGCCCTGGCTGGATCGGCGCGTCGGTTCTAGGCTCGGTGAAAATCCAGGGAGAGCCTCGCGTGCCGGATAAGCCCACACAGCGCGAATATTGGGGTGGCAAAGTCGGCCACGAATGGGCCGCGCACTCTGACCCGATCGACATCATGCTCGCGCCGGTCACGCAGGCGACGTTGCAAGCGCTTGATCTCCGGGCAGGCCAACGTGTGCTCGATATCGGCTGCGGTTCAGGCGCGACGACGCTGGAGATCGCGCGACGCGCGGGCGGGTCGGTGGTCGGCGCGGACATCTCACCGCAAATGCTCGCTGTCGCCCGCAAGCGCGCGCAAGGTGCGGACGTGCAGGTGCAGTTCTTGGAAGCCGACGCAGGCGCGCACGATTTTGGCGCGCCGTTCGACAGGGCGTTCTCGCGCTTCGGCGTAATGTTCTTCGAACAACCGGCGCAGGCGTTCGCGCACATCCGGCGTGCGTTGCGTCCGGACGGGCGGCTCGCCTTCACCTGCTGGCGATCCATGTCCGAGAATCCGTGGGCGAGTATTCCGATCGCCGCGATCGAGCCAATGCTCAAAGCGCCGCTGCCGCGTCCTGATCCCGATGCGCCAGGGCCTTACGCGTTCGCGGACGGCGCCAAGATCGAGCGCATTCTCGGCGAAGCGGGTTGGCGCGATGTCAGCCTGGCGCGCTGGGATGGCGATATTCCGATCGGCGGCGACGGATCGCTCGAAGAGATCGCCAGCTTCGTGATGAAGATCGGCCCGTGCGCGCGGGCGATCGCCGATCAGGATCTCGACGCGGAGGAGGCGCGCCAGCGTCTGACCGAGCGGCTGCGGCCGCTCTACGCAAATGGCCGCCTGCCGATGCCGTCGGCGTGCTGGATCGTCACCGCGCGCGCATGAAAAAGGGCAGCGCATCGCTGCGCCGCCCCAATCCAATTGTCTTTCGACTTATTGCGCGCCGGCCGGGCGCGGCGTCTTCAGGTCGAAGCGGTCAAGCTCCATGACCTTCGCCCACGCGGCGACGAAGTCCTTCACGAACTTCTCCTTCGCGTCAGCGGCGCCATAGACCTCAGCCAGCGCCCGCAATTGCGAGTGCGAGCCGAAGATCAGATCGGCGCGCGTGCCGGTCCACTTCGCTTGGCCGGACTTTCGGTCCTTGCCTTCGAAAATGTCCTGCGAGCCGTTCGCGCCGCTCCACTTCACGCCCATGTCGAGCAAGTTGACGAAGAAGTCGTTCGACAGCACGCCCGGGCGCGACGTGAGCACGCCGAGCTTGTCGTCGCCGACCTGCAGCACGCGCAGGCCACCGATCAGCACCGTCATTTCCGGCGCTGAGAGTTCGAGCAATTGCGCGCGATCAACCAGATGGTCCTCGATCGGCATGATCGGCTTGCGCACGTAATTGCGGAAGCCGTCAGCCTTCGGGTTCAGGTACTCGAACGAGTGAACCTCGGTCTCTTCCTGCGTCGCGTCGGCGCGGCCCGGCGTGAAGGGCACTTTGACGTCGAAGCCGCCAATCTTCGCGGCTTTCTCGATCGCCGCGGCGCCGCCGAGAACGATGAGGTCCGCCATCGAGACTTTGCTCGCGCCGAACTCCTTCTGGATCGCTTCCAGCTTGCCGATCACCTTCGAAAGCTGGGCCGGCTTGTTGACCTCCCAATCCTTCATCGGCGCCAAGCGAATGCGCGCGCCGTTGGCGCCGCCACGACGGTCCGAACCGCGATACGACGAAGCCGAGGCCCACGCCGTTTCGATCAGCTCACGCGTCGTCAGGCCAGAAGCGAGGATCTTCGCCTTCAGCGTATCGATGTCGCCGGCGCTGATCGTGCTGGGCGCGCCCGAGATCGGGTCCTGCCAGATCAGCGTCTCCTTCGGGACGAGCTTGCCTTTGTAGAGCTGCTTCGGGCCCATATCGCGGTGCGTGAGCTTGAACCATGCACGCGCGAACGCGTCAGCGAACTCGGCCGGGTTCTTGTGGAAGCGGCGGGCGATCTTTTCGTACTCAGGATCGAAACGCAGCGCCAAGTCCGCCGTCGTCATCATCGGCTGGTGCTTCTTCGACTTGTCGAATGCGTCTTCGACGTTGCGCCCCGCATCGCCTTTCGGCTTCCACTGGTGCGCGCCGGCGGGAGACTTGGTCAGCTCCCACTCGAAGCCGAACAGCGTGTCGAGATAACCCATGTCCCACTTGGTCGGGTTTGGCTTCCACGCGCCTTCGATGCCGGAGGTGATCGTGTGGCCGGCCATGCCGCTTTCAAAGGTCGAGGTCCAGCCGAGGCCTTGCTCGCAAATGTCGGCGCCTTCCGGTTCGCGGCCAACGTGGCTGTCGGGGCCAGCGCCGTGGGCCTTGCCGAAGGTGTGGCCGCCCGCGACGAGGGCGACGGTTTCTTCGTCGTTCATGGCCATGCGCGCGAACGTCTCACGGATGTCCTTGGCTGACGCTACGGGATCAGGGTTCGCGTCTGGGCCCTGCGGGTTCACGTAGATCAGGCCCATCTGCACGGCGCCGAGATTGCCGGCGAGTTCGCGTTCGCCGGAATAGCGCGTGCCGGGCGCTTTGCTGTCGGCGAGCCAGGCTTCTTCAGCGCCCCAGTTCACATGGTTCTCCGGCTCCCAAACGTCGGCGCGGCCGCCACCGAAGCCGAACACTGGGCCGCCCATCGACTCGATGGCGACGTTGCCGGTGAGGATGAGCAGGTCAGCCCAAGAAAGCTTCGCGCCGTACTTTTGCTTGATAGGCCACAGAAGGCGGCGCGCCTTATCGAGGTTGCCGTTGTCCGGCCACGAATTCAGCGGCGCGAAACGCTGCTGACCACGCCCGCCGCCGCCGCGTCCATCGCCCACGCGATAGGTGCCGGCGGCGTGCCACGTCATGCGGATGAAGAACGGGCCGTAATGGCCATAGTCCGCCGGCCACCAATCCTGGCTGTCCGTCATCAGCGCGCGCAGATCCTTGATCACCGCGTCGAGGTCGAGGCTTTCGAATTCCTTTGCATAATCAAAGTCCGCTCCCATCGGATTGGACTCGGGCGTGTTCTGGTGAAGCACGCCCACATTGACTTGGTTAGGCCACCAATCGCGGTTGGTGCGGGCGCGCGTGTGCGCGACCGGGCATTTTGAGTCATTTCCGTCTGCTGCCATGGGGAGGTCCTCCTGCGCCTGGATCGATAGACCTTGGAAAGGAACTCGCCCAATCGGTTCTACGAGGTCGAACTATAGAGCCGGCCTATACAAGTCGCCCGCGGGATAAAATACGGTATCAACCGCCGTAATAGGCGCGGTACCAGTCGATGAAGCGCTGGACGCCGACTTCGATCGGCGTCTTCGGCCCAAAGCCGACATCGCGCACCAGATCGTCCACGTCCGCGTAGGTGGCCGGCACGTCGCCGGGTTGCATCGGCAGCATGTTTTTGACCGCAGTTTTGCCCAGCGCCTTTTCGATCACCTCGATGACGTACATCAGCTTCACCGGCGAATTGTTGCCGATGTTGTAGAGGCGGTAGGGGGCGTTCGAGGTCGCGGGATCCGGCGCCATGCCATTCCAATTCTCATTCACGGTCGCGACATTGTCTCCCACGCGCACAAGCGCCTCGACGATGTCGTCGACGTAGGTGAAATCGCGCTGCATTTGGCCGTGATTGAACACGTCGATCGGCTCGCCGGCGAGGATCGCCTTGGCGAACAGGAACATCGCCATGTCCGGCCGGCCCCAGGGGCCGTAGACAGTGAAGAAGCGCATGCCGGTCGTCGGCAGGCGATAGAGATGGCTGTACGAATGCGCGAGCAGTTCGTTGGCCTTCTTGGAGGCCGCATAGACGCTCACCGGATGATCGACGTTCTGGTGCACCGAGAACGGCATCTTCGTCACCGCGCCATACACGGATGACGACGACGCATAGACGAGGTGGCCCACCTTGTTGTGGCGGCAGCCTTCGAGGACGTTCACGAAGCCCTTGAGGTTCGCGCTCACATACGCCTGCGGGTTCACCAGCGAATAGCGCACGCCCGCTTGCGCCGCGAGATTGAACACCAGTTCGAACTTGTTCTTCGCGAACAAAGCCGCGATCGCCGCGTCGTCAGCGAGGTCCATCTGCTCGAACGCGAAGCCCGGATGCTTGCGCAGCTCCGCCAGCCGGGCCTCTTTCAGCTCGACGCTGTAATAGTCCGACATGTTGTCGATGCCGAGCACCGGCCGGCCTTGCGACAGCAGGCGCTGCGCCAGGTGAAAGCCGATGAAGCCGGCGACGCCGGTGACGAGGATTGGGGTCATCACGGATACTCTTGCGCCCGTCGATATGGCGCGCGAGGGCGTCTGGCAACCTTCATCCGACGGGCGCCCCGCATTGTGGAAGCGGGCCCGGTTCGCTAAGGAACAGCCTCCATTTTCCAGCACATGGCCGAACTGAACGCATGAGTCGTCGCCGCATCGCCGTCATTGGTTTGGGTTATGTCGGCCTGCCGGTCGCGGTCGCTTTCGCGCGCAAGGGGTTTTCCGTCATCGGCTTCGAGATCGACC
This sequence comes from uncultured Terricaulis sp., assembly GCA_964653495.1. Taxonomy (GTDB): domain Bacteria; phylum Pseudomonadota; class Alphaproteobacteria; order Caulobacterales; family Aquidulcibacteraceae; genus Vitreimonas. The sequence goes on along the minus strand of CAZZFE010000033.1, from coordinate 13,770 downwards.
AGAGCCGCGTCGACGAGTTGAAGCGCGGCCATGACCGCACGCGCGAGGTGGATGCGGAGGGGCTGAAGGGCCTCGAGATCACCACCGCCGCGGCCGATCTGAAGCCGGCGGATTTCTTCATCATCACCGTGCCGACGCCGATCGATGATGCGCTCGTGCCTGATCTCGGCGCCGTGTTCGCCGCCACGCGAACCGTCGGCTCGGCGCTGAAGAAGGGCGACATCGTCGTCTATGAATCGACCGTCTATCCCGGCTGCACCGAGGAAGAGTGCGGGCCGCTGCTGGAGCAGGTGTCAGGCCTCAAGGCTGGCGTCGATTTCACGCTCGGCTTCTCACCGGAACGGATCAACCCAGGCGACACCGCGCACCGCTTCGAGACGATCGTGAAGGTGGTTTCGGGCTCTGACGCCAAGACGCTCGACATCGTCGCCGATACTTATGGTGCGGTCGTGGATGCCGGCGTCCATCGCGCGCCGTCAATCAAGGTGGCTGAAGCCGCCAAGGTGATTGAGAACACGCAGCGCGATCTCAACATCGCTTTGATGAATGAGCTCTCGCTCATCAACAACCGCCTCGGCCTCGATACCGGCGACGTGCTCACCGCCGCGCGCACCAAGTGGAATTTCCTCGGCTTCACGCCGGGCTTGGTCGGCGGCCACTGCATCGGCGTTGACCCGTATTACCTCACGCACAAGGCGCAGCAGATCGGGTACCACCCGCAAGTCGTGCTCGCTGGCCGCCGCGTGAATGACGGCATGGGCCGTCACATCGGCCGCGAGTGTGTGCGCCTGCTGACGCGCCTCGGGCGCGCCAAGCCGCGCGTCATCGTGCTCGGCGTCACCTTTAAGGAAGACGTGCCCGACGTGCGCAACTCCAAAGTGTTCGACGTGATCGACGAGGTGCGCTCGTTTGGCTTCGAGGTCGTCGTCCACGATCCCTTCGCCGATGCGCGCGTTTCCGAAGAGCATGGCGCCGCGCTCACGCCGCTCGATGGCCTGGGCCAGGCGGATGGGCTCATTATCGCCGTCGCGCACCAACAATTCCGCGAATCCGGATGGGATCTGGTGCGCAAATTGGTGAAGCCGGACGGCGTGGTGATGGACGTGCGCGGCTTCCTCGATCGCGGCGCGAAGCCGGACGGGATCACGCTCTGGCGGATGTAGCCGGGATCGCGCTGATCAGGCACGCCGCCGTTAGCGCCACCGCCCACAGCCATTCCTGCCACGCGCCATAGCTCACGTTCGCGAACAGCCCCATGGCCGCCATCGTCGCCGTGGTCGCGGCTGCGGCGTTGCGATCGTAGCGGAACTTGCGCGCCAAGCCCCAGCCGCCGACCACCAGGGCCAGCGCCGCGAGGATCGCGCCGACAGCGCCGGTCTCCAGCCAAACCTGCAAGCTGGCGCTGTGAGGATGTAGCGGCAGCGCCCGCATGGTTTCGCCACGCACATTGATCTGCTCGCTAAACGTGCGCGCCGCGTCGATGCCGCGGCCGATCCAGGGCTGCTCGGCAATCCGCTCGCAGGCGAAGCGCCAGATCTCGCTGCGGATGGCCCAGCTCTTCGGCAGGCTCTCGACGAAGCTTGGGCTGGCGAAGATCAGCGGCGTCACAAAGGGCGCCGCGAGCAGCCAGCCCGCCAGCACCGTGCTGACGCTAATGATCGCGAAACGCGGCAGCGCGAAGCCGAGCCAGAAGGCGAAGGTCGCCGCGCCGAAGGCGAGCAGATTGGCGTCCATGCCGAACTGGGCCGAGAGCCAGCCGGCGCCGGCGCTGATCAACACGAACAGCAGCGCGTGGACCGCCTTTCGCCGCGCCAGCAGCGCGCCCAGCACCGCCCAGACGACGATCACCAGCACCGTGACCCCGCGCCCGGGGTTGCGGGCCAGCACCCAGTCGATTTCGTCTGGGTTGAAGGCGCGGTTGAAGGGCATTCCCAAGAGCGCCTCGATCGCCAGCATGACGATGATGACGATCGCTGCCGCAGCCCCCGCCGCCTCGGTCACGGGCCGGCTGCCCGCGCCGCCCACCAGGAGCAGGCCGGGCAAAAACACGAGCGCCAGCCGCCACGCCTGGCCTTCTTCCGGATTTGGCGCCCAAAGCGTGCTCAGGGCTGCCCACAGAAAGAAGCTGAGAAGGAGAAGCGTCCCCGCCGGCGCGTGGCGCACGGAGAGGATTGTGCGCGGTCTCGCCGAAGCCAGGCCCGCCAGCCCCATCAATGGCGCGACTGCCAAGCCGCCCGCCACCGCAGCGCCGGGCAAAAGCGCAAGGAATCCAGCACGGAAGGTGTTGGTGATCCGCTCCAGCAGGGCAGGTTCTGGCGGGGCGGGCTCCAATCGCATGCCGCCCTCGTGTCACAGCCGCTTAAGCGCGGCAATCGCCTCGCTGGGGTTCGCCCGTCTGACGCATTCGTCACTCAAATTTCAGCGTTATGCGCTTGTCGGTGATCATCATTTAGGGTTTGTTACCCCACTGGAGCTAGCCTCACGGCTTGAAATCGCGCGCCTGGAGGCGCCGGCGGGAGCGGACTATGGCAAAGAAGCATGCCGATGCCGGCGCGGAGATTCGCGACACGGTCGTGAAATCGAGCCTCACGGGCGTCGCCGCTTCCATCGTCGCCGTGACTTTGGCTTCGCCTGCCGGCTTCGGCGGCGTCATCGGGACCTCGATCGCCTCGACGTTCGGCGCCGACAACGCCAACGCCTCTACCGATGATGTGTACGCGTCGCTGCCGGCCTTCCCGGCGCCGCTGACGCAAACCGAACTGAGCGACATCCGCGGCCAACTCGCCCGCACCACCGCGTCGCTGGAGATCACCCGCGCCGCCACGGACGAGCGCATCGAGCGCATCCGTTCGATCGCGATGTCGGAAGGCGTCACCACGTTCGCGCCGGTTCGTGAAGCATCGCGCGTTGGCGGCGGCCTCAGCGTTCAGTCGCCGATGGCCGCTGAGCTTTCGCCGGTTGTCGCCACGCCGTCCTCCGCTGTGCTGCAGCCGGAAGGCCGTGACGTGAACATGGAACTCGCCGCGCTCCTGCTCGCGCACGAGAACATTTAAGCTTCGCTACAAACACTTGTGAAAAGCACCGCATGCATTCGCGTGCGCGCTTGCGCGCGCCGTGACACTCCGATTGCGTTCCGCTAATGCTGCGAGCGGGGCGGCTAAGCGGGGGTCTGTGCGTGCGGCGCATCTTTTCCGTTTTTGCTTTGGCGTTTGTGCTGTGCGCAGCCAACGCGCAGGCCGAGACTTATCGGCTGCGCTATGAAGCGGCGGTGCTTGGCGTCGTCGTATTGGGTGAGGCGCGCTACGAGGTCGCCGCGACGCCCACGCGGTTCTCGCTGCGCGCTAACTTGCGCACCTCTGGCCTCGCGCGGCTGTTCGATCAGACCGAGATCACCGCCACCTCGACCGGCGTCGTCAGCGGCGTCGCGCTCGCCTGGACGCGCTACGATCTGACCCATGCCTACGCCGACAAATCGCGCCGCGTTCTGCTGACGCGCACCGGCGCCAGCGTCTCATCTCAAGTCACGCCGCGCTTCGGCGATCTCGGAACGCCCGCCGCGACCGAGGCCCAGCAATACGGCTCCTACGACCCGCTGACCGGCGTATTCGCGCTCGGCCGCCAGATCGGCGCGGCGCGGGGCTGCACTGGCTCGGTGCTGGTGTTCGATGGGCGCGGCCACTACCGGCTCGCGGTTTCGCCCCTTGGTACGGGTGAGTTCAACGGCGGCGGCTATTCCGGGCCGATTGTCCAATGCGTGTTCCGCTACGAGCCGCTGGCCGGCTTCGATTTCACCGAGGCCGACCGCGCGCGCATACCTCTGGCTGAGGCCTGGTTCGCGCTTCCGGTGCAAGGCGGCTTCGCGCCGCTGGTGCGGCTGATCGTGCCGACGCCCTTGGGCGACGCGCAACTCGATCTGCGTGGCTACGAAAGTCTCGATTGATCGCGTAGAAGCCGCGCCTGATGCGTGTTCTGGTCACCGGCGCTTCGGGCTTCATCGGCTCGGCCCTCGTGTCCGCCTTGGCGGCGGAGGGCGTCGCCGTGCGCGGCGCGTACCGGGTGCTGCCGCAGTCGCGCGCGGATGACAGCATCGCCGTCGGCGCGCTCAGTGGCGCGACGGATTGGGGCCGTGCGCTCGATAGCGTCACCCACGTCGTCCACTGCGCCGGGCCCGCGCATTGGCGCACTAACGAAGAGACCTGCCGCCGTGAGATCGTCGAAGCGACAGAGGCGCTCGCGAAGCAGGCGGAAGCAGCGGGTGTGAGGCGTTTTGTATTTCTGAGCTCCGTGAAAGCCGCAGCTGATCGCGGTGGGCCATTTCGTGAGACGGACGCGCCGCAGCCGGAGACCGATTACGGCCGCGCCAAGCTCGAAGCGGAGCGCCGCCTGGCCGCGCGCGCGAAGCTTGCGCCTGTTTCGCTGCGCCCACCCTTGGTGTTCGCGCCGAACGCCAAGGCGAACTTTGCGCGCCTGCTGCGCCTCGCCGCGAGCCCGTTGCCACTGCCGCTCGGCGGTATCGACAATCGCCGCAGCCTCATTTCGCTCACGAGCCTGATCGACGCGATCCGCGCCGTCCTGCGCGCGGAGGAGGGAGCGGGCGCGTATTTCGTCGCCGACACGCCCGCCATCTCAACGCCCGCTCTGGTCACCGAATTGCGCGCCGGAATGGGTAAGCGGACAAACTTTTTCCCAGCGCCAACGCCGCTGCTGCCGCGCGCGCTGACGGACAGCCTTGAGATCGATCCGTCAGCGTTCCGCGCCGCGTTCGCGTTCGAGCCGCAACACGATGTCCACGAAGCGCTGCGGCGTTGCGGCGCTGCTTGGGCGCGGCGATGAAGATATTGTTCCTCGTCACGGAAGATTGGTTCTTCCGCTCGCACTTTCTGGCCTTCGCCCATCGCGCCGTCGCCGACGGACATGAGGTGATCGTCGCCGCGCGCATGTCCGGTGCGCTCGATTCCGAGGCTGGCATACGTTGCATCGATACACGCGCCGAACGCCGCGCCATGGGGCCGTTCGCGCTGGCCAGCGAAATCACCCGCACGTGCGCTTTGATCGAGCGCGAACGCCCTGATGTTGTCCACGCCATCGCGTTAAAGCCGATCGTGCTGCTGCTGTTAAGCGGCGCGCGCAATGTAGGCCGCGTCCTGGCGCTCACGGGCCGTGGCTATCTGAGCATGTCCGCTTCGCTGCGGCGGCGGTTCGTCGCCGGCGCTTTGCGGTCCTTGCTGCGTGGCGCACTTGATGCACCGCGCACGGTGCTCGCCGTTGAAAACGCGGCGGACCGCGCTTGGGTCGAAGGTGCGCGCGCATTGGATGATGCGCGCGTGGTGCAATTGCCAGGCGCCGGCGTTGACGCGAGCGCGTTCAACGTTGCGCCGGAGCCGCCCGCGCCGATCATTGTCGGTGTCGCCGCGCGTTTGATTCAAACCAAGGGCGTTGACGTTGTCGTCGATGCGATCGCGCGGCTGCGTGTGGAGGGGCTCGACATTTCACTGCGCATCGCCGGCGAGCAGGACCACGACAATCCCGAACACGTCAGCGACGCGGAAATTGTCCGCTGGCGCGCGACGCCGGGCGTCGAGCTGCTTGGCCGCGTTCACGACATCAACGCCTTTTGGGCGTCCACGCACATCGCCTGCCTCGCTTCGCGCGGCGGCGAGGGGCTGCCACGTAGTATCATTGAAGCCGCCGCGTGTGGCCGGCCGGTGGTGACGACGCAAACGCCGGGTTGCGAGGATTTCGTGCGCGATGCGCAATGTGGGATGGCTGTACCGGTCGATGATCCAGCGGCGGTCGCGGCAGCGCTCGCACAACTCGCTGGCGACGCGGAGCTGCGTCGCAAATTCGGCGCAGCGGGACGCGCGCGCGTCGAGGCGGCCTACACGATCGCGCACGCCGCCGATGTGGCCGCGCAAGCCTGGGTGCGCGTGCGATGAGCGGGCGCATCCTCATTTGGTATTGGTCCGGCGGTGGCGGCGGCAGCCAGTTCGCCGTCCGCTTGGCGCACAAGCTCACAACGCGCTTCGGCGCCGATGCGGTTGCGCTGTCGCTACGCGCCGACGACCCAACGCGCGAGGAGGCAGGGCGCCTTGGCTTGCCCGTGATGCTTGCGGATATCCGCTCCGATCGCCGCAAGCCGTTGATGACGGCGGCGCAGCTCTTCTCCGGCTCTCGCATCCTGCGTGAGCATGCGCGCGACGCCCGCAAGATCGTCGTGCCTATGAATTTCGCGCTCGCGGCGCCGTTGTCGCTGCAACTCGACCCGGCGAAGCTCGTCTATTGCGCGCACGACCCGGAACCGCATCCGGGTGACTACGCCCAACGCGCGCAGCGCCTCACGCAAAGTGTGCTGTTCGCGCGCGCCGCCGATGTCGTCGCGCTTTCGCACGCGAGCGCCGCGCATCTGCCGAAGCTTCGCGGTCGCGTACGCGTCGCGCAGCTGAGTTCAGTATTCGAAACAAAGCCGCAGACGCCGCCCGCCGGCGGGCCGGTGCGTTTGCTGTTTGCGGGCCGCATGATTGCTTACAAAGGCCTCGGCATTCTGGCGGATGCACTCGCACGCATCGCCGATCGTGATGATTGGTGTTTGACGCTGGTTGGCGATGGGCCGGCGTTGGACGAAGCGATGCTGACACGGTTCCGCATGCCGCAAGTCACGCTCGCACGCCGGGCATGGCTGAGTGACACGGAGCTTGAGCAACACATCGCCAGCTGCGACGTGTTGCTCGCGCCATACCTCTCCGCCACGCAATCTGGGCCGATCGCGCAAGCCTTGGTGTATGGCAAGCCGTGCGTCGTCACCCGCGTGGGCGCGCTGACAGAGCAGATCGGCGAGGGCGCGGCCGGTTGGATCGCGGATGAAGCGTCCGGCGCATCATTCGCCGCGGCGCTCACACACATGCTGGATCATCCCGAAGAGCGCGCGGCGAAGGCGACCGCCGCGCTCGATCTCGCGCGCGCTGCATGGAACGCCGACGATTGGGATTGGCTTCGGGATTAAACGGGAACGTGCTCAGCCGGGCGCTTGCGCCGGTTCGGAGCTTGGCGGTAGATGCGCCCGCGCCAGAAGTGGCGCCGGCAACGGAGTGGGACTTTGGGCGACCTTATCGGCAATGTCGTAGAATCCGAGCTGTATTACATTCGCCGCGCCGAATTCGATCGCGTGCGCCGTCTCAACGCACAGCCGACGGCGATCTCCGCACTCTATGCCGACATGGCGCGCCTCAACGCGCTCTACATGATCGCCAAGGCCGGCTCGGGCCATATTGGTTCGTCGTTCTCGGCGATGGACATCGTCACGTATCTCTATCTGCACGAGATGAAGCTCGAGAACGGCGATCTGTTCTTCTCGTCGAAGGGCCACGACGCGCCGGGGCTCTACGCTGTGCTGATCGCGCAGGGCGTGTTGCCGGAAGAAAAGCTGCACGCGCTCCGCCGTCTGCATGGCCTGCCGGGCCACCCGGACATTCACACGCCGGGCCTTGTCACCAACACAGGCTCGCTCGGCATGGGCATCTCCAAAGCCAAGGGCATGGTCGAAGCGGCGCGCGCGCAAGGCAAGCCGGCGCGCATCTTCGTGATGACGGGCGATGGCGAGTTGCAGGAAGGGCAGATCTGGGAATCGCTGGTCTCCGCCGCCAACCGCGAGATGGGCGAGATCGTCGCCATCGTTGATCACAACAAATTCCAGTCAGATTATTCCGTCACGCGTACGTCTGACCTCGGCGATCTCGAAGCCAAGTTCGCCGCCTTTGGCTGGCGCGTCGCGCGGATCGACGGCAACGACCACAATGCGCTCGCCGCGTGCCTCGATGGCATGCGCAACGATACGAAGACGCCAAAGGTGATCATCGCCGACACCGTCAAGGGGAAGGGCGTGTCGTTCATGGAAGGCACGTCGATCGATTCCGACGTCGACATGTTCAAGTTTCACTCCGGCGCGCCGTCCGCGGATCAGTATCAGCAAGCCGTGGAAGAGCTTGAAGCCGGCATCGCCAAGAAACTCGCGGCGCTCGGCGCGGAGCCGATCAAGATCGACGTCGAAGACCGCCCGAAGATTACGCCGCCAGCGAAGGCGCAGCAGCGTCTGTTTCCCGCCTACACCAAAGCGCTGATGACGCAGGCGGCGAAGCGCAAGAATCTCATCGCGCTCGATGCGGATCTCATCCTCGACATGGGGCTCATCGAGTTTCGCGACACCTATCCTGATCGTTTCATCGAATGCGGCATCGCTGAGCAGGACATGGTGAGCCAAGCTGGCGGCATGGCGCTCAAAGGGCTGCTGCCGATCGTGCACTCGTTCTCGTGCTTTCTCTCCACGCGCCCGAACGAGCAGATTTACAACAACGCCACCGAAGACACGAAGATCGTCTATGTCGGCGGTTTGTCCGGCGTGATCCCGGCGGGGCCGGGGCATTCGCACCAGAGCGTGCGCGAGATTTCCGCGTTGGGCGGCATTCCGAATTTCGTGATGGCCGAGCCGTGCTGCCCCGATGAGGTTGGTCCGTTGCTCGATTGGTGTATCGACACGCATGACGGGCCGAGCTTCTTGCGCCTTGCGTCGATGCCGTACGCAACCGACGCGACTTGCGAAGGCTGGAAGCCGCAAAAAGGTGTCGGACGCGAACTGCGCGCGGGCAAGGACGGCGCAATCATCGCAGCTGGTTTGCTCGCGGTGTCGGAAGCGCTCGTTGCGGCGGAAGTGCTCGCGGCGAAGGGCAAGAATTTCGCGGTGATCTCGCTGCCGTGGCTCAACGTTGTTGACGCCAAATGGATCGCCGAGATCGCAGCGCGCTATCCGGTGGTCGCGACGATCGACAATCATTACGTCTCCGGCGGGCAGGGGCGCATGGTGCTGGCGGCGATCGCTGAGCACGCGGCGAAGCTGCCGCGTTGCGTTTCGATCGGCCTCGACGGCGTGCCGCCTTCGGGCCGCAATGACGAAGTGCTGGCGGCGGTTGGCCTCGATGGCGAAAGCATCGCCAAGCGCATCGAGGCATTGTCAGCGCGATGAGCGAGGGCTTGCGCGCGGCGTTGCGGCGCTGGCCGCTGGCTTCGCGCGCACGCCTGTTGCGGCTCAATTTGATCTCGCGCACCGGCGCGCATCAGGATTTCGCTGAGTTCATTGATCAAGCCGAATGGCGCGCCGCGCTGAGCGCCGCCGACGGCAAGCGCGTGCTGATCGCCACCAACACAGGCGGTCATTTCGCGCTCGCCGCCATCGATCGCATGCTCGCGGTAGCTCTCACGTTGCGTGGTGCGGCGGTGACGAGCGTGCTGTGCGACGCGGCGCTGCCTGCGTGTCAGATGTGCGAGTTCACGCTGACGCTGAGCATGCGCGATCTCGCGACGAAGCGCCCTGATCCGTTGCTCTGCGGCTATTGTCACGAGCCTGCGGCGCAGCGGCTGAACGCTCTTGGTCTGCCGCTGGCGAAGCTCGGCGCGCATCTCACCGACGCGGATCGCGCTGAGGCGAAGGCGCTCGCGGCGTCAGCAACGCCGGAAAACGCGGCCACGCTTGTGTGGCGCGGCATGCCGATCGGCGAGCACGCGCTCGCCGGCGCGCTGCGCTTCTTTGCGTGCGGCGATCTGCAGAACGAGCCGGATGGCGCGGCGATTCTCAAGCGCTACGTCGAATCCGCCGCGCTCACGGCAGCCGCCTATGCGCGCTTGATTGAAGCGACGAAGCCCGACGTGCTCGTCGCGCATCACGGCATCTACACGCCGCAGGGGCTTGCCGCCGCCGCTGCGCGCGCCGCAGGTGTTCGCGTGGTGACGTGGAATCCGGCCTATCGCCGGCATTGCTTCATCTTCAGCCACGACGACACCTACCATCACACTTTGATGAATGAGCCGGTGGAGGTTTGGCGCGATCGCCCGCTTTCAGCGGAGCAGGCGCAGCGCGTTATGTCCTATCTCGAAAGCCGCCGTCGCGGCGACGCGGATTGGATCAGGTTTCATCAGGACCCGGACGCGAACGTCGCCGCGCTCGGGCTCGATCCGGCGAAGCCGCTCATCGTCGCGCTCACCAACGTATTCTGGGATGCGCAATTGCACTATCCGGCGAATGCGTTTGCGGATCAGCGCACATGGCTGCTCGATACGATCGCGTTCTTCGCTGAGCGGCCCGATCTACAGCTGGTCATTCGCGTACATCCGGCCGAGGTGTCCGGCAGCCCGCCGTCGCGACAGCGGGCGATGGACGCGATTGCGTCGCGCTACCCGACTTTGCCGAGCAACGTGAAGATCGTGCCGCCGGAAAGCGCGCTTTCAACGTACGCGCTCGCAGAGGCCGCAGATGCAGCTTTGATCTACGGCACCAAAATGGGTGTGGAGCTAAGCGCCGTCGGCACGCCGGTGATCGTCGCTGGCGAAGCGTGGGCGCGCGGCAAGGGCTTTACCATCGATGCGACCTCGCCCGATGATTATCGCGCGCAGCTCGCGCGACTGCCGTTCGGCAAGCCGCTCGATCCCGCGCAGCAGGCGCTCGCGCTTCAATACGCGCATCATTTCTTTTTCCGGCGCATGATCGAGCTTGGTTTCGTAGAGCCTGTGTCCGGCGCGCGGCGCTTCAACATCGCAGTGAAGTCACTCGATGGCCTGCGGCCAGGCGCGAGCCATGGCCTCGATGTCATCTGCACCGGCATTCTCGACGGCGCACCGTTCGTCGCTTAGCTGCGATAATCGCCGTTGATCTCGATGTAGCGCTTGGTGAGATCGCACGTGTACATGTGCGCCACGCCCGCGCCGGGGCCGACAACCACGCTGATCTCCAAGCTCTCGCGCTTCATGTACGCGCTCATCTTGGCTTCGTCGTAATCGGCGGCGACCATGCCGTCTTTCGCGGCCCAGAGATCGCCGAAGCGCACCGAGATCATGTGCTTTTGCACCGGCTGATCGGCGCGGCCGATGGCCATGACGATGCGGCCCCAGTTCGCGTCCTCTCCGGCGATCGCGGTTTTTACGAGCGGGCTTTCGCAGATGGTGCGCGCGATGGCCTTGGCGGAGCCTTCGTTCACCGCGCCGCTGACATTCACCTTCACCAGCTTGGTCGCGCCTTCGCCGTCGCGGACGATCTGGATGGCGAGGTCGACCAGCACTTCGCGCAAAGCAGCGCGGAAAGCGTCCAAACGCGGGTCCTTCGCGTCGGCGATCGGCGGCACTTTGGCCTGGCCGGTTGCGAACAGCAGCACGCAATCATTGGTGCTGCGATCGCCATCGACGGTGATCGAGTTGAAGCTGATCTCGGTTTCTTGCCGCAGCAGCGTCTTCAGGATCGGCGCGGAGAGCGCGGCGTCGGTGAACACGAACGCCAGCATCGTCGCCATGTTCGGCGCGATCATGCCGGAGCCTTTGGCGATGCCGGCGATCGACACCTTCACGCCGTCGATCTCGCACGTCGCGCCAGCGCCCTTTGGAAACGTGTCGGTGGTGCCGATAGCCTTCGCCGCCTCGTGCCAATCGACCGGCTTCAGCTCCATCAACGGCAGCGCCGCCACGATCTTCGCCGCGTCGAGCGGCACGCCGATGACGCCCGTCGACGCCGCCAGCAATTCGCGCGCGTCAACGCCGAGCTTCGCGCCAACCGCCTCGAGCGCCTGCTTGCAGGCCGCATCGCCAACCGGGCCGGTGAACGAGTTCGCGCAGCCCGCATTCACGAGCACGCCACGCGAATTGCCACGGCCCGCCGCGAGCGCTTGCTTGCACCAATCCGTCGGAGCGGAGCCCACGGCGTTGGTGGTGAACACGCCGGCCGCTTTCGTGCCCGGCGGGCACACTGCCAAGAACAGGTCAGGCCGCTCGTGCTTGTAGAAGCCAGCGCGCCCGATCGCCGCCTGCAGGCCAGCGATGGCGGGGAGTTCTGGAAACGCCGCCGGCGCGAGCGGCGAAATCTTGTCGCTCATGGCGTCGGCGCTTGCGTCGGTTGTTGCTGTTGCTGACCGTTGCCGCCGACATTCGCCGCCGGCGCCTGCGCGGGCGGAGCGGCCGGCGCTTGCTGTTGCGGCGTGTTGTTGAACACGCCGCCCGGGCCCATCGGGAACGGGAAGGGCGGCGCCTCTTGGCCTGGCGTTGGCGCTTCAGGGCTGATCGGCGTCGGCGTTGCGTCAGCTGGCGCATCAACCTCGCCGCCTGGCTCCATCGCCACTTCCGGCTCGCGCAGGCGTTCGATGCGCGCGTCGCGCGCTAGGCGCTCGTGCAATTGGCTGATTTCCTGGAAGCGCAGCCAATCAATGATCCGGGGGCGCAACGTTTCCAGGCTCGGCACGCCGCGCTCGCGACGATCCTCGACGCGGACGATGTGCCACGCGCCGTTGTACTCAATCGGCCCACGCACATCGCCGACATTGGCGGCGTCCGCGGCTTCGCGGATCGGCGGCGCGAGGTCGGACACAGCGCGGAAGCCCAAATCTCCACCGTCCGGCGCCGTCACGCGGTCGGTCGAAAGTTCAAAAGCGAGCGCTTCAAACCTTTCGCCTTGGTCGAGCCTTCTTTTGGCCGCTTCCGCCGCCTCACGTGTCTCAAACTGCATGTGCCGCAGATGAATCTCTTGCCCTTGGCCAAGACGCGACGCGTTCTCGCGATAAAGCCGCTCGATCGCCGCCGGGTCGGTGGCGCGCGTGTTGAGCTCTTCGTAGATCGCGCCCGCAAGCACGCGCTCGCGCGCGATCTCGAGTTGGCGGCGCACATGCGCTTCGCGGTCCAAGCCGCGCGCTTCTGCTTCCATCGCGAACAGGCGCATCTGGATCAGCTCGTCGAGCGCGAAATAGAAGGCGTCGGAATTGGCGTCGAGGTCCTGGCCTTCTTGCAAAAGCCCAAGCGCGACGGCGTGCGAGCGGACGTCCTCGGTGTAGATCGGCCGGCCGTTCACGGTGGCGGCGACGATCGGATCGGAAATGCCTTCGCCGTCGCTTCCGGAATCTCGCCCGAGGCCGCAACTGGCGAGGGCGACAGCCAGCGCTATCAGGGCGGCTCGGAAGGGGGCTCGGACCATGCGTTCTGCTCTCGTTTTCTGCGCTGGAACAATGCCGTTGCTGGCACAGGCTGCAAGCCCGTCGCATTGACACCGTCGGCGCCCGCTCTTAAGTCTCGCGAGCGCACAAGTCGAGAGTGTTTCAGCACGCGAACACGCGCCGGTGGGCCGAAAAACGATAATAAACTCAACGCAGTCGCCGAAACATCCAACGTCTTGCTCACAGGACGTTTCAAGGTCTTGATCGCTCCATGCTGAACCTCGCCAAGCAGATTTTCGGGTCCGTCAATGAGCGCAAGGTGCGCCATTTGAAGGGCGCGGTGCAGCGCATCAACGCGCTGGAGCCCAACTACGAGGCGCTGAGCGACGAAGCGCTCCGCAACAAGACCAGCGAGTACCGCCACCGCCTGGCCCGCGGCGCCAAGATCGACGACGTGCTGCCGGAAGCCTTCGCCACTGTCCGCGAAGCCGCCAAGCGCACTGTCGGCATGCGCCATTTCGACGTGCAGATGATGGGCGGCATGATCCTGCACAGCGGCAAGATCGCTGAAATGCGCACCGGCGAAGGCAAGACGCTCGTCGCCACGCTGCCGACCTATCTCAACGCGCTCGAAAGCCGCGGCGTCCATGTCATCACCGTGAACGACTACCTCGCCAAGCGCGACGCCGAGTGGATGGGCCAGATCTATCGCTTCCTCGGTCTCTCGGTCGGCATCATCGTGCACGGCCTCTACGACAACGAGCGCCGCCAAGCTTACGCGGCGGATGTCACCTACGGCACGAACAACGAGTTCGGCTTC
>CAZZFE010000032.1:0-42972 GCA_964653495.1 uncultured Terricaulis sp. | reverse complement strand
GTGTGGGGTGGGGCGGGGGCGGGGGGCGGGGGGGGGGCGCGGGGGCCCCCCCCGCCCCCTCCGTCGCGAGCTGCGCTCGCGCCACCTCCCCCGTTAACGGGGGAGGAAACCGGAGGCGGCGGCGGTGCGGCTGGCGGTGCAGCGGCGCTCTCCTCGCCTTCCACCTCAAACACCGCGATACCCGAACCAACCGGCGCCATCTCGCCCGGCTCGCCCGTGAGCGAGATGATCTTGCCGCTGACCGGCGCGGTCATTTCAACCGTCGCCTTGTCCGTCATCACATCGACGAGCGGCGCATCTTCCTTCACGAAATCGCCGACGCGCACGTGCCAGGCGACGATCTCGGCTTCCGCCGTGCCTTCGCCCACGTCCGGCAGTTTGAAGACGTATTGGCCCATGGCTTAGCCCTCCATCGCGCGGCGCATCGCCTTGATGAGGCGCTGCGGTGTCGGGAAATACTCCCATTCATGCGCGTGAGGATAGGGCGTGTCATAGCCCGTCACGCGTTCGATCGGCGCTTCCAGATGATAGAAGCAGTGCTCCTGCACGAGCGCCGCAAGCTCAGCGCCGTAGCCGGACGTGCGCGTCGCTTCATGCACGATCACGCAGCGGCCAGTTTTCGCCACCGAGGCCTTGATCGCTTCGATATCGACCGGCAGCAACGTGCGCAGATCGAGCACTTCGGCGTCGATGCCGCTATCTTCAACCGCCGCCAGCGCCACGTGCACCATGGTGCCGTACGCCAGGATCGTCATCGCTTGACCTTCGCGGATGGTCGCGGCCTTGCCGAGCGGCACTTTGTAATAGCCATCCGGCACTTCGCTGGCCGGATGCTTCGACCACGGCTGCACCGGGCGATCGCGGCGGCCGTCGAACGGGCCGTTATAGACGCGCTTGGGCTCCAGAAAGATCACCGGATCATCATCCTCGATCGCGCTGATCAGCAGGCCCTTCGCGTCGTACGGCGTTGACGGGATCACCGTCTTCAAACCCGCAACGTGCGTGAACAAAGCTTCCGGCGATTGGCTGTGCGTCTGGCCGCCAAAGATGCCGCCGCCATAGGGCATACGCACCGTCATCGGCACGGTGAAATCATTGGCGGAGCGATAGCGGATACGCGCGGCTTCCGAGACCAATTGGTCGTAGGCCGGATACATGTAGTCGGCGAACTGAATCTCGACGACCGGACGAAGCCCGTACACCGCCATGCCAATCGCCGCGCCGGCGATGCCGGTCTCGTTGATCGGCGTATCGAAGCAGCGCTTCAGCCCGTACTTTTTCTGCAGGCCTTCGGTGACGCGGAACACGCCGCCGAAATAGCCGACATCCTCGCCGAACGTGAGCACGTTCGGGTCGCGGTCCATCATCACGTCGAGCGCTGAATTGAGCGCCTGGATCATGGTCATATTTGGCATGGTCAGACGTTCTCAATCTTGAAAGCAAAAACTCTATCGTCATCCCGGGCGAGCGGAGCGAGACCCGGGACCCAGGGGCAAACGCACAGCTCTACGATCCCCTGGGTCCCGGATGCCGCTTCGCGGCTCCGGGATGACGGCGCGGAATTGGAAGAGTTGCTCAAGCCTCCAGCTCCTTGCGTTGCTGCTCGAGGTGCCAAGGCATTTCCTTGTAAACATCATCGAACATCGTAATCGGCGGCGCGCGATCATCGCCGCCCAGCACGCCGCTCTTCTCCGCTTCACGGCCCGCGGCGCGCACGGTTTCGATGCATTCTTCCTGCGCGGTGCGATGCTGTTCGTTGCTCCACTCGCCGAGCAGGATCAGGTGATCTTTCAAGCGCTCCACCGGATCGCCCAGCGGCCACGCATTCGCCTCATCCGCGGGGCGATAGCGGCCAGGATCGTCCGACGTCGAGTGCGAGCCGGCGCGATAGGTGAAATGCTCGATGAGCGTCGGCCCGAGGTTCGAACGCGCGCGCTCCGCCGCCCATTGCGTCACCGCATACACGGCGAGGAAATCGTTTCCATCAACACGCAACGGCGGCATGCCATAACCCACGCCGCGCGCGGCGAACGTCGTCTGCTCGCCGCCGGCGATGCCCTGGAACGACGAGATCGCCCATTGATTGTTGACGACATTGATGATCACCGGCGCGCGATACACCGTCGCGAACGTCATCGCCGCGTGGAAATCGCCTTCCGCGGTCGAGCCGTCGCCGATGTAGGTGGTGGCGATGCGATCATCGTTCGAATAGGCCGACGCCATCGCCCAGCCCACGGCTTGCGGCACTTGCGTGCCGAGATTGCCGGAGATCGTGAAGAAGCCGTCCTTCTTCGACGAATACATCACCGGCAATTGCCGACCCTTCACCGGATCGCGCTTGTTCGAGTAGATTTGGCACATCATGTCGACGATCGGATAGCCGCGCGCGATCAGCATGCCTTGCTGGCGATAGCTCGGGAAAATCATGTCGTCGGATCGCAGCGCCAAAGTCTGCGCCGCCGAGATCGCCTCTTCGCCGAGGCTCAGCATGTAGAAGCTCGTCTTGCCTTGGCGTTGCGCGCGGAACATGCGGTCGTCGAACGCACGCGTCAGCAGCATGCTTTTCAGCGAGCGCCGCAGATCTTCCGGCGCGATGTACGGCGCCCACGGGCCGATCGCATTGCCATCGCCATCGAGCACGCGGATGAGGCCGTAGGCGTAGTCACGCAGATCGATCGCCCGCGCATCCACATCCGGCTTCGGCGTTTCGCCCGGCTCCGGAAAACTCCAGCCCGAAAAATCCGGCTTGTCGCCCGGCCGCGCCTTCGGCGTCGGGATGTGGAGGTCGAGCGAATTCCTGCGTGTCATCCGTGTTCGTCTCCTCAAGCCGTCGTGCGGCTATCATGTTCGTATGACGCGCCAAGCCCTTTCGGACACGCGCGCATCGAACCGCGCGGCCGAGCCTCGTGGCGCGGCCGACGGCGCTGATTTTGCCGGCAAGATAGCCAAGGTCGCGATTTGCGCAATATCGGGGGAAAAGAAAGAATATCGTTCCCGCTGCAGCCAATGCGTAGGCCAATCGTGCCGATTTTTGGTTCTCAACCGAGAAAACATTGCTCAAAGTTTACGCTGCACCGCACAATTGCCGGTAGGCCCCGCGCCGCGCCTCGGCGAGCGCCCGCGAACCGCCGCTTCAAATCGCCCGCACATTAGACAAGAGCCCGCCTTGTCAGCGCCAACGGCTACGGCTATGCACGCGCCCTTCGCGCCCGTAGCTCAGCTGGATAGAGCACCAGACTACGAATCTGGGGGTCAGGAGTTCGAATCTCTTCGGGCGCGCCATGTTTTTAAAGGGTTTTTTGAACCCTCGCTGAACCCTCAAAAACGTCTGTGCCCCACCGGTGCCCCAGTTTGCCGTCGGGGCCGGGGCGGTTTCCGTCGGTTTTGGTGCGAATCAATGCGCGGAAGCTGACGCGCTGTGGCTTTCGATTTTTTCGATTTTGGTCTATATTGACCAGATGAAAAGCACCGCACTCATCGAGCGCCCTGCCTCCGAAAGGGAGGCAGACCAGGCACGCCGCGCCTTGCAGGCGTTACGCGACGGCAAACCGATCACAGGTGAAGCCGCCGCTCCCGCGGCAGCTACCGCCGCCATGGAGCGCGTGCTCGAAACAATGGCTGAGGGCGGTGGCGTGGCGATCATCGCGCTCGACGCGGAGATCACCACGCAGGAAGCCGCGGATCTACTTGGGGTCTCACGCCCCACGCTCGTAAAATCCTTGGAAGATGGCGCCCTGCCGTTCCGCGTGCTCGGCGCGCATCGTCGGCTCAAGGCATCTGATGTATTGGCTTACCGAGATCGTCGGCGCGTCGCTCAGGAGACCGCGCTAGGTACGCTCGTCGCTGAGAATCAGCGCGCCGGCCTTTATGACGATTAATGCCGACCACGTTCGTCCTGGACGCCAATGTCCTTTACTCCGCCCGCCTTCGCGACCTTTGGCTCCAACTCGCGGCGACGGGCGTGGCGCGCATCGCATGGACGGACGCGATTGAGACGAATGGACCAACGCGCTGGAGCGCAAACGGCCTGACTTGCGCGACCTCATCGCGCGCACCACGAGCACGATGAGATCGCATTTTGCCGAGTGCTACCTGACAGAAGTCGACCTCCCGCCTTTGGCGGCCAATCTGCCCGACGCCGATGATGCGCATGTTGTCCGCGCGGCGTTGGCCGTTGCTGGGGCGATCGTCACATTCAATCTCGCGGACTTTCCCGAGGAGGTGCTTTCGCCCCTTAATGTGGAAGTGCTGACGCCCGACGACGCGCTCTATGGCATCGCCATCCACGACGAAGAAGGAATGCTCGCCGCAGCCCATGCGATCCGAGCGCGCCTTAAAGCGCCGCCAATTAGCGCCGGGACATTTGCGACCGGCTTCACCGCCTCAGGCTGTCCGAAATTCTCAGCTTGGCTCCGGCAGCTCCAGTCGCGATTCTGAACCCGCTCAGCGCGCGCCAAAATTCAATTGTCGGGCGACGAGCGTGCTCGTGCAGCGTTGGCGCTCGGCGAACGCAACCACGTCGCCATAGCGATACCGAACGCTCCGGCCAAACTTCGAAAACGGTAGATCAACTGATCCATCCTCGCGCCAGTTGGAAAGCGTGCACGGCCTGAGGCCAAGCAGCGCCGCAGCTTCGCTGGTCGTCAGCATCTGGTTCATGTCAAAGGCAGAAGCGCTCATGTCCCGCGCTCCTTGGTAGATTCACGCCGACGCTCGCGCGCCCAGGCGTCGATCTCCGCCTCCTCATAACGCACAAGACGCGGGCCCGACTTGATGTAGGGCGGCCCCTCGCCTGTTCCGCGCCAGCGATTGAGCGTGTGCTTGGAAATCTTCAAACGTGCGGCTGCGTCTTCGACGGTCAACAGAACTTCCGACGACATGATGCCTTCCTTTCGACGCCGCGCTTCACGCATGAAGTCTTGCGCGACGCCGCAATGAAACAGCGCCTTATCCACAACCAACAACGCTATTCTGCCGCGCGATGAAAATTCAAATCAGCGTCAAATCTTGCGAAGCGTCTCAATCCGTTTCCGCAAGCTTCCGCGGCATCCTCTTCGCGTCCATCGATCGTCGGTGATGGCCGGCAATCGCCCGTAATGTCCCAGCGCCACAATTCGCACGTGACGCGACTAAATTCGTCGTCATGCGTGATGCACAATTTGTCAGGGCTTGTTGGGACCGCGTGGGCCGCGCCGCAAGAACGCGTCGAGGTCGGCTGGAAAATAGAACACAAGCCTTGAACCACGACGCTGCCACAGCGGCCCGATCTTCTTGGCGCGCCAGCTCTTGAGCGTGCTCACCGCGACGCCGAGATAAGCCGCGGCCTCGCGTGGCGAGAGGATCACCGGACGCTCGATTGGCGCGGCAGCGATCCGCTTCGCGCGCATGCGCAACGGCGCGGCGGGCGTAGCCCGCTTCTGCACCCGCTGCTGCGGGGCTTCGAACAAGTTCAACTGGCCCGGATCGCTGCGACGCTTCCGCGAACCCGATCCGCGCTTGCGTGAGGCCATGCGAGCGGCTCCTTGAGACGGGGCCGGCCATCAAACCATCCCGCTAGCGCCCGTCCACGCATTGCAACTCACGATGGAACTGGCGCTGGCCGCCAAGCCACACTTACTTCTTAAGGCGAACGCCGGGGCCGCCATCCGTTTTCGATCGTGAATCGAGGAAGATGACCCCCGCACCTTCCAGCACGCGACGAACCGCTTCGACGTTCGCTACTGTGCTCCCTTCGGGGCCACGCACACCTTCCATGCGCTTGATAGTTTGGACCGAAAGCTTGGTCGCGTCGGCGAGTTGCTTCTGGCTCCAATCCAGCAATCCGCGCGCCGCTCGAATTTGGCCTGACGTCAGCACATGTCACCTTTGGTACAACAAGTCACTTTTCGTTTGACGAAAAGCTCCTCATGGGCTAAAAGGTGACATCTGTAGCTGAAGGTTCGCTTAAATGTATCGACGCCCACCTGCGGCGGCGCCTCTGACACCGCGCGCTGATGGTCTCTCACGCCGGACTCTTGTTAGCGGCGCGGCCGCAACGCCGCTGCTGGTTGGCGGATCAGCGGCGCAGACCGATAAAAGCGTCATCGCTTGTGAAAACTGGCTCGCCTTGCACGCCGAGCACCAGCGCCTCGCGCGCCGCTGGTCACGCCTGGAAGCGCAGCTGGCGCGCACCTACAATTTCCTCACCCTCTCACGGGCTCAGCGGAGACTCTTGCCGGAAGCGGCGGAACTCTACGCGATCGATGATCGCCTGGAGGAACTGCACGAGCAGGAGCGAACATTGCTGGCGCTGCTGCCCACGCTGGCGGCGACAACCCCGTTGGGCTTGGCCGGAAAGCTCGCCGTGGCGGCGATCGAGGTCTGTCCGGAAGAAAACGAAGAGGCCCACCATCTGATCGCGTCGATCCTGCGCGATTTCAAAGCGATGATTCCCGCGAGCTTGTGATGGCGTCGGCGCTTGTTTCCCTGTGTCTCCTGACCCTAGTCGGCGCGCTCCTGCATCTCGCATGGCGGCTGGCGCTGGCGGCGCTCATCTGGGCGCCGTCCGCCGCCGGCGGGATCCTCGTCGGCTGGCATGTTGCGCTCTGGGCTGAACAATCCGGCCTCGGCGTGGCGGCGGCGATCAGCGTCGCCGCTTCCGGGCGAT
The DNA here is from genome assembly GCA_964653495.1 of uncultured Terricaulis sp. Classification (GTDB taxonomy): domain Bacteria; phylum Pseudomonadota; class Alphaproteobacteria; order Caulobacterales; family Aquidulcibacteraceae; genus Vitreimonas. The sequence continues at coordinate 36,326 of CAZZFE010000032.1, read as the reverse complement.
GATGAGCCGGCTCTTGCTTTGGCTCTCACCGCGCCGCGCCCTCTTTGTCGCTCGGACTGAATAAGAGATGAAACGACGCAATACCCCCGCCCTGTCTCGACGCGGCCTGATCACGGCCGCTGCCGCCGCGCCACTGCTTGCGGGCGGCGGCCCCCGACCCACGCGCCTGGAGAAAGCCGTCACGCCGGCGCCGCGCGCGGGAGACCCTGTCGTCGAACTAGCGCGCCAATGTCTGGCGCTGCACCGCGAGAACGAACGGCTCATCCGCCGCTGGGGCGATGTTGAATCCTGGCTCGTCGACAATCATAACTGGTTCGGCCTCTCTGAGGCGCAGCGATTGGCGCTGCCAGCGGCGCGCAGGCTCTACGACATCGACGACCGGCTCGAGTTTCTTCGGAAAGAGCGCCCGCGCACCATGCGCGGCTTGCGCAAGAAACCGGCGACAAGCCTCGACGGCGTCATCGGCAAGCTGAAATGTGTCGCAGGCGGCATGGAGCCAGACGAGTTTCCGAGCGCGTTCAAACTGCTGGAAGCCACGATCCGCGATCTGGAAGCAATGCGCGCGTGAGCGTGGCGACGCGAGATCCCAAAAGCGGAAATAGGTCCTGCCGATCCCCACAACAGACATGGCGCCCTTGCAGGCGCCGCTCATAACGCACTAGGCGTCATCGCGAAACTCACTTAGCTAGGGTGCAGTCGGACACCTGTTGCGCAGCTGCCGATCCTTAGACTGCCTTCCGCCGCAATTGGTCGGCGGCATGCTTAGGAGTTGCAGAGCATTGCAGCGCACGCCAAGTCCTGCACTACATGACCAAGCGACTTGAAGGCGGTCACTTCGTCAGCGTTGCGCCGGCCGGTAATTTGGCTCAAGAAGACTTCACCGATTTCACCGGCAATGTGATTATCGCCAACGCACCCGTTCGCCTTGGCGTTGAGGAACTCGGCACCCTGTTTCAACACGCCTTCGCGGCTATCAACGATGAAGCGAGCGCGGGCGACGAGATCGTCATCAACCTCCCTCGGACCTGCATAACTTGAGCCTACAATGTTGACGTGTGCGCCCGGCTTGAGCCAGTCGCCCTGCAGGATAGGCTCGGACGCTGCTGTCAGCGTGCAGACAATGTCGGCATCCGCGACGGCCGTGGCAACGTCCCCGACTGCATCCACCGAAACTTTGAGTTCCGCACGCAAAGTCGATGCAACGGCCTGCGCACGCTCCAGAGATCGACCCCAGACAACGATTTCATCCAATGCGCGCACGTGAGAGATAGCGCGCGCGTGTGTGAGCGCTTGCTCGCCCGTTCCCAAGATCGTGAGCTTGCGCGCATGCTCCCGCGCGAGCGTGTCAGTCGCAGCGGCGCTCGCCGACGCGGTTCGGATCGCTGTCACCGCATCGGCATCGATCACCGCAAGCAACGCGCCCGTATCGGGCTCGAAGACGACGATCGCGCCCTGGTGAGATGGAACACCCCTTCGCGCATTGTCTCTGAAGACGCTGATGAGCTTGGCTCCGAACACACCATTCGCCGCGAGAGCGCCCGGCATCACGCCAAATACTCGCCCGTCAGTGAGCGGAACAATGGTGCGCAGGGTTTGCTTTGTGTCGCCTCTTGAGAACGCCGCCATCGCATCGCGAACAATGGGGATACAGCGTTCATAGGTCAGGCGACGCGTGACCTCCTCTTTGCCGATCACGCGCATGCTGGTTCCTCAATTGACCGCGACGCCAATGCCGCCATGAGCCGCGAGCAGCAGCGACAAGGCCAAGCCGACGAGAGCGAGCGCGGTCAACGCCATTCGGCTTTTGGCCTCGCGCATCGCGATCAACACGGTCGCCAGGCTCGACACCAAAACAAGGTCCGCGCCGGCGATAAATACGCCGATCCGCTCAAGGTGACCGGCGTAGTAGCCGGTCATCATCGTGTCGCCCTCACCGAGCCCCGCGAGCGCCGCGCCCACTATCGTCACGCCGCCAAGCCCGACGCCGATCGGCGCAATTGCGCGCCAATTGAAACCAAGCAGAAGCGGCGCTAGCAAGCCAAGCAATGTGAGAGGCGCTAGCAGATGTGCGCCGATCGCTGTCCATTTTGGGTGCTCCCACGCTTCGATGCGCGAAGATGTGTACACGCCGACATCAGGCGCCAAGACCAAGACGCCTGTCCGAGGGTTCGGACGAATGACGAGCAGTGGGCGCGTTGGAACATCCAGCACAAAGCGGCCATCGCCTTGCGGAATCCACGGCCCTGCGCCCGCGACAAACAGGCCTTGTTCTCCGGCGCTGACCTCGATGACATCGGCGCCAAAATAAACCAGCGACGATAGGCGCTCCGATGTCGAGTAAGGTCGCCGATCGGCGCGATAGAAGCCGACATAGTGTTCGAGGTTCGCGAGTTCGGCCGCGTCAGCGGGCCCGATCTCACGCTTGGCGCCGAAGAAGCGCGCCATGAAGCCGGCATTCATGCCACCCGCAGACAAGATCGCGGGCGACGGGGTCGGTCCCCACGCGGGATCCAATGCCGACTGCAACCGTCCTGCCATGCCAACAGGAGCGGCTTCGCTCAGCAGCGTGACGAAAACGCCGAGGTCGTCCTGCGGCGACAACGTCATCCAACTGTGAAAGCCAGCCCAATTGCCGCCATGGCTGATGGTGCGTCGGCCTGCCCACGCGTCTTCGATGAACACCATGGCGATGCCAGCGCCTTCGGGGGCGTTCGCCGCAAGGCGCGCCCCAAGACGCGCACGCATGCCTGCATTGATCACGTCGCTGTGGCCAAGTTGCGCATTCATGTACGCGGCCATGTCGCGCGCGGTGGTGACGATCGAACCGGTTTGCGCAACAGCGGGATTGATGGCCGTGTACGGCACGGGCCCGATCATGCCGTTCGCGACGATCAAGCCTGGACGCGCCAAATCGCGCGGCTCTCGGATCGCAATCACAAGCTCTGTGTTCGCCATGCCCAAGGGCGCAAAAATGCGATCGCGCATCACTTGGTCGATGCTGCCGCCGACGAGGTCTTCGACCACCAGCCCCAGCGTCGCCACGCCAAAGTTCGAATAGACAACGTTCTCATCCGCCGGACGCGCAAAGCCCGGGCGGAGCGTGTCGAACACGTCGGCGCGCACCGGAATTTCTACAGCCTCGTCCGCACCGATGAAGAAGAAGCGATCTTCAAAACCCGCTGTATGTGTTAGTAAATGCCGCAGGCGGATCGGCTCGCCCTGATTGCTCGGCAAGGAATAGCGGCGCATGTAGTCATTCGCTGGGTCATCAAGAGAACGGATTGCGCCCTCTTCCGCCAATTGCGCGATCAATGTCGCGGTGAACGTCTTCGTCGTCGACCCAATGCGCACGCGGGTGTCGGCGTTCGCTTGTGCGCCAGTGACAACATCCGCCAAGCCGTAACCGCCTTCGAACAAGATCTCGCCGTCTCGCACGACGCTCACGACCGCACCGGTGATCGCGCCTGCCTCAACAGCGCCGCCGAGCGTCTCTTGCGCCCAAGCCTCGACGCTCTCTCGGGAAATCGCCGGCGCATCCTGCGCATGGGCATTCGCAACAAAGGCCGCCGCCACCGCAAGCGCCACTAGGTTTCTGCTCAACGCACGCATCGCGCCCTCACAAAATTGCGCCCGCAACGACGTCAATCGTTGCGGGCGTCAGGTAGGCTCAACTTACGGGGAGGTCAAAAGCTGTACGACAGCGTCGCGCCAATCGTCCTCGGCTGGAGCACGTTTGCGACAGCGCGCACGCCGCCAACGATAGGACGCGCCGAACCGCCGGTGAACGCGTACTCGTCAAACAGGTTGTTGACGAAAAGCGTCGCCGTCACCGGCCCGCTGCGCACGCCGCCGGCGATGTTCGCCACCGTGAACGCTTCCAGCGTGAAATTGCGGATGCGGGGTACGATCACAGCGCCATTGCTGCCAACGCCACCTTCATAGCCTGTGTCACGCTCGCCGACATAACGAACACCGCCCGTCACGAAGCCATCCCAATTGGGAGCAATCGCGAAGTCGTAGTTGGCGCGCACAGACGCTGTCCATTCAGGCAGCATGGCTAGGTTTTCGCCCGCAAGCGCGCCAAGGGCCGATGTCTCGTCATTGTCGAGCGTGGAATTGGCATAGCCAACTCCCGCAATGATCGACAGGCCGTCGGTTGGCGTCAGGGTGACCGCGCCTTCGAAGCCGTAGGCCGTGATGTCGCTGTTCGCGTTGCCGCCGGTGGTCGCAGCGTTGACGAACGTCACCGCCTGCGGGTTCTTCCAATCATTGTACCAAGCGGCGACGTCGTAACGTAGCAAGCCATCAAGCAGATTGCCCTTCGCGCCGACCTCGTAGCTCCAGAGCGTATCGGTGGCGATGATGAGCGGCGCCACGTTCACGCCACCGCTCAGCAGCGGCAGGTTGGCGTTTTGCGGGCGATAGCCGCTGGCGATGCGCGCGTACAGCGAGAGATCCGGATTCGGCCGATAGCGCGCAGTGGCGCTGTAGGTGTCAACCGTATCTTCGTCGGTCGTTTCGGGCAGATTGGCGACAATCAGTCCTGGACCGTCTGTTAGCGCAACAGCGGACTCGATCTGCGCAACGCGCGCGCCAACTGCGATGTCGAATTTCGGCGTCAGGTAGAAAGTCATCTGACCGAACGCCGCAGTCTCGGTTAGTTCACTACCGAGATCAACATCGAGCGCGAGGAAGTTGCCGGGGTTGCCCAGCAGCGATTGAATGTTGCTGCTCTCTTCCTTCGAGTAGATCGCGCCGACTGTCCATTCGAACTGGTCGTTGGTCGGCGACGCAAGGCGAACTTCCTGCACAATACGGTCGGTAAGCGTGCGGCCCGTGAAGAACGCGGACGTCGTCGTACCTGGGGTCGCGCCCGAGAGCAAATCGATCAGCGAACCGAACGTCGCGACAAGGTCGGAGGCGTTGGCGACGTCGCGCCGCTGCCAGCTCGAAGACGACGTAAGCTCTGCCCATCCGAAATCATACTTGAGCGTGCCCGCGTAGAGATAGAAATCGTCCGTCAAGTTCATACCGCCTTCGTCGGTATTGAACGCGCCGTTCGCCAATACGAAGGGAGGGCCAGTGAGCGCGACGGTGTTCGCGCCCTGCGATTCGAGGCCGGCCTCCATGAACATGAGCGAGCCGCTCAAATTGTCGGTCGGCCTTGCCACGAGCCGCACGGACAAGCCGGTACGGTCATAGGCATCGACATTCTCAGCAGCGCCCGTGGGCGAAGCAGGAATTCGATCAATGAAGCCGCCGAACTCCTCTTGAAAGCCCGCGATACTAAGTCCCAAGCGTCCATCGACAATCGGGATGCCGACACGACCGCTGAACGTCTGGCCTGAGTCACCCTCCTCAACTTGGGAGACATTGACCCCGAGATTGCCTTCGAACGCAGACGTTGAGGGATCGCGGCTGATGTATCGCACCACGCCGCCCATCGACGAACTGCCGTAAAGCGTTCCCTGCGGGCCACGCACCAATTCGATGCGCTCGACATCGCCTTGCACAGCATCGAAGTGCAGTGTGGGACCAGCAGCAAACGAGTTCGACGAGCCGATCGGAACGTCATCGGCGTATATGCCAACAGTGGTGGCGCGACCGGTCTGCGCGACGCCGCGCATGGTGATTGTGTTGCCGTTCGCAAGTCCGCCACCTGCATAGTGGACGCCAGGCGTGACCTCGACGACTTCGCGGAGCCGGTTGAGACCAGCGCGCGCCAGCTCCTGCGGATCAACCGCCGTCACCGCGAGCGGCGTATCCTGCAGCGACTGCTCCCGCCGCGAGGCAGTTACGATGATGGTGTCTTCGTCGATGGCGGGCTCAGGTTGTTCTTGCGCCACAGCCACTCCCTGGCACAGCGCCGTCATGGCCAACATCGAAACGCTCGCTGCGAGCGGCCGCGCCCCTCGAATTCTCATGCGCCTTCCTCCCCTAACGCCGCTATTTTCATTGCGGATAATGAGTTCTCTATATTGAAACTTTCACCTTGAGCAAGCGGAGAATGCGAACGCGTACCTGCCCAACCTAGAACGGCTGATGTTCGCGGCTCAGGAGAACTCGGATAAAAGCACATAAATTCCGATATTTGACGATCACGCGTGCGCCGGTTCGGAGAGGCGACAATTTACGCCGTGAAGGGCTTCCTCAATTTTCCTTGTTGAGAATGGCGGGAATGCAACATAGATTTTCGGCGAGGAGAGCGCCTGGCATGCCCCCAGCACGAAGCGCGCAGCGCGCGGACCAGCAAATCGGCGGCGCCGATCAGAATGCCATTGGCGCCGGCATCAAGCGCTTCCGCCTGAGCCGGAAATGGTCGCTCAAAGATCTGAGCGCCCAGAGTGGCGTGCCGCTCTCGACACTTTCCAAGGTCGAGAACGGACAGATGTCGCTCAAGCTCGAAAAGCTGCTGCGTGTGAGCACCGCGCTCGGTGTTGATGTGATGCAATTCGTTTCGCCAGCCGAGCCCGAAGCGCCGGCGGCGCTCCTCACCGGCCGGCGCAGCCTAACGCGGCTGGGACAGGCCAAAATCAGTCAGACCGAAAACACCAAATACGAACACCACGCCGCAGATTTCTCACGCCGCCTACTGTCGCCCGTGGTGATCGAGGTTCAGCCGGGCCGAAACCCCGAGCCAGTACGCCACCAGGGCGAGGAATTCATCTACGTCCTTGACGGTCGCGTCGAGGTGATGACGGAATTCTACGAGCCGACAACGCTGCAGGCCGGCGAGAGCCTTTATATCGACTCCACCATGGCCCATAATGTTCGCGCGCTCGACAACAAACCCGCACGCGTTCTCAACGTATCTTCCACGCCACGCCAAAGAGACCTTTAGTCAGCCCCGCTCAAACGGCGCCAGATCAAAATTCGGCGTCTCGCCAAGCGCAAGTTGCGCCAGGGCTTCGGCGGAGCCCGCCGCCAAAGTCCATCCGAGATGACCATGACCGGCGTTGACGAAAAGCCCCGTCACACGCGTACGTCCGATTGCCGGAACGCCACGCGCGTGCATCGGCCGCAAACCTGCCCATGGCGCGCCGCCGGCTTGCTCAAGCATCGCCGCACGTTCTGGAAGCAATTGCCGCAAAAGTCCGCGCAAGTTTTCGACGCGACCCGGCCTGATGGTCGCGTCAAATCCGCTAAATTCAGCTGTTCCTGCGACGCGCACAACAGTTCCTAGCGGTGTGATGGCGGCATGCAGCGCGTCGTCCACAATCGGGATACTCGGCAAGTCTGGAACGCCGGCGGTTGGGAAGGAAATCGAATATCCCTTAACCGGCCTGATCGGTAGCGAGACACCAACGTCGCGCGCCAGGTCAGCAGCGTGTGCTCCGGTGGCTAGCACGACCATGTCGGCCTCAATGATGGCCCCATCGGATAGAGTGACGCCGGAGACCCGGTTGCCATGCACATTCAATCGGGTCGCGGCGACCCGCCACTTGAACGCGACACCGAGCTGTTCGCAGATTTGCGCGAGGCCGAGAACAAACTTGTGCGCATTGCCGGAACGGTCTCCCGGAAATCGAACCGCTCCAGCCAGTTCGCCAGCGATCGGCGCGAGTGCGGGCTCGAAGGCGACGGTCTGCGCGGCGTCCATGGGCTCGTAGGAAACGCCAATGCGCTCCATGGCGCCGGCCTTCGCAACGCCCTCCAGCCACGCCCGCTGATCGCGGTAGATCTTCATAGTGCCGCGGACAGACGGGTCGTAGTCCAGCGTAATGTCTTTAGCCCACGCCTCCATCACGCGAATGCTGAAGAGGCCAAGACGCGCATTGAGCACGGTGACCCGCTCAAAATGATCGCGGTTGCTCGCGGCGAGGAATTGCGCCCCCCAGAGCGCTAGTCCTGGAATGGCATGCGCGCGCAGCAGCATCGGCGCGTCTTCGCGGCCAAGCCAGCGCAGCAGATCGCGCCAGACGCCCGGAGCATTCCAAGGATCCGCCATGCTTGGCGTGAGCATGCCGCCGTTGGCAAAGCTTGCGCCTGATCCAGGGCCGGCTTCCTGATCGACAATCGTGACCCGCGCGCCGCGTCGGACCATCGCATAAGCGGTGGTGATGCCCGCAAGGCCGGCTCCTACGATCAGTGTATGTCGCTGGCTTGGGTCTGCCATTTTTGAGAAACGGTCTTCACATTCGAAAATATTTTCAATATTGATACTTCAAGAAACGACGACTTGTCGACAAGCAGGGGCGAGTTCGGGCGACATCATTGCCCGTAGCCACATAAAATCAAATGCTTGCGGCGCGTGGGGAATGGGAACCGGAGGCGGCGACGGGCACATGAGAGTTTTCACCGCGTACCTCGCGCACGAAACCAATTCGTTCTCACCTATACCGACCAATCTCGCGAGTTTTCGTGAGGGCGCTTTCTATCGTCCCGGCTTCTCCCCGCCGCTGTCGCCAGCCAGCAAGGACGGGCTGCTCGGCGCTGGCTATTTCTACGAGGAGGCGCTGCGTCGCGGCGATGAGGTCTCGGTGGGCTTGTGCGCGCACGCCCAGCCAAGCCGGCCGCTCAATCGCCGAGACTACGAGACTTTGCGGGGATGGCTGCTCGAAGACGTCACGACCGCCGCTGCCGCAGGGGTCGACCTTGTGCTGATCATGATGCACGGATCGATGATGGCGGAAGGCTACGACGATTGCGAAGGCGATCTCGCCGGGGCGATCCGCGACATTGTCGGGCCGGACGTACCGATCGGTCTGCTGCTCGATCTGCACTGCAACGTCACCGAAGCGATGCTGACCAACGCGACGATTGTAAAAGCCTGCAAGGAATATCCGCACACCGATTTCGATGATCGAGCGAAGGAACTCTATGAGATCTGCGCGCAGGTTCGGCGTGGCGAAATCCGCCCGACATGCGGCTTCAAGCGCGTGCCGATGCTGGGACTCTATCAAACCTCGCGTCCGCCGATGCGTCCCTTTATCGACGACATCATGCAGCGCGAGAAGCAGCCCGGCGTCGTTTCCATCACGCTGGGTCACGGATTCCCGTGGTCTGACTTTCCAGACGCGAGCGCCAGCGTCATCGTCGTGACGAACGGCGACCAAGTACTCGCTGACGAACTGGCCGCTACAATCGCGAGCGAATTCTTTGCGCTGCGCCAGAGCGGGCAAGCGCGCTTGTTGAATGTCCAAGAGGCCCTCGACCAAGCACTAAGAGTCAAGACGGGCACGGTGGTGGTCGCCGATATGGCCGACAATCCCGGCGGCGGCGCACCGTCGGACGCGACGTTCACATTGCGCGAGGCGCTGCGGCGCGGTGTCACCGATATTGGCTTTGCCTATTTCTGGGATCCTGCGGCAGTGAACCTTGCCTTCGCCGCTGGCGAAGGCGCGCAGCTGCCGCTCCGCGTTGGCGGCAAGGTCGGTGTTTGGTCGGGAGATCCAGTCGATCTCGAAGCCACAGTGGTGCGCCTGCGCACGGATGCAACACAGCCGCATATCGCAACGGGCAAAACACCGCTGGGCCGCACTGCCCTCGTAAGGGCAAACGGAATCGAGATCATTCTCAACGACATTCGCCAGCAGCCGTTCTCTCCCCTCGGGTTGATCGAAGCAGGCATGGACGCGTGGTCGAAGCGCGTTCTGGTGGTGAAATCCACACATCATTTCTACGCGGGCTTCGCCGAACAGGCGGCGGCGATCATCTATTGCGACAGTCCCGGCGCCTTGAACGCTGATGTAGCCGGTCGCCCCTATCGCCGCATCCGACGGCCGATCTGGCCCCTCGACGACATTCAATTCATTGATCCCCCGACTACGGCTGCAGCGGAGTAGCCGCGGTGAAGGCGCTCGCCATCCTCGCGGTCATCCTGACGCTGCTGCTCAGCGGCGTCGCCATGGCCTACGCGCTGGGCGCGGCGGCGGTGCTGGCCTTCTGGCTGACAGACAGCATGCGCTTCCTCGCCGCCATTCCGCAGCGCATTTTCACGCAAGTCGATGTGTTCGCCATCATGGCGATGCCTTTGTTCGTGCTGGCTGGCGAGCTGATGAACCGCTCCGGCGTGACACGCGCGCTGATCGATTTCTCGATGCTCATTTTCGGTCGCATGCGCGGCGGCCTCGGTCACGTCAATATCATGACGTCGGTGTTTTTCGCTGGAATCAGCGGCTCCGCGTCCGCCGACATCGCCGCGCTCACCAAGACATTCGTGCCGCAAATGGAGAAGCGCGGCTATGACCGTTACTATGCGGGCGCATTGACGGCCTCGGCCTCGGTCATCGCGCCGATTATTCCACCGTCCATTATCCTCATCATGTACGGCGCGATCACGTCAACGGAGGTCGCCGCGCTGTTTGCGGGCGGCGTCGTGCCGGGTCTGCTGTTGGCGCTTTCGCTGTTCATCACCAACGCCATCATCGCGCACAAGGAAAAACATCCGGGCGGCGACGGCCAATCGCTGCCGCCGCTCTGGCCGACAATCCGGCGCGCGCTGCCCGCGCTACTGCTGCCGGCGATCATACTCGGCGGTATCGTCGGCGGCGTCGCCACGCCCATCGAAGCCGGCGCGATAGCCTGCGTCACTTCGCTCTGCATCGGCTTTGCGTTTCGCGAACTGAACTGGGGCGAGGTCGCAGACAGTATTTCCCGGACAGCGCAGCTGACCGGATCGATCTTTATGATCATCGCCGCGTCCGCGTTGCTCAGCTATCTGATCGTCCTGCACCAGATACCTGACGCGCTGGTCGAGATCGTCACATCGCTCGGACTTGAAGGCATCCAGTTCCTGCTGTTGATCATGCTGCTGTTCATCATCATGGGCATGACCTTCGATTTCATGCTCGGCCTCTTGGTTGTAGTGCCGCTGCTGGCGCCGATCGCGGTGGCGCAAGGCACGCATCCGGTCGCACTCGGCGTGCTCATCTGCGTCAACATCGCCATCGGCCTTATCACGCCGCCGATGGGCGAAGGTCTTTTGATGGTCTCGACGATCACCGGACAGCGCTACTGGGCGCTTTGCATGCGCGCGCTGCCATTCGTTGCGGCCGAGATCGTCACGCTGCTCGTGATCACCTTCTTCCCTGAACTGATCTTGGCGCTGCCGCGCGCAATGGGGCTGCTATGAACCGTCGTCGCATGCTTCAAGCGCTTGGTGGCGGCGTCCTGCTCAGTGGCTGCGACGACAGCCGTGTGCTGAACCAAGCTACGAAAGTCGGCATGTCGACGCCGGCGAACTCGACACACAATGGCGTCTATGCGTGGATCGAAACCTGTACGCGCGCGCTGCGCGACGCGGGCTGGTCCGTGCGGATTTATCCAAACAGTTCGATCGGCAACGAGCGCGATCGCATCTATCAAACGCAGCTCGGCCTGCTGGAGCTCAACGAAACCGGCGGCGACGAGATCAGTCGATGGTCGCCGATCGCGCAAGCGAGTGCGCGGCCCTTCGTCATCAACTCCTATGCGCACATGGACCGGCTCCTGGCGGACACGCCCTATCTTGAGCGCGTGTCGCAGGATTTGCGCGCGCATGATCTGCGCCTCGTGGATCTCGCCTACACCGGCTCGATGGTTGGCCTCTTCACACGAGGCGCACCTGTGCGGACGATGGCAGAGCTTCGTCGCTTGCGCCTTCGCGTTTTGAGCGCGGCCGATTTCAGCCTACTCAACGCTTGGGACGTGCGCGGCGTGCAAGTCGCGTGGGAAGAAGTGTCCCAAGCACTGCAATCGGGCATGGTGGATGCCTATCTCAACCCGCCAAACATTGCGCCTATGTTCGGCCACGGGACGGTGCTCGACTATTTTACGGATCTCCGCTTAGGCCCGGCGTCTCGTCTAATCGTTCTATCGACACGCTGGTACGACAAGCTGACCAGCACCCAGCGTGATACGCTCGAAGCGGCTTTCGCCGCAGGCCGCGCCGCCAACCGCGCCTGGGTGCGCGAAACGCTCGCGCGCGATCGCGCGCGACTCGATCAAGTGAGCATCGAATGGATCGATCTCACTGAAGAGCAGCGCCAAGAATGGGTGGTGGCCAGTTCGCGCATTCCGATGTCGCGTTGGGATCGGCCGGCCGCGGTCGCGCAATATGACCGATGGGTCGAGCAGACGCGGCGGAGCGGCGAATGAAGGCTGTCGCACAACATCTCACGATCGCGTCCTCATGGCTTGCGCGCGTCGCGCTTGTGCTGTCCTGCGCCGCTTTGTTGCTGATGCTGGCATGCATCTGCGTACAGGTCGTGTCGCGCTACTTGATGTCGGAACCACTGGCTTGGACTGAAGAACTCGCGCGCTATTCCATGATCTGGTCCGGGTTTCTCGGCGCCACCGTCGCCTTCCATCGTGGCGCCGACCCTGTGCTGCTGCGGCGCTCGTCTCTGCCCCACCCGCTGCGCGTACCCGCACGCTGGCTCGCGCTCGTGGCGCCAACCGTGCTTTCCATCTGTGTGCTTGCCGCCTCGCCGGCTGTCTTCGATCTGGCCTCGACACGGACTACCGAAACGCTGTCGGCTCCGGCAGCGTTGGTCTTTTGTATATTGCCGATCAGCTTCGCACTTCTGTTGTTTCACGTCTTGGCGAAGGCTGCTCGCCTGCTTGCAGGTGAGGAGGAAGATCAATGAAATCGCCCTGGCTCTGGCTTGCCACCGTCACCATCGTTATCGCGCTGATGCTGTTCGGCCTGCGCAGCGGGGAACACGCGCCCACCGCTGCGCCGCGCATCTTCGACGCCGCCAACGCCAGCGCTACGCTCGAGCGCCTCAACCCCGAACGGGCAGCGCATCCGGTTGGATCCGCACACAACCAGCTCATCCGCACGCGCATCGAGGCGGAGCTACGTGCGCTCGGCTATTCGCCCGAAATCCAAGCGGAACTGATCTGCACCAATCTCTCGCCAGGCTGCAGCTTCGTCGAGAACGTCATCGCCGTGAAGGATGGGGCAGGCGATGACGCGATCATGGTGACGGCGCATTATGACAGCGCGCCCATCTCCCCGGGCGCCGGTGACGATCTGGCCGGCATCGCCGTGATGCTGGAAATCGCGCGCGAAATCGCCGACCGCGAGACACAGAACGATATCGTCTTTCTATTCGCTGACGGCGAAGAGGCCGGACTCCGCGGCGCGATGGCGTTTGCCGAACACCACCCGCTCATGGAGCGCATTGATCTCGTGCTCAACATGGAAGCGCGCGGGGTCACAGGGCCCAGCTCGATGTTCGAGACCAGCGCGAACGCGGAGCGTCTCGTCGGCATCTTCGCGGAGAGCGCAACGCATCCAGTCGCCAATTCTTTATTCTACGAAGTCTATCGGCACATGCCGAACAACACGGACGTTACGATCTACAAAAATCACGGCGCCATGGCGATGAACTTCGCCTTCTCACGCGGCGCAGCGCTTTATCATTCGGCGCGCGACGACGCCGCGCACCTCTCGCGCGACAGCCTCGCGCACCATGGCGACAATGTCCTGTCCGCACTGCTTCCACTTGCGGATACGCGCATGGACGAACTGCGCCAAGGCGGAAACGCGACTTACGTCGATGTCTTCGGCTCAGCGCTTCTGCACTGGCCGTCCGTGCTCAACGCGCCCGCGGCCGCCACCCTTGTGTTCCTGTTGCTCGGCCTGGGCGTAGCGCGACGCGCCATCGGCTGGACGCGTGTCGGTTGGGCGGCGCTTGCGATCGTGGCGATCGTCGTCGCGCACGTCGCGCTGGGTTGGCTGTTGTCGTTTCCGCTCGGTATTTGGCCGGGCATCCACCCGCTCGACCATCCGTTTCCCTGGCCGGGGCGGATCGCGCTCATCGCGTCGAGCGTGCTGACGACCCTCGCTATTGGCGCGACACTGTCGCGCAAAGCTGGCGCCGAGGCGATGTTGTTTGTCGGGTGGTTGTTTGTCGCGTTGCTGGGACTCGGGCTCGCTGTTCTCTTGCCGGGAGGCTCGTACCTTACCTTGCTGCCGGTCGGCGCATTCGCGGTGGTCGCCACGGTCGAGACGGTGTTGCAGCGTACGCCGATCATCGCAGCGTCTATCGGCTTCGTCGTCGCTGCCTATATGGCGCTCTACCATTTCCTCAGCATCGACGTCGTCTTCAACTTTCAATCCTCGTACCTGAAGACGCCGATCCTCGTCCTGATGAGCCTCGCCGCGGCGCCGCTCGCCGCTTGGAGCATCGACGGCTTTAAGTCCGCGCGCCTGCCCTTGGCCGCATCGGCGCTCGTATGTGTGGCCGCGGCGATCGCGGGTTATCTCGCGCCGGCCTATACGCCGGATCGGCCGCGTGCGGTGAATGTCGACTATCTGCAGATAGCGAACGCGGACACGGCAACCGCGCAATGGCGGCTTGCGACCATTGGCCCGGCGGACACAGATCACGCCGCGCGCGCAGGGTTCCCGGCGGAGCTGGAGACTTTCTTGCGTTGGGGCTTGCGCGAGACGAAGGCGTATCTGCGTCCAGCGCCGGCCTTGGCTTTGCCCGAACCGCAATGGCGCGTTCTCTCCGAGACACCGGACGCGAGCGGCGCGCGCGTTGTTGATGGCGAAGTGCAGGCCGGGCGCGGCGGCTTCCTGTTCGGCCTCACGTTCGCACCGGATGCTGACGTGGACTCGCTCACTGTCGAAGACACAGTGCTGGCCAACAGCGAAGCGTTCGACAGTCCACGCGGCCTGGCGGTGACGTTCAGCGGCATTGGCGAGCGCGCCCTGCGCGTCCGCCTTGTAACGCGGTCCGCCGAACCCGTGGGCGCGACATTGTTCGAGGTGTCGCCGCTGCCAGAACACCCGGAAGCAGCCGCGATCATCGCCGCGCGCCCCGACAACGCCGCGCCCATCCATTTCGGCGATCACGCCGAAGTGCAGCGCCATCTCACGTTCTGAGGATTCCATGTCTTTGTTTGCGCCGCCCTATCAGTTCCAAGCGGGGCTCGTCTCGCGCTCGATCTCGTTTGAGAACCCGACCGGCGCGCCCGGCGCTGGCGGGCGGGCGTCGAGTCCGCTTGGCGAAGGCCGCAAAGGCTCCGCCGTGCGGCACGTCGAGAGCGGCGAGACAGTCGTACTCGCCGACATCGCTGGCAACGGCACGATCCGCCACATTTGGCTGACGACGCACGACAAGGCGCACCTTCTCCGTGGCTCGCTGATCCGCATCTTCTGGGAAGGGCAGGCACACCCGAGCGTCGAACTGCCGCTATGCGAGTTTTTCGGCTTCGCTAACGGCAAGAGCAAAGCCTTTCAGAGCGCGTTCCATTCGGTCAGCTCGACCAAGGGCATGAATTGCTGGCTGCCGATGCCGTTCACGCGCTGCGTACGCATCGAGTTCGTCAACGAATCCGGCTCGCGCCTGCCGCTGTTCTATCAGGTGGACTACACACTGGGGGACAATCACGACGAATCCATCGGTCGGCTCCACGCCGCGTTCAATCGCGAGAACCCCACCACCAAGACACGCGACCTTGAAATCCTGTCCGAGCGCAACGGACGCATCCGCTATCTGGGCGCGGTGATTGGTGTTCGGCCGCACGATCCGCTGTGGTGGGGCGAAGGCGAGTTGAAAGCCTATCTCGATGACGATAGCACCTTCGCCACCATCGTCGGCACCGGCGCCGAGGATTACGTCGGCCACGCGTTCGGCATTCAGGACGAGGCGTTTCTCCACAACGGCTGCAATTTTCGAGAGAAGAACGATGTCTCCGACACCGGCATGGTATCGATCTATCGCTGGCACTTGGCCGATCCGATCCTGTGCGAACGGCGCATGCGCATAACCATTCAACAGATAGGCCATCGCCCAACATACAAGGCGACGACGATCGACGCCTACAAAGCAGAACTCTACGAGCGCGCCGATGATTGGTCGGTGGCCGCGTTCTGGTACGAGGCCGCGCCGTCGGCGCCGTTGCCGCCTTGCCCGGACGCCGCGCTGCGCCTCGCGGGCATTCATCTTCCAGCTTGATCGCCAGTCGGAGACCGCTTCATGCCGGACACGATCCACATCTTCTGCCCCGGCGATTATCGCCCGACACCGAACAAACTTGCGGAGCCGCAAGTCGAAGCGGCAACGCGACAGATGGAGTTCGCTCTCGATCGACTGGGCCGCAAGCACAAGCGTGTCGACGGCATGCTGACGCGGCCGGATGAATCCATTGAACGCCTCAGCGGGATCGACGATCCGCTTGTCGGAATCTATGCGCACTGGGTTTATGGCCCGCACACCACCGATGGCGTAGCTGGCAAGAGCAATCCCCTGCTGCTCGCCAGCAATTTCTCCGGCACGTGGCCGGGGCTTGTCGGGTTGCTGAACACCGCCGCATGCCTCGAAATGATCGATCGCCCATCGAACCGCATCTGGTCTGACGCTGCCGATTGGCGCAACGACGACGCATTCATGCAACGCCTCGAAAGCTGGGCCAATGACGGCACAGTTTCTTATGACGAAACACCGCTACGCGCGCCGCCGAAGCCGGCGCAAAAAGCACACGCCATCGCTGATGCGGTCGCCACTGAGATGAAACAGCGTCGGCCGCTAGCAATGATGCTCGGCGACACGTCGATGGGGATGATCAACGGCTATTTTGGTCCACGCATTATGTCACAGGCCGGCTTCGCCGAACACAAGGTCGATCAGGCCTGGATCATTGAGCGCGGCAAGAGCATCGCGCCCAACCGCATCGACGACGCATATCGGTTCGTCGTCGGTCGCGGGGTGCAATTCCACTATGGCGCGACGGGCGCTGAGGACTTCGCCGAGACTGCAACGCGCGAACAATTGCGAGACTACCTCGCGGTTCTCGATCTTGCCGCAGAGTTCAAAGCCGATTGCATCGGCTGGCAGTATCAGCTCGGCCTGATCGGATCGCGCCCTCCTTCGGACTTCGCGGAAGGCCTGCTCAATTCCGTCTGCCGCCCAGAGTCGAATGGGGACACGATCGTTGATTCCACCGAGGCGGACCAAGGCAATCTGTTGCCCATGGAGATGATGAAGCGCGTTCTCAAGAAGCGCGGCCTGCATCAAGCCGTTTTCTTCCACGACATTCGCTGGGGCGAGGAGGTTGATGGCCGTTTTGTCTGGCTGTTGCTCAACTCCGGCTCGAGCAGCGCCTACGCCTTCAATCACAACGCCGACACGCTCAAAGGCGTACACAGCTTTCGCCAACCCTCAGCTTACTTTCCGATCCCCGGCGGCACGTTCGCCGGTGAAAGCCTGCCCGGCGAAATCACCTGGGCGCGCGCCTACGTGCGCAACGGCGAGCTCTGGATGGATATTGGCCGTGGCGAGGTGCTCACGCTCGCGCCCGACACACGCGACCGCTGGTGGACGTCCACCACACGGGAGTGGCCGTTCATGGCCGCTGACCTCGGCATGTCGCGCGACACCCTGATGGCGCACTACATGAGCAACCACGTCGCCGTCGCTTATGGCGACATTGTCGGTGAAATGGTCGCTCTGAGCGAGAAGCTTGGCTATCGTGTGCGCTTCATCGCCGAGCAAGCGCCGTGACGACTGGACCGGTTATCATCGGAGTCGATGGCGGCACTGAAAGCTTACGCGTCGCCGTGTTTGATCTGCGCGGCGCGGAGCTGGCGGTGGCCCGTGCGCCTTACGTCACAACCTTCCCCGCCCCCGGCCAAGCCGAGCAATCGCCAGAGGATTGGTGGCGCGCGCTGTGCAAGGCATTGCCGGAGGCAGTCAGGAAATCTGGCGTCGCCAAGAGCGCGATCCGTGCAATTGCGCTCGACACCACCTGCTGCACCGTCTGTTTTCTGGATTGCGACGGCGCACCGCTGCGCCCTGCGCTGTTGTGGATGGATGTGCGTGCGAGCGGCGAAGCCGCCGCATTGCTTGCGACTAAGGACAAGGCGCTAGCCGTCAACAACGGCGGCGCTGGACCGGTGTCGGCTGAATGGATGATCCCGAAGGCGCTCTGGCTTAAGCGAAGCCAGCCCGAGCTGTTCGACCGCGCAACGACGATTTGTGAGTATCAGGACTATCTCAACTTCCGCCTGACTGGCGAGATGACAGCCAGCGCCAACAACACTGGCGTCCGCTGGCACTTCCGCCACGATGCTGGAGGGCCACCCAGCAGCATGTTGCGCGCGCTTGGCGTTGAAGAATTGCTTGAGAAATGGCCGCGCACGATCGTGGACCCCGGTTCTTCTGTCGGCGCGCTCTCTGCCCGCGCCGCGGATGCGCTCGATCTGCCGATCGGTGTCCCGGTTGTGCAAGGCGGCGCGGACGCGTTCATCGCCATGGCCGGGCTCGGTGTTGTTCGCCCTGGCGAGATCGCGTTGGTTACGGGTTCGTCGCACCTCCAGCTGGCGATCACCAACGCACCGCTCAATGGCGAAGGCATGTGGGGCGCGTACGCCGACGTTCTGCGGCGTGGTAGCTTCGTCGTAGAAGGCGGGCAAACCTCCACCGGCTCCGCCGTCAACTGGTTCCGCCGCACCTTCGCGGCCAACGCCAGCTATGCCGAGCTAGACCACGAGGCCGCGCAGGCGCCGATCGGCTGTGATGGACTGATCGCGCAAGATCACTTCCAAGGAAACAGAACGCCTTACACCGACGCCACCTCGCGCGGCGCCTTCACTGGGCTGTCTTTGAAGCATGAGCGCGGGCACATGTTCCGAGCATTGCTCGAGAGCGTCGGCTTCGGCACGCGCCTAGTGCTCGACACGATGTGTGAGCGCGGCGTCGCGGTCGACAACATTGCGCTCTGTGGCGGCGTCGCGCGCTCCGCGCTCTGGACCCAACTCCACGCCGACATCATCGGCCGCCCGATCAATGTTTCCTTCGCCGCTTGCGCGCCGGCGCTCGGCGGCGCCATGTTTGCTGCCATCGGCGCGGGCCTGATGCGCGACTTGGACGAAGCCGCCGCTTGCATGGTCAGCGCCTACCGGCGCGTTGAACCGGACACCGCCGCGCATCGCGCTTACGATGAGGTCTACGAAAAGTACCGGCGCGCCTATCACGGCCTCAAAGCGATCCACGCCTGACCATGCTGTCGCCGGCGCTTCAAGAAATTCTGGAGCGACTGCCGCCGCACGACGATCGCCCACCACCGCCCACGGCGAACGATCTGGAGGGTTGGCGCGCGGCGCAGCGAGAAATCGAGGAGCGCGCTGCGCCTGCTTGCGGACGTGCAATCGCGCAGACAGGCGTTCGCCTCTGTACGCAACAGTTCGCCGGCATGGATACATTGGTGATCGCGCCACCAGGCGCTCACGACGCCGCCCCAGCGATCTTCATACATGGCGGCGCCTACACAACCTTCTCAGCGCGATCGAGCCTGTTCGCGAGTGCGCCGCTAGCGGTGGCGTTAGCGCGCCCAATCATCTCGCTCGACTATCCACTCGCGCCGCACGCGACCTTCCACACGATTGTGCCTGCCGTCGCTAACGCCATCACAGCAATCTGTGCGCAACACAAAAGCATTGCCGTCATCGGTGATTCCGCGGGGGGCGGACTTGCGCTCGCCGCCTTGCGAACTTGCATCCAGGCGGGCGCTTCTTCGGTGCGCGCGCTCGCGCTGATATCGCCGTGGACCAATTTAGCGAACACCGGCGAAAGCCATCACACACGCGCGGCGTCCGACCCAATTCTGGCTTACGAGCCCGGGCTCCGCGTCGCCGCCGAAGCCTATGCCGGTTGTGATCTGGCTCATCCCGACGCTTCACCCGGCCTCGCGACCTACGACGCCAGCTTCCCGCCCTGCTTTATCGTGTGCGGTTCGAACGAAATTCTTCTCTCGGACGCCTTGGCGCTCCGCGACATTATGGTCGGCGCCGAGATGTTCGTGGCCCGGGGCCTGTTTCATTCCTTCCCGACCATCGCGCCCCACGCCCCGGAGAGCCAGAAAGCGCTCGCAAAAATCCGCGAATTCTTGGACGCGAGGCTTGGTTCATCTCCTACAAACGCGAGTAGCGAGGCAAGCCATGATTGATCGCCGGCGCTATCTCACGGCTTGGCGGGCGTTGCAGCCGCGACCGTGACAACGCGCGAGGCGACATGCGCGCCTCTGGATCCTCAGCCGGCAACCGATGTCGTGCGAAGCGTACGTCCGCCCTTGCGCGTCGGCTTTCGCCGGATCTTTGATCCGTCTCTCGGCGAAAGCGAACCTTGGTACATCAACGATCATTGCTTCATTCGCGCCGAGGATGGCCTCTGGCACATGTTCGGTATTACTCACGAGGAGCCGGCAGCCCCGCTCGATGAGAAATTCTTCTCGCACGCTACAGCTCGCGACCTCTGGGGACCGTTGCGCAAACTTGCTCCGGTGATGCACGCGGATCGGAGCGCCGGAGAGACGCATGTCTGGGCCGTTCGCGCTACGGCATGACGGGTGATACTGGATGTATTATTGCGCCGGCGGCGAGGATCATACCCGGTACGGAATTCATCTCGCCACCTCGCATGATCTGCATGCTTGGGAACGGCATCCCGCGAATCCCATGCTCGTCGATGGCTACGACGCGCGCGACCCGATGGTCGCTGCGTGTAGGCGATGAATGGGTTCTCTACTACACGGCCAACGAGCCGGCCGCGTGGGGGGCTCACGTGGTCGCCGCCGTCACGAGCCGCGACCTTGTCCATTGGTCCGGCAAACGCATCGTCTTCCGCTTTCATCGCAACGGCACCTATGGCGGGCCGACTGAATCGCCCTACGTCGTCGCGAGAGATGGCCTCTACTACCTGTTTGTCTGTACCAACGAACCATACAACGACACAGCGGTGTACGTCAGCAATTCGCCGTTTGACTGGAGTCCGGCCAATCTCGTCATGCGTTTCCCGGCACACGCTGCGGAGGTGATCAACGGCGAGGACGGACGCTGGTACGCCTCCAGCGCTGGTTGGAACCAAGGCGGCCTATATCTGACGGAGCTGACCTGGGAACAGCGATCAGCTGACTAAGATGTACAGAACGCGGACCTTGGGCCGCTAGCGGTCAAAGAAGTGTCTGCTATCGCGGAACCCGGCGTTATCGCTCCCTTCTGCAATTGCCCCACTTGAGGCGCCAGCCCATCGCCCAGCCCTGCGGTCGACGCCGCCGGCAGGCGTCGTCGACGTGCACTTCCACGCCCGCGGCCCGACGCCTCCGATCAGCCATCGCGCGCAGCGTGCGGCAAGGGTCGTGCGCCAGCGCGGCGCAGCAGCGCTCGCCCTTGCCGCACGCGAGCACGATGGCATCACCGACCGAGATCGAGCCCGCGCGTCACTGCTTTCGCGAGTTCAAGCCCCGCCGGCTCTTGCGTAGGCGCCCGCGCACGCGGCGCTTTGAACGGCACCGCATCGCCAGCCTTGATGTCGCCGCCACGCTCCAGCGGATGCACCATCAACTCACGGCCGCGCTCCAACAAAGCGGCGCGCCCTGCGAACAGCTCCTTCACCTCACGCACGCGCCAAGCTTCGCCTTCTGGCGCCAGATCGCGCGCGCCGCTTCGCACGCGCGTGTCTCCTTCCCGCTCCAGCTCCGCGCGCCGCAAGTCTTCGCGCGCGCCAGCGCGGAAACAGAACTTCCCGCTCGGACTGCGTCCGCCAAGCCCATTGGCTTCCAGCACCTGCGCCCGCGCTTCCAGCGCCTCCTTCACCTCCGGCGCATCGGGCAGCCGCGCCGCAACACCGCGCGCCTGACGATCAAGCTCGCGATCGAGCTCAGTTTCTGCGCGCACGCGCACCTGCGCATCGAGCCCATGAAACGACAAGCGCTGCACCTCCGCGCGTTTGCCTTCGGGCTCCAACGCCACCCACGAGCCACGCTGCAGATCAGCGATCTGCTCCATCGACGTATTGAGCAGCAAGCGCCCCTTGTCGGGCGTCTCGATCACCAACACCGCACGTTCGGGATTCTCACCGCGCGGGCCAAGCTCCATGACCTTGCCAGCCACACGCCCCATGCGCGGCTCGTAGAGCCGCCCCCGCGCCAGCTCACGCCGCACATCGAGAGGCCGCGCGGCTTCCAGGCGCTCCTTCCAGTCGCGCTCGAACCGCATCACGTTGCGCCGCACCTCCTTGGCCAAGCCAAGCCGCGCCAATTCCTGCACGCGCGCCTTCATTGCGTTGGCGAATGCCGCAGACCGCGCGCGGCCGAGTCTCTGGAGCAGCACCTCCCGCTTGTCGGACAACTCCTGCTCAATCGCCCGGTCGAGCCGGTTGAAACCGCGCGCCTCCACCTCCCGGTCCAACCGCAGCCGTTCATCCGCGATCGAGCGCTCGCCCAGCCGCTCCGTCGCCACATCCCGCGCCGCTTCCCTCAGCCCATGCGCCACGTAATCGCGCGGCAGCACCAATTCCACGCCGTCCCGGCGCACGCCACGGATAATGACGTGCGCATGTGGGTTGTCGGTATTGTGGTGATCGACCGCCACCCAATCGAGCTGGACACCCAGATCGCGCTCCATCCGCGCCATCACATCGCGGGTGTAACCCTTGAGATCGCCATCCTCCTCGATCAGCCGCGCCCCGCTCTCTGGCGCCAGCATCACCCGGAAGTGACGCTTATCGTTCTCCGCCCAATCCCGCAGCCGATCGCGGACGCCTTCCACCTCATCTTCGGTTCGATCGTAGAAACGTCCCTGCTCGCCCTCACGCGCGGCGCCATCGCGTTCGAGATAGCTCGCATGCGCTATAAGCTTGCCGCCGCCGCTCCCGCCGCCTGCGGCGTGTTTCCGGAAACTGACCTTCACCACAGCGCGCTGACGCGGATCGCTCGCCAGCGGGCGTGGAGCTGAACCAGCTGCACCACCGCCGCCGAACTTCCTGCCATGCAGCGCTTTGCTGAGACGCGCGCCCAACGCACCACTCGTGCCGCGCCCCGTCTTGCCGCCACGCGCAAAGCCGAAGCGTCCGCGCAACTCATCCTCAATCGGCAGGCGCAACGCAGCGCGTGCGAGAGATGAAAACGGTTCGTTCGACATCGCGAATTCTTCGCTGCATGCGACGCGCTTCAAACTTCCTCGCGCGCCAACCAACTTGCCGAAAGCATAGCAAAACCAACGCGAAAAGCCAATAAAACTCGCTCTTTATCTTGCTGTATCCAGATGGCTTTGCGATCATGTTTTTGTTGTCCAACTCGATACTTCACGTGACAAATCATGCTCATTCGAGACAACACGAAACAAGATTGTTCTGACGATGTGCGCGTCGAGAAACTTGCGCGGGAACTCGATCAAGCTCGATTTTCCTGCTGCATCACGTGAACGTGTTGACGCATCTGCGCACGGTCTTCGTGCTGTTTGTCGCGTTCACACTCTTCTGCGCACTCGTCACCCAAATGCTTGCACGTGCGCTTGGCTATCATGCCGCGCTTGGGGAAAGCCTGGTCGTGTTCGCCGGTGCGCCGATCTACACGCCGTTCTCTTTTCTGAGATGGACTGCGGACTGGGCGTCGGTCGCGCCTTCGCTCCAGCTGCTCGCCATCCTCATCGCCTGTGTGTGCGCCCTCGCCGCCTACAGCTGTGCGATCCTCGTCGCTGGTCTTCAACCGATGACCATGCCAGAGCCATCTCCGTGGCGCGGACTCGCTTCATGGCACGAGTTGAGACATCGGGGGCTATTGGGGGACGTTGGTTTGGCTTTGGGCGCCGTGCGTCGTCACCAATGGGCCAAACACGACATCGTTCGCCAAACCCGAAAGAAGACGCTGTTTCTCGGCGATCCAGCTCACACCAACGAGGCCCTCCTCGCCGCGCTCTCAAGCTGGCGCGGCCCTCTCATCCTCTTCGATGCGACCGGCGCCCTCACTGCGCGACTGGGACGCAGCACTGTTTTGCGCGTGGCGCCTGCTCGTAGCGACAGCCTCGGCTTCAACCCGTTATTGGCTATCCGCGGTGGGGCCTATGCCTGGGACGATGCGAGGCAATTGGCGGCAGCCCTTCTCGGCGATGAGCGCAAGCACTGGCGAACGTCCGACAGCGCCGAAACATTCGCACTCCTCATGCTCGACCACCTGCTCTGCGCTCCACCGGACGCACGCTCGTTGTCAGCAATGCGGGTGCGGCTCCTGGACCACGCCACGCTGTTGAATGAGCTTTGCGGGCGCTGGACGAAGCCCCTCAAGCTGAGCGCTCCGTTCGCGGCAATTGATATGGCGCGCACGGCGAGAGGCTTACGTGACGCAGAACATGCACTCGCCGACTTCGAGAAAATTGAAGCCGCCTTGGAGCCCTTCGCCGATGCCGGACTTATCCGCGCCACCAGCACGCACCTGGTCTCACTGCCGGACGCCCTCGCCGCAAAAAGCTCATCGACCTTAGTGCTGTCGATGGCTGGCTATCCTGATGAATACGCCAAGCCGTTGATGCGCGCGGTGTTGGCGCAGCTTGTCATGGCTTGCGCGAACGCTCCGACACTCGAAGGCGTGCTTGTCGCCACCGACGCGCGGGCCGCTCGCCTGCTCAATGCAGCAGATGATGCCTCACCGTTCGCCGAACTCGCCTGGCACGCAGCAATTCAGGCGGCAGGATGCTCTACGAACCGCCACCCCGCGCAAGATGTCGATGACGTCGTGCATTTCGACACCATCGTCGCCATCGGTCGTCAAACCCGGTCCACCGCCGATGCGCTCTGCAAACTGGGCGGGCTTTGCGCCGCCCATCGCCAGCTTCGCCAAGACAGGCCGCGCCGATGGAGCAGGTTGTTGCCGGTCTGGGTCGCGAGCCTTGTCAATCGTCTGCCCGAGCACGCGCTCATGGAGGCCCGACCTGACGAAGCGTTTCTTGTTTCGCCGAACTGCAAGCCGGCGCGTGTCTCGGTTTTGCTCGGTGGCGCTGCGCCGAGTTTCATCGCACCACAAGACATTGCGCCGGCTGCACATGATTGGGGTGTGGCGCCTGCGTCTTTCGACCTCTTCGATCATGCTGACGTCACGGCCGTGGCGTCGGCGCCAGCGCCAAAGACGTCGACAAAACTCCGCAGCGTGCTGACGCGGAAATCCGCCGCCAAATCCCCGTCCAAGAAGGCGCGACCGCGATGACGTCAAAACGGCAATTGACCCTGCACCTAGATGCCGACGTCGCGGACGCGATCGAGGCCGAGGGCAAGCGACGCGGCCTAAACCTGTCTCGATCCGCGAATGACGTCCTGCGACGTGCGCTCATTGATGAAGCGGGCCAAGCGCTCGCGGACACAGTCAAGGCGCGGCTTGATCGCCTCGACAAGCGCGATCACGCGCGCGCACGCGAGCTGGCGCTCGTGAAAGAAATTGTGCTGCTCTTCGTGCGCGTCTGGTTTGAGTATGCGGGGCCATTGGATGATGAAGACCCCGACGCCAGCGCCAATGCAGAGATCCGCTTTCAGGGCTTCTTGGAAATGCTCTCAGATCAAAGCGGCGCATGAAGAGCGCCGACGACGCGTTTGGAGCTGAAGCGCGCCGTTCGTAACAATCAGGCGTGCCGCAGGAGATCGCCGATACTGGTGAAAACTCGCTTGCGTCTTTGCGCTTGATTTTCGTCGAAGTAGATTTGCAAGGCTCATTAGAAGCCGGCGCGAACGCGCTGTAAGGCTCTTGGGCGAGACTTTCTGCGTATGCCTCCCTTCGTGTCGAAGATGCGCAATGCGGTTCAGCGGGCAAGCAAACTTTCGCCTCTGGGCCAAATCGGAGTTTTCAACAGTATCCGCCGATAACGGCAGTCGCGAAACACACACATCACATTTTTGCGCTGGACAAACTATGGTGGTTCGAGCCGCAAAGATTTGAGCGGCTTCCCACTAGATTTGCGCCAAGTAATGGGATTCGCTCTTTACCTGGCGCAGACCGGCGAAAAGCACCTAGCGGCAAAGCCATTGAAGGGCTTTGGCGGCGCAGGTGTGCTTGAAGTCGTTGAAGATCACGATGGGGATACGTTTCGCGCCGTGTACACGGTCAAATTCGCGAGCGCCGTCTATGTGCTGCACGCGTTTCAAAAGAAGTCCAAGTCTGGGATCAAGACCCCGCAGACCGACATTGATCTAATCAAGCAGCGCCTCAAATTTGCCGAGCAAATGCACAAACAAGGAAAGGGCGAGAAGTGAGCAAGACCGTTCGAAGCCGCGCCCACGGCGGCAATGTGTTCGCTGATCTGGGTATGCCAGATGCTGAAGCTCACTTGCTCAAGGCTGAGCTTGTCGCCCGACTGCAAACCGCAATTCGATCCCAGGGCCTCACGCAGGTGCGGGTCGCCGAATTGCTCGGCGTCAGCCAACCGGACGTGTCCAGAATTCTTGCAGGGCGCTTGCGCGAAATCTCGGTGGAAAGACTGGTGAACTTTCTCACCCGACTGGGTTGCGCGGTCGACATCGTGGTCAGGCCTGCAAAGAAGAAAGCCTTCGCGCCAATTCATCTAGAAGCGGGACAGGTCTAGAATTGACGGTGACGCGGCGGCAGAGCGGTGAGATTCGAACTCACGACCCCAACCTTCAATGACGCTTGAACTCAAGTCCTGAACCGTGGACTGCTGCGAGCACGCGGCGCACGCGGCCTGCTTTCCCTTGGCTCGATCAAAGCGGCTTGCTCCGCGATCCGAAACTTGGTGCGCGCCGCTCCCTGAACGCGCCGATGCCCTCCTCGTAATCCGGCGACGCACAGAGCGCGCCCTGCACACGTCGCTCCTCCGCCAGTTGCGCGCTGAGCGTGCGCGTCCCGCTCTCCCTAAGAAGCCGGCGCGCGGCCATGAGCGCTGGCAACGATTGAGCGCCAATTCCCTCGGCCAACCTCACAGCCGCGACCTTGAGGTCTGCATCGTCCACCACCGACCAGATAACACCCCATTGCAGGGCCTGATCGGCAGTAAACGCGTCACCCGTGAACGCAAGGCCTAAGGCGCGTGGCAAGCCGAGCGCCTTGGGCAATAGCCATCCGCAGCCAGCGTCAGGGGCCAGCCCAAGCGCGGCGAAAGGAATACGGAAGCTTGCGCTGCGCGCCGCAACAACGACGTCGCACGCAAGCGCCATAGCGACCGCCGCGCCAGCGGCGGCACCGTTGACCGCACAGACGACGGGCAGCGGCAGCGCCATCAATTTCTCGATGAGAGGATTGTAGTAGAGGTCCAGCAACTCAGCGACGTCACGTCCGCTATGTGGCGCTATCGCTTCGTCGTTCAGATCCTGCCCTACGCTAAACGCCCGACCCTCGCCGGTTATGAGTAAGGCCCGCGCCTCACACGCCGCGACCGCCTCAATCGCCCGCGCCAACTCCTTGTGCATCCCCACATTAAACGCGTTGAGGCGGTCGGGTCGACAGAACGTAATGCGCGCAATCCGATCGTCGATCGCCAGCCGAATCAATGGTTCCGGTCCGTCCAAGTCAGCCTCGCCCCTCGATCAAAGCGATGCGCGCTTCCTCGGACACGGCACTGCGACGGCGCTCAAGCAGCGACCAGACCAGCGCCCCGACCAGAAACCAAGCGCCCAACACGAGCCACTCGAAAGGGAGGCGGCCGTCGATCGGCCGCACTGACCACACAGCCAATCCCAAAACGCCGAGCGACAGCAAAGCCGCCAATCCCGCTGCGAATAACCCTCCCGGCGTCTGAAATGCACGCTCTGCTCGCGGCGCCTTAACGCGCAACACAATCACGCTCATGCACACCGACAAGAAAAGCGCACCGAAGGCTATTCCGGCCACGTTAACAATGCGCTCGATGACGCCGCGCCCGAGCAGGCTGCAGGCGGCGCTTAGGACACCGATCATCCAGATCGCATGCGACGGCACGCCGTGGCTCCGATCGATCCGCGCCAGAAACTTCGGCAGTAAGTGCGCGCGCGCCAAGGCAAACAGCGCGCGCGATCCTGCGAAATAGATAGCGTTCAGACTGGTCACCACGCCCAATACGCCTGCGCCAAGCACGACCGCGCTCATCCAAGGCACCGCAAGGACTGCCGCAAAGGCCGACGGCGCAGCCATCTGCAAGCCGAGCAACTCCTCGCGCGGCAAGCTTAAAGACGCGCTCGCGATGAGCAACACATAGAACGCCATAGCCGCGCTCACGCTTAAGATCATCGCCCAAGCGACGCTGCGCGGGGAAACGCCATCGGCGCGTTCGTCAAGCGCTTGCGTCACGATGCTGAAACCGGAATACCAAAACGGCGTCGTCACCAGCACACTTGCGATGCCGCCGAATGCGCCGGCGCCGGATGCAGAAAAGAATGGTTGAAGGTTTCCCGCGTCGCCGAACACAAAGCCCACAGCGATGAAAGCAAACGACACCAATAGGAGAAAGAGCGTCGCCAAGTCCTGGAAACTCGCAGAAATCTCGGCACCACGCGCATTGAGCCAAGCAAGGCCAAGAACGCCGAAGACGCCCAGCGTCAGGTCAGACAGGCGCACCGAAAACCCAAAGCTGTCATAGAGAGCCGGCCCTACGAGCTGTGGCGCGAGCAGCGAAAACATCCACCCAAGCGACACCGCGAGAAACGACATCGCCACAACATACAGCAGCAGCGACAGCCAACCGATCACAAATGCGCCAACGGAGCCAAAGGCCATGTAGTTGTAGGCGATCTCGCCGCCGGATGTCGGATACATGCCGCACAGCTCGCCATAACAGCCGACAATCAAGACTATAAGCAGTGCGCCCAGTCCGAACGCCGCTATTGCACCAAGCGAACCGGCTGTGCCAATCCAGTGACCCAGCAACGCGATCCAACCCGCTCCGATGATTGCACCGAACGAGAGGCTGAACATGTGCCGAAGCTTTAGGGTGCGCCTTAGCTGGCGTGGTTCGGCATCGCTCACGCGCTCCCCTTCTCGATTAGCCGCAACCGCAACTCTCGTTTCGCGACTTTGTTGAGCAGCGACCGCGGCAGATCATCAACGAGGATCACCTCGACCGGGCGCTTGAAGTCCGCCAGCATGCTGGCGCAGCGCGCCATGATTTTTGCCTCTAGTCCGACGCTTCGGTGTGTCGGCACGACGAAAGCCACCGGCACTTCGTTGAGCAATGGATGCGGTTTGCCAACAACCGCCGCTTCTGACACCTCCTCCAAGGCTACAATCACGCGTTCAATTTCCGACGCCGCGACGTTCTCGCCGCCAACCTTCAGCATGTCCTTGGCGCGATCGCTGAAAATCAGATTGCCGTCCCCGCGCAGCACGACGATATCGCCAGTGTCCATCCAACCGTCCGCATCAAATGCGGCCGCCGTTGCATGAGGGTCATCGAAGTATTCGAGGAAGAGCGACACGCCTGCAATGCCTCGCACGAACAAGCGGCCGACACGGTCTCCACCGGCAGCCGAGATTGAAGCACCCGTCTCTTCGTCGCGCACGTCCACTTCGTACTCGGGGGCCACGTAACCCATCGAACCGGGTTCGCCCGGCATGTGGTGATAATCGACGATGCAGTGGCTTACCGTTTCGGTCATGCCCCACCACCCGACGAACTTGACGCCAAACTTGTCGGGCAAAGACGGCGGATCGGATGCGCCTATGGCCCAGAAACGATAATTGTGGTCGGGCGTCGACTGCTCCTGCAACGCGGCCGTCACGAACGGCACGAGCGACGCCCACGTGCAGCCGTTGCCAATGCTTGTCGCCCAGAAACGGCTCGCCGAGAACTTTGGCGACAGAACAATTGCGCCGCCGGCCCAAAGCGAGCCAAGCGTCGAGTAACCCATTGCATTGGTGTGAAAGAGCGGAAGCGCGATCATGGCCACGTCGCCGGGGGTGAGTTCACAATGCCGGGCGTTGGTTTGCGCCGCCCACAATGCGTTGGCGTGTGTCCATACCACGCCCTTTGGCCGCGATGTCGTCCCTGACGTGTACTGTACCGATATCGGCAACGCCGGGTCCGCGTGGCGTTCCGGCGCCGGTTGCGATGACGCTTCGAGCAAACGAGCAAATCGGAAAGTACGTTCGGCGTCGCCGCAATCGCCAATGCACGCGGTCCAGCGAAGCTCTGGGCCGCACTCCGACACCAGCCCGAGCAGCGGCGCCTGCGTGATCGCCACCTGAGCCCGCGAATGCTCGATGAAGTACCGCAACTCATCCGCCGACGAACGCGTGTTGGTGGTGACGGCCACAGCGCCCAGTCTGGCGCACGCAAACCAGGACAGCAAAAACTCGGGACAATTGTCGGCGTGAATCAATACTGCATCGGCTGTTCGCACGCCACGCGCAAAGAGGTTGGCCGCAACGCACTCCACGTGCTCGGCGAATGTGGCGAAGGACCAACGTTGGGGGTTGCCTTCAAATGGCTCCCAGATCAGAAACGGTGCGTCGCTGCGGACACGAGCTTGCATTCCTAATAGCCACGGCAAGTCTCGTCCCGCATAGGGATGCACGCCTGCTGGCTTTCTGGCGGTTGGCGCGACCACTGAACGCTCCAGATCGCTAATGCGCCACGGAACGGCAGCCCTCGGCTTCTAGCGCCGGGCCGAAAATGTCTCTGAACGCCTGCGCCATCGAGCCGTTTAAATTCTCCGCGTTCACCTGCAGCGCAGCGGCGACGCCGCAGTTCGGGAAATAGGCGGTGTAGGAGCGATAACCCATGAACCACCCGCCGTGCGAGTAAAGCGGACCGAACTCCGTATCGTACACATAGACGCCAAGCCCATACCGCTGCCCGGGTTGGATCTCAGCCGTCTCCGTAACCATCGCCTGCGCGTACTCAGCACCCAAAAGCGTGCGCCCCTCGAACAGAGCTTTGATCCAAATCGCCAAGTCACGCGAATTGCTCACCAACCCGCCGCCGGTCCATTCCGATCGCGCGTCGATGCGAAGAACGCCGTCTTCAAGCGCCGTTTCGTACGCACTCAGTAGCGGATTGTCGGCGCCAACATAACCTTGAGAAAGACCATCGAATATCCGTCCGACCGATGGGCTCGTCCGTTCAAGGTCGAGCGGATAGATGAAGCGGCGTTGGAGCAAGGCATAGTAGCTGGTGTGCGCTGCGCGCTCCATGACAAGGCCGAGCACTATGTATCCAAGATCGGTGTAGTGAAATGCCTCGCCGGGCGCAGAGAGCGCCTCGGCGCCAAAGGCGAAGGCCACAAGCGCTTCTGGCGAAAACGCGAAGCTCTCTTCTTCGCTTCGCTCTCGGGCAACCGCCCAGAATGCAGTGTTGCCGACATAGTCCGGCAATCCCGACGTATGATTAAGCAGCATCCGGACCGTAATGCGGTCGTAGTTTGGGAGCTGCGCGAATTCGCTGTCTGCACCAAGCCACCGCGAGATCGGTGCGTCGAGTTCCAGGACGCCATCTTGCACCAAGCTCACGGCCACGGCGGCGGCAAACATCTTCCCAACGCTGCCAGCAAACATCCGTGTCTCAGGGCGCATGGCCCGCCCTAGCTCGCGGTCCGCCACGCCTGCCGCAGCGGTCAGCATCCTTCCATCCGCACGGGCAAAGGCCGCTGTCATTCCTGGCGCGCCGATCTGCACCAAAACGGTGTTCATCCGGGCTTGGACGCCAGCTTCGATACGGCGATCTGAAACACGCGCCCCCGCGTCACCGACGCCAGCCATCACCATCGCCGCGAAAAGCACCCCCCGAACAAGCACGTCGGCCCTCCCTCTTTGCACTGCAAGCGCCGCCATGGCCTTCATGGAAATGCACGCTTAAGCATGCGGAAAGTGCGCGCAGCGGCCTGCGCCAACGCATCGATCTCGCGTTCACTCATCGCCGTTGACAAAATGAACGACCCAAACGGGGTGCACACAACGCCCTCATCTAGCAATTGGCGGTGTACAAACTGGCGCATCGCCGTCTGGCGCTCACTGCGGGGCAGATCGCGAAATCGATCCGAATCCTCGCCGCCGAAGAACAGACTGAGCAGCGACCCGTCTGATCGAACGAATCCGTCGATGCCCTCGTCCTCAATCGCGTCGCTCAAAAGTTTGTTGGCGCGCAGACCGAGCGATCTAAGACGCTCAAAATCGGGTGGTGTAAGCATTTGCAGCGTCGCCAATCCCGCCGTCATCGAGATGGGATTGGCGTTGTAGGTGCCGCCGTGATGAATTTTAACCCGCTCGGCGCTGACATCAAACACGGACATGAAATCAACAGCGCCCGCAACCGCGCCAACCGGGAAGCCGCCCCCAATTATCTTTCCCAAAGCAGTCAGATCCGGGGTGACCCCGCTCTGCCCTTGTGCACCATGGTAGTCGAGCCGAAAGCTCAGCACTTCGTCGAAGATCAAGACAATGCCGTAGGCGGCGGTGAGTTCTCGAACTCGGCTGAGATAACTTGCCCGCCCGCGAATGAGGCCCGCTCGCGTCACCACGGGATCAATCAGCACGCAAGCGAGACGGTCCTTATTGCGCTCGATGAGACGCTCCGTCGCCTCGATGTCGTTAAAGGGAAACACAACAACATCGTCTTGAACGTATCGCGGAATGCCCTCCGTATCAGCGATAGAGATGGGCGCGGCCGGCTCACCCCACGCCGCCTCTTGCGGCGCCACGCTCACCTCAACCGCGTCGTAGGCGCCATGGTATGCGCCTTCGGCTTTAGCGATCCCAGTCCGTCCGGTGTAAGCACGCGCCGCGCGGATAGCCATCATCACCGCCTCCGTCCCGGAATTGGTGAATATCACCCGTTCCGCCGACGGCACTCGCTTGCACAGCTCCGCCGCAAGGAGAACTTCCTGCTCCGTCGGCATCGCCGCCGCTGTGAGTCGATCAAGTTGATTCTTGACAGCAGTGTTCACGGTCGGGTGGTTGTGACCATGAATAAGCGACGACATGTTGTTGACGAAGTCTATTCGATCAACACCATCAACGTCGCGCACGTAACATCCGAACGCCGACTGCGCGTAGATCGGAAACGGCGGAAAGTAGATCGTGGCGCGACTACACCCGCCAGGCATCACGTCGCGTGCTTGCCGATAGAGCCGCTCGGACACTGAAGACGGGGGCGATTGACCGTCAGACACAGGCGCAACTCGCGGATACGCGTTGGCAGGGGTTTTGCGGCGGCGACATCTACCACCGACGCTCCAAGCGAAGACCGAAACGGCGCGGCGGCGTCAGCGTGTAATTGCCGTTGGACCGCTGGCTGCGCCGCACCCGATCATCGAGAGCATTCTCAACGTAGCCGGTGAAACTCCAACCACCGCTCTCAAGGCCGAGGCTGAGGCGCACTTCCGCCGGATGCTGCAACTCGACGACGTTGTTTGCGAGTTCGTATCCGCCAGAGCGCGTGGAGTAAGACCCCTGCGCGAACAATCCAAGCTGATCGGTCAGCGGCGCCCTGTAGGTCGTAGCCAGCGCGAATGACCATTCGGCGGTCTGTGGCACCTTGTTTCCATCGACATTCACACCACCGATCAGTTGCGGGCCGTCGAACTCAGCATCGAGCCAACCCACAGCGCCGTAGAATTCAAGGCCCTCTATCGGCCTGGCGCGGATATCGAATTCAGCGCCGTTGGTGATCGTCTGCCCGCCATTGTCGACGATAGAAACACCCAGAAACTGAAAAATCGGCGCGGGGTCGGCCACCAAGATCGCGGTGTCTTGGCGCTCCGTCGTGAAGGCGGCAATGTTCACGAACACCCGGTTGTCATACCAAGCGCCGTGATAACCGATTTCGTAGGTCAACGCCGCTTCGGGATCGAATGGCACGTCATCGGAGCTGCTGGCTTCGTTGTTGAAGCCACCCGCTTTGAAGCCAGTTGCAACGCGCGCGTAGACCGTGGCGCCCTCGGAAAGATGATACGAGAGACTGGCCTGCGGCGAAAAATTGTCCCAGCTTTCTTCAATGTTCTCCACCAGAAACCAGGGCGCCCCAGCGAGCTGGAAGCCCGGGAAGCCGATTGGCGGGCCAACACCGATGTCGGCGCCGGTGCCGATGAAGGGCAATGCACTCGGCGTTTCCGTCACGAAATCGTAGCGCTTGGTCTCGTTTGTCACTCGCCCCGACAGCGCCAGATCAAGTCGCTCAGTCACTCGCCAGGAGCCTTCGGCAAACAAAGCCAAAGACTCAAGCTCCGTCGTTGAGGTCGTGATCGGCGATAACACCCCCAGATCAATCAGGTTCGGCGGCAGGTTCGGCGGGTTATCGGGCACCACGCCGATCGGCAGGTTGAGGATCCGATAGAAATCGTTCGTCTCGTTCAGATAGTTGAGGCCGACGATGTAGTCGAAGCGCTCGCCAACGTTGCCGGCGTAGCGCGCTTCGACGAACCAATTTTCCTGTTCGCTCTGCCGCAGCGCCCCGCCCGGGCCAACGAACGGCGCAAAGCCCGTCTGCGAGTCGACCTCCATAGTCCGGTAACTGACGATATTGGTGAAGACGCCGTCGCCGATCGGTAGCTCGATGTTTTGATAGAGATGCAGGACGTCGCGCCTCACGCCATGCTCGGTGTTGTAGACGAGTGCGTCCTCATCGTTTCCGGGCGGAATGCTGCTGTCACTGAGGATGATCGCCGCGGGCTGGTCGGCGCTCAACCATTCCGCAGTCCAGCTGATGTTGGCGCTGTTCTCAAGGTGCAACGCCGACTGCACGCGCAGCCCTTCGGACCGCACAGCGTCCAGCTGATCACCGGTTGTAGCCGATCGCGCTACGCCGCCGCCTTGATCGATGACGAAGGCGTTCGCGCGCAAGAACAGCTTATCGTCGATCAGCGGCGCATTTATCATGCCGCGCACTTCAACCCGATCGTGGCTGCCGACAACCCCGGAAAGGCGCGCCTCGAACGCCTCTTCCGGCTGACGCGTAATGATGTTGATGGCGCCGCCGATCGCGTTGCGACCGTAGAGACCACCCTGGGGGCCCTTTAGAATCTCAAGGCGCGCGATGTCGCTGAACTCATCAAGGCCAACCACGGCCGAGCCAATGTAGACGCCATCGCGATAGAGGCCGTATCCGGGCTCTTCCACATCGGTCAAACGCACAGCGCCGCGGATAGCGATGCTTCCGCTGAAAGAATCAGTCTGGAAGTCGTCAAAGCTGACGTTTGGCGCGTACTGCAAAGCATCCGAAAGGTTCTGCACGTTGGCGTCTTCCAGAAATGTCTGGGAGAGCGAGGTGATCGCCATTGGCACATCGGTCAGCGATTCCTCACGCTTGCGTGCGGTGACGATGATCTCATCCCCAACGGCGGCGGCTTCACGCGTCCGCTGGGCGGCGGCGTCTTCAACCAACAACGCCTGAGCAGCCCCAGACATCAACAGCAGCGCACCAAATGCTTTGCAACGCATTCGCTCCCCCTCTTCACCAGCCTCCGCAGGTTCGCACCCAGGATCAGCTTGATTTTCCAGTATATTGTGATATAAGTCTTTACTGGGTTTTCCAGTATATACTTATCTTTTTCGATTACGCAAGGGCTGCCTCGGATGGCAATTAAAGTTATGAAAAATCAGATATTTAAAAAGCCCGATAAACCGTCGCGCTCGATCGCCGCGTCGCTGGATGGCAGGCGGCAGAGGCGGCTAAACGTAAGAACTCTTGTGTCTGCGGAGGACAAGGCGAACTTGAACTCCAGCGGTTTTTGCGCGCATGACACGAGCCAAATGACCACGCGCAATCCAGTCCCAGCCCCCGCACGGCGCAGAGCCAAGCAGCGCAAGAATGCGCGCAAGGTTGCCCCCGAAGCCCCCGCCACCAAGCGCGGCGAACAAGCGAAAGCGAAATTCAAACGCGCCGCTCAACGTTTGCTGGAGCGGATGAGTTATCGTGAGCTGCGCCTTTCCGACATTGTTGACGCTGCCGGGTACAACATCGCGACGTTCTATTACTACTTCAAAGACAAGCAGAGCATCGTGCGCGAGGTCATCGCCGATATCTTTCCGCACGATGCGCTCGTCGCCGAGTATCGCGCCAACCGGATTGCGTTGGGCGATCTGCATTCCGTGATCTTGGCCACCACGCGAAGTCAAATTCGCGCGTTCGCGCAGCATCCAGGCCTCATGCGGAGTATCGCACAGTTTGCCGACGACGAGCCAGAATTGGCCGAGTTCGTCCATCGCCGCGACGAACTCTGGACCGAGCTGATCGCTGACGACATCCTCGCCCGCTTCGCTGGCAAAGGGGTCAGTCGCGCTTTTGCGCTCGCGTTTGCCGCCATGCTCAATGGGGCGGTGAGGACATTTCTCACCGAAATCTACGTACAGAAAAATCCAGGCCTGACAGCTCACTTTCAGACAGAAGAGGACCTCGCCGACTTTGTCGCCGCCTTCTGGTGGCGTGCGACGTTCCTTGAGAATCCGAAGTTGGATCAGCTCGGGCATTCGACCGAATTTGTCGCCCTTAAACAACTCGACGAGAAGTAACGTCTCGTGGCGCTTGGAGCATCCGTGACATGAAAATGTCCCGCGCGCGAACCTTGCCTTTCCTCCTAGGCTTTCTCGCTCTGTCGACGTCCGCGTTGGCTGAGGAGTGCGACAATCCTTGGTCCGGCGTCTGGGACGTGACAAGCCGATACCAAGCAGGTGAATCCGCCGCAGCGATGACATTCTCGATGCAAGGCGAT
>CAZZFE010000031.1:0-43693 GCA_964653495.1 uncultured Terricaulis sp. | reverse complement strand
CGTCGCCCGGATAGGCTTCGCGGCCCGGCGGGCGGCGCAGCAGCAGCGACATTTGGCGATAGGCGACGGCCTGTTTCGACAAGTCATCATAGATGATGAGCGCGTGCATGCCGTTGTCGCGGAAATATTCGCCCATGGCGCAGCCGGCCATCGGCGCGAGATATTGCAGCGGCGCCGGCTCGGAGGCGGTCGCGGCGACGACGATCGAATACTTCAGCGCGCCCTTGTCTTCGAGCGTCTTGACGAGCTGCGCGACGGTCGAGCGCTTTTGGCCGACGACGACGTAGATGCAGTAGAGCTTCTCGCTCTCCGGCGCGTTCTTATCGTGGGCTTCGCGCTGATAGAGGATGGTGTCGAGCGCGACGGCGGTCTTGCCGGTTTGGCGGTCGCCGATGATCAGCTCGCGCTGGCCGCGGCCGATCGGGATCAGCGCGTCGATCGCCTTGATGCCCGTCTGCATCGGCTCGTGCACCGACTTGCGCGGAATGATGCCCGGCGCCTTCACGTCGACCGTGCGGCGCTCAGCGGCTTGGATCGGGCCCTTGCCGTCGATCGGGTTGCCGAGCGGATCGACAACGCGGCCAAGCAGACCCTTGCCCACCGGCACGTCGACGATCTCGCCGAGGCGCTTAACGGTGTCGCCTTCCTTCAGGCCGCGGTCTTCGCCGAAGATAACGACGCCGACATTGTCGCGTTCGAGGTTGAGGGCCATGCCCTTCACGCCGCCCGGGAACTCGACCATTTCGCCGGCCTGGACCTTCTCGAGGCCGTAGACGCGGGCGATGCCGTCGCCGACCGACAGCACGCGGCCGACTTCAGCGACCTGCGCTTCGGCGCCGAAGCCTTTGATCTGTTCTTTCAGGATGGCGGAGATTTCTGCGGCGCGAACGTCCATGTTCGTGTGACCTCGTCTTCGTCGAACGGATTAAGCGGATTTCAGCTGGAGACGCAGCGCGTCCAGCTTCGATTTTACGGATGCGTCGAATTGCTTGGAGCCGACGCGGACGACAAAGCCGCCGATCAGGCCTTCATCGACACGGGTTTCGGCTTGCACCTTGGCGCCGAGCTGCTTGGACAGCCCGTCCAGGATCGATTGTTCTTCAGCGGCGCTCAGCGGCTTGGCCGAGACGATCTCGACCTGGCGGGCGCCGCGATGACGGGCGAGCAGTGCCCGGAAGCTCTTCATGATGCCCGGCAGCTCGCCAGCGCGGCGGTTCAAGGCGGCGACGCCGACAATCTTGCGGCCGAGGTCGCTGAGGCCGAGCTTTTGCGCGACCGCGGCCAAAGCCTTTGATTTCTCTTCCGGATCGATCAGCGGCGAGCGGGCGGCGTCGCGAAGATCGGCGCTGACCTTCCAGGCCGCGTCGAACTTCTGGAAATCGGCTTCCAGTGCATCTAACCCATTGGCGTCACGTGCCAATTCGAACGCGGCCTGCGCGTAGCGCGCTGCTGCTTCGGAAGGTACGCCGTCAGTCCTATCGGCCACGTCTGTCTCAATAGCTCTCGCCGCCGAACGCGCTTCGTGCGCGCTTGGCGCTCACGATTGCGGCTGGTTCGACGGCTGGGATGGCGCCAGCGAGGGTGTGAATAACCCCCGACGATTTGAGGCACGCATATTTTGCACGCGCACCCCGCATCGTGGGCGCCGAATAACATGGCGCGTTCTGCCTTGACAACCAGCCTCTCAGCCTCTGGATCAGCGACAAAAGCGCCTGATTTTGCAGGCCGGGGGAAACGCATGACCGACGCCGCCGCGCAGCCGCAAACTGCCGCCGAAGTATCGCCCGCCAAGCTGCGCCAAGTGGTGATGGCTTCCGCCGCCGGGACGGTATTCGAGTGGTACGATTTCTTCGTCTACGGGGCGCTGGCCTCGGTCATTGCGCCCCTCTTCTTTGCCGGCCTGCCAGACGCCCAGGCGTTCGTTTTCACATTGCTGACCTTCGCGGTCGGATTTGTGGTTCGCCCGCTCGGGGCGCTGGTTTTCGGCAAGATTGGCGATTCCAGCGGCCGTAAGGGCGCCTTCCTGATCACCATCACCATTATGGGCGTGGCGACGTTCGCCATCGGCCTGCTGCCAACCAACGAAACCATCGGCATTTGGGCGCCGGTGCTGCTGGTGTTCTGCCGGATGCTGCAGGGCTTTGCGCTTGGCGGTGAGTACGGCGGCGCCGCCATCTACGTGGCCGAGCACGCTCCGGCCCACCAACGCGGCCGCGCGACTGGCTGGATCCAGACCTCCGCCGCCTTCGGCCTCGTCGGCGCGCTGATCGTGGTGATGCTCACCCGCGCGACCATG
Source organism: uncultured Terricaulis sp. (assembly GCA_964653495.1). GTDB lineage: Bacteria > Pseudomonadota > Alphaproteobacteria > Caulobacterales > Aquidulcibacteraceae > Vitreimonas. Next base: position 41,397 of record CAZZFE010000031.1, on the reverse strand, counting down.
GGCGAGGAAGCGTTCCGCGCTTGGGGCTGGCGGATCCCGTTTCTGGTTTCGATCGGTCTCTTGGCGATCTCGGTTTGGATCCGGCTGCAGCTCGAGGAGAGCCCGGCGTTCCAGAAGCTCAAGGAAGAAGGCCGCATCTCCAAGAGCGCCTACCGCGAGAGCTTCTTTGAATGGCGCAATCTGAAGATCGTGCTGCTGGCGCTGCTGGGCGTTTGCATGGCGCAGGGCGTCGTTTGGTACACGGCGAGCTTCTACACGCAATTCTACCTGGAGCGGACGCTCAAGGTCGACAGCCAGACCGTCAACATCCTGATGATCGCCACCGTCGCATTGTCAGCGCCGCTCTACATCTTCTTCGCGCGGTTGTCGGACAAAGTCGGCCGCAAGCCGGTGATGCTCGGCGGCATGCTGCTGATGCTGTGCCTCTATTTCCCCGGCTACGACCTCATCACCCGCTTCGGAAACCCGGCTCTGCATCAAGCGTGGGAAACAACGCCGGTGACGATCGTCGCCGACCCCGCCGATTGCACCTTCCAGCTCGATCTCACCGGCGGTGCGCACCAATTCTCGACCTCGTGCGACATCGCCAAAGGCGCGCTCGCCAATGCCGGCGTGAGCTACACCACCCAAGACGCGCCTGCCGGCACGCTGGCGCGCATTCAAGTTGGCGATGAGTTCGAGATCGAAAGCGTCAGCGCCGAGGGCCAATCGATTTCCGACATCCGCGCCACGCGCACGGCCTTCGAGCGCAATCTGCGCGAGGTGCTCACAAACGCCGGCTATCCCTCCGCCGCGCCCGGGCCGATGCAGGGCTGGAGCATCTCGGAGATCATGCGCGTGTTCTCTGAGAAGATCGGCGTGTTCCTGGTGATGGCGCTGTTCGTCGTCGCCGCCACCGCACTCTACGGCCCGCAAGCGGCGGCGCTGGTGGAGCTTTTCCCGACACGCATCCGCTACACGGCGATGTCGCTGCCCTATCACATCGGCACCGGTTGGTTCGGCGGCCTGCTGCCGGCGATCGTGTTCGCGATCAACACCGCGACGGGGCAAGTGAACTCGGGGCTCTGGTTTCCGGTGGTGTGCACAGCGATCGCGGCGGCAGTGACGCTGGTGTTCTGGCCGGAGACGAAGGACCGCGACATTCACGCGGATTAGAAGCAATGGGGGCTTGGTCACTTGGTTTCGGCGTACTCGCGGCGATCTACGGTGCCTACAACCTGCTGCACGCCCGCCGGATCGCCGAGAAGCACCTTCGAATGTTCAATGCTTCGCAGCAGGGACTCGAGCTTTACGCGTTCTTTGTCCGCGCGATCGCCGCGGCGGTGACGCTGATGGGCGCGTTCGGAATCGCGAGAGGATTGTCCGCGCTCTGAGCATGGTTTCCGCCAATTCACCGCGTTTCCGAACGAGACCTTAACGCCGGCGCGTTAAGCTCTATGCGATGTCGGCGATCCCCTCCCCCGCGCTGGCGTTGACGCGTGCGTTCGATCGTCTGGAACGATCGGGCGCACGTGTCGTCAACGCTGCTCAAAGCGCAGATGGCACGGACCTGGCCCCCGCGATCGTCGATCAGATGGACGCGAAGGCGCAGGCGCGCGCAGCGATGGCGCTGGTGAAATTCTCCGACGAGATGACCAAAGCGCTGCTCGATATGGCGCGCCAACCGCGCTAACCGCTATAGGTCGAGTTCGCGACAGCGGCGATCACGCGCTGCAGCGATTGAAACAACGCTTCGGACTGGCGCTCATAGCGTTCGCTGAGTTCGTGCGGCGGGACAATATCGTTCCAGCTGCCCATGCCGCCGAACATCCATGCTCTCGACGCCGCCGAGTACGCGCGCAGCGCTTCATCACTCAGATTCGCGTACCTTGGCACATCCTCAAAACGCGTCGGCTCGAGCGTGGCCGAATCTAAGGCGTCGCGCGCGCCAGCAAACCATTCTGCGAAATGATCCGCGTTCAAGTCCCGCGCCAGCTGCTCGATCTCAACCAGCACCGCGTCCAGATCAGCTGTCGCCAAATCCAGCGGATCGGCGGTCAAGCTCTGCGGCTCCGTTTCGCCCTGCAGCAGATAGCCGTTGGCCCAGATTTTCTGCTGCGGGTCCTTGCGGTCGAGCAGCCGGTCGAACCCCTGCCACACCTGCGAGCGCTCGCGCCCCGCCGTTTCGATCAGCCAACGCGGCCCGCCGCCGACAAAGCCGACGCTCATGCGCTCAGGCAGCGGCATCTGCCCTGTCTGCAACGGTCGTGGCGCAACGTGCAGCCGCAAGCCGGTGCTCCACGGCTTCAAGCTCTCGAACCACTCAAGGGGATCGCGTGCGGCAAGCACCCAGCCATCGTCATCGGTCGTGGACGGAACCAAGAACTCGCAAATCTTGGAGAAACGAAACACCGACGCGTTCGGCCAGAAGCCCCGCACATCGCGGCCGCCAAGCGCGGCGTTGCCAACGCACACAAGAGCGAGAGCCTGCGCGACGTTGCCCTGCATCGCCTCAGTCCTTGAAATAGTCGCGCATCAGCTCGCCCGCCCAAGCCGGCTGGCGCGTCGCGCCGATCGGCGCGAACTCGTCCATCCAAGGCTTCACATCGAGCACCGGCGTGCCGTCGATCGCATCGAGCCCGCGCACGCGCAGCACACGGCCTTCGACTGCAACAATTGTCGCACGCGTGAGGCCGATCCGGTTCGGCCGCGCCTTGCCGCGCTGCGCGAAGATTCCGACCAGCGGCCAATCCTTGCGTTCGCGCGGATGCCGCGCGCCGGTTTCCACCTTCGCCGGGTCAACGCGATCCATCAGGAAAATGACCTCGACGTGCGAGAAATCAGCGAGCCCGAACAAGGCTTCCTCGCTGAAGCCTGGCTCCAGCACGATCTCCGCCTCGACCGCGCCCCAGAAATCGTCGCTCAAATCCTTCCGCGGCGAACGGACAAAAGCGACGGGGCGCACGTCAAAGCTCATTTTGTTCTCGCAATCGGTTCCTTAGGCGCGACATTTCGTGCGCCCTTCCCGTTCCCACGGCAATCCCCTACATCAACCGTTCGAGAGAGGGATTGCTATTCATGGATTGGGACATCGCCCCGCTTTTGTCGGACCCGCAAGCTTGGGCCGCGCTCATCACTTTGATCGTGATGGAAGTCGTGCTCGGGATCGACAATTTGATCTTCATCTCGATCCTGACGAACAAATTGCCGGAACATCAGCGCCAGCGCGCGCGCCGCATCGGCATCGGCTTGGCGCTCGGCATGCGTCTGGTTCTGCTCTCCACCATCGCTTTCATCGTCGGTCTCACGGCGCCGGTGTTCAATCTCGGCTTTCAGGGCGCGGTCGATAGCCACGGCTATCCAAGCTTCGAGACCGAGTTCTCGTGGCGCGACATGATCCTGATCGCCGGCGGCCTGTTCCTCGTCTGGAAGGCCACCAAGGAAATCCACCACGCCGTCGATCCGGCTCCGACGCACGATCTGCTCGACAAGAAAGCGCCGATCGCCATGAACTTCGGCTCGGCGATCTTCCAGATCATCTTGCTCGATCTCGTGTTCTCGATCGACTCGATCCTTACCGCCGTCGGCATGACCGACCACGTGCCGATCATGTTCGCCGCCGTCATCGTCGCCGTGACGGTGATGCTGCTCGCCGCCGACCCGGTCGCGAACTTCATCAACAAGAACCCGACCGTCGTCATGCTGGCCTTGGGCTTCCTGCTGATGATCGGCATGGTGCTGATCGCCGAAGGCTTCGGCGTCCACGTGCCGAAGGGCTACATCTACGCGGCGATGGCGTTCTCGGCGCTGGTTGAAGGCCTCAACATGATGTCGCGAAAAGCCGCGACGCGGCGCGCCGCAAAAACGGTGGCTGAGCAACAGCAAGGCGGCGGCCATGCGTAGTCTCGCGGTCCTCGCGCTCGGGCTAACGCTTGCGGCGTGCGCAACGCCGCAAGTGACGCGGACGACGCTCGTCTCCGCCGATGCGGCGACGCAGCTGATCGTCGGTCAACAGCTGACGCAGGAGGTGTCGACGCAAAGCGGCGGCGAAGGCAGCGATCCTGTCGTCAACCTCACGCTCCACCACGCCGACGGCCGCACGCTCGCGTTTCAGGAGGCGAACCACTCGCCGCACGATTTCATCGTGCAGCGCGCTGGCGGCGCACTCGCGCAAGTGATGGGCGTCGGTGAAGACGTGACGACGCTCTACCATGCCGCCAGCGGCGAAGGTGTGAGCGCCGGCGCGTCGTTCCTCTGCGGCCCGCAAGGGCCGGCGGCGCTCGGCATGCATCGCGGCGCGGACGGTATGGTGCGCGTGGTCGGCCTGCGTCAGAACTTTCAGGTCGAAACGCGGCCGGACGGAACCTACGAAGCCCTGCCCTACAGCCCTGACCAAGTCTGCGCCCGCCTCAGCTTCCGCGCGCCATGATCACCGGCCCGCTCTGCCGCGCCGCGCGTGCGCTCGTTGAGTGGCCGCGCGACTATCTCGCGCAAAAATCCGGCGTGAGCGCTGAAGCAATCGCCGATTACGAGATGCGCAAGATCGATCCCGGCGTCGAAGCGCGCGTGAAGTTGCAGCATGCGCTGGAGCTTGGCGGCGCGCTGTTCCTGCCGGAGGGCAATGACGGGCTCGGCGTGCGGCTCAAATTCCGTCAGCGCGACGTGCGCCAGATCAACCGCCTCGAAAGCGAAGGCGGCCCGGTGGGCGAAGACGACATCTAATGCGTGACCTCACCGAAGGACCGATCAGCACCCACTTGCTGGGAATGGCCGCGTTCATCGGCATGGGTCTGATCTTTCAGACCCTCTATTTCATCGTCGATCTCTATTTCGTCTCGCGCCTCGGCAGCGCGGCCATCGCCGGCGTGAGCGCGGCGGGCAACGTGTTCTTTATCGCGCTCGCGGCAACGCAGCTTGTGGCCGTGGGCGCGATGGCGCTCGTCTCGCAATCGATCGGCGCGAAGGACGAAGCGGCGGCGAACACATTCTCCGATCAATCGCTGTCGATGGGCTTTGCCTTCACCATCGCCATGCTGGTGTTCGGCTACGCGTTTGGCGGCGCGTTCATCAACGCGCTGACGGCGGACGAAGCAACGGCTGCGGAAGGTCGCGCGTTTCTCTATGCCTACCTGCCCAGCCTCGCTTTGATGTTCCCGGGCAACGCCCTCTTCTCAGCATTGCGCGGCGTTGGCGTCGTGGCGCAAACCATGTGGCTGCAAACGGGCACGGTGCTGCTCAACGCGCTGCTCGCGCCGATCCTGATCGTCGGCTGGGGTACAGGCCTGCCGCTCGGCGCCGCGGGTGCGGGCCTGGCGAGCACCATCGCCAACGTCGTCGGCTTCATCGCGCTGATCTATCTCTTCCCGCGCGTGCAGACGTATCTGCGCATCCACTGGCACGCACTCGCGCCCAAGCTCGCGGCCTGGCGGCGCATTCTGTTCGTGGGGTTGCCGACATCGCTCGAGTTCCTGATGATGTTCATCATCATCGCCGTGACCTATTGGGCGATCCGCGATTTCGGCGCCGACGCGCAAGCGGGCCTCGGCATTGGCGGGCGGATCATGCAATCGATCTTCCTGCCGGCCATGGCGATCGCCTTCGCCGCCGGCCCGGTCGCCGGGCAGAATTTCGGCGCGCGCAAATATGATCGCGTGCGCGAGACATTCCGCGCCACGGCGGTGTTCGGCTCCATGATCATGCTGACGCTGACAGTGCTCTGCCACTTGAACCCGGCTTTGATGGTGCGCCCCTTCACGGACGATCCGGAGGTGATCGGCGTCGCCTCCGTGTACCTGCAAATCGCGTCGTGGAATTTCGTCGCCAACGGTTTGACGATGGCGGCGTCGAGCCTGTTCCAGGGCATGGGCGATACGCGCCCTGCCCTCATCGCTAGCGCTTCACGGCTCATCACCTTCGCGCTGCCGACGATCTGGTTGTCGTTCCAGTCGAACACGAACAATTCTGGTGGCTGGGCGTGTTCTCGATCCTGGTGCAATGCGCGATCAGCCTCACGCTTCTGTTCCGCATGTTCAGCAAGAAACTCGCGCCAGCAGCGGCCTGAGCAAGAAAGTTGTGTCAGGTTGTGACGGCACGCGCAGCCGTCACAGACTGGCGCCAAATCCAGCATATTTTCTTGTGGCCTCTCAGCGCCCGTTCACGCGCCAAACCCCACCTTCTCCTCACGAGACGCGGCGATCCGATGCCCCGTCCGAGACTGGAAGGAACAGAATTATGAAACGCTTTGCGATCGCGGCCGCGGCCGCTCTCACCCTGGTCGGCCCGCTCGCAGCGGCGCCAGCTTTCGCCGATCCGCCGGGCCGCAACGCCCAATACGATCGCCGCGACAATGACCGTAACGATCATCGCAACGACCGCGGCGACCGCGACACTCGCGGCCAGCGTTGGGACAACAGCCGTTATAACGGCTACACCTACAACGGCCGCTGGTACTACGGCCAACCGACGCGCGCGCAGATGAGCCGTGCTCAGTATGGCTGGCAGAATTGGCGCCGCGGCGACCGTCTGCCGAGCGCGTATCATCAGCGGTATCGCAACGTCGATTATCGCAGCGCCCGCCTTCGCGCCCCGCCGCGTGGCTACCATTATGTCCGTGATGACCGCGGCGACGTGCTCATGGTCGCGATCGCCACCGGCCTCATCGCCAGCGTGATCCTCGCGAACAACTAAGCTCCCAGAAGGGTTGTCAGCGAGCCTTCCTGCGGTCCCGGCGAAAGCCGGGGCCGCACCTGTTTTCAGAACACGCTGTAGCCGCCATCGATCAGAATTTGATCGCCGGTGTGGAAGCTTGATGCATCGCTCGCGAGATAAACGGCGATGCCGCCGAACTCGTCCGGCTTGCCCCAACGGCGCACAGGCACACGCGCTTCGATCACTTGCTTGGTGAACTTATCGCTGTCCTGCGCGTATTGCGTCATGCCGGTTTCGACCCAGCCCGGCAGGATAGCGTTGCAGCGAATGCCGTAGCGCGCGAACTCGACGGCAATCGAATTGGTGAAGCCGATGATCCCGGCCTTGGAGCCCGCATAATCCTCGTTCCGCGCCGCGCCGAAATGCGCGATCATCGACGAGATCGCCACGATCGAGCCGCCTGAGCGATCGCCATCGTCGTAACGCTGCTTCATGTGCCGGCAGGCTTCGCGCATGGTCCAGACCATGCCGTCGAGATTGATCGACATCACGCGGCGATAATCCTCGCCGCCGACATCGAGGAACGATTTCCAGAAATTGCTAGCGCCGGCATTGGCGAACACCGCGTGCACCTTGCCGTGCTCGGCAAGGAAGGCGTTGAAGCCGTTGACCACGCCTGCTTCGGTCGAAACATCGACGATGCGCTCAGTGACGCGCGTGCCGTGCTTCTTCAATTCCTCCAACGCGACGGCGTTCTTCTCGGGCTTCGTGCCCCAGATCTCCAAATCCGCGCCCGCTTGCGCGAGGCCTTCGGCAAGCCCCAAGCCAATGCCGCCATTGCCGCCGGTGACGAGCGCGACTTTTCCGGTGAGATCGAAAGGCTTGAACACGTTTGGCTCCACGGCGGACCGCCGGCTCCGCGCCGGCACGTCCGCATAAAGCCGCGCTAGCGCTCGAACCGCAACGTATAAGTTGTCCAGCAACGCCGCGCGACGGCGCTGCGCGGGTTGGTACATTCACTCTGTGAGAGGATTGTCGCCGGTTTGCGCTCGGCGATGGAGAGGCGAAATTCGCTCAGATCTTCGCTGGTACGCACCGCGTCCAGCGTCGCGCCTTCGGCGCGCAACGCGGCGAGCACGGCGTCGCTATGGTCTTCCCGATTGAACGTGAACGTGAGCTCCGTCACACGCCGCTCGCCGCCAAACGCACTCACGCCGACATTCTGGCCTTGCGCATCAATCCAGCCATTTCGACGGGCGACGTAGTCTTCAGGACGATCGCGCGGATCGGGCTCGAACAAGTGCCAATGCATATGCCGCGCTGTCCGCGCGCTCACCGGCCCCCAATCATAAGCCCAATCGCCATAGTTTGACGGCGCGAGCGCCTCGATCATCAGCGACGCCGCAAGCTCATGCGCCGTCGCGCCCTCCTGCTGCGCACGCGCAGGCGCGCCCGCGAACAGGAAAGCGACGAGAGCAAACACGAAAACCCGCATAAGCGGAACTATAAGAACGAATAGGGGTCCACGTCGATCTGCACGCGCACGGCGCTGTGCAACTTCACGCGGCTGATCCAGGCCGCGAGGAAAGCGGAGACGTCCACGCCCCTATCGGCGCGCGCGAGGAAGCGCCGGCGATGCATGCCGCGGATTACGGTGAGCGGCGCGGGCGCGGGGCCCCAAAGATCGATGCCATCAGCCGCCGGCGCTTTTTCGCCGAGCAAGTTCGCCGCTTCGTTAGCCTGCGCTTCGTTGGGCGCCGAGACGATGATCGCCGCGAGCCGCCCGTAAGGCGGCATGCCTGCGGCTTCGCGCTCCTCCGCTTCGGCGGCGAGAAAGCGATCGCGATCCTGCGCGGCGAGCGCGAGCATCACCGGCTCGTGCGGCGCGTAGGTTTGAATGAGCGCGCGGCCCTTGCGTTCGTGCCGGCCGGCGCGGCCCGTCACCTGGCTCACCAGCTGATACGTCCGCTCGCCGGCGCGAAGATCGCCGCCCTTCAAGCCGAGATCCGCGTCAACCACACCGACAAACGTCAGCAGCGGAAAATTGTGCCCCTTGGCGACGATCTGCGTGCCGATCAGAATATCGATCTCGCCCTTCTCCATCCGCGCCACCAGATCGCGCACGGCTTCGCCGTTGGGCGTGGTGTCGGAGGAGAAAATCTCAACGCGCGCTTCCGGGAAAAGCTCGCGCACCTCTTCCTCGATGCGCTCGACGCCCGGGCCGATCGAGACGAACGAATCCGGCGTCAAACAATTCGGGCACGCTTTCGGCTTCGGCATCGAGAAGCCGGTGAGATGGCACACCAAGCGGCCGCTATATTTGTGCTCCACCAACCACGATTGCGTGTCCGGCGATTGCATCTTGTGCCCGCACGCGCGGCAGAGCGTGAGCGGCGCGTAACCGCGACGGTTCATATAGAACAGCGCTTGCTCGCCGCGCATCAGCGCTTCTTCGGCGCCGCGCACCAGCTTCGGCGACAACCACTTGCCTTTGTCCGGGGGGTTGAGCTTCAGGTCGATCAGCTCGATGTCCGGCAGCTCGGCCGTGCCGTGGCGCGAAGGCAGCTTCACGTGCGTGTAGCGGCCAGATTGCGCGTTCACGAGCGTTTCGAGCGATGGCGTCGCACTCGCCAGCAACACCGCGCACTCACCAAGCTTGGCGCGCGCCACGGCGAGATCGCGCGCTTGGTAGGCGACGCCCTCCTCCTGCTTGTAGGACGGATCGTGCTCTTCATCGATGACGATGAGACGCAAATTCGGATACGGCAGGAACAGCGCCGAGCGCGCGCCCACCACCAGCCGGGCACGACCTTCGGCGATTTCGCGCCAGGCGCGGCGGCGGGCTTTGTGTGGGATGGCGGAGTGCCACTCAACCGGCTTGACGCCAAAGCGCGCCTCGAACCGGCTCATCGCCGCTTGCGTCAGCGCGATTTCCGGGATCAGCACCAGCACCTGTGCGTCCGGCGACATCTCAAGCGCAGCGGCCGCGGCTTCGAGATACACTTCCGTCTTGCCGGAGCCGGTGACGCCGTCGAGCAGCGAGACAGAGAACGTACCGGTGCGCACCAGCGCGCAGAGTTCTTCAGCCGCGGCGATTTGGATTTGCGAAAGGTTTTTGCCGGTGCGCGCGAGATCGGGTTCTGGGAATGGCGGATCTTCGCTCTGCTCCACCTTCTCCAAGCCGCCCGCATCAACCAGGCCCTTAACAACAGCTGAAGACACTTCCGCGCGCCGCGACAGCTCCGCCGCACTCACCCATTCTTTCGCCGCTTCCTCCAACACGCGCGCGCGTGCGTCCGTCATCTTCTGCGGCACAACGCCAGACGGCTTGAGCACAGTATAAGTCGGCGGCGGCAGCAGCGCTTCGGGCGAACGCGCGACCATGCGCAGAATGTCGCCAGGCGGACGCACCAGATATTTCGCCGCCCAATCGACGAACCGCCGCGACATCTCCGGCAGCGGCGCGCCAGGCAACAGCTCTTCGATCGCTTTCAGATTGTCAGCGCCTTGCGCGTTGTGGATCACGCTCCACACCACGCCACGCACCAGGCGCGAGCCGATCGGCGCGATCACGTGCATGCCGGGCTGCAAGCCCATCTCCGGCACGGCGCGATAATCGAACGGCTCTGGCAGCGGCAACGGAAACAGCACCGCCACCCGATCGAGCCCGCCCTCCGCAACCTCAGGCTCATCCGGCGCGAACAGCGGCCCGGCGGGCCGATGCGTGCGCTGGCGCTTCAGTGCGTCAAGCGCACGGCGGCGGGCCAAGGGATTCATCGGCTGAATTTAGGGGGCGAGGGGATTCGGGGAAAGCCGTGCGATGCTGTTTACGATTGCGTTGTAATTTGGCAGCCAATGAACGCCGCCGCCCTCCTGCAAAGCTGGATCGTGCATATTCGCGACGAACGGCGGTTCGCGGCCAATTCGGTCGAGGCTTATGAGCGCGACGTTTCGGCGTTCCTCGGCTTTCTCTCCCAGCATCTCGGTGGCGAACCGAGCGCGAGCGATCTCGCGACGCTCGAGCCACGCGATCTGCGCGCCTATCTCGCCCATCGCCGCCAAGGCCCGGACGCGCTGGCCGATCGTTCGATTTCGCGCGCGCTTGCGGCGATCCGCAGCTTCTATCGCTATCTCGACCGCCGCCACGGCATCGCCAATCCGCGACCCTCGCTTGTGCGCGGGCCAAAGCTGAAGCGTTCATTGCCGCGGCCTGTCAGTGAAGCTGGCGCAGCGTCTTTGATCGCTGACGCTGAGGACGCCGCCACAACGCCGTGGATCGGGGCGCGCGATGCGGCGCTCATCACCTTGCTCTACGCCGCTGGCCTTCGCATCAGCGAAGCGTTGTCGCTCACTGGCCGCGACCGGCCCTTGCCCGAGACGCTACGCATCGTCGGCAAGGGCGGCAAGGAGCGGCTTGTGCCGATGCTCGCAGCTGCGCGCGAGGCCATCGAACGCTACGCGTCGATGTGCCCTTACGCGCTCGAAGGCGACGAGCCTCTCTTCCGCGCCGCGCGTGGCGGCCCCATGTCGCCACGCATGGCTCAAGCCGCGATCGCGCATCTTCGCATGCGTTTGGGCCTGCCTTCATCGGCCACGCCACACGCTTTGCGGCACGCTTTCGCCACGCATCTGCTCGCCAACGGCGCCGATCTGCGTGCGATCCAAGACCTGCTCGGACACGAATCTCTGTCGACGACTCAGGGCTACACGAGCGTCGAAGCGCAAAAAATTTTGCAGGCGTATCGCGCGGCGCACCCGCGTGCATGAGCAAAATGCGCGCGCTCAACACGCGTGCGCGCCATATTTTTCAAGGCGTGTAGCGCAATCACGCAGCGCACAAACAACAGCGAAGTGATCGTGCAAAGAAAATCGCGCACGCTACTTGCAGCAACTAATCGCAAACCAAATTCGTGAGAAACACACGCTCGGAGAGTCAAACAACTCCCATCCAACCCAGTGCCAACACCAGTAAAGATGAGGAAATGAAGATGGCTAAGAAAGTAAAGAAGGCTGCGAAGAAGCCGATGAAGAAGACCGCCCGCAAGACGGTTCGCAAGGCTGCGAAGAAGACCGTCCGCAAGGCGAAGGCGAAGAAGCCCGCGAAGAAGTCGGCCAAGAAGACCGTTCGCAAGGCCGCCAAGAAGACGACGCGCAAGGTTGCCCGTAAGCCGGCCCGCAAGGCCGCGAAGCGCAAGACGGCTCGCAAGGCGAAGCCGGTTGCTGCTCCGGTCATGCCGACCGTCTAACCAGACGAAACGCATGTGGGGCGCCTCAGGGCGCCCCACATCGCTTTCAGGAAACACCGCTCACACCACAAAGGATCGCATGCGCTCTCCAGTGATACGGCCACCCCTCGCCCGCATCGAACGCCGCCGTCTCTGCCGCACGCGCCTCAAACGCTGATCCGCCACCCGCTTTCGAGCGGGTTTTTTATTGTCTGACGCAACAGCACAGCGCACGATCTGCGCCATGAAAAAGCTGTTCAGCGGCGGGTTCGGATTTCTGCTCTGCCTGTTGATCGGCATCCTCGTCGATGAAGTCGCGCTTGGCATTATCGCCGGCATGTTCTTGGGCGCGTTCCTCGGAAGCCGAAAAACCAAAGCGCCCCAACAAGCCCCCGACAGCTAAATCGTTTCGATGCGCACACGGCTTGACATTCGCCACGCGAACAAAGTACTCTGAATTTCAAAGTTTGATGGAGTAGCGCAATGACACGCGACGAACTCGCGTCCGATCTCGCCTATGTGCGCGCCATGGCCGAGGAAGGCCGGCACGCGCCTCTTTTGGGCGGATCGCATTTCCTGTTCTGGGGCGTGCTTAACGCGGTGACGTACCTGCTGCACTGGGCGCTGCTCCAAGGCTTTATCGCGCTTGAGCGCGGACTGGCGTTTCCGTTGCTCTGGGGCGGCTTTGGCGTGATTGCCGCGATCGGCATGACGACCTTGCGCGGCCGCATGTCCGACAAACCCGGCAAATCCTCGCTCGGCGTGCGCGCGGAGCGGGCGATCTGGGCCGGCGTCAGCGTTGCGATCGTGATCATCGCGCTGGGCTGCATCGCCCGCATGGCGATCGAAGGCGATCCGCTGGCGCCCAACAACATCATGGCCCCGGTGCTTGCGCTGTTCGGCACGGCGCTCACCGCCACCGCGATGCTGGCGCGTGAAGACTGGCTCAAGCTGTTCGCGCTGATCGCCTACGCTTTCGCGCTCGTCATTGGCGCGTTCGCCAACGCGGCCTGGGCCTACCCAGTGGCGGCAGTCGCTAACTTCATCGTGCTCGCGATCCCCGGCATCGTCTTGCTGCGGCGCGAGCCCGCCGCCATCGTGTGAAGCGATGAGCTTCGACCACACCGAGATCGACGACGTGATCCACGGGCGCTTGCGGCTCGGTATCATGGCGTATCTCTCAACCGCGAGCCCGGCGCCGTTCCTTGAGCTCAAAGCCAAGGTCAACGCCACCGACGGCAATCTCTCGACGCACCTCACCAAGCTCGAAGAAGCCGGCTACGTGAAGATCGAGAAGACCTACGAAGGCAAGAAGCCGCGCACCAACGTGCACCTCACCAAGCCGGGTCGGAACGCTTGGCTAGCGTACCTCAGACGCCTCGAAGCACTGATTGAGAGTTCGAAAGGCTAGCGCGGCACTCTACAAGTTGGAGCGCGCGCCTCCGAGCGCGCATGCGGGCTTGGAAGCCCGCGCTCCAACCTGCAAACACTTGCGCCTAAGCCGCCAGCGCCCAGCGCGCGACGCCGGGGTACGGAGGCTCGTTCGTATCGGCGAAGCCCGATTTCTCCAGCGTGCGCGCCGTCAGCAGATCTTCCGCATCGAGGTGCACGATCACACGCTGCGCGCCGTTCGCGAGCGCCCAGCCGGCGAGCGCCTTGATCGTCGCTTGGCCCAAGCCCCTGCCGCGCATGTCCTGCGTGAGGCCGAAGCCGAGTTCGACATCGCCGTTCTCATCCGGCCGGCCGATCAAAGCAGCCAAGCCCGCCACGCGCGGCGGTTTGCTTTCGCCGTCATGCGTCAGCAGCACCCAGCCGTACCAACCCACGCCATCAGGATCGTGCGCGAGATTTTCAGCGGCCCATTGCAGCCCAGGCTGATCGAACGGCGCCGGCGGCCAGAATGGTTCGTGCGCAACGGCGATGGCGTTGAAGAACGCCGCCCGGTGCCCCGCCTGCAGCGCAGCCAAACTTGGATCAAGCGCCAGCAATGTCAGGCGCGACGTATTGAGTACCCGCAATGTCCGTCCCTCCGCATCGCTGTGGCAGACTGACGCAAACGCTAGCTCACTGGAAAGTGAGCGATGCGCAATGTTCACAGCGGGATGAAGTGACTCACGCCTGCATCGTCCAACCATCGACGCCCTTCGCCGCTTCGCGGAGGGCTTCGGTCATGGTCGGGTGTGGGTGGCAGGTGCGGGCGATGTCTTCGGCGCTGGCGCCGAATTCCATCGCCACGCAGATCTCGCCGATCATCTCGCCGACGCCGGCGCCGACCAGATGCGCGCCGATCACGCGCTTGGTGGCGGCGTCCTCGATGATCTTCACCAGGCCTTCGGTGGTGTGATTGGTGCGCGCGCGCGAGTTCGCCATGAACTGGAACTTGCCGACTTTGTACGCAACGCCCGCGGCTTTCAGTTCGTCCTCGGTCTTGCCGACGGTTGCGACTTCCGGATCGGTGTAGATGACGCCCGGGATGATCTCGTAATTCACGTGGCCCCATTGGCCGGCGATCACTTGGGCGATGGCCGTGCCCTCTTCTTCGGCCTTGTGCGCGAGCATCGGCCCGTGCGTGACATCGCCAATGGCGTAGATGTTCGGCACGCTCGTCTTGCAATGGTCGGTTTCGATGAAGCCACGCTGATCGGTTTTGAGGCCCGCGTTCTCGAGGCCGAGGTTCTGCGTGTACGGCTTGCGGCCGATGGCGACGAGGGCGATGTCGGCGTCGATCGTGCGCGCCGCGCCGCCTTTGGCCGGCTCAATGGTGAGCCGCAGGCCCGCGCTGAGCTTCTCGATGCCTGTGACCTTGTGGCCGAGTTCAAACGCCATGCCCTGCTTCTTGAGAATACGCTGAAACGCGTTGGCGATCTCGGTATCGACGCCGGGCGTGATCCGATCCAGGAACTCGACGACGGTGACCTCAGCGCCAAGCCGGCGCCACACGGAGCCAAGCTCCAGACCAATGACGCCCGCGCCGATAACAACCAGCTTGCGCGGCACCGTCTTCAAAGTCAGCGCGCCAGTCGAGGACACGATGCGGTCTTCGTCGATCTCTACGCCCGGCACGCTCGCGGGCTCCGAGCCCGTCGCGATGACGACGTTCTTCGTATCGATCGTGCTCTTGGCGCCGTCCGGCGCGGTGATCTCGATGCGGTTGGCGGAGAGGAAGCGGCCGGCGCCCTTGATGTAGTCGACCTTGTTCTTCCGCATCAGGAACTCGACGCCCTTGGTGAGGCCTTCGACGGCTTCGTCCTTCTGCTTCATCATTTGCGGCAGATCGAGCGAGAGGCCTTCGACGTTCACGCCCATGGACGGGAACGTCTTGCTCGCGGCTTCGAAATACTCGCTCGCGTGCAGCAGCGCTTTCGAGGGAATGCAGCCAACGTTCAGGCACGTGCCGCCAAGCTTGCCGCGCTTTTCGATGATCGCCGTCTTGAGGCCAAGCTGGCCGGCGCGGATGGCGCAATTGTAGCCGCCGGGGCCGCCGCCAACGATGACGACATCATACTGCTCGGACATGCAAAGCGGCTCCTACGCTGGGCCCTTGAAAGATGCGCGCAACGTAGGCAGGCGCGCGCCAGGGTCAACCAGCGCGCTTGCAGGTTGGCTATCCCTCCCCGCGTGCGGGGAGGGTGTCGCGCCAAGCGCGACGGGAGGGGAAATGCGTGAAAGGTGGCGTGTCATCGCCCCACCCGTCGCGAAGCAAGTTCGCGACACCCTCCCCTCACGGGGAGGGACGGGACTCGACTAGGCTGCTTGGCGTTCCCAATAGGCGCGGTCGATGCCGTCGATGACCAAAGTCAGCAGGCCGACAATCAGGATCACGGCCATGATCACGACTTGGGATTCGGTGCCGTCTGGCGTGGCGATCAGCGCTTGGGGCTGCGTGAAGGTTTGTACGTCGACGTTCTGCACCGTCTCGACCAGGCCGCCGCCCTGCTGCTGCGCGAGCGCCCAGCGGCCGCCGAACGCGGCGAAGCCCAGGAGCCACGCCCAGAAGGCTTGTGTGCGGCGGATGAGGCGCACCATGGCGATGAAGAAGAACAGCCCCGCCGCGAACCAAAGGCCGACCTCAAGCCACGAAATGCTCGCCAACGTCGCCCGCTGCGCCGGCGCGAGGAAGCTGAGATCAATCGGCAGATTGAGCAAAACGATCGTCGCGCCGCCGCCTGCCATAAGGCAGACGCCGACCAGCACCAGCAGCACCAGAACGCACGGCCACCGCAAAATGAACGCCATGGGGTAGTCCCCTTCCCCGCCGCTGCTCCCCCGAGCAGAACCCGAGAGAAATTATACGCACTCCGAGGCGAGCGCGCCAAGCGTTGCGAGAAAGCCTTTCGAGTCAGGCTCTTCTATCGGGCGAGAAGCGCCGCTAGCGTGCGCGGACGGAGGGAAGCGGCGTCATGATGTGGATGGGCAGACTGAGCGGCTGGGCGGCGCTGGCGATGGGCGCGCTGTTTGCGGTCAACGCGTACTTCCAGTTCGCGACGGGCGTCATGGCTTGGGCGCATGTCGGTGCGGCTCTGGGTCTGCTCGTCGGCGGCTTTCGCACGCTGCGGCAAATGTCGGGCGGGCTGCGTCTGCTGTCGGGCGCGTGGGGCTTCGCGGCCGGGCTACTGATCTTCCCGCTGATGAACGCACCGAGCCGGAGCTGGGGCGAGATCGCGTTTGCGCTGATCGCGCTCGCTGGTCTCGCGCTCACGGTGCTGCACCAAGAGAAGAAAAAATAGCGCGTCGCGTTTCGCGCGCGACATATTCACATCGATCCGCGTGCGCAACGCGAACCGGAAGTGTTTGGCAACGTTTCATTTACGAGCGGGCGAATGACGAGACGGAGATCGCCCAATGCACGTGAGCAAGCTGCGCCTGCCGAACGACAACGGCCTCGTTCCCGCCGGTTCTTATTTCGAACGCCTCGCGAGCGCGCTGCGTGAAGCCAATGAGCGCGATCAGAGATCGAGCAGCATCCGCTCGGGATCTTCGAGCCCCTCTTTCACGCGCACCAGGAACGTGACGGCTTCTTTGCCATCGACGATGCGGTGATCGTAGGAGAGCGCGAGATACATCATCGGCCGCACGACAACCTGGCCGTTGATGACGATCGGACGCTCCTGGATCTTGTGCATGCCGAGAATGCCGCTCTGCGGCGCATTCAGGATCGGCGTGGACATGAGCGAGCCATAGACGCCGCCGTTCGAGATCGTGAACGTCGCGCCTTGCAGATCTTCGAGCTTGAGATGCCCGTCGCGGGCCTTCACGCCAAGCTCGCCGATTTCGCGCTCGATCTCGGCCATCGTCTTCTGATCGCAATCGCGCACGACCGGCACAACAAGGCCCTTATCGGTGCCGACGGCGATGCCGATGTCGTAGAAGTTCTTGTAGATGATGTCGTCGCCATCGATCTCGGCGTTGACGTTTGGAATTTCCTTCAGCGCCGTCACGCACGCCTTCACGAAGAAGCTCATGAAGCCGAGCTTCACGCCGTGCTTCTTCTCAAAGCCGTCCTTGTACTTGTTGCGCGCCGCCATGATGGCCGACATGTCGGCCTCATTGAACGTCGTCAGCATCGCCGCGCTGTTTTGCGCTTCTTTGAGGCGACGGGCGATGGTTTGACGGAGGCGCGTCATGCGCACGCGCTCTTCTCGCGGCCCAAGCGCACGCGCTTGCAGCGTCGGCGGACGCGCGGGCGTCGCGGCAGCAGCCGGAGCGCGCTGTTCGAGGATCGCGAGCGCGTCAGCTTTGGTGACGCGGCCATCGCGGCCCGAGCCTGAGGCGTTCGAGAGATCGAGATTGTTCTCTGATGCGATGCGCTGCACGGACGGCGGCGTGGGCTTGCCGGAATCCGCGGCTTTCGGCGCTGGCGTCGGCGTCGGTGCAGGCGCGGCGGCGGCAGGCTTCGGTGCGGCAGGCGCGGCGCTCGCGCCAGCGGCGCCGAGACGGCCGAGCAGCGCGCCGATGTTCACCGTCGCGCCGACATCGGCGACGATGTCGGTCAGCGTGCCCGCTTCCGGCGCGGAGACCTCGACGGAAACCTTATCCGTCTCAAGCTCAACGAGCGTTTCGTCCTTGCGCACAGCATCGCCAGCCTTCTTCAGCCACTTGGCGACAGTCGCCTCGGTGACGCTTTCGCCCAAAGTCGGGACAACGATGTCGGTCATCTAACGCAACTCCAAACTTAGCCGAGCGCTTCCTGCAGGAAGGCTTCGAGTTCTTTCAAATGCTTCGACATCTGCCCTGCGGCGGTCGAGGCGGATGCGGGGCGGCCGGCATAGCGGGCGCGCTTTGCTTTCAGCGGCAGCTTTTCGAGCGTCAGCTCCAGCCACGGATCGACGAAACTCCAGCCACCCATGTTCTTCGGCTCTTCCTGGCACCAAACGAGCTCGGCGTTCGGGAAGCGCGACAGCTCATGGCTGATCGATTTCATCGGCCACGGATAGAATTGCTCCAAGCGCAGCAGATAGATGTCGTCGAGCCCGCGCTTCTCGCGCTCATCGAGCAGATCGAAATAGACCTTTCCCGAGCACAGCACGACGCGGCGGATTTGATCATCCGGCTTAAGCGCGACGCTGGTGAGGCCGTTCTTGTTTTGCGCATCATCCCACAGCACGCGGTGGAACGAGGCGTTGAGCCCGAACTCGCTCAGCGACGACACCGCCTTCTTGTGACGCAGCAGCGATTTCGGCGTGAAGACGATCAGCGGCTTGCGGAAATTGCGGTGAATCTGGCGGCGCAGCGCGTGGTAATAGTTCGCCGGCGTCGTGCAATTGACGACCTGCATGTTGTCTTCCGCGCATTGCTGCAGGAAGCGCTCAATGCGCGCCGAGCTGTGCTCCGGGCCCTGCCCTTCGTAGCCGTGCGGCAGCAGCATCACGAGGCCGGACATGCGCAGCCATTTGCGTTCGCCGGACGAGATGAATTGATCGATGACGACCTGCGCGCCGTTCACGAAATCGCCGAACTGCGCTTCCCACAGCGTCAGCGTGTTCGGCGCCGAGGTTGAATAGCCATACTCGAAGCCAAGCACCGCTTCTTCCGAAAGCAGCGAGTCGATCACTTCGTAATGCGCTTGGCCGGCGCGGATATTGTTGAGCGGCGTGTAGCGCTCTTCGGTCTTCTGGTCGACGAAATGCGAGTGGCGTTGGCTGAAGGTGCCGCGGCAGCTGTCTTGGCCGCTCAAGCGAACCGCGATGCCTTCATCGAGCAATGTCGCGAACGCGAGGTGCTCGCCCAGCGCCCAATCAATGCCCGCGCCTTCCTCGATCGCCTTGCGGCGCGTCTCGACAACACGCGCGACCGTCTTGTGCATCTCGACACTCGACGGAATCTCGGTGATGCGGCGGCCGAGCTCTTTCAGCTTGCTTTCGGCAACGCCGGTCGAACCACGGCGATCATCATCCTGCGGCAGACCAAGGCCAGACCACACGCCATCCAGCCAATCGGCTTTGTTGGCGCGATAATTCTTGCCGGCGTCAAACTCGGAATCGAGGAAGCGCTCGAACTCTTCCGTCGTCTTCGCGACGTCCTCGGCGGTGACGACGCCTTCCTTGATCAAGCGGTCGGCGTAGAGCGTGTTGACGGCGGCGTGATCCTTGATGCGGCGATACATCAGGGGCTGCGTCATCGTCGGGTCGTCGCCTTCGTTATGACCGAAGCGGCGATAGCAGAACATGTCGACGACAACGTCCTTGCCGAAACGCTGGCGATACTCGGTGGCGACCTTCGCCGCGTACGTCACCGCTTCCGGATCGTCGCCGTTCACGTGGAAGATCGGCGCCTGCACCATCAACGCGACGTCAGACGGGTACGGCGACGAGCGCGAATAATGCGGCGCTGTCGTGAAGCCGATCTGGTTGTTGATGATGAAATGCATGGTGCCGCCGGTGCGGTAGCCACGCAGACCGGAAAGCGCGAAGCATTCCGCCACAACGCCCTGCCCCGCGAACGCAGCGTCGCCATGGATCAGCAGCGGCATCACCCGCGCGCGCAGCGCGTGCAGATCTTCGTCCGCCGTCCAGCTTTGGCGCTGCGCCTGCTTCGCGCGCGACTTGCCCAGCACAACGGGATTGACAATTTCGAGGTGGCTTGGATTGGCGGCGAGCGAGAGGTGGACGTTGTTGCCATCGAACGAACGATCGCTCGATGCGCCCATGTGATATTTCACATCGCCCGAGCCTTGCACGTCATCCGGCGTCGCCGACCCGCCCTGGAACTCGTGGAAAATCACCTGGTACGGCTTGCCCATCACCGCGGCGAGCACATTGAGACGGCCACGGTGCGCCATGCCGAGAATGATCTCTTCAACGCCGAGCGCGCCGCCGCGTTTGATGATCTGTTCAAGCGCCGGAAGCATGGCTTCGCCGCCGTCGAGACCAAAACGCTTGGTGCCCGGATGGCGTTTGCCGACGAAGCGCTCAAACGCTTCGCCTTCGATCAACTTGTTCAAGATGGCGCGCTTGCCTTCCGGGGTGAAGGCGATGGCCTTGTCCGGCCCTTCGATGCGCTCTTGGATCCACGCCTTCTCGGCCGGATCGGTGATGTGCATGAACTCAACGCCGACATTCTCGCAATACGTGCGGCGGAGAATTTCGAGCATCTCGGTGACGGTCGCGCTTTCGAGACCGAGCACGCCATCGATAAAGATTGGCCGGTTGAGATCGTTCGGACCAAAGCCGTAGCTCGACGGCTCAAGCTCCGCCGGCTCGATGCGCTGCTCGATGCCGAGCGGATCGAGCTTGGCCGCGAGATGCCCGCGCGTGCGATAAGCGCGGATCATCATCAGCGCGCGCACGCTGTCGCGCGCGGCGGTTTGCACGTCGACGATCGACGCTTGCGGCAGACGCTGCGCGAGCTTCTTTTCGACTTTCGTTTGCAGACCCGCCCAATCGCCATCGAGCAGACGCGTAAGCTCTGTGGTCTTCGGCTGAGCTAGTTCGGCGCGATACCATGACGGGCCGACGACAGCTTGCTTCGCAGCCTCCGGATCGTCGCGCAGCTGCGCGAAGAACGCGCGCCACGACGGATCAACCGAGTTCGGATCTTCCGCATAGCGCGCGGCCATTTCCTCCACGAACGTGGCGTTCGCGCCATAGAGAAAGCTTGTCTCCAGAAGGGCCGTGTTCGACAGGCTGCGGGCGTCATCCGCCATGGTGGGAGAGACCTCTCGGAAATCGCGTGCGATAGCCGAGATATAGGCTTCGCCGCCGGGCGGCGCCCCTTCTAAAGTGCGTCGTTCAAGGATTGAAGGGCTGCGTGACCGCAGACCAGAAAAAGCACAGCTTTCCGCTGCTTAAGACTTGAGCAAGGAATGGAGGACGCGCAGCGCCGGGCGCATTACCCCTTCAGCACTTCCGCCATCGTGCGGCCGAGCGCGGCTGGGTGCGGGGCGACTTTGATGCCCGCGGCTTCCATGGCGGCGATCTTGGATTCCGCGTCGCCCTTTCCGCCGGAGATGATGGCGCCGGCGTGGCCCATGCGGCGGCCCGGAGGCGCCGTGCGGCCAGCGATAAAGCCAACAGTCGGCTTCCAGCGGCCCTTCTTCTTCTCGTCGGCCAGGAATTGCGCGGCATCTTCTTCGGCAGAACCGCCGATTTCGCCGATCATGATGATCGATTGCGTTTCCGGGTCGGCGAGGAACATCTCGAGCATGTCGATAAATTCCGTACCCTTCACAGGGTCTCCGCCGATGCCCACCGCCGTCGTTTGGCCGAGGCCCTCATTGGTGGTTTGGAACACGGCTTCGTAGGTCAAAGTGCCGGAGCGCGAGAGCACGCCGACTTTGCCCTTCGAGAAGATCGAGCCCGGCATGATGCCGATCTTGCACTCGTTCGGCGTCAGCACGCCCGGGCAATTCGGGCCGATCAGGCGCGACTTGGACTTCGCCAACTTCGCCTTCACGCGCACCATGTCGAGCACCGGAATGCCTTCGGTGATGCAGATGATCAGCGGGATTTCCGCGTCGATGGCTTCTTCGATTGCAGCCGCGGCGCCTGGCGGCGGCACGTAGATCACCGTGGCGTCAGCGCCGGCCTTTTCCTTGGCCTCAGCGACGCTGGCGAACACCGGCAGGCCGAGGTGCGTGGAGCCTGCCTTGCCCGGCGAGACGCCGCCCGTCATCCGCGTCCCGTAGGCGATCGCCTGCTCGGAGTGGAAGGTGCCGTTTTTGCCGGTGAAACCTTGGCAGATGACGCGTGTTTCAGCGTTGATCAGAATGGACATTCGGCCCCCGGACGGCGGTGCAACATGAGTTCGGCAAGCGGCATAACGCACGCCAGCGGGCTTGCAAACCCTAGGAAAAGCCCCCGCTTCAGTGCGTCGCGGGGCAGCGCTCTGCTCAGCCGGCGCCCATGATGAAGGCGTTGAGCTTGTTGCCGTCCGGATCGCGGAAATAGGCGGCATAGAACGTGTCGCTGCGCGGGCCGGGCGGGCCATCGCAACGGCCGCCATTGGCGAGTGCGATTTCGTGCAGGCGGTGCACCTGGTCTTTGTCCTTGGCTTCGAGCGCCACCATCACGCCATTGCCGACCGTCGCCACCGCGCCGTTGAACGGCTTGGTGAGCCCGATGCCCGCGCCGCCGCCCGGCGTGCCCCAGGCGATCGCCCCCGGCCATTCCATCATCCGGCCCGTGCCGAGTTCAGCGGCGAGCGCGTCGTAGAACTTCGCCGCGCGTTCAAGGTCGTTGGTGCCGAGTGTGACGTAGCCGATCATGGGTTTCCTCCGTCAGGACTCTACGCGATACGAGCGAGCTCATCTCGTCTGCCCTGAGCAAATGCCAGGATATACCGCGATGACGAGTCCTTGGTAGCGTCGGAATAGAACCACGCGTTAAATTCATCGACGCAGGGGTGCTCCCAGCCTTGGATGGCAAAGTCGCCGCGAGCGGCAAACATCCAGACCCACCGATCCAGCTTTTCCATATCGCCATCGAATGGCTTGCCAGAGGCTTGTTCAACCTTTGCCTTCGCCTCCCGACGATAGCGTTCGTGCTCGCTTGCGCGATGCGCACGCCACTGGTCGAGCGTTGCATCTTCGCCGTTGACGTGAATGTAGTCTGTGAACGCTTTGTCGTAGCGATCTTTCAACTCCGGCCATCCGAGCTGTGAAACGCAGGCACCGGCAAACTCAAGCGCTGACTCATAGTTCCCGAAGAACTGAGCTATGCCGCCATTCTGAACTTGCCCGACAATGTCGCCCCACATCATCAAGCAGCGCTGAGCTTCGGTGAGCTTGAGGTGGTCGGGCGAGCCGTACGTTCGCCAGCCCGGCAAGGACGTCACTTCCTCACGATAGATAAGACCTTCGCCAGTGCCCCACCAATTCGGCTCGCGATGCGCGGCCAGGCGCTCAAACTCTTCTTCGCTGAACTGAGGCCGCGTATCGCTCAAGCCACCTCACCCCTTCTTCACCGCCGCCACGATCTTACGCGCCGCGTCTTCGAGATCATCCGCGCTGATCACGTTCAGGCCGCTTTCGTTGATGATCTTCTTGCCGAGTTCGACGTTGGTGCCTTCGAGGCGCACGACGAGCGGCACGGCGAGGCCGACTTCTTTCACCGCGGCGATCACGCCTTCGGCGATGATATCGCACTTCATGATGCCGCCGAAGATGTTGACGAGGATGCCCTTCACCTTCGGGTCGGCGGTGATGATCTTGAACGCGGCCGTCACCTTCTCTTTGCTGGCGCCGCCGCCGACATCGAGGAAGTTCGCCGGCTCGGAGCCGAACAGCTTGATGATGTCCATCGTCGCCATGGCGAGGCCGGCGCCGTTGACCATGCAGCCGATATCGCCATCGAGGGCGATGTAGGCGAGGTCGTACTTCGACGCCTCGATTTCCTTTTCGTCTTCCTCGCCGAGATCGCGCAGCTCAGCCCATTCAGGGTGACGGAAGCCGGCGTTCGGATCGAAGCTCACCTTCGCGTCGGCGCAGACGAGCTTGTTGTCTTCGGTGACGATCAGCGGGTTGATCTCGAGCATGCTCATGTCGCTCTTCACGAACGCGGTGTAGAGCTTCGACACGATGTCCGCGCATTGCGCGGCGAGATCGCCCGAGAGGCCGAGCGCGGCCGACACTTTCGCGGCGTCAGCGGCAGTCGGGCCGGTGCTCGGATCAACCGGCACCGTGGTGATCTTTTCCGGCGTGTCGTGGGCGACTTCTTCGATGTTCATGCCGCCGGCTTCGCTCGCGACGAACGCGACGCGGCCGGTTTCACGATCGACCAGCGCGGAGAGATAAAACTCTTGCGCGATCTTCATGCCTTCTTCGATGTAGATGCGCTTCACGACGCGGCCGGCTTCGCCCGTCTGCAGCGTGACCAGCGTGTTGCCGAGCATCTGTTGCGCGAACAGGCCCACGTCTTCCGGCTTGAAAGCGATGCGGACGCCACCCTTCTCGCCCGCGGCGGCTTCCTTGAACTTGCCCTTGCCGCGGCCGCCGGCGTGGATCTGGCTCTTCACCGCCCAGACCGAACCGCCGAGCTTGGCGGCGGCGTCGACGGCTTCATCCACGGTGAAAGCCGGGAAGCCGCGCGGGACCGGGGCGCCGAACGACTTGAGGACGGCTTTGCCTTGGTATTCGTGGATGTTCATTTGAGGCCCCGGGAGGAAAGCTGCTGTTAGGCGATGGGTTTCTGGGCGAACCTATAGCAACGCCGCCGCCCGGCTCAAACCTGCTCGGCTAGCTGGGGCGCGGCGTGTCGTCGCCATAGGCGATCTCGCCGGCGGCGACGCTGGTGCCGAGCTGAGGTGAGAATTCCTCTTTGGTCTCGGTTGGCGCGGATTCGCGTGCAGATTTGCGCCAGAACATGGCGAGGCTGACGAACAGCGCCGCCCCGCCCGCGAACCAGAACATGCCCTCGATGCCGAACAGGTCCACCACCGGGCCCTGCACGAGCGGGCCGATGATCGAGCCCGCCGCCCAGACGAACAGCAGCCCCGCCGCCGATTGCGCGAGCCGGCCAGGCTCGGCGCGGTCGGCCATGTGCGCGACGGCGATGCCGTAGAAGCTCAAAGCGCCGGCGCCCCAGGCGAAAAACACCAGCACCGCCGCGAATTCCTGCATGCGGCCACCAAAGGCGGCCAGCGCGAACGCGGCGATGGCGGCGATGAAGGTCAGCGCGAAAATGATCAGCCGCCTGTCCATCCGGTCGGACATTCGCCCCGCCGGCCATTGCAGCAGCAGCGACCCGGCCCAGGCGGCGGAATAAAACTCCGTCGCCGCGCCCTCCCCGTAATGTTGCTGCGCATAGATCGGCGCGAGCGTGAGCACGCCCGAGTTCACCAGCCCCGCGCCGAACGCGGCGATCACGGCAGCCGGCGCGGTAGCGAATTGCTGCACCAGAGCGAGCGGCTGCGCTTTTGGCGGCTCGGGCTGCGCGGTTGAGGTGAAGCACACCGGCAGCATCGACAGCGCCGCGAGGCCGGCGGCGATCATCCACGGTTCCGGCTCAGGCGGCGCGTAGTGAAATGCAAAGAACGGCCCCAGCGCGAGCGCGGCCTTGGTGAGCACCATGTAGACGCTCATCACCTCGCCGCGCGCGCCCGGCGCGATCGAGGTGCTCATCCAGCTTTCCATGGTCGCGAACATCAGCGCCACCGCGACGCCCGAGATCATGCGGATCACGCCCCAAGACCAGATGTCCTGCGTGAAATGCAGCGCCAAGATCGTCGCCGCGAACAGAGCCGCGCACGCGGCGTAAACGCGGATATGGCCGACGCGCGAGAGCAATGTCGTGGCGATCACCGCGCCAGCCATGAAGCCGGCGGAATAGCTCGCGGCGATCAAGCCCAACGCTGTGGATGAATGGCCGTCAGCAATCACCGCCAGCGGCAGGCGCACGCCGATGAGGCCGCTCGCGAGCTGCAGGATGGTCAAAGCGGCGATGAGGGCTGCGACGTTGCGCAGATGGCTCGTCATTGCGCGAGGAGGTGTAAGCGTGATTCTCCCGCCTTGGAACGCGTCAAAGCGGCCAGCTAGGCGAAGAAAAACGCATAGAAGAACCGCCCCGGCAGAAACGTGAGCGCACCCGCAATGATCAGCCCGCCCACGAACAGGCCAGTCATGACACGCCGGTGAATGTTCACCTTCTTATTGCGGACGGCGTAGATCGCCATCGGCAGGCCGACGATGGTCCAGCCGCTGATGATGTGGATGAGCGAGAACGAGCCGGGATTGGATTCCATGATGAAGAGGCTCGACACCGCCGTGACGGCCATGGCGATCACCCATGCCCAGCCAAGGGTTTTGTGAAACCGGCTGCCCTTCGGTTGCAGCAGAATGATGGTCCCGATCACCAGCGCCAGCAGCGCTGCGAGAATGTGGAGCTTGATGATCCAGGACAGCTGCATCGCCAACGCCCAATCCGGTGCGTGCGGCTCAAAGCCGATGCGGTCCGCGGCGGCGGTGACCAGATGCCAGTTCGGCGCGAGCCAGGCGATCAGGATGCCAAGCAGCACCGTCCAGGCCAGCACCGACGTATTCAGCCAAGGGCGAAGGCGTCCCAAGAGTGTTGTTTGTGGCGCGGTCATGAGGCTCGAAGCTCCGGTTTCGGTCTGCTAGGTCCTCTGCCGAACCTGGAGCTGCTGCACGCGATGATGCGCGGACCTACCGATCCAATGCGCGAAACACCGGCGCCCGCCGCTGGCGAAGCGCCAATTGCGGAAGCCGATTGGCGCATTTGGGTGCGCAATCTGGGCGTCGCCGCCGCCGCGGGGTTCTTTCTCGCGTTCAGCGGGGCGATGGACACGTCGGGTACGCCGCTTGGCACGCGCCTTCTCTTTTGGGTGCCGCTAATGATGGCGAGCGCGGCGGTCGCCAATCTGATCGCGCGGCTGGTGGCGCACTGGATGCCGCCGCGCGCCAATCCGTGGCTGTTCGGCGCCGCGCTCGCGGTGGCGATCGCCGCGGCGCTCACGCTGCCGCTGATGGCGTTCACGAACTTCGTCTACGGCGCGGGCCTGGGCCTAGCTGAGGCGCCGAGCTTCTTCTTCAGCGTGCTGCTGATCGCCGCGCCGATGACGGCGGTGATGATCCTGGTGAACCGGCCTGGCGCGGTGACGCACGCGCCGCCGCCAGGCGCGCCGCCGGCACAAGTGCGGTTCATGGAGCGGCTGCCGCCAAAGCTCAAAGGCGCGCTGATCTACGCCGTGCAGGCGGAGGATCATTATCTGCGGCTGCACACCTCGAAGGGCTCGGACTTGATCCTGATGCGGCTCGCCGATGCGGTGGTTGAGCTTGAAGGCCTAGAGGGCGCGCAGACACATCGCTCCTGGTGGGTGGCGCGCGACGCGGTGGAAAGCGCGCGCCGCGACGGCGACCGCATCGTGTTGACACTCAAAGGCGGCGCCGAAGCGCCGGTGAGCCGGCCGAACATCCGCCCGCTGCGCGAGGCGGGCTGGTATTAGCTCCGAGCAACCCTCTCCCCCGAGGGGGAGAGGGCAGGGTGAGGGGGCGGCTCGACGATGGGCGTAAGCGCTCGGAAACCACGCATCTGCTAGTTCTGAAAAGCTTGTGCTCCACCCTCACCCTGCCCTCTCCCTCCCAAAGGAGGGAGAGGGTTCGTGATCACTTGCGGCCCACGACCAAGCACAGCCCAAACAGCACCACCATCACGCTATCGACGATCACCGCCGTCTGCAGACCGGCGAGATAGCGATCACCCTGCTGCAGCACGAGTGCGATGAACGCGATCTTGCTTGTGCCGGCGATGACCAAAGCTGGCGTCCGCGCAGCGGGGTGAAACGCGCCATAGAGCAACAGCGCGCCCATCAGGCCGATCAGCGCGCCCCAATTGGGCACGACGATCGCCGCAAACGCGCCCTCCGGCGTTTCGCCGAACATTTGCTGCGACGCCGCTTCCGGCGCGATCGCGGCGTAGAGCATCGTCAGCGTCAGCACGCCCGCGATGGTCATGATCCAAGGTATGAGCTTCTTGAAGAACATGAGGCCCGCCCTCCCCGAGCGGGCCTCATGTGTCGAACGAAGCTTTGCGCCTCACAAGCCTTATTGCTGGGCCTTATTGCGCGGCGGGTGCGGCAGTAGGCGCGGTGAACACCCAATCGCTATCGGCGACCATGTACGCAAACGTCGCGTAGGCGGCGACGTTCTGCTGCATCGCGGCGGGATCGATCTTGTCGAGCGTATCGTCCGGCGTGTGGTGCAGGTCGAAATAATCGAGCCCGTTCTGGCTGAGGTCGGCCACCGGTGTGCCCGTGTCACGACGCAGCGCGCCGATGTCAGCGCAGCCGCCAGCATTGTTGTCGCCCGGAATGACGCCGAGCGGCGCGAGCGCGCGTTGCAGGCGGCGTGCGTATGGCAGCGCCGGTTCAGCAAAACGCGTCGAGAATTGCCAGATGCGGCCGGCGCCGAAATCGCTTTCGGCGGCGACGATGTGCGTCTCGTTGCGATGCGCGGCTGCGTAAGCAGCGCCGCCATGGACGCCGTTCTCTTCCGCACCCGCAAGCAGAATGCGGATGGTGCGGCGCGGACGACGCGGCAGATCGCGGATCAAACGCGCGGCAGCGGTGACGATGGCGACGCCGGCGCCGTCATCGATCGCGCCGGTGCCGGAATCCCAGGAATCCAAGTGCGCGGCGAGCAGCACGATTTCTTCCGGGCGCTCGCGCCCGCGAATCTCCGCGATCACATTGCCCGATGGCGCATTCTCGCGAATCTCAGCCTCGATGTTGATGCGCACGCGCACCGGGCCGCGCTGCAGCAAGCGCGCGAGTTGATCGGCGTCCGGATTTGAAAGCGCGGCGGCCGGCAGCGACGTGCCTTCCGGCTGACGCGACGAGCCGCCTTGGTGCGCGAAGCGATGCGTGTCGGTGCCGGCGGAGCGGATGAGGCATGCAGCCGCGCCCTTCGGCTGCGCCACCGGGGCGCAGCGGCCGCGCTTGGCGACGGCGACGCCGTAGCCAGACCCATCCTGCGTGCGCAGCATCGGCTCATCGATGAACACGATGCGGCCGGCGACGGCGCTGTTCGGCGCGTCTTGCAGCTCGGCCATGCTGGTGAAGCGCACGATTTCGGCTTCCACGTTGCCAGACGGCGAGCCACCAAGCGCGACGATCTCCAGCGCCTGCGGCGATGGCGCGATCACGTGTGCTTCTTCGCGCGTCGCATCCCAGTACGGGATCGTGAACGGCTCGATGCGGACGTTGGTGAAGCCGTTGGCGCGCAGCATCGCCACCGCCCAATCGCGCGCGCGCGCTTCGGCGTCAGAGCCTGCGAGGCGCGGGCCGACTTCCGTCGTGAGGCCCTCGACGATCTCGTAACCGAGATTGCTTTCGAGCGCCGTGGCTTGCAGGCGATCCACGGTGCGCTGCATCTCGGCGCTGATCGGCGCGACAGCGGGCGGCGTTGTGGCTTGCTGCGCCGTTGCGGGCGCAATCGCCAATGCGCTCACAGCGAGCGCGAACATCAGCTTCTTCATGTCCTGATCCCTCACGTTGAATTCTATCTTTGCCGCGCGCGCCATTGCGCTTTCGACTGGCCGTAGATGTCGACCTTGTAGATATCGAACGGCGCCGGCAGCGGCAGGTCTTCGCGCTCACGCATCGAACCCAGCCGTTCCGCCAATTTGATCGACGGCGCGTTCTCTTTGTCGATGCAGTGGATCACGTGATCCCAGCCGAGATTGTCGAACGCCCAATCGATCGCAGCGATGGCGCCTTCTTGCGCGAAGCCCTGCCCCGCTGCGCTCTTTTTCACGCCCCAGCCAACCTCATCGCCCGGCCACGAACCTTCCTTGCCGCCCGGACGCCACGGCCCTAGCCGGCCGATCCATTCGCCAGTGTCGCGACGCAGCACCGAGAACATGCCGTAGCCCAACATCGCCCACGAACCCGCCAGCGTCGCCAAACTGCGCCAAGCGCCATCGCGCGCAGCGGTGCCGCCGATGAAGCGCATCGTGTCCGCTTCGGTCGACATTTCCGCGAAGCCGTCAAAGTCCGCGTGCGTCGGCGGCCGCAAGATAAGCCGCGCCGTGGTGAGGGTTGGGCCGTTCATAGGGGCGATGTAGCGGTTGGGGCGCGCGCGCGGAAGCGGATTGCGACGGGCAATCCCTCAATCGTCCGCGCCCAGCGCGCCTGAGATGAGAATCGTTGCCGTTTGATCGCGAGCCTCGATCTCAATGCGACGACGATCGCTTTGGAAGATCGCTTGAAACGCGTCTTCGGACTTACTGAATGCTCGGCGCACAAAGCCGCGGCCCCGAAAGCATGAGCTAAGGGCCTCGCCGAGACGCGCCCCTGCGACGTGGTGGGTAAGGCCGCCCACGCGATCGTAAAACTCGTTTGCCACGTCGTCCGAAGGCTCGGCCCGCATCGGAGCCTGCATGTCGATCACATCAGGATCGAGGCCCATCGGCAGAAACTCCGCGCGCCGCAGCTCTTCCGCGTCCAGCGGCGCTAGCGCAAACGTGCGGACCGCCTCGCAAAACTCTGCGTGCGCGGTCCACGCGCTCGATGTTGCTGAGAAACCCGGTGCGGGTGTTCCCGCGCAGCTTGCGGCAAGCAGCGCAGCAGCAGCGCTACCCCACGCTGGGATCGATACCCTTGCACGCATCGACCAAGCCCTTCACGGCGTTCACCGAGTGATCGAACATGGAGCGCTCGGCGGCGCTGAGTTCGATCTCGATGACTTTCTCGACGCCGTTTTTGCCGATGATGCACGGCACGCCGACATACATGTCGTTCAGGCCGTACTCGCCCTTCAGGTTCGCGGCGCAGGGTAGCAGGCGGCGCTTATCGCGGAGGTAGCTCTTCGCCATCACGATCGCGCTTTCAGCCGGCGCGTAATAGGCAGAGCCGGTCTTCAGCAGGCCGACGATTTCGGCGCCGCCGTCGCGCGTGCGCTGGACGATCTGGTCGAGCTTCTCTTGGCTGGTCCAGCCCATCTTCACGAGGTCGGGCAGCGGGATGCCCGCCACGGTGCTGTAGCGCGTGAGCGGCACCATCGTGTCGCCGTGACCGCCGAGCACGAAGGCGGTCACGTCCTCAACCGAGACGTTGAACTCTTCGGCGAGGAAATAGCGGAAGCGCGCGCTGTCGAGCACGCCAGCCATGCCGACGACTTTGTTGTGCGGCATTTTCGAGAATTGGCGGAACGCCCACACCATCGCGTCGAGCGGGTTGGTGACGACGATGACGAACGCGTTCGGCGCGTGCGTGGCGATGCCCTCGCCCACCGCCTTCATGACTTTGAGGTTGATGCCGAGGAGGTCGTCGCGGCTCATGCCCGGCTTGCGAGCAACACCAGCGGTGACGATGCAAACATCGGCGCCAGCGATGCCGGCATAATCGTTTGCGCCCTTGAGGCCGCTATCCTTGCCGAACACCGGCGAAGCTTCGGCGATGTCGAGGCCTTTGCCCTGCGGGATGCCCTCGACGACGTCGAACAGGATCACGTCGCCCAATTCCTCGCGCGCCGCGATGTGGGCGAGCGTCCCGCCGATCATGCCTGAACCGATAAGGGCGATCTTTGCGCGGGCCATGGGTGCTCCGAGGCTTGGGAGAGGAAAATCGGGGGTGGGTCTAAACCCGGTTGCGGGCGGGCGCAACGCGACATGCCGCTCCGTCATCCCGGCCGACCGAAGGGAGAGCCGGGATCCAGGGATCGTAGAGCTGTGCGTTTGCCCCTGGGTCCCGGATCGCGCTCCGCGCGTCCGGGATGACGGCGGGGATTACTGGTTCGATGAGGCGGTTAGCGCTTCACGACCATAAGCAATCCGTCGCCAATGCTGGTCATGGCGGCGTGGACGCGGGCGTCGGCTTTGACCTTTCCGGCCAGGGCGCGGAGCGCGACGGTGTCGGCGGTTTTGTCGTCCGGATCGGCGACGCGGCCGGACCAGAGCACGTTGTCGAACAGCATCACACCGCCGGGCCGCAGCAGCTTCAGGCCGCGCTCGTAGTAAGATTCGTAGCCAGTCTTGTCGGCATCGATGAAGCCGAGATCGTAGAGGCCGGTTTCGCGGGCCTGGATGCGGCGGTCGAGCGTTTCGGTCGCCGGCGCGAGATTGAGATCGATGATCCCGTCGACACCCGCTTCGCGCCAATAGATCTGCGCCTTCGCGGTCCAATCCTCGCTGACATCGCAGGCCAGCAAGCGCGCCGCGGCCCCGTGCATGTCCTTCATTGCCAGCGCCATGGCGAGCGAGGAATAGCCGGTGAACACGCCCACCTCGAACACGCGCTTGGCGCTGATCATGCGGACGATCGTCTGCATGAACGCGCCCTGCTCCGGGCTGATCTGCATCTGCGCTTGCGGCAAGCGCTGCGTCTCGATGCGGCAGCGCGCGAGCACCGGATGTTCCGGCGGATTGGCCTCCGCCAGATACGCGACGATTTCAGGGCTGAGGCCGAGCGATGAGGACATCGAAGAAACTTAGTCCTCAGACGCCTGAACACAATGCTCGCCCTTGATGGGCGAGCTGTCAGCACGCGCAGCCTGATGACTGAGTGGGTGAGTCCTCAAACTGAGCCGCCACCCACTCCGGCCGCTGCGCGGCCACCTCGCCCATCAAGGGCGAGGATAGAGCGGCGTTACGCCAAGCGGCGCAGCTCATCCACCAGATCGGTGCGTTCCCAGGAGAAGCCGCCTTCATTGTCCGGCGTGCGGCCGAAATGGCCGTACGCGGCGGTGCGGGCGTAGATCGGCTGGTTCAGCTTCAGATGCGTGCGGATTGCGCGCGGCGTGCAGCCTTCCATCAGCTCCGGCAGCTTGGCTTCGAGGATCGCCGGGTCGATCGTGTCCGCGCCGTGAAGATCGACATAGAAGCTCGTCGGGCGCGCAACGCCGATGGCGTAGCTGATCTGGATCGTGCAGCGCTGCGCCAGGCCCGCGGCGACAACGTTTTTCGCGAGATAACGGCACGCATAGGCAGCCGAGCGGTCAACCTTCGTCGGATCCTTGCCGGAGAACGCGCCGCCGCCGTGCGGGCTCGCGCCGCCGTATGTGTCGACGATGATCTTGCGGCCGGTGAGACCGCTGTCGCCATCCGGGCCGCCGATCTCGAACTTGCCGGTCGGGTTGATGTGCCACTTGGTCTTCTTGGTGATGAGACCAGCCGGGAACACCGCTTCCGCATGCGGGCGCACCAGATCGGCGAAGCGCTTTTGCGTGTAGGAGTTCCCGCCGAGCTTCTTGGTGTGCTGGTGGCTGACGACGATGGCGACGACTTCAACTGGCTTGTTGTTCTCGTAGCGCAGCGTGACTTGGCTCTTCGCGTCCGGCTCAAGTTCGGGGCGCTCGCCAGAATGACGCACGTCCGCAAGACGCTTAAGAATGTTGTGCGAATATTGCAGCGTCGCCGGCATCAGCTCAGGCGTTTCGCTGCAGGCGTAGCCGAACATGATGCCCTGATCGCCGGCGCCTTCGTCCTTCTTCGCGGTTGAATCGACGCCTTGAGCGATGTGCGCCGATTGGCCGTGCAGATAGCAGGCGTACTTGGCCTTCTGCCAATGGAAGCCCTTTTGCGCGTAGCCGATGTCCTTCACCGCTTCGCGCACCTTCGGCTGCAGCGAGGCGATGATCTCCTTGGTGAACTTCTTGTTGGCGGCCTTGTCCTTGCCATCACCCGTCTTGGCGCGAACTTCGCCGCCCAGGATGATGCGGTTGGTGGTGACCATCGTCTCGCAGGCCACGCGCGCTTCAGGGTCGGCCTGGATGAACGCGTCCACCACGGTGTCGGAGATGCGGTCCGCGACCTTGTCCGGGTGCCCTTCGGACACGCTTTCGCTGGTGAACACGTAAGAGCTTCGGGCCACGCGGATTCTCCGAGTCGGGAAAAATAAGCGCCCGTCTGTAGGTGCAGTCGCCGGGCCGCGCAATTGGCGCGGGTGTCGCTTTTGGGCGTTTTAGCCCTTTTTGGAGGCTTCCGGGTCGTCCGAGAGGGCCTTCACCAGCTCAACCACGCGGCGACGGACCTTCGAGTTCTTGATCGCCGCGAACATGGCGATCAGCTGCGCGCCTTCGGGCGTGGCCAGCGCGTCGTGGATGTAATCGTCCTCGGCTTCGGCGACGCCAGCGCCGAGACGGGCCGACGACAGACCTTCAAAGAAACGAGCGACCGGCATGTCGAGCGCGGCGGAAATATCAAAAAGGCGGCTCGCAGCAATGCGATTCACGCCCTTCTCGTATTTCTGCACCTGCTGGAAGGTTACCCCAAGCAACTCCGCAAGCTTCTCCTGCGACATGCCGATTTCGAGACGACGAGTACGGACGCGCTGGCCCAATCGTCTATCGACTGCATTGGCGGCGCGTTCGTCATTCATCCCAGCATTCCCTTCGCTACTTGCGGTCGAGGTATAAATCGAAGTGTTGCAATGATTACAAGTAGGCCAAGGAGCAAGAACACTCCCCATTTCGTATAAAGGGTGTCTGCTAATGCAGGCGGTAATTGAGATTCCGCGCCGGCGCCAGCAACAATTGTCATACGAACAGGCCTGCCGAACGAATCGATTATAGCCGAAACCCCGCCGGATGCTGCGCGGGCCATCGGCAGACCTTCTTCAATACTACGGTAACGGGCCATGGCGAAGTGCTGCCAGGGCCCAGTGAACCACTTTAATCCACCGAACCAGGCGTCGTTGGTGACGCTGATGATCCAGCCCGGCCGCTCGGCGCCGCGCGGCACCATGCCGGGGAAGATCGCCTCGTAGCAGATCAGCACCACAGCGGGCGCCGCTTCGGGTATCACCAGACGCGCCGGCGGCGCGCCGGATTCAAAGCCGCGACCGATGCGCTGCAGCGGCGCGATGTTGAGATCGGAGACGTAATTCCAAAGCGGAATGTATTCTCCGAATGGCACGAGATGATGCTTGTCGTAAATCTGCGCCAAGCGCGGCTGACCGCTGACGCCATCGATGACGGCGGCTGAATTGTAATAGAGCTCCTCGCGGCCCACGAGCGCGCGGCGCGTAACGCCGGCGACCAACACACGATCACCAAGCCCACGGCCAAGTGCGTCGAGGAATTGCTGGTTCTCGAGCGGGAAGAAATTCACGACCGGGATCGCGCCTTCCGGCCACACCAGGATCGACGCGCGCGACTCCTCACCGCCGCTGGCCGCGAGATAGCGCGCCAGCACGCGCCATTCCTGATCCGGGCGCGGCGTCCATTTCTCGGCTTGGCTCAAACCGGAATCGGCGACACGCACGATCGGCTGCGCGCCTGGCGGATCGACAGGCGCGTTGGCGATGCGCTGCGCCCCCCACCCCCACGCCATGCCAAACATCAGCCCCGCGATCAGCATTGGCGCGAAGCGCTGCGCCGTGCTGGCCTGGCGATCGGCGATCAGCGCCGGTGTTGCGGAAAGCAAGAACGTGACGGCTGTCAGGCCGTAGATGCCGAACACGGATGCGAGCTGCGAGAACGGCTCGCCCGGCGTCCAGATGTAGCCAGCGAGCAGCCACGGAAAACCGCTGAGGATATTGCCGCGCAACCATTCGGTGGCGAACAGCGCCAATGTGAACCCGGCGATGCGGCGGAAATCCCTGGTCCAGAGCAGCATCGCCAACAGCGCGCCAACGCCCCAGAACAACGCTAGGCCGCCAGCGAGCGCGCCGACTGCCGGCACGCCCCAAACTGGCCCCCACGACGCGGAATCCACCAAGAACGCCGACGAGATCCAGTAAAGCCCGCTGGCGAAGTGCCCGAAGCCAAACCACCAGCCGATCGTGAACGCCGAGCCCAAACGCGTCTTGCTCGCCTGCACCGCATCGAGCAGCCACACCATGACGACGATCGCGACGATGAACGCCGGGGCGATCTGAAACGGCGCATGGCCAAGCGTGGCGAGGATGCCGGCGAGGAACGCGAGCCCGCGCCGCTGCCAGCGGCTTAAGCCCGCCATCCAAGCTTGAATGCGCGACTGTCCTGCTTCGATGGCCGGAGCGTTCAAACGGATTTCCCTGGGCGAATTTTGCGCGGTCGCGCAAAGAGCGAGCGCGGAATGGAGCCGCTTGCGGCCTTGCCGTCAACTAAGCTTTGCGAACGCGGGCTTCTTCTGCCTCAGTGGGCGCCGGCGCCACAGCATCGGCGGCGCGGCGGAAACGCAAACGCTTGACGCGGCGCGGATCGGCGTCGGTGACCTCGACGTCAAAACCCGCCGGATGGCGCAAGATTTCCCCCCGCTGCGGCAAACGCCCCGCAAGAGCAACCGCAAGCCCCGCGGCGGTGTCGAACTCGTCCTCGTGATCCGGCAGCTCAAGCGAACCGCCGAGCTTCCGCTCCAGCGCTTCGATAGAAGCACGCCCATCGGCTTCGAAAGCGCCGCCCGGGCGCTCCTGCACGAGGTCGGAATCGATGTCGTGCTCGTCCTCGATGGCGCCGACGATCTGCTCGACCAAATCTTCCATCGAGACCAAGCCATCGGTGCCGCCATATTCATCGACGACAAGCGCCAAGTGAATCCGGCTCGACTGCATCTTGATGAACAAGGTCGAGAGCGTCATCGACGCGGGCACGAACAGAATATCGCGCTTGATGCGCGTCAGCGTGCGATCGCTGAACGTCGCCTTGGCGACGCCCTCCTCGTTCGGCGCCAATTGCGCCATCACGTCACGCACGTGCACGAAGCCGATCGGATCATCGAGCGTCTCGCCATACATCGGCAGACGCGAATGCTGGCTGTCGGAGAAAATGCGCGCGGCTTCGCCCAAGGTCGAACCCGCTTCAACGCCGACGATGTCGGCGCGCGGGCGCATCACATCGATGACCTTGAGCTGATCGAAGCGCGCGGCGCGCAGGATCATATCCTTCTGCGCGCCTTCGATTTCGCTGCCGCCGTCTTCGCGCGCGCGCAGCGCTTCTTCCACCGCCTCGGCGTGGCCGGATTGCGCACCCGTCAACAGGCGGCCGATCCGTTTTATAATCCCCGTGCGCTTCCTACTCGAAGGCTCGGTATCGTCTGCGCCGTCTACCATGGCGGTCTGTCACACTCCTCAGTACGGATCTTCGATCCCCAACGACGCCAAAATCTCACGTTCGCGGCTTTCCATCTTAACCGCGTGTGCGTCGTCTTCGTGATCATAACCCAGAAGATGCAAAAAGCCGTGCACCACCAGGTGGGCAGCATGGTTATCGAAGCTTTTGCCTTGAAATTCCGCTTCTTGGGCAATGGTTTCGGCCGCGAGCGCGATATCGCCGAGAAAATCCGGATCGGCGCCGAACACCGAAGGCGGGAACGACAACACGTTGGTCGGCTTGTCCTTGCCGCGGAAATCACGGTTAAGCGCCTGCACGCCGTGATCGTCGCCCAGGAGCAACGACACGCTGCCTTCCTTGTTCTCGATCGCCGCTGCTGCAGCCAACGCGCTGGCGAGCTTCTCCTCGCGCCCGCGCCACAGCGCGGACGTGACAGCTATGTCCACCTCGAGCTTTTGCTCAGGCTTGTGTTCAGGCACGGCCGGTCTCATCGCGATGATAGGCTTCGACGATCTGTGCGACGAGACGATGACGCACGACGTCCTGCGTGACGAAGCGGATCACTTCGACGCCCTTGATGTCCTCAAGAATGCCGACGGCATGCGCGAGCCCCGACATATCGGTGCGCGGCAAGTCGATCTGCGAGGGATCGCCGGTGACGACCATGCGCGAGCCTTCGCCCAAACGCGTCAGCACCATCTTCATCTGCAGCACCGTCGCGTTTTGCGCTTCGTCGACAATGACGAACGCGTTGGCGAGCGTGCGGCCACGCATGAACGCGAGCGGCGCGACTTCGATCTGCTTGCGCTCACGCCGCGCCTTCAGATCGCCCTCGCCCATCTGCGAGCGAAACGCGTCCCAGATCGGCTGCAGGTACGGATCAACCTTCTCGCTGAGATCGCCCGGCAAATAGCCAAGCTTCTCGCCCGCCTCAATGGCCGGGCGCGTGACGACAATCTTATCCACGCGCTCCTGCCGCAGCGCTTCGACGGCGCAGGCGACGGCGAGGAAGGTTTTCCCGGTGCCAGCCGGGCCGACGCCGAAAATGAGATCAAGGTCCGCATCACGCAGAGCTTCGACGTAATGCACTTGGCGTGGCGTGCGCAGTGTCAGCCCGCCGACATGCGGCAGATGCATCGGCGTTTTGTCTTCGCGCGCGCCTTCGGAGAACGAGATTGCGGCGAGCACCTCGCCTTCGCGGATGCGGCCCTTGCGCTCCGCCAACTCCACCAAAGAGCCGATGATGCGCTCCGCACGCGTCAGATCCGCGGCGCCATCTTCACGCGCGCGGATGGTGAGCTGATCGCCCTGCGCATCGAGCGTCACGCGATAGGCCGGCTGGCCACGCGGCGCGCCTTGATCGCGGAACGCTTCCTGGATGTGCGCCAGATGGCGATGCAGCGGGCCGAACACGGCCTGCGCATGTTCGCCGAGATCGATTTCACGAACGAGGTCCGTCATGCGACCTCCGTAGCGCGCGCCGCGCCCACAAGCGAACCACTGAGCGAGCCTTGCGTCGCCGCCTCGATGCGCACCGACACGATGTCGCCAGGACGCGAGCTCGTGTCGGCGAAGTGCACGCCCTGCTGATAGGGCGAGCGGCCCTGCATCTGCCCGGGCTTGCGACCACGGCCAGTGACCAAAATCGGCAGTGCACGGCCAACCATGCTGGCGTTGAACCCGCGCTGCTGATCGCTCAACAGCGCCGTCAGCCGCGCGAGACGCTCGGTTTTCACCGCTTCATCGATCTGCGCGCCCATGCCGGAAGCCGGCGTGCCGGGGCGCGGCGAATATTTGAACGAGTACGCGGATGCGAACGTAACATCACGCACCAGCTGCATCGTCGCCTCGAAATCCTTCTCGGTCTCGCCTGGGAAGCCGACGATGATATCAGTCGAGAGCGCAATGTCCGGCCGCGTCGCGCGCAAACGCTCGACGATGCCGCGATAATGCGCACCGTCATGCTTGCGGTTCATGGCTTTGAGAATGCGGTCCGAGCCCGATTGCACCGGCAGGTGCAGATACGGCATCAGCTTTGGCTCTTCGCCGTGAAGCGCGATGAGATCGTCATTCATCTCCATCGGATGCGAGGTGGTGTAGCGCAGGCGTTCGATGCCTTCGATTTTCGCCAATGCGCGAAGCAAATCCACGAAGCCCGCTTGGACCGCCGGCGCCTCGCCGGCGACTTTCGTGGCTATTGAGCCAGTCTCGCCGGCGAGGGCGCCGGCGGTCCAAGCGCCATGATAGGCATTCACGTTCTGCCCGAGCAGAGTGATCTCGCGCACGCCCTGCTCCGCCAGCGAACGCGCTTCCGTCAGCACGTCAGCTAACGGCCGCGAATATTCAGCGCCGCGCGTGTAGGGCACGACGCAGAAGGTGCAAAACTTGTCGCAGCCCTCCTGGATCGACAGGAACGCGGTGACGCCATCGGGCGCGCGCGCCGGCAGCGCGTCGAACTTTTCCTGCGCTGTAAAATCGAACGCCAACGCCTCGCCCTTGGCGCGGGCGGCACGGGCGATCAGCTCCGGCAGTTTGTGATAGGCCTGCGGGCCAACAACGAGATCAACCTCCGGCGCGCGGCGCATGATCTCTTGGCCCTCCGCCTGAGCGACGCAGCCAGCAATGGCGATCGTCGTTTCCTTGCCCTCGCCCGCACGGCGTTCCTTGTGCGCGCGCAGACGGCCGATCTCGGAATAGACCTTCTCCGTCGCCTTCTCGCGGATGTGGCACGTGTTGAGCACGACGAGGTCAGCATCGTCGGGCTTCTCGGTCGGCGCATAGCCCAGCGGCGCAAGCACATCGCGCATGCGCTCGCTGTCGTACACGTTCATTTGGCAGCCATAGGTCTCAATGAAGAGACGCTTGGGCGGGCGTTCGGACATTAGCGCTTGCCGGCCTTCGCCTTATCGTCGGCGAGCGGGACGCCATAAAGTTCGAGGCGGTGATCGATCAGCTTGTAGCCAAGCCGGCGCGCGATCTCTTGCTGCAAGCGCTCGATCTCGGGATCGACGAACTCGATCACCTTGCCGGTCTTGGTGTCGATCAAATGATCGTGGTGCGTCTCCGGCGCCTCTTCGTAGCGCGAGCGGCCATCGCGGAAATCGTGGCGCTCAAGAATGCCCGCCTCTTCGAACAAGCGCACCGTGCGATACACTGTGGCGATCGAGATGCCGGAATCGACCGAGGCTGCGCGGCGGTGCAATTCCTCGACGTCCGGGTGATCGTGCGACTGAGAAATGATGCGCGCGATGACCTTGCGCTGCTCGGTCATCCGCATGCCTTTTTCGACGCAAAGCTTCTCGACGCGATCCATTCTCAATTCCTAATTCAGCGCGGCAAAATAGCCTGCGCGGGCGCGGCGTGTCCAGAAATGGCGGCGCTAAATCGTCGGCCCCTAGATTACCGGGCGCGGCAGCGCGCGGCGCATGACAATGGCGTCAGTCGCCCCGCCGGCGCCGGCATAATAGCCGCCGCGCCGCCCCACCTGCTCGAAGCCCAGCTTCGAATACATCGCGCGGGCCGCGCCATTGTGCTCGTCCACCTCAAGCAGCATCGAGCCGGAACCACGCAGCAAAGCAGCAGCGCCAGCGGCGGAAACAAGCCCCGAGCCCACGCCTTTGCGGCGCGCCTCAGGCGAAACCGCGATCGTGAGGATTTCGGACTCCGCCGCCACCGCCCACGCGAGCACGAAACCCAAAGCTTCGTTCGATGCTTCGTCGCGCCAGATAAGCGCAAACGCCGAAGGGTTTTGCAGCAGCCGGCCGATCGCTTCGGCGCTCCACGGCTTCTCGAACGCGCGCGCATGCAGTTCAGCGAGCTGATCGGTATCTGTCGCGCTCTCAATCATGACGGCAGCGTGACGTGCGGCGCGCGCAGATAGGCCGGCTGCGGCGGATAGCGCGCAGGATCGAGCGACGCCGCGCGGCGCGCGAGCGCTGGCGTGTCGACGATCACGCCGGGACCGGTGAGCGCCGCGCCTTGCGCGAGCGCCACATGCTCGCCCTTCTCGATCGGGCGCGGCCCAATCGTCGGCGCGCCATCCTGGTAGCGCGCGAAATAGGCCGCGCCCGGCGTTTCGATCACAGCCGCGCGCGCGCCCGGCTCGCCGGCCTGCAGAGCCAGGGCTTCCAGCGTCGAGACGCCGATGCATGGCTTGTCTAACGCGAGCGCCAGAGCGCGAGCGAACGACAGGCCCACACGGACGCCCGTGAAGGAGCCCGGGCCGGTCGTGACAGTGAGACGATCAATCTGCGCGAAGGTCACGCCCGCTTGCGCCGCCGCTTCTTGCGCCATCGGCGCCAAACGCTCGGCTTGGCCCTTGTCCATGCGCTCGCTGAGCGAAGCCAGCACCTCGCCATCGCGCACGAACGCGACCGAACACGCGTCGAGCGCGGTATCGACGGCGAGAACGATCATGAGCGGAATTCTAGCGGGATCAGATCACCTGCTCCACCGCCAGCACCTCAGGCACGTAGTGGCGGAGCATGTTTTCGATGCCTTGCTTCAAGGTCAGCGTCGAGGACGGGCAGCCGGCGCAGGAACCACGCATATTGAGGCGGACAATGCCCTGCTCGTGATCCCAGGAATGGAAGGTGATGTCGCCGCCATCGCGCGCGACGGCCGGGC
>CAZZFE010000030.1:0-44125 GCA_964653495.1 uncultured Terricaulis sp. | reverse complement strand
GTGGAGATGGTGCGGGCCCGCCCAGATGTAGAGGAAGATCAGCGCCCAGAAATGGATGATGCTGAGGCGATAGGAATAGACCGGCCGGTTCGCCTGCTTCGGGATGAAGTAATACATGATCCCGAGGAAGCCGGCGGTCAGGAAGAAGCCCACCGCGTTGTGGCCGTACCACCATTGCGTCAGCGCATCCTGCACCCCCGCGAACAGCGAATAGCTCTGCCAGCTGGCGAACGAGACCGGGATCGCCAGATTGTTGACGATGTGCAGCAGCGCGATGGTGACGATGAACGCCAGATAGAACCAGTTGGCGACGTAGATATGCTTCTCTTGCCGCTTCCAGATCGTACCAAGGAAGACAAGCAGGTACGCGACCCAAACGATCGTTAGCCAGATATCAGTATACCAAGGCAGCTCGGCATACTCGCGGCCTTGAGTGATGCCGAGTAGATAGCCAGTGCCCGCCAGCAGAATGACAAGCTGAAAGCCCCAGAATACGAACCAAGGCCACATCCCGCCAGCGAGACGCGCGCGGCAGGTGCGTTGCACGACATAGAAGCTGGTCGCGATCAGCACATTGCCGCCGAATGCGAAAATCACGGCGTTCGTGTGCAGCGGGCGCAGCCGGCCGAAATTCGTCCAGCCGAAATCGGGGAAATAGAAGAGGTTCGGAAACGCGAGTTGCAGCGCGATGATGAGGCCGACGAGGAACCCAGCGACACCCCAAAACATGGAGGCGATGACGCCAGCCTTGATGACGCCGTCCTGGTAGCGCGACTTGGGGCGCGCCTCGTCCTGTCCCAGCACGTAAACGAGCATCGCGCCGCCGGCGACGAAAGCCGCCAGCATCGTCCACATCTGCACGCCGAACGCCGGCTCGATCGCTCGCGCCGCGCCGAAAATGGCCAGCACGGCGCCGATAGCCAGAATCGTCCCGATCGCGAACGTGTCGATGTCCCAGACGCTTTCGCTGCGTGCGTTCGCCATTGATGCCCCCGGCAAGCTTTGCACTTGCGGGTAACAGCGCGCGGAGTCCGGCTCTTTGATCTCAATCAAGCCCGCTCGTTCTGACGCAGCCTAGAAAGCCGCATAGGAGCCGTGCCGATGCGAACTCAGTTCATGAATGCGCGACACGCCGCCGCAGCTGCACTGCTGGCCTTAGCCGCGGCTTGGCCGAGTGTTTACGCGGCCTTCACGTTTTGGGCGGCGACGCCTTATCAGCGCGCGCTGCGTGACGCCTGGTGTGGCGATGTAGCTACGGGCTTTGCCATGCTCGGCCATTGCATGGCATGCTGGGTGGGCGTGGCGATGCTGGCGAGCGCGGCGATGTTCGTTGTCGCCGCCCCGGCTCAAACGATCCGCGAATCCGTCTTGCCCCAATAGGCGTCGCGGATGAGGCGCTTATAGAGTTTGCCGGTTGCGTGGCGCGGCAGCTCTTGCATGAAATCGAGCTGACGCGGCGCTTTCACGTGGCTGAGATTCGCGCGCGCGAAGGCGATGAGTTCCTCGCGCAATGCGTCGCCCGCATTCGCCCAATCGAGCGGCTGAATCACAGCGACAACCTTCTCGCCCATGATCTCATCCGGCGCGCCGACGACTGCGGCGTCAGCGACCTTGGGATGGCCAAGCAACAAGTTTTCGATCTCTTGCGGATAGATGTTCACGCCGCCGGAGATGATCATGAAGCTCTTGCGGTCGGTGAGATAGAGAAAGCCTTCTTCATCCACCCAACCCACATCGCCCAACGTCGTCCAGCCGTGCTTGTTGGTGCTGTCGGCCACCTTCTGCGGATCGTTGTGGTAGTTCAGTGGCGGGCCGTTGGCGAAATGCACCACGCCTTCGCTGCGTGTTGGCAATTCATCGCCGTTATCGTCGCAAATCTTGAGCTCGCCCAAGATGCAGCGTCCAACCGAGCCTTTGTGCGTCAGCCAATCCGCCGGCGAAATGTAGCAGAAGCCATTGCCCTCGGTGCCGGCGTAGTATTCGTGCAGCACAGGCCCCCACCAATTCATCATCTGCTCTTTCACCGCCACCGGGCACGGCGCGGCGGCGTGGATGATCGAACGCAGCGTCGACACATCGTAA
This sequence comes from uncultured Terricaulis sp., assembly GCA_964653495.1. Classification (GTDB taxonomy): domain Bacteria; phylum Pseudomonadota; class Alphaproteobacteria; order Caulobacterales; family Aquidulcibacteraceae; genus Vitreimonas. The sequence goes on along the minus strand of CAZZFE010000030.1, from coordinate 42,043 downwards.
CGCGCGCGCACCTCCTCCGGCAGTTTCAGCATGCGCACAAAATGCGTCGGCACGAATTGTCCGCAATCGACCTTGTAGCGCTCGATCAGCGCCAGCGCCGCTTCGGGATCGAATTTCTCCATCACGATCACCGTGCCGCCCATCTTGTGGACGCACATGCACCAGCGCAGCGGCGCGGCGTGATAAAGCGGCGCGGGCGAAATGTAGACGCACGGTTCCGGCATGTTGAAGAACGCGCGCATTAGCGCGAGCAGCCGCGTTTCGGCGTCGATCGGCTCACCTGTGAGCGGCGGCTTAATCCCCTTCGGTCGCCCCGTGGTGCCGGACGAATAGAGCATGTCGGAACCGGACACCTCGTCATCAACCGGCGTTATCGGCATCGCCGCGCGCGCGGTTTCGAAGCTCGAATAAGGCGCGCGCGCTTCGCCTGCCATGTAGAGCTTCACGCCTGGCACATGCTTCGGCAGTTCATCCACGGCGTCGCCAACGCCCGGTGAGGTGATGATCAGCTTCGCGTCACAATCACCGACGATGTAAGCGACCTCGGCGGCAGTGAGCTTTGAAGAGATGCACGTGTAATAAAGCCCGCAGCGTTGCGCGGCCCAGGCGATCTCGAAATAGCGCGGGTGATTGTCGAGGAAGAGCGCGATCACATCGCCCTCCTTCAGCCCAAGGCTCCGAAAGAAATGCGCGCCTTGGTTGGAGCGCTCGTCCAATTGCCGATACGTCACCATCTCGCCGCTGCCGGCCATGATGTAGGCGGGCGTGTCGGGAATGGTCTGGGAATGGTGTTTCGGATGCATGCGCCGCACTATGCAGCGCAGTTTTCACGCGCCGCAAGCTGTCGGTTCCGATATGGCCTGAGCGGCCTATTTCGTAGATGCGGGAATTTCGACGCCGCCGCGGCTGTGCAGGAACACGTGATAGGCGATGTTGTCGTTCTCGAGCTCGTAGGAATAGCCGAGTTCGCCCATGCGCTCCGTGAAGCGCGCCATGTCGGCAGCCGGCACCTGCAAGCCCGCCAACACGCGGCCGAACTCTGCGCCGTCGCTGCGATAATGGAACATCGAGACGTTCCAGTCGGAACCCAGCCGCTCTAGGAAGCGCCGCAGCGCGCCCGGACGCTCCGGGAAATCGCAGCGGATGACGATCTCGTTTTCCAGTTGCCGCGAGCGGCCGCCGATCATGTAGCGCACATGCGTTTTAGCGAGATCGTTGGCGCTGAGATCCACGGTCTCGTAATTCGCGGCGCGGATCGTTGCGAGAATTTCCTCGCGCTCCGACGCCTTCTCGATCTTCAGACCGATGAACACCCAAGCAACCTTGTCATCGCCATAGCGATAATTGACTTCGGTGACGCTGCGCTCGCCCAGCATCTCGACGAAGCGGCGATAGCTGCCGATCTCTTCGTTCATGCGCACGGCGAGCAGGATTTCACGCGCCTCACCGACCTCCGCGCGCTCGGCGACATAGCGCAGGCGATCGAAATTCATGTTCGCGCCGGAAAGGATCGTCATCAGCCCGCCAGCGCCCGGCGCTTCCGCGGCGTAGCGCTTGAGACCAGCGAGGGCCAACGCACCTGAAGGCTCGGCGATGACGCGCGTATCTTCGAAGATGTCCTTGATCGCCGCGCAGATCTCGTCGGTGCTGACGGTGATGATCCCATCGAGCAATTCGCGGCAATGCTGGAACGTGAGTTCACCGACGCGCTTCACGGCAACGCCATCGGCGAACTGGCCGACGCGATTGAGCGTCACCAACTCGCCCGCGGCGAGCGAGGCTTGCATCGAAGCGGCGTCATCCGGCTCGACGCCGAACACCTTGACGTTCGGATGCAGGAATTTTGCGTACGCGGCGACGCCCGAGGCCAAACCGCCCCCGCCAACCGGCAGGAAGATCGCATCGACCGGGCTTTGGCATTGCTGGAATAGCTCCATGCCGATCGTGCCCTGGCCAGCGATCACGTCGAGATCGTCAAACGGGTGTACGAAGACGAGACCTTCCTTCTCCGCCAATTCCATCGCGTGGGCGCGCGCGTCATCGAATGCTTCGCCGAACAGGATCACGTCACCGCCGAGATAGCGGACGGAATCGACTTTGATGCTCGGCGTCGTCACCGGCATGACGATGCGCGAGCGCACGCCAAGCTCGCGCGCCGAGAGCGCCACGCCCTGCGCATGATTGCCGGCCGACGCGCAGATGACGCCGGCGCTCAGCGCCTCCCGGCTCATGTTGCGCAGCTTGTTGTAGGCGCCGCGGATCTTGAACGAGAACACGGGCTGCAAATCTTCGCGCTTGAGCCAGACATTTCGGCCCAGGCGACGGCCCATGCGCTCCATGGGATCGAGCGGCGTGCGGGTGACGATATCGTACACCTGCGCCGACAGGATCCGCCGCACCAATTCCGGGCCCATGCTGGACGTACTCACGCGCCATACTCCGAGCGGCGCTTCCGAACGCCGAATGGCCTGCGTGGCGCGGCAGAAATGGTGGTGTGGGCAGTCACAGTAGCTCCGCTCTCTGCCTACTTTTCCCGATAACTGGGAAAAATACTGGGAAAACCATCGCCTTCAACCGCGCCCTCCGCCCGAATTTACCACGTCTGCCGCGGGGCCTTGGCCTCATCTGCGATCTCTGGGCGCAATCGTAACTGGGAAAGAAGGCGCCGGTAACTGGGAAACGATCGGCGCTAACCAAGAATTCTGCGCTCGACGCCCATATTGGTCCGATGGCCGACGGGACGCCCACTTCCAGCGCGGGGATCTACGAGATCGATCCCCGAAAGATGCTGCCCTACGAGGCGGCGGCGCAGGTACTCACCCTGCTGGCCTTCCCGCCGGAGGGGCCGCCAAACGCCGCGTTGGAGCAGCGCTATGAAGAGACATGCGCCTGGGTGATCCGAAGGCTAGCTGAGCGCGATGCGCTTTGGGCGAGTGAGCCGCGAGCGCTGAGACCGATGCATGCACTGATCTCCCCGGAGCGGGTGGCGACGCTCGGGCGAACAGTGAAGACTGAACTGAACCGCCGACTTGCCGCGGGACGCATGGCGGTGGCTTTCATCGACGAGGCAATGCTGGGCGAAGCCACCTTGAGGCTGCCGCCAGGCGTTAAGAGGCTGTCGCTAAATCAGCTCGCGGCCTATGCCGCCGGCAACGGTGATGCCTCAAACGTGGAAACGCGCGCTTTCCGCCCAAGCGTTCCGGTGCTCCATTTGTGCGTCGCCTTGGCGTGGGTACGGGCGCTGCTTGGCGAACGCCGCGACAACGACAGTTCAGTCGTCGACTTCTTGATCTCCGACATGGATGTGTTGCGAGCGTTTGTCGACGCGGCTCGGGATTTCGAGGCTCCGCTCCTTGCGAGCACAAGACTCCAGACGACGCCGGACAAATTGGTTCGCGTGCGATGGGTAGGCGACTAGGTTCACCAAAACCCCATCGGCTGAACTCGATCACCGTGGACCGTCAATGAGACGGCTCTCCGAATGCCCGGAGACCCGTCATGACGCTTCGCCCCGACTCACCTGTAGCCACGCCGCCGCCAAATCGGCGGCTGGCGATCGAGTACGTTTCGATCGACTCGATCCAATCAAATCCGAAGAATCCTCGCCGGCATAAGCGCGCGGCCGTCCGCAAGCTCGCGTCCAGCATCAAGTCGCTCGGCATGAACGTGCCGGTGATCATCGATGCCGCCGGCATGCTGCTCGCGGGCGAAGCGCGCGTCCTCGCCTGCCGCGAATTGGGCTGGGAAACCATCCCCGCTATTCGGCTCGAACATCTCACGCCATCCGAAGCCGAACTCTTCATGATCGCCGAAAACCGCTTCTCCGAATTGTCGGAGTTCGACACGCAAGCCCTCGGCAGGCTCTTCAAAGACTTGTCGGTTCTGGGCCTCGACCTCAGTCTCGAACTGAGCGGATTCGAAACGCCGGAAATCGATTTGATGATCGAGGGCTTAGAGATCGCGCCGGTCGAAGACGAAGAGGATGCCCTTCCCGTCGCCGGCTCGGCAGTTTCGCAACTCGGCGATCTTTGGATTCTGCGCAATCCGGCTTCCGGCCTCGAACATCGTCTCTTCGTTGGCGACTCTCTTAAATCAGAATCCTTCGCCGCGCTCATGGGCGTGGATCGCGCTGCGGCGATCATCACCGATCCACCGTTCGGCGGCGCCATCGCCGGCTATCTGACTGGGGCAGGCAAGATCAAGCATCGCGAATTCGTCATGGGCTCAGAAGGCCGCACGCCGACCGAACTCGCGGAAATGCTGGAACCGGTCTGCCGCCATATGCGCGACGCCGCCCGGCCTGGCGCTCTGGTCTATATCTTCATGGATTGGCGCAGCATCGAAGTGTTGCTGCGCGTGGGCAGCCAGATCTTCGGCGAACTCAAGAACCTGATTGTTTGGGCCAAGACCAACGCGGGCATGGGCTCGCTTTACCGCAGCCAACATGAGCTGATCGCCCTTTTCAAGGTCGAGGGCGGTCCGCACCGCAACAACGTCCAACTCGGCGCCTTCGGCCGCAACCGCACCAATGTCTGGACTTTTGCGGGAATGAACTCGACGGCGGGCCGCAACACCACCGAAGGCGATCTGCTTGCGTTGCACCCGACCGCGAAGCCCGTGGTCATGATCGCCGAGGCCATTCTTGATAGCACGGCGCGCGGCGAGATTGTGCTCGATCCCTTCTTGGGTTCGGGCACTGCCCTCATTGCCGCAGAACGCACAGGCCGGCGCGCCTACGCGCTCGAACTCGATCCGCTTTATGCCGATTGCGCCATCCGCCGTTGGCAGCGCCTCACGGGTGCGGAGGCGATCCGCAGTGATGGGCAAGCCTTCAACGCCATCGAAGCGGAGATCGCGCCGTGAGCAACGACGATTATGCTGTCGGCCGCGGCCGCCCTCCGCTGCACACGCGCTTCCAGAAGGGACAGCGCGCCAACCCCAAGGGCCGCCCCAAGGGCTCGCCAAACCTCACGACCATCATCGCCCGTGCGGCGCGCGACAAGGTCACTGTCGTGGTCAACGGCCGGCGCAAGATGATCACCAAGCTCGAGGCCGCCATGACGCAGCTCGCCAATCAGGCGGCGGCCGGCGATCAGCGCGCCATTCAAATCTTGATCGCGCAGATCGCTGTCGTTGAACGCGTTGCGGCGCAAACGCCCGGCGCCGAGCCGACCGACCGAAAAGCCGCTGACGCGGCGCTGCTCAGCAATCTTAGAAGCCGGCTCGTGGTGAGCGCGAAAGACGAGGCCGATGACAATTCCAACTGATCCCCTCGCCGGCTTCGAACCGGATGTGCGCGATGCAATCCTGCGTAATGATCTCGCGTCTTTCACGCAGATGGCGTTTCGCATCCTTAAAGGCGGCGAAGCGCCGGTGTGGGCGCCTTATCTCGATCTGATCTGCGCCAACCTCCAAGAGGTTGCCACCGGCGACACGCCGAAGCTGATCATTACGCTTCCGCCACGCTTCTTGAAGTCGATCTGCGGCTCGGTGGCGCTGCCGGCCTTCTTTCTGGGCCACAATCCTTCACTCGACGTGATGTGCGTCAGCTACGCGCAGGAAATCGCTCGCGGCTTCGGCGAAGACACACGCAAGGTCATGGCCCATCCGGATTACAAACGCCTCTTTCAGACACGGCTTACCTCTGAGCGCGCCGCGCCCCGCCTTTTGAAAACGCTTCAGGGCGGCCGGCGATTGGCCACATCGATCGACGGCGTGGCGACGGGCCTCGGCGCGAACTTGCTCATCTTCGATGATCCGCAGAAGGCTGGCGAGACGCTTTCCGAAGCGATCCGGCGCTCGACTAATGAGGCGCTGGAACGCACCTTCTTGAGCCGCCAAAACGACCCGAGCAAGGAACGGATCGTCATCATCATGCAGCGCTTGCATGAAGACGACTTCGTCGGTCACGCGCTTCGCCTAGGCGACTGGAAGCTCATCAACCTTCCTGCGATTGCCGAAAAAGACGAGGTTTGGACTTACAACACGTTCCTCGGCCGCCATAAGTGGCGCCGACGCGAGGGAGAGTCTTTGCACCCCGCGCGGTTTCCCGTTGCGGCGCTCCAGGTCCGCCGTGAGCAAAGCGGTGAAGCTGTCTGGGCGGGGCAGTATCAGCAGCGCCCTGCCCCGGAAGGCGGCGGACTTGTAAAGACGGAGTGGTTTCAGCGCCGCGCGCCGGACACGATGCCGACCAAGTACGAGCGCGTCATTCAATCTTGGGACACCGCGATCAAAACCAAGGAGTGGAACGACTTCAGCGTCTGCACAACATGGGGCATTGTCGGCGATAATGTCTTTCTGATCGATGTCTATCGCGCGCGTCATCAATACCCTGATCTGCGCGACGCCGTTATGGCGCTCGCAGCGCGCTATCGGCCGGAAACCGTTCTAATTGAAGATCGCGCTTCAGGTTCGCAGCTGCTGCAGGAGTTGCCGCGCCTCGGCCTGCAGATCTGCCAAGCGATCGAGCCCGAACGCGACAAGCAAATGCGCATGTCGTCGCAGACCGCAATCCTTGCCAACGGCTTCGTGCACGTTCCTGACGGCGCGCCTTGGCTCGCGGAATATCTCTACGAGATGTCTGTGTTTCCGAACGGCAGGCACGACGACCAAGTCGATTCCACATCGCAATTCTTGATTTGGCGGAACAACGTCAGGATGACTTGCTTCAACGTGTTCGAATACACGCGGCTCGAAGCCGAGCGCGTACAGGGCCTACGGCCCAAGGTCGAAATCATCACACTGCGCCTTCCCTCGGACAATCGCAGCAGCCACATCTACGCGCTCGACGGACAACGCCTGTTTGCGGATGCGGACGGCCTCATCCGCACTACGCGCGAAAATGCCATGCCACTGCTTCGGCTGCCGGGGTGGACCTTAGTCGAAGGCGCCTCCGAGGATGATATACTTCCCTAGGCGCCGCGCAGCGCCGCTTGGCGCAGCCGCGCGCGCGCTGCTTTGACGACGGCGCTTGCCTCGCCGCGTGCGCCCGCGACATTCAGCGGCGGTGCACAGGCCTGAATGAGCAGGGCCTCAAGCGCAACCGGGTTCGGATGCACGATCCAGCTCCATTGCGCGTGCGACATCAGCCAAGCGCTGAGACGCGCTTCGCCTTGCGCATCGAATGCGATCTTGCCGGATGCGCTGAGACCCGGCTCAAGCGCCATGTCTTCAAACAGCAGCGCCGCGAGTGCGCGGCGCAGTGTTGAATGCGCACAAGCGCCGCTAAGGTGTTGGCGTAGCCGCTTCCGCAGAGATCCACCTCCCCGACCACCAGCGACGCCGACATAGGCAAGTCCCCACTCGCCTGACCAGACCAATGCCGGCGCGGCGGCGCCGGGAACAACGTCGAGCCACATGGCGTATAGGCCTGGCGAGGCTGGAATGCGGCCTGGATCGGAAAGCAGATCTTCGCTGCACCCGAGCCGCTGCGACGCGATCAGCGCCTGCGCCGTAGGATGATCGGCCGAACTTATCTTATAAGTCATAACGTTAACCATGGCTCCGCGCATGTGGTCCCGGTTCGGGACCGCCTCTGGCCTCCGCCGACAGGGCATCAAGTTTTGGTCCTGCCGCGTTCCGGCCAAATCACGATTATGACTTATAGTCTATGGCCCGAATGCGCGGTTAATCGCGCCTTGCGCACATGGACGTGCGCGTGCGAGTCGGGCTCAATGTGCAGCGCCTCCGCCGGGACAAAGGGCTGTCCCAGGAGGAGCTGGCTGGGCGTGCGGACGTTCACCAGACTTATCTAAGCGGGGTCGAGCGCGGCGTGCGCAATGCATCGATTATGGTGCTGGCGCGCATCGCCAAAGCGCTTGGCGTCGATGTTGAAGAACTGGTCAAGCGCAGGCGGTAACGTCGACGGCGCACCGTGTGCGATCATGCGGATTTGACGCAACGAACGCTCGCCAGCGCCACAACCACGAGATCGCGCCTAGCTCCGGAACATCAAACGTCGCTACTGCCGAAGCTCCCCTTCCGTTCCACACGCCTTGGCCCTTCGGTCGGGTCGGATGAAACAGACATGTGCTAGGCCACTGCCGAACCGCGGCGCGGCAGCTTCCAGTTTGGCCGCACGAAATGGCATGTGTAGCCGTCGGGAATGCGCTGAAGATAGTCTTGGTGCTCCGGTTCGGCCTCCCAAAACGGGCCTGCGGCTTCGACGCTCGTGACCACCTTTCCCGGCCAGAGGCCTGAGGCCTCGACATCCGCAATGGTGTCCTCCGCGACCCGCTTTTGCTCTTCGCTCGTATAGAAGATCGCCGATCGGTAGCTTGCGCCGCGGTCGTTGCCCTGCCGGTTCAAGGTAGTCGGGTCGTGAATTTGGAAAAAGAACTCCAGAAGGTTGCGATAGGTAGTCCGCGCTGGATCGTAAACGATCTCTACTGCTTCGGCATGGTTGCCGTGATTGCGGTAGGTCGCGTTGGGCACATCGCCGCCTGAATATCCCACCCTGCTGCTGACGACGCCGGGAAGTTTACGGACGAGATCCTGGACGCCCCAGAAGCATCCTCCGGCCAACAATGCGCGTTCGGTCTCCATCTCTTACTCCATCCGTCCTGAATTCGTCTCGCGTTCCGAAGAAGTAGAGCGCCCATCGCGGTCGCGAAGTCCAGCGCTCGCCAACGCCTCCGCGAAGGCGGCCTCCTCCCACCACTCGCCGCGGAAGCGATCACCGTTGATGAAAAAAGTCGGCGTTCCGTTGACGTCGCTACGCTCGCCGCTGGCCAAGTCCTTGCGAACGCGCTCCGCCGGCCCGTTCGTGGCGAGCGCACGCGCGATCTCGGCGGCATCCAAGTCAAGATCGGCGGCAGCGTTGGTGAGATGCCGGCTGGACAGATGACCCTGATGCTCGAACAGGTAGTCGTGAGCCTGCCAGAACTTTCCTTGTCGCCCTGCCGCTTCTGCGAACTCGGCAAAGGCCATCGCGTTCGGGTGGGCATCGACCAGCGGAAAGTACCGGAAGACAAAGCGAAGATCATCGCCGAAGCGCGCTTGAAGCGCCTTCACGATGGGATATGCCCGCCTGCAATGCGGACACTCGAAGTCGCCGTACTCAACGAGCGTCACGCGGGCATCGCGTTTGCCTTGCGCATGGTCATGCGCGTTCACATCCGGTTCGAGCACCTGATCCTCCTCAGTGAAACCTGACGGCCGCCCAGGCTTATTGCATCGGTCGCCGAGGCGCGTTGCGCAAAGTCGGACATCTTGCAGCTCCGCCGAGACGGCGTCGGATCTGATATGCGCCTTGCGCCGCACTGGCGCCATTGGACGATGGTCTAAATCTGGCGTCAGAGGCTGATGATGCCACGGCGCAGAGCGGTCGTGACCGCCTGCGTGCGGTCACTCACATCAAGCTTCGAGAAAATGCTGCGCAAATGCGCTTTCACTGTGTCTTCGGCCAGCGACAGCTCGTGTGCGATCGCTTTGTTCGCTTTCCCGGCAGCGACCAATTGCAACACCGATATTTCCCGATCGCTCAACGGCTCTTCAGCAGCATGCACTGCGATCTCCTGAGCCACCTCTGCAAGCACGTAGCGTTTGCCTGCGTGAACGGCGCGGATGGCGTCGACGAGTTCCTTGCGAAGCGAGCTCTTCAAAAGATAACCAGACGCACCCGCCTTGAGCGCGCGCACCGCCTGCACGTCGCCCTCATAGGTCGTCAGGACAATGACGCGCGCGTTCGGCGTGCGCTTGCGTATTTCGGCAAGTGCTTGCAATCCTCCCAGCACCGGCATCTGCAGGTCCAACAACACAACGTCTGGCCGCAAATTGGCGGACGCTTCGACGCCGAGAGCGCCGTTCTCCGCGTTCCCGACAACCTCAATGTCCGGCTCGCCCCCGAGGATCGACATCACCCCTTCACGCAGGACGAGGTGATCGTCGATGATGAGGACACGAATGTTGGCGTTCGCGGTCACGCATCCCCTCCCGCGGCATGGGGCCAGAGGCGCCTTAAAATTCGGCCACGGCGATGCCTATAGGCGCCGCGTCCAGGAATCGAGAGCGTGATCTCCGTTCCCGCGCCTTCCCGGCTTCGCACGTCAGTGCATCCGCCGATGCGCTGGGCGCGTTCGCGCATGCCAATCAGTCCGTAGTGCCCGGCCTTCTCGCCGCTGATCAGAATCGCTTGGGACATGCCCACCCCATCGTCGCGAATCGAAAGGCGAAACTCGCTTCGGCCATAGCTCAACACGGCGTCGATCGATTGTGCGGATGCATGCTGAACGGCGTTGCGGATCGCCTCTTCGGCGATCCGTGTCACTTCCTCACCAACGAGCGCATGGAGAGGGCGCGGCGCGCCCTCTATAACAATACGAAGGCGCGGTTGATCGCCTTCGATGATCTTGTCCGCACATTCCAGGATCGCCTTTGCGAGATCACCCTCTGCACTGGCCATACGAAGGTCGCGTACACGAGCGCGCCCTTCGACCAGAACCTGGTCCGCGCGGTCGAGCGCTTCATTAAGCGAAGTGCGCAACTCCCCACCCTGAGGCACGCGATTAGCGATGGCCTGGAAGCGAAGCAGCAATCCCTGGACCCCCTGCAGGAGCGTATCGTGGAGTTCGCGCGCTATGCGTTCCCGTTCGGCGACACGAATATCGAAACGGCTTTGGAGTTGCGCGGTGACTTGGCGCAGGCGGAAGGCGTAGGCGATCGCAGTGGCCCCGAGCAGCGCGAGCGCGACGAGCAGTTTGAACCAGATCGATTGCAGGAAAGTCGGTTCGATCGAGAGCGTTAGCGTCGCGCCGGTCGTGTTCCAGACGCCATCGCCGTTCACGGCGATCAATTGGAACTGGTATTGGCCTGGTCCAACATTGGTATAAACCGCCTCACGACGCTCGCCCGCCTCGATCCAGTCACGATCGACACCAATCAGTCTGTAACGGAAGCGCACGCGCTCGGGCGCCGACAAGCTTAGCGCCGTATAGTCGATCTCCAACCGCGACGTTCCTGCTGGCAGCGAAAGGTTTTCCGGCATGTCGTAACTGCGTCCTCTGGCGACGACAGAAGTTATGACGACCGGAGGGGGATGCTCATTGCGGTAGAGACGCGCTGGATCGATCCATGACATCGCCGTGCTTGACATGACCCAGATGCGCCCATCCGGCCCTATCGCCATCGCGTGATTGACACTGTCGCGGGCGGGGGCGCCCAAAAACCCGTCGCCATCGTCGTACAAACGGTATTCAAGCGGCGTGTCAGGGTCTGCAAAGGCGCGCAAAAGGCTCTCGCGCTCAATGCGTAGCACGCCCGCTTGCGTGGCCAACCAAAAATTCCCATCGCGCGCAGTGCGTATCCCAAAGGTGAAGGCGAGCACCGGTGCCCGCGACACAGTGATGTACTGAAAAGCGCGGTCATCGAAGCGGGCGATGCCTTGGTTTCCGGCGATGAAAAAGCCATCGCGGTCCGCAACGGTCGAGTTCACAAGGCCTATCGTGCTGGGCAGCGAAGGAAACTCCGTGACGCGATTGTTTTCAACCCGCGCCGCTGTCCTTCTTGAATAGAATAACCAAGCAGCGCCTTCCGCATCGAGCGCGATGAGAGGTCCGTCGTCGGTGTCGGCGATAGATGGGGCGGCGAAACGCGTCGCTTGCCCATCGGCCACACGAAAGGCTCCTCGCTGATGTACAGACACCCAGAGTGCGCCGTCGCGCGCGGCAACCAAGTTGACGACGTGACCGCCTTCGATCTCCCGCGGCGTCGCCATTGGCGTGACCGCGCCGTCACGCCATCGATGCAGCCGCCCTTCGCTGGCGAATACAACGCCGCCATCGGGCGTCGGCGCAATTCCCTGGAGTTGACCGATGTTCGTTGCAAGCAGCTCGCTCGGCCGTCCGGGGCGCATGCGAAAGAGACGTTGTCCCGGATCGGTGGGATCGAGCGCACGGGCGCTCATGCCGCTGTAGAGCAGTACCCCATCCTGATGCTCCAATAGGTGCGCCGCCTGCGTTCTTACCGGCAGGCCAAGCTCCACAACTATATTCGCGTGACGGAAGCGCTCGAGACCGACTGCGGTCGCAACCCAGATCGTGCCCTCGCGGTCCTCGAACACTGCATAAGGAATATCCGCTCCGAGCCCCTCTTGCACTGTCAGTTCCTCTGCGGGGGCAGGCGTTGTGAGCGACGCGATCCTATGAAGGCCGCCCGTCACCCGATTGGCGTTCCAAATCGCGCCATCGCTGTCAGCGTACACGACGCCGAGCATTGTCGGCGGCACCGGAGCGCCGAAGACGATCGGTCCTGGCGGCGCGCCGTCCGGTGGGAGATCAGGCAACTCATAGAACTGGCGTGTCGCAAAGTCCGCAGTCCACAGGCGCCCTTGCGTATCGTGCACAAAATCGACGAGGCCGCCCGCATAGCCCGGCGCCTGGACAAACGCGTCAGCACCCCGTCTGAGGTAGTAGAGCCCTAGCAAATTCTTGGCCCAAAGCGTGCCGTCCGGCGCCAAGTCCATGCCCCACACCCCGCCGGGTTGAGACCAGGTTTCGGCTGGCGGCCAAGGCGCCTCAAGCACGCGCCAACGCTGCCCATCAAAGTTGAATACTGAATCGCGCGTCGCGATCCAGATCGAGCCATCAGCATCGGCTGAAAGCAAATAGACCGCCCCAAACGCGCCTTCCCTGGGCAAGTCGAAGGTGATCACTTCGCCGCGGCGCACACGTGCGATCCGCATCGCATCGAGCCCCGCCCAAAGGTCACCGTTTGCACTCACGGCCAACGAGACGACGCCCTCGCCTCCAAACGCATCAGTGGCGTAGGGCTCTGCGCTGACGCCGTCGAACCGATAGAGACCGGAGGTTGATCCCAGCCACAGGAAGCCGTCCGGCGTCTGTGAAATCGCGTAAATTTCAGCCGGCACGCCATCGCGCTGCGTCCAAACCGTGTGGTGAAACTGTTCGATGCGGCGTGTTGGATCGAGAGCGTGCGCCGGTGCGGCGGCGAGCAGCGCCAGAACAATGAATGCTCGACCGAAGGCTCGCCACACCGTCGCCTCCTGCATCACACGAGAACTACCTCACGGGACGGACGTCAGCATCATTACCGCATTTGGAAGCAGAAGAGAGCACCCACCAAAGTATGAGTTCGCACTAGCCCGAATGGGGGCGCCCAGGGCGGTCCGTTCCCTCGACATTCGGCGCATGCGATCGCGAACCGCCATCTTTCCCGGGGGCGCCTTGGGCTCGGGATTGCTTCTGTTACGGCTCTCGGTCGCGACGTCAGCTCTGATGCTGATTGGCTGTGATCAAGACTTTGGGGCGCTTCAACTCTTGTGCATCTTCTTTGCTGTTGGACTTTGCGCCGGCGTTCAGACCCGCCTCCTCGCCGCCATTAGCTTGAGCGCCTCCGTGCTCGGCGCCGCGCCCCTTGGCCTCTCGATTGTTCACGCGATCTCTGCTGTTGCCTTGGTTCTCACCGGCCCTGGCGCGTTCTCGCTCGATGCAAGATTGTTCGGCCGGCGGACGATCACGCTGCCTCGGTCCGACGACACGAATGTGTAGGCGCGGACTCGCTCTTCAGAAATAGCGACACGTTTCTACCCATGGCGTCATCGCAGCGTTCATTGTGCATGGAGATCGCCATGATTGAAGCCGCTGAGTATGAAAGTCTCGAGCAGCACATGGGCTCGCTTGACCGTCCCGGCCTTGTTCACGTCGTCGGACAGATAGTGTCAGGACGCAGGTCGCTTGCCGCCCTTATCGAGGTCGCAGGCTGGCGCGTTCTCGCACACGCATCGCTCAGCGAATTCTTCACGCATCCGCAACTTGGCGAAGGCTGCCTCGTGCTTGATGCATGCCTGTTGGGGCTTGATGGTTGCGGCGCCGCGCAATTCGACATGCTTGAACAGATCGAGCTGCCGACGATCCTGATTGGCCGCAGCGATGTGTCGGCCGCAGTACGCGCGATAAAGGCCGGCGCCACTGCCTTTCTCGCAAAACCGATCAGCGCCTGGGCGCTGCTCGACGCCATAGACGAGGCCAGTGCGATCGGCAGCGCCGTCTGCAAAGAGCGCCTGCATCTGCGCCGACTTCGCGAGCGCTTTTCGTCGCTCAGCCAGCGCGAGCGGCAAGTCATGATGTTGGTGGCGCAAGGGCGCCTCAATAAGCAAGTCGGCGGCGATCTCGGCATCAGCGAAATCACTGTGAAAGCTCACCGCGGCCAGGCAATGCGCAAGATGGGCGCACGCTCGTTTGCGGAGCTTGTGAACATGGCCGCGACGCTGACCGCGTACGCGTCTCTTGCAGGCCGAAGCGATCGGAATGCGCGCGGTAGATACGATGGCGTCGGCGCAACGATCGTCCACTAGCCGTGGGTCGCCTCGATCTTGTCAGCCCTCCCCGCCCAAGCTGTGGCCGAGGCCGGCGCTCTGTCGACGATAGTGGTCAGCGCGGCGGCGCAAGCGGCGAGTGCGCGCACTTCGTCTTTGGTATCGGCGAGACCTTCGTCCGATACAGACATGCGCCGCAAAGCGTCACGTTTCCCTCGCTGTACTTTTGCCGAGGAGACCTTGATGACCGATGCGAACCGCCAACACCGCGCAAACGATGAAGACAAGCTACGCTTCATCAATCCGCCCGGACTCTACGACCCGCGCCCCAACGCCTATTCTCACCTTGCCGTTTTCCCTGCGGGCTGGCGTTTGGTGCTGCCGGCTGGGCAGGGCGGCGAGAATGCGAGAGGCGAACTGCCGGCAAGCTTTGCAGCCCAATTGCGCCAAGCGCTCGACAATACCGAGATCGTGCTCGCGGCCGCCGGCGCGCGCATGTCGGATATCGCGAAATTCAACCTGCTCATCGTCGATCACAGCGAAGAGAAATTTGCCGACGTGCGCAAGGAATTCGATCGCGTCTGGGGCGAGACCAAGCCGGCTTGGACATTGATCCCCGTTCCAGCGCTCGCACTCGCAGGCATGCTGGTGGAGATCGACGTCATCGCCGTCGTACCGAGTTAGGCGGAAGGTGGCCGCACTTTAGTATCGCCAACACCTTCGTCTGATTTCCCTACCCAGCATCTCTGCCATCTGATGCGCACCACTCATCCTCCCTCATGGATGAGTCGCGATGGAGATAAAACATGACCGACCATTTCGGAGACGCGGGCCCGCGTCATGGGCGCTTGAGCCGACGCGAGAGCCTGAAGCTCGCTGGTCTCAGCGCCCTCTCTTTCGCAACACCCGCCTTTGCCGACACCCGTCAGGAGACAAATATGAGCACCGCCGACACCGCCGTCCGGCCATTTCGCGTGAACTTTCCAGAAGCCGCCCTGGACGACCTTCAATCGCGCGTGCGCGCGGCGCGTTGGCCCAGCCGAGAGCTGGTCCAGGACCGGTCCCAGGGCGTCCAATTGGCGCCAATGCGCGAACTCGCCCGCTATTGGGCGAACGAGTACGAGTGGCGCAGATGCGAGATGCGGCTGAATTCGTTTCCGCACTTCATCACCAATATCGACGGCGTCGACATCCACTTCATTCATGTGCGCTCCCGGCACGAAAACGCGCTGCCGCTGATTATGACCCACGGCTGGCCTGGCTCCGTCATCGAGCTTCTGGACACGATCGGGCCTCTGACCGATCCAACCGCGCATGGCGGCACGGCGAACGACGCCTTTCATTTGGTGCTGCCGTCCTTGCCCGGCTACGGCTTCTCAGGCGAGCCCACCGAACTCGGCTGGAACTCCGACCGCATCGCCCGCGCTTGGGCTGTGCTGATGGAGCGCCTCGGCTACACCAATTACGTTGCACAAGGCGGCGACGTGGGCGCAAACGTCACCGACGCAATGGGCCGCCAAGCGCCTGCAGGACTTCGCGGCATTCATCTGAGCTTACTCTCGGGCGCGCTCGCGATCGCAGATCGGCTGCCGGCGAACACCGAACAGGAACGCGCCGCGCACGCCGCGCTGGCGACGTTCAGAACGACGGGCTTCGGCTATTTCCTGGAGCAATCCACGAGGCCGCAAACGATTGGCTACTCGCTTCTCGATTCGCCGGTTGGCCTCGCGGCATGGCTGCTCGATCACGACACCGACAGCTATTACAAAATCGCGCGCGCCTTTGTCGAACGACGGCCAACGGGAAGCCTCACCCGTGAAACGATCGTCGATAACATCACGCTCTATTGGCTGACGGGCACCGGCGCCTCGGCCGCCCGCTGGTATTGGGAGTTCGGCCAGGTTCTGGCGGCAGCAGCCGCGGGCGGCGCGATGCCCCCGCCGGTCGCCGTTCCGGTCGCCTTCACATCATTCCCTGGTGAAATCTGGAATGCGCCACGCTCTTGGGTCGAGGCGGTCTATCCAAACCCTGCCTACTTCAACACTGCCGACAAAGGCGGCCACTTCGCCGCTTGGGAGGAACCAATGCTGTTCACGTCGGAGCTGCGCGCAGCCTTCCGCACCCTGCGCCGCCAAGCCTGACGGACAGGAGCGGCGCGCACCTCCCCGCCCGTGCGCGCCGCTCCACTTGGATTGAACCGATGACAAATCTACTGCCACGCATAGCCGCCGCCATGCTTGTACTCGTGATCGCAATCGGTTGCGCTCATCCAGCGCGCGGCCAGGACGAACTGGCCGCGCATCTGATGCGGCGCGAACTGCAACGGGCGCCGCTTTCGGTTTCCGGACGCGAGATCGTGCAAGTGCTCACTGAAATTCCGCCGGGTGTCGCCTCGGGCTGGCACATTCACCCCGGCGAAGAAGTCGGCTTTATCGCCGCCGGAGAAGTCGAGATGATGGTGGCCGGCCGCGAGCCCGTCATTGTGCGCGCGGGCGAAGGGTTCCTTATTCCTCCGCGCACACCGCACAATGCGCGCGACATCGGTCCCGACACTGGAATCATGGTGTCGACCTACATTATTGAGACCGGTCAGCTGGTCGCTACGTTCGTGGCGGCGCCCGACGCTCAGCCGGATCGATGAAGATCGTCATCCTCGGCGGTGATGATGTCATCGCCGCCAGACTGGCGGACATGCTGCTCAGCTTAGGCCATTGCACCCAAAACGTTGCCGAACTCAATTGTCAGCAGGTGGAGACAGCGCTCGCGAGCGCGTCGGCCGTCGTTGATCTTACGCAGAGCCTGTCACATCGGGGCCGCAGCGCCTCAGCATGCGCGCGCTCCCGCGGCTTCAACATTGCGTCTGCGGCGCGTCTTGCAGGCATCGCGCACTATGTGACGCTTTCCGATATCGGCGCCGATCATCTGGCGAGCACCTACTTTCAGGCTCAACGCGCGCACGAACATCTGATCGTCTCCTGTCCTCTCGCCCACACCTTTGTGCGCATGGCGCCATCGTTTGAAGGTGTCGAATGCTTCGTGCGGCATGCGTCGTTTGGCGGCGTCGCGCGGCTGCCGGCGGCGCTGATGCAGCCGATCAGCGCCGATGATGCGGCCTGTGTGCTCGCGCGCATCGTACTTGGCCGCCCGCAATACGGCGTACTCGAACTCGCCGGCCCCGAAGTGATTGAACTTGAGGAATTGGCGCGCGAACTGGCGAGTGCACGCGAAATTCCGCTTCGCATTCTCGTGGATCCGGAGACGTTATATTTCGACGCGTCGGTCGATCGGCGTTCGCTCTTGCCCGGCGCCGGCGCGCTACTGGGCGCGGACACTTTTAGCGAATGGCTGCGCCGGTCCATTCCGCCGGGCTGATGTCCATCATTATGTGTGCTGGCGCTTCGCCTTTGGTATCGCCGACACCTTCGTCTGATTCCGAGCGCCGCTGAGGTCTGGTCTTGATGGGTCTCTGCGCTGGCGGGCCCGCTTCGCCGGTTCAACGCGATCAAGGATGGGATCATGACATCGCCTTCGCCAGGCGTCGCACTCGTCACGGGCGCCTCTTCGGGGATTGGCGCGATTTACGCCGAGAAACTTGCGCGACGGGGCTACGATCTCATTCTCGTGGCGCGCAACGGCGAACGGCTCGAGGCCGAGGCGGGCCGGATTAGAATTAAGACCGGACGCGCGGTGACGGCGGTCGTCACCGATCTCGGCACCCGATCAGGGGTCGCGGAGGTCGAGGCAGTGTTGCGCAACGACGCGCGGATCGGCCTTCTTGTCAACAATGCCGGCGTCGGCGCCACAGCGCCGATCCTGGCGTCGGATGCCGAACGCATGAGCGCGATGATCGCGCTAAACGTGGAGGCGCTGATGCGACTCTGCTACGCAGCTGCGCCTGCGTTCGTCGCCCGCGGTGCCGGCGCCATAGTCAACATCGCGTCCGTGGTCGCACTGGCACCCGAACTTCTCAACGGCGTCTACGGTGCGACCAAGGCCTTCGTTTTGGCCTTGTCGCGCTCTATGCATCATGAACTTGCAGGCCACGGCGTGCATGTGCAAGCGGTGCTCCCAGGACCTGTAGCGACCGAATTCTGGGCCATCGCCGGCACGCCTCTCGAGACCCTGCCGCGCAATCTGGTGATGAGCGCCGAAGATCTTGTGGACGCCGCGCTCGCCGGGCTCGATCAACGCGAAACGGTCACCATCCCTGCATTGGCTGACGCAACGCTTTGGCGCGCCTATGAAGATGCGCGCCAGGCGCTAGCGGCGAGCGCTTCGAGCGGCCAGCCTGCCGCGCGCTACCGCGCGCTCGCTTTGCCCACCTGACTGTGGGCAGCGCCCATGTCCGGCATCACACTGGCTGCTCTCTTTGGTGCTCTCTCGGGCGCTGGACTCTTGGCTGGGGCCGGCGCGGGGCTGCTGCTCGGCGGATCGCATCGGGTCATTGCAGCGACGATCGCGCTTGCCTCGGGCCTGCTTTTGGCCGCCGCGACGCTTGAACTGGCGCGCGGCGCGGTTATGCACACAAGCCTTGCGACTGCGTGCGTGGCCATTCTCATCGGCGCGGCGGCCTTCAGTCTCATCAACCTGGCGCTCGCACGGTGGGATGCGCACAAACGTAAACGCTGCGGCGAGTGCATGCCGCAGCCGAGCGAGCGGCAAATGCCCGGCTCAGGCATGGCGATCGCGGCCGGCTCGCTACTCGACGCGATACCTGAAGCGATGATCCTTGGCTTTGCCGCGCAAGAGGGCGCGCGCGCTATTCCGCCGCTGGCGTTGATCGGCGCCTTCGCCGCCGCCAATTTCGCCGAGGGTCTATCGAGCACAGCTGGCATGCGCGCGGCTGGGCGCAGCGTAGCCTATGTCGTGTGGCTGTGGGGTGCGGCGGCGATAGCGACTGTAGCCGCCGCCGTGGCGGGCTATGCCCTCTTTGCGAGCGGCGCCGATTATCGCGGCGTGCTTTCAGCGCTCGCTGCCGGCGCACTCATCGCCATGGTTGTCGAGACGATGGCGCCGGAGGCCGCCGCGGGCCGGCTGCCGCTGGCGGGCGTGCTGACGGCCATGGGCTTTATTCTGTTTCTCTACGCGCTGCACGGATGACCAACCCCAACCGATGAAGGAGCACGACCCATGCAAACCTACCGCAGATCGATGGACGCCGTGTCGAAACTGACGCCCGAACAATTCCGCATCACCCAAGACGGCGCCACAGAACGGCCCGGGACCGGGGAATATCTCAACAACAGCGAACCTGGGATCTATGTCGACATCGTTTCCGGAGAGCCGCTCTTTGCCTCAACCCACAAGTACGATTCAGGCAGCGGCTGGCCGAGTTTCACCAAGCCGATCGAACCGGCCAACATCAACGAGCTCAGAGACGACTCGCACGGCATGATCCGCACTGAGGTGCGCTCCACACACGGCGACAGTCATCTCGGCCACGTGTTTCCAGACGGGCCGGCAGCGGAAGGGGGATTGCGCTATTGCATCAATTCGGCGTCGCTTCGGTTCATCCATCGCGACGACATGGAAGCGCAAGGATATGGCGCCTATCTCGACCAGGTCGAAGATCGCGACGACCAGCGCACGTAATCGGCGGGGCGACACCATGGTATGGGATGGGCCCAGACCCGATCCATGATACGTCCCATGGTCCTGGGCGCACAAGCTTGGGACTCTAGCATGCGTCGCTGACGCTTGCGGCGCGAGGGCGCGCACGGCGCGGCGAAGAGCGCCGCGCGGAGGTCCTTTATGACCGACGACGTTCTCGTTTCCGTAGTCGACGACGACGAATCCGTGCGCGAATCCGTGCCCGGCCTCTTGCGCGCTTTCGGCTTTGACGCGCGCGCTTTCGACTCGGCGGAGGCCTTCCTGTCCTCGGATGTCATTGACGCGACGCGGTGCGTCGTCCTCGATGTGGCCATGCCGGGGATGAGCGGGCCGGACCTCTTCGAACACTTGCAGCAGCGCCCAGCCTTGATCCCCGTTATCTTCATTACAGGCCAGGGCGATCGTGGCCTTTGCCGGCGGCTCGTCGCCCGCGGCGCGTCGGCGTGCCTTTACAAGCCCTTTGCGCCAATGGCTCTCATCGAAGCATTGAAGCGGGCCCTGCCCTAGATTGAGGAGGCGGTCATGATCGGTTACGCTGCCCTGGCGCCGGAGCGCTTCACGAGGCCGGCCATGTTGCAATCGCAAGCGACGGTCTTTCTTGTCGACGACGACGTCTCGGTCCGCGAGGCGTTAGGGGCGCTTATCCAGGCGGCCGGCTGGCCGGTGCTGAGCTTCGCGTCGGCGCAAGCCTTTCTCGACTGCGCGCGCACGTCTGCGCCCGGATGCCTTGTGCTCGATGTGGCCTTGCCGGACTTGAACGGTCTCGATGTGCAGAACGCGCTTAGCCACGCCCGCTCCGACCTCCCAATCATATTCATTACAGGCCATGGCACCGTGCCGGTGAGCGTCAGGGCGATGAAGGCCGGCGCCGCCGAATTCCTCACCAAGCCCGTAGACGCCGACGTGCTGCTCGCGGCCATCGCCGACGCCGTCGAACGAAGCGACGCATCAATTGCGGCGCATGAGAGCTTGGAGCGACTGCAGGCGGACTACGCGCAATTGACCGCTCGCGAGCGCGAGGTGATGTCGCTCATCACTGCCGGACGCTTGAACAAGCAGGCCGCAGGTGAGCTTGGCATCAGCGAAATCACCGTCAAAGCCCATCGTGGACAGGTGATGCGCAAGATGCGCGCGCGTTCATTTGCCGAACTCGTCACCATGGGTTCGGCGCTTGGCCTTATCCCCGACGCGCCGCCGCGTTCGCATGCGGGTCCGACGCCGCTCGCCGATCCGTCGGAAGGGTAAAGCCGAACACGAGGTGGACCATGACGTCCGACGCCGCAGAGATCGCAATTCCGTCCGATGTTCTGCGGCAATGGCAGCGGATCGTCGATCTCCTCGCCAGCATCGTGCGCGTTCCCTCCGCCGTGGTGTGCAAACTCATACCGCCGCACTACACGCATTATAGCGTCATCTCAGCCAGCGCTGCGCCAGAAAACCCGTTTCCGGCCGGCGACATCTTCTCGATGGACATGGGTACGTTTTGCGAGACGGTGATCAAGAGCCGCGCACCGCTCTTGGTCGCCAACGCTCTGGAAGAGCAAGCGTGGTCGCGGGCTCCCGAACTTGGCGTGGGCATGGTGTCCTATTTGGGCCTTCCCATATTCTGGCCGGATGGACGCGTCTTCGGGACGATCTGCGTCCTCGACGACAAGACAAATCGCTATAGCGACCTCTACCAGCAATTGCTCCTGCATTGCCGCGACGTGCTGCAGGCCGATCTTACGACCCTGGTGCGCTTGGCGGGCGAACTCGAAGACCAGAAGGCGCAACTCAACGAACTCTTTGTGCGCGTACCCGAAGCCATGGTGCTGATCGATCAAGACTTTGCGATCACCCGGGTCAATCCCGCGTTCACAAAGATCTTTGGCTACGCGCCCGAAGAAGCGCTGGGCCGGTCGCTGAAGGCGCTGCTGGCGCCTGACGATCTCTACGAGGAGGCCGAAGGCTTCATGAGGCGCATACTCCAAGGCGGAGAGACGTTCGCGGTCGAGACCGTCCGCAATCACAAAAACGGCGCCCGTGTACCGGTCTCGGCAATCTGCGTTCCAATACCCTCCCCTGATGGAGGCCGAGCTGCTTATGTCATTTACCGCGACATGAGCGATACCAAGCGCCTGGAGGTGGAGCGCCGCCGCTATCATGATATTCAACTCGAACTCGCCCAGGCAAACCGCATCGCGGCGCTTGGACAATTGTCCGCTTCGATCGCGCACGAGCTCAATCAGCCGCTGACGGGCATCATGGCCAATTCCGCCGCGTGTCTGCACCTTTTGACCGGCGAGACGCCGGATATAGACGGCGGGCGCGAAGCGGTGCGCCGCACGATGCGCGACGGCGAACGCGCTTCACAAGTGATCTCAAGACTCCGCGCGCTCTTCTCCAACAAGGAGACTGCGTTCGAGCTGGTCGATCTGAACGAGGCCGCGGCAGAAGTGATCGCGCTTTCGCAGGGCGAACTAGACAATGGCGGCGCCACAGTGCGCACAGAGCTCGCCGAAAATCTGCCGAGCGTGCCTGGCGACCGTGTGCAGCTACAGCAGGTCGTGCTCAATCTTCTCAACAATGCGCTGGACGCGATGACCACCGTGGCGGACCGGCCGCGCGAGGTCGTCATCAGAACCAGGCGCGCTCAGGATGGGAACGTTGAACTCAGTATGCGCGACGCTGGCATAGGTTTTGACGCCAGTGCAACCAACACATTGTTCGAGGCCTTCTACAGCACCAAACCTGCGGGCATGGGCGTAGGACTGGCCGTGTGCCGTTCCATCATAGAGAACCATCGCGGCCGGCTCTGGGCGGTCTTGAACGATGGACCGGGCGCCACATTTTCGTTCTCGCTGCCCGTCGAATGAACGAACGCCGTAAGCACGGTGCAGAGCCGCGACGCCAACCATGGCCGCAGAGAAGGCGGATCCGCGTCTCCTGAAGCAGCCTGTGCGACGCCCACGCTCGCGCGCACAGCGGATGCGCCGCGCTCATACGATGGTCTCGCTGATACCAACGTTCAATGGCCTAGGCGCCGTGCCGCGCCCATCATCGTGCTTCACAACGGCGCCGCGCGCGCACTGCACCCGTCGCACGGAAAGAGAAGAGGACGCGATGAAGATCGGCATCATCATAGGAAGCACGCGCCCGAACCGGCTTGGCCCTCAGGTGGGCGCCTGGATTTTTCAACTCGCCAGTATGCGCAACGATGCCGAGTTCGAGCTGATCGACCTCGCCGACATCCAATTGCCTTTCCTCGACGAACCGGCGCCGCCGATCGCGGGCCATTATACAAAACCCCACACGCAAGCCTGGGCGCGGACGATCGCTGCGCTTGACGCATTCGTCTTCGTCACGCCGGAATACAATTTCTCTACCTCGCCGGCACTCAAGACAGCACTCGATTTCCTCTATGCGGAGTGGAACAACAAGCCGGCCGCTTTCGTAAGCTATGGCGCAGCGCTCGGCGTACGCGCGGTCGAACACCTGCGCGGCGTGTTGGCGCAGCTGCAGATGGCCGATGTCGGGCCGCAAGTGGCGCTCTCGATATTCGACGACTTCGAAAACGGCGCGTTCAAGCCGCGCCCGCTCCACGTCGATGCGGCGCGCGCCATGTTCGATCAATTGATCGGCTGGAGCGGCGCGCTCAGGGCTTACCGCGCAGAATTGGAACGTCAGGCGCAACGGCGAGCGTCGTAAACCGCCAGCGCCGCACGCGCGCCCGGGAAAGAAGGGGATGAACGTATGCACGCTCCACTGACGAGCCCTGCCCGCAACTGGATCGGCGGCCAATTCGAGACGTCTGACAGACTGAAGGAGTCGATCGATCCGGCCACGCAGCAGGTTATCGGTCTATACGCCGACGCCGGCCTTGAGGCCGCGCAAGCGGGCGTCGTCGCGGCGGTGCGTGCATTCAAGGAAACGCCCTGGGCAATCGATGCGCAATTGCGCGCCAAGGCGCTTAACCAGATCGCTGACGCCTTCGAGCGCCGTCGCGGCGAACTCATCGACATGGTGTCTCGCGAGAACGGCAAGGTGAGTGCTGAAGCCGCGTTCGAGGTCGATATCGCCGCGCCAAAGCTTCGCTATTACGCAGCTAAGGCGCTGGTCGACGGCGGACGTGTGATCACGCCGAGGCCTGGCAGAATCTCGACGATTATGCGCCAACCGGTCGGCGTGGCGGGCATTCTCGTTCCCTGGAATTCACCGGTGGCGCTGGCCATTCGGTCACTGGCCCCGGCGATTGCGTCGGGCTGCACGGCAGTCATGAAGCTTCCCGGCAAGGTCGCTCAGACTTCTCATCTCATGTCGCGCGTGATTGCCGAGGCGGACGATCTTCCCGTCGGCGCCGTCAATGTTTTCGCCGAGAGCAGCCGCGCGGGTTCAGCTTTTCTGGTCGAGAGCCCACAGGTGCCCGTCATTAGTTTCACCGGCAGCACGCAAGCAGGGCGGGCCATCGCCGCGGCCGGCGCAAGGTACGTCAAGCGCTTCGGCCTCGAGCTCGGCGGCAAGACGCCGATGATCCTGTTCGACGACGCCGACATCGAAGCAGCGCTTCCTGTGCTGGAAAAATCCGTCACCACCTTCGGCGGCCAATTCTGCATGATGGGCGCGCGCGTGCTCGCGCACCGAAGCGTGGCCGATAAAGTGCGCGACGGGCTGGCTGCGCGGCTACGCGCCGTGAAGCTCGGTCCCGCCGCCGATCCCGCGAGTGACATGGGACCTTTGATTGATCGCGAAAACGTCGCGCGTGTTGACGCCGTCGTCGAGATGGCGATCGCTCAAGGCGCGCAGGTGATCGTGCGCGGCGGGCCCGTAGCCGGCGGCGCGCTGGCGAAGGGCGCCTTCTATGCGCCCACCCTGCTCGAGGTGATGGATACGCGCCTGCCGATCGTGCAGGAAGAAACCTTCGGACCGGTGGCGACGCTGCAATCGTTCGACGATGAAGCCGAAGCCGTCGCCCTCGCCAATGATACCGAGTACGGACTGGCTGCCAGCGTTTGGACGCGTGACGTTGATCGCGCGCTAAGGGTGGCTCAAGCGCTCGAAGTCGGCACGATCTGGATCAACGATTGGGCCAAAGTCTATGACGGTGCGGAAGAAGGCGGATTCAAGCAATCAGGCTTAGGACGCCTGAACGGCTTTGCCGCGCTCGACGACTTCGTCGAGTACAAGCACATCGCCCTGTCGCCAGGACGGGTGGCGGCGTGATGCTGGCGGCGCGCATGCTGATCCTCGGATCGGGACCTGCAGGCCTCACCGCCGCGATTTACGGCGCGCGCGCAGGGTTGTCTCCCCTCGTCATTGAAGGCCTGGAGCCAGGCGGTCAGATGACGACGACGACCGACGTCGAAAATTATCCGGGCTTTGCCGACATCGTCCAAGGTCCGTGGCTGATGGAGCAGATGCGCGCCCAGGCCGCCCACGTCGGAACCCGGTTCGTGCAAGATCACATCGTCGACGTCGATCTCTCAGAGCGCCCTTTCCGCGCCATTGGCGACGGCGGCGGCGCGGTTTATACGGGCGAAACGCTCCTCATCGCCACCGGCGCGCAAGCGAAATGGCTCGGTCTTCCGTCGGAGCAGCGGCTCGTCGGCAAGGGGGTGTCGGCGTGCGCCACCTGCGATGGATTTTTTCAAAGAGGCAAGAAAGTTGCTGTGATCGGCGGCGGCGACAGCGCGGTTCAGGACGCGCTCTACATGACCGCCCACACCTCACACGTGACGCTCATTCACAGGCGCGACCGGTTGCGCGCTGAACAGATCATGCAGGAGCGTCTGTTCGCCAACAGCCATATCGACATTCGCTGGAATACGGTGGTCGATGATTTCAAAGCCGGCGGCGAACCTGAGGGGCTGGCCGGGCTCGAACTGCGCAATCTCACCAGCGGCGCAACTGAAGACCTCGATGTCGACGGCGCTTTCGTCGCCATCGGTCACACGCCTGCAAGCGCGCTCTTCCGCAACCGGCTTCAACTCGATGCGGACGGCTATGTTGAAACGGCGCCGCGCAGCACCCGCACCAGCATACCGGGCGTGTTTGCCTGCGGCGACGTCGCCGACAGAGTTTATCGCCAAGCCGTGACCGCAGCGGGCTCTGGATGCATGGCCGCGCTTGATGCCGTGAGTTTTCTTGCTGATGCGGACTTTGCGGCGGCGCGCCAGGCACAGGATCGCTTAAACGAACGAAGTGCAGACGGCGGAGACGATGCGCACGCCTGATCCCCGCCGCATAAAAAAGCTTGAAGCCGACAACCGCCCGCACGTCGTCATTGTCGGCGCGGGCTTTGGCGGCCTCGCCGCGGCCCAGCGGCTTGCGGGAGAGCCGGTCGAGGTCACCGTCATCGACCGGCGCAATCATCATCTCTTCCAACCGCTCCTCTACCAGGTCGCCACCGCCGGTCTCTCCCCCGCCGACATCGCCGCGCCGATCCGGTCGGTGCTTGCGCGCGCGCGCAACATCCGCGTCGTGCTCGATGAGGTCGAGGGCGTCGACGCCGACAAACGCACAATCGAGCTCGCGAGCGGCGCGCGTCTCGGCTTCGATTGGCTCATTTTGGCCACGGGCGCCCGCCATTCCTATTTTGGCCGCAGCGAGTGGACCGCACACGCGCCGGGCCTTAAGACGATCGATGACGCTGTCGCTATCCGTCGGCGCATCCTCATTGCGCTGGAACGCGCCGAGACGGAGCCTGACCCAGAGCTGCGGCGCGCGCTTTTGACGTTCGTGGTCATCGGCGCGGGACCCACCGGGGTCGAGATGGCGGGCGCGATCGCTGAACTTGTGCATCGCGCTGTGCTGCGCGATTTTCGTACAATCACGCCATCCTGTTCGCGCGTGTGCCTCGTTGAAGCGGCCGCACGCGTGCTGCCAAGCTTTCCCGAAGACCTCTCCAACGCCGCCGCGCGTGCGCTTGCCGATCTTGGCGTCGAAGTGCGCACCAATGCGCCGGTGTGCGACATAGGCGCTGGATGCGTGAGCATTGGCGCTGAACGCATCGCGGCCGCCACGATCGTGTGGGCCGCGGGCGTCGAAGCCTCCCCCGCCGCACGCTGGCTCGGCGCCGAACAAGATCGAAACGGACGCATTCTTGTGGGCGCCGATTTGCGCGTGGCGAGAGCGCAGCGCGTGTTCGCGATCGGCGACACCGCACGCGTTGCTGAAAATCCACTTCCCGGCGTTGCGCCTGTCGCCAAACAACAAGGGCGCTTTGTCGCCGAGTTCATCCTCGGACGGCGTAAGGGCGCCTTCGCCTATCGCAACTGGGGCAACCTCGCCACGATCGGACGGAGCCGCGCGGTCATCGATCTCGGCTGGATCCGGCTCAGCGGTTGGCTCGCCTGGTGGATCTGGTCGGCCGCACACATCTGGTTTCTGATCGACTTCCGCAGCCGCGTCGCCGTCGCCGTCACCTGGCTCTGGAGCTACTTCACCTACCAGCGCAGCGCCCGCCTTATCACTGGCAAAGAACGCCTCGAGCAAACGCCAAGCGGCCACGACGGCGAACCTCGGTCGCCGCGCGAACGCGCGCCCATGCGCGAAGCGAATGTCCGCGCAGCCAACGGAGCAGCGCCATGACCGCCACGCTGCTCGTTTGTCGCTCGAGGTGAACAGGCGATGTCGCATCCAGGCACTGTCCTCCGAGCACCGCGCCTCGCGGCTACACGCGAGCAGCTCATCCATGCGCTCTACGAAGCCGCCGAACTCGAACACAATCTGATGTGCACGTATCTTTACGCGGCCTTCAGCCTCAAGGACGGCGAGGCCGAAGGGCTGAGCGCTGAAGAAGCAAGGGCCGTCAAACGCTGGCGACGCGCGATCGTGAATGTCGCCGTCGATGAGATGGGTCATCTGGCGGCGGTCTGGAACATCACCGCCGCGATCGGCGCCAGTCCGGGCTTCGGGCGGGGAAATTTTCCGCTTGATCCGGGCTACCTCCCTGCCGGCGTCGTGGTGAGGCTCGCGCCCTTCGGCATGGATGTGCTTCAGCACTTCATTTATCTCGAACGCCCAGAAGACTCGGACGAATGGGACGGCGCCGGCTTCACGCAAGCGCCATTCCGGCGGGGCGCCAGCAGCCCGCGCCTCACGCCAATGGAAATCGACTATGACACCGTCGGCCAGTTCTACCGGACGCTCGAGTTGGCGCTGCGCGTCATGGCCGACAAGCTAGGTGAAAGCGAACTTTTCTGCGGCGATTCCGCGCTTCAACTCTCGAGTGCGGAGATCGATCTCAAGGGTGTGAGGCCCGTGCTGTGCTCGAAGACCGCGATCGCGGCGTGTGCAGCGATCGTGGCTGAAGGCGAAGGCGCTTCCGAGGCAGGACCGAACTCGCACTTCGCGCGCTTTTTGGGAATACGCGCCGAATATCGCACGCTGCTCGGCAAGAACCCGGACTTTGCGCCGGCGCATCCGGCGGCCCTCAACCCGGTGCTGCGCCGCCCGCCGCGGAGCGCAGGCAAGGTTTTCATTGAAGATGCAGAGGCCGCAGCCATCGTCGATGTCGCCAACGCGACCTATCAGACCATGCTGCGCCTGCTCGCCTATTCCTATGCAATTCCAAGCCCCGATCCAGAAAAAAGCTTTGCTGTCGATCTCAGTATCGATCTTATGAAGGCGATGACGATGCTGGCCGAGAGCGCCGCGCGCCGGCCCGCGGGTCCCTCCAATCCGTTGAGCAATGCGGGGGTTTCGTTCACCGCGCTGCGCGACGCCGCACCCTTGCCGCGCAATGCGGGCTCCCGGCGCTTTTTCGCCGAACGGATAGAAGAATTAGCGGCCTATAGCGCGCGCCTGGACCAAAGCGACCCGCGCTTAGCGCTGGCAGCCGGCCTGCTCAAAGCCTTGGCGGCGCGGGCGCGCCGCTTTCTCAGGTTCGACACGACGTCGACACCGCGCGCAGCGTCTGCGCAGGCGCCCGTCACTCCGGGGCCTGAGCTATCACTCGCCGCGGGCGCCGAGATCGTGCCGGGCAAGCACGTCGAGATCCGCTTCGACGGCAAGCTCTGCATTCATGCGCGTTATTGCGTCACCGGCGCGCCAAGAGTTTTTCTCGCCAATGTCGAAGGACCTTGGATTCATCCCGACAAAATGGACGGCGAAGAGTTGGCGGCGGTCGCTCGCGAGTGTCCGTCGGGGGCGATCCAGTATCGGCGCACCGATGGCGGTCGCGGCGAAGCGGCGCCTGAGGTGAACCTCATCCGAACGCTGGAGGCGGGCCCCTACGCGTTTCGCGGCGCGCTCAGCATCGATGGCGAACCGCGCGGCTATCGCCTGACCTTATGCCGGTGCGGCGCTTCGAAGAATAAGCCTTTCTGCGATTCTTCGCACAAGGCGATCGGCTTTGACGGCAGCGGCGAGCCGCCCTCGAGCGCGCGCACAGAGATGCTCGAGGCCCGCGCCGGGCCGGTCGATATTGCACCACAGATTGATGGGCCGCTCATCGTGCGCGGCAATATCGAAATCATCTCCGGAACCGGGCGCGTCATCGCCCGTCAACAGAGTGCTCGGCTTTGCCGCTGCGGCCATTCTAGCGCTAAGCCATTTTGCGACGGGTCGCATGTTGCGGCCGGCTTTCGAAGCGGCCAAGGCGGAGAAAAAGAATGAGCCAAGATAGTATTCGTGTGCTGGGGGTCGCCGGATCGCTGCGCCGCACCTCCTTCAATCGCGCATTGCTCGCCGCGGCCGCTGAACGCGCGCCGACGAACATGCGCATCGACCCGTTCGATTTGGCGGAGGTGCCTCTTTACAACGGCGACGTCGAAGCCGCAGCCGATCCGCCGGGCGTCATCGCGTTCAAACAGGCGATCACGGCCGCGGACGCGGTTCTCTTCGTGACGCCGGAATATAATCACGGCGTTCCGGGTGTTATGAAGAATGCGGTCGATTGGGCCTCGCGGCCCGCCGGCAGTGCGGCCTTGAACGGCAAACCTGTCGGCATCATTGGCGCATCGCCAGGTCAGACCGGTACGGCGCGCGGGCAAAGCCAGCTTCGCCAGGCGTTTGAGTTCACCAATTCATTCTGCATGCCTCAACCAGAGATTCTGGTCTTCCGCGCGCACGAAAAATTCGACGCCAATGGCCGGCTGACTGACGAGGCGACAGCGCAGCGGCTGCGCCAATATCTGGAGGCATTTCGTAGCTGGACGCTGCGCCTGCGTTCATGAGGACGTGCGCCCCATCTGGCCGATGCATTCACGGCGCCATGTCAAACAAGAGGAGCTCGCCGCCGTTTCGCCCGGCGATTTCGATTGTCCCGGCCTCGGTCAGCGCCGCCCCGTCGCCGGCGCGCAGCATCTGGCCGTTCACATCGACTTCGCCGCGCGCCACTTGGATCCAGGCAATGCATCCGGAACGCAAAGTATGGCTGGCGCCTTCGTCTGCTTCGAAGAGACCCGCATAGAAATCGACGTCCTGGTGAATGGTGAGCGCGCCGTCGCGGCCGTCACGGGCGCCGACGAGGAGCAGGCGCCCGCGCTTTTCGGTGTCGGGAAACGTCTTCTGCTCGTAACCGGGCTTCCCTCCATCCCGCTCGGGCAGAATCCAGATCTGCAGGAAGTGCACCGGATCGGCGCTTGAATGGTTGAATTCTGAATGGCTGACGCCGCTGCCGGCGCTCATGCGTTGAACATCGCCGGGGCGGATCACTGAACCCGTGCCGATCGAGTCGCGATGTGAAAGCGCGCCTTCGAGCACGTAGGAGATGATCTCCATATTGGCGTGACTATGGGTTCCAAACCCCGCGGCGGGGCGCACCCGATCCTCATTGATGACGCGCAACGGGCCAAAGCCCATGTGGCGCGGATCGTAATAGTCGCCGAATGAGAACGTGTGTTTGCTGTCGAGCCAGCCGATCTTGGTGGGGCCGCGTTCCTCGCTGCGCCTTATCTGCATCATGGCGATAGCTCCCTCACAAGAGATGGGATTCGATGAACCAAAGTTGCTTGTCGCTGGCGCGCGAGAGTTCGGTAAAGATGTCGGCGGCGACGGCTTCACCAAGACCTACGGCGGCTTCGATGTCGGCGCGCACGCTCTTGGCGAATTGGGCGAGCGCCGTCGCGACCGCGCGCAGATGGTGTTCGCCCGCGTGGGCATCGAACGGATATGGGTCAAGGCGTGAAGCGGCGGCGGTTGTCGCCACGCGCCCGTCGGCTATCCCGCCGAGCGCGGTGATACGCTCAGCCAGCACATCGGCGAAGGCTTCGACTTCCTTATGAACTTCGTCGAAGAGCTCGTGCAATTGCTGGAAGTCGCGGCCCTTGACGTTCCAATGCGCCTGCTTCAGCTGCGCCTCGAGGTCGAGCGCATCCGAGAGCCGCGCCTGCAAAAGCGCGATGGTAGCGGAGCGGACATTCTCGCTGAGATCGATCTGAGAAGCGTACATGTGGGGCGTCTCACAGGGTGGTCACGATGGCGCGCCGCCAGGCGGCGTTTGATCCGAAGAGGCATCCGGCGCGAAATTCTTCACGTGCATGATCTGCGCAGTGACGCCGGGATGGCCGCGCAGATAACAGACCAGGCCTTCGCCCAGCAGCATGCCCAGAAGCCCAAAGAGCGCCACGATCGGCGGGGCCGGTGCGCGCACGTTGAGCAGGCCATAGATGACGCCGACGCCTGCGCCGACCGCCAGCGATACAAGAAACGGAGTAAAGCCCACCTATCCGGCTCCTTGCTCCGATCGCCCAAGATCGTAGGCGGGAAACGCTTCTTGAAGTGCTGCATCAAGCTTCTCGTCGAGCGGAGAGCAAGGTTCCGTATGAGTCCCTTCGCTTTCACAGCTGCGCGCGGCGGGCTGCATCATCGCGATCGCTCCTCTTCTTCAAGTTGAAGATGCGCGTTTGGCCGCATTTGGTGAAGCTATACGCTGGTATCGGCGCCGGCCGCGCGGACCGAGCAATTAGGGGCTGCCGACAACGCTCATTGCGCTTCGTTCACGCTTGCGCTTGTGTTTTGAGATGGACCTTCCCGAAGCCGGCCGCCTGATCGAGGCCAGCCCAGACTTCCGCTTGCTCCTGCGGGTGCCGGTCCTGCGCCACTGGCCGCTCAAAATCGCAAGCGGTGAAACCGGAAAGGATGTCGTCGTCGACGCCGAAACGACAGGTCTCGACCGAGACGCTGACGAAGTCATTGAACTGGCCCTCCCTCTTGCCGTTCGACTACGAGCGCGACACCGGCGCGGTCGTGACCGTCGATCACGTTGCAGCGCTCAACGCTTTCCGACAATCCTCTATTCCGATCCCGGCCGACAGCACGAAGATCCACGGCATTACCGATGGGATGGTGGCTCGCCAAGTCATCGATGCCGATCACATCAAGGCATACGCGACACAACCGTAGCTGCCTTCGCGCCTAGCAAAGGATCTCTACCTCATACAACAGCCTTAAATGCCAAGTATGCAGAGCGAACGGTGTTCTCGACATCCGCCTCGCTGAGCTGTGCGCAAAGTCGTGCTTCGGTAATGACGAAAGGCGGCATCAGCACGCCAGACTCCAGCAGCTTTAGGCGGAACGCTTCCGCCCGCGTGAAGTCGGCCCGCGCCGCGTCGCTGAACGTCACGGGCGCTCTCGGCAACCAATTGACCATGAAAGCCGAGCCGATACCGGTAACAACAGCGGCGGCGCCTGCTCGCTTGGCCGCATCGGCAAGGCCGGCGCGAAGCTGAGCGCCCAGCGAGTTGATACGATCCAACGCTCCACTTTCCAATCGCCTCACCGTCTCGCAGGCCGCCGCGAGCGCATAGGGATTTGCATAGTGCGTGCCGTCAAGCGCAACCGCCGTTCCCAGGAGATCCATGAGATCGCCGCGGCCAGCTAGTGCGGCGACCGTGAAGCCATTGCCCATCGCTTTGCCGAAGGCGCTGAGATCGGGCGTCACGCCGCAAATGGCTTGATAGCCGCCGAGGTGAAGCCGGAAGCCAGTCTTGACCTCATCGAAAATCAGCAGCGCGCCGTGTTGTTGGGTCAGTTCGCGCAGCAGTTCCAGGAATCCCGGCGCCGGCGCGACGCAGCCATAGCTGAACAGATACGGCTCGCAGATCAGCGCCGCGATCTCGCGCCCTTCGCGCGCGAACGCGGTGCGCACCCCGTCGGCGTCATTCCAATCAAGCACAATGACGTCGTCCAGCGCCGCGCTGCTTAAACCACCCGAATTGGGATCATCGTGACCTGGCACATGCCCCGGTTGGACATCGAAATTCGCCCCCTTCGCCAGAGCATCCTGCCAACCAACGAAGCTGCCGTGAAATTTCAGGACCTTGCGCCTGCCAGTATGCGCGCGTGCGATATGTAGCGCATGCAGCAAAGCATCCGATCCTGAGGTGACGAAGGCGACTTTCTCGGCCGATGGGACCAGCGAGACGATCTTCTCCGCCAATTCCACTTCGAGCGGGTGAGCGCCAACCCAGTTTAGGTCGCACGTGTCCGCGGTGCGTTTGACCGCGGCGTTTACATTCGGATCCGAGTGACCGAGCACGATCGGCCCATAATCCAGCAAGTAGTCTATGAAGCGTTTGCCTTCGGCGGTCCAAACATAGGCGCCTTGCGTTTTGACGATCACTTCTCTGAACACACGCCGGCCAGCCGCCGAGGCGCCGCCGGGAATGACGCGCGCTGCGCGCGCAAGCAGATCGTCAGATTTCAGCGACCGCGGCTGCGTCTTCAGGTTCAGCATGATACCCTCGTCTCCATTGATCGAACCGGTTTGCGCACCGGATGTCGTGAGGTAGACTTCAATCATGGCGGCGCCGATAGCGCCGAAACTTCGATGGGACTGATCAGGAAACTTGGCGAGACGCGCAGACATGAACAATCGACCCCGTACCGTGTCGCTCGATCAGTTGGAGCGGTGGGTCGGGCCTTGTGACCAGCTGCAGCGTTCGGCCGCGTCTGGTCGGCCAGCCTACCCGACCCCGTTGCCAAGCTCGCTGCGTCGCTGGGCAAACCAATTCAAGATCCGCTCGCGCGACCACGGCACGATGCTGAAGTGGTCGAGCTCCTCGGCTTCCACATATTCGACTGTCGAACCGGCGTCGCGCAGCCGGCGCACCACGTCACGCGTGATGTGCGCGGGAACATCGAAATCCTGACCGCCTTGCAGGATCAGAATCGGCGCGCGCGGGCGATAAGCATAGACATCGCCATTTTCCGCCATCGCATTCGCCCACGGCGAACCTGGGCGCAAGCCTTCCAGCCTCACCAAAGGCTCGGTCACGGATTCGGCCGCAGCACGGGTCGAGTAACAGAGGTCGGGCATGGTCGCGAGCAACTCGAGGCCGGCCGGCGTTAGAATATCGCGCAGCCGCAGATGCGGGCGCGCGACGCTCAAACCAGCCACGGTGGTGATGACGTAGGCGCCGAGCGGCGGATGCTCGATATCCCATTCAGTGAGCGCCATCGTGTCGACAGCTGGGGCGATCGCGAGTGCGCCGCGCAGATTGAGTTCGGGCGCATAATGCGGCCCTAGCGCCGCCACCCAGAGCGAAGTCTGACCGCCTTGGGAATGACCGTAGGCGACAAAGTCAGCGCTTACCCTCGCGCGCTGAAAATTTCGGACCGCCCGCACTGCATCGAGCGAGGCCTTTGCAGCAAGCGCCCCGTCCATGTAGGCGGCCATTCCGGGCGTGCCCAAGCCCTGGTAGTCACTCATCACCACGGCGTAGCCTTGTGCGAGCAAGGCCTCGATCGCGGGTACGCGCTCGAAGCCGAATTGCGAGACTTGAGCTGGATTTCCGGCCCATGAGGGGCCGCACGCATCGCTCATGCCAGCGGTAGGGTGATTCCACAGCGCAACGGGAAGCGGCTTTGCTGCGCGTCGACGCGGCAAGTAGATCTCACCCGAAACATGTACAAGTGCGCCACTTGACCCCTCGCTCACATAGACCATGGTCCAGCCTTCGGCGTTGGCTGGCGTAAGCGCGCGTGGGCGCATCCAATAGATATCGCCGCGCTCGGCGCCATGGACGGCGTGCTCGGGCACGTCGAACCAAAAATCGCGCCCGGACGGGCCGAGGCGAACTCGCTCACGCTCAAGAATGCGCGCGCCCTCTTCCTGCGCCGACGCCAGCGGCGCGAAGACCGAGGCGAGCGCGGCCGCCAGTATGCCGCACACGCGGCGCTGAAGGGTGCTATAGCGCATGGTCGGCTCCATTTTTGCGCGGCGCAGCGATCTTCGTGTCGGCGGCGAGAGCGCATGCCTGTGGTGATGATGAGAATGGGCGTCCATGTTGTCCTCGCCTTCTGATTTCACTTGCCCCAGGGCTCGCCAAACCGTCGGCGATGCGTTCCCTGACTATGCGCTCAACCTGCTTTGGGAGGCGTCCGCTGGGACGAGCTTGCGCAACTTGCGCTCCCCCTCGAACTAAGAATCCCCCGGTGATGCACACGAACCCTGCGTTCGAAACTCGGAAGCGTGGCCTGAACGAGAGGTCCGATGCAGAGAGCAAATAGGAGGGTGCCCACGCCAACCGTTCCGCCCAAAACCCAACCCAGCAAGAGCACCGACACTTCGATGCCCGTGCGCGTTGACTGGATAGACCAGCCCGTACGGGCGGAGATGCCGGTCATCAGACCATCGCGCGGCCCGGAACCGAAGGCTGCACCGACATAGGCTGCGGTGGCCAGGCCGATGAGGACGAGCCCAGCCAGCAGATAGACGGTGCGCGCCGCCAAGTGATCCGGCGCCTCGATCCATGCCAGGGCCAGGTCTGCGGTGGGTCCGATTAGGACGACGTTGCACAGAGTGCCGAAGCCAGGACGTTGCCGGATGGGTATCCAAGCGAGAAGCACCACGACGCCGGTCAGCAAAGCTACGAGACCAAAGCTCAGCCCGGTCCGCTTCGATATGCCTTCATGCAGCACGTCCCCCGGATTGAGCCCGAGATCGGCGCGCACCATGAGCGCCATGCCGAGCCCGTAAACGGCAAGCCCGGCAAACAATTGAACAAGTCGGCGCGTTATGCCCGCGCCCTCTGCGCCAGAGCCACGTGAGCCAGGCCACCGGCGATGGCAATGTTCTTCAGAAAATGAATCAGTTGGTTTTCGTCGCTAAAGGTGTTGTGGAAGATAACCGCTGTGCCGACGGAGAACACGGCGAGCAGCCCGGCCGCATAGAAGGTACAAAAGCCGATCGCCAGCATCGCCCCTGCGCCAAGCTCCAGACAGGCGGCGCCGACCGCCGCTAGCAGCGGAAACGGTAGACCCGATGCTTCGATATAGGCGGCGGTCGCTTCAAGGCCGGTCAACTTGCCGAAACCGCTCCAAAGGAAGATCGCCGCCAAGGCAGTGCGGGCGGCGGTGAGGGATATCGAATGAGACATTGGGGACCTGCTCCTAACCTGGCGCCGGCTTCGCGCGCCGGCCGCCTTGAGCTAAGATCGCCGCTCGTCAACCAACACGGTCGAAACTTCGATGGGTTCGATCGGTCTCACTGGGAGATTTGACGACCATGAATATCGAGGCGCTCTCGCTCGATCAGCTGCGGGCGGTGCTCGCCGTCGTCGATACAGGAAGCTTTTCCGCGGCGGCGCGGAAGTTTGGCCGCGCGCAATCAGCCGTGAGCTACGCGATCGCGCAGGCCGAACAGCAATTGAGCGTGGAGCTCTTCGATCGCACCGGTCACAAGCCAACGCTCACGCCCGCAGGGCGCGCGCTCGTCAGCGACATTCGAGCGATCGTCGGGCGTGCGGACGATTTGCATGCGCGCGCGCAGGCCGTCTCGAAAGGCATCGAGGCGGAGATTGTGCTCGTCATTGACGCCATCTGTTCGCCGGCCGCGTTGGCGCGTATATTGGCGGCGTTTCAACAGACTTTTCCAAGCGTCGCGATGCGCGTCCACGTCGAGACGCTCGGCATGGTGATTGAACGGGTTTTGGAGCGGCGCGGCGCTCTCGGTGTGATCGGCACCCTGCTGGATCTGCCCGATGGCCTCACGCGCTATGCCCTACCGCCGACCCGCATGCACGCCGTCGCCGCCCCTCACCATCCGCTCGCCACATGCGTCGCTGAAGACGCGCTGGAGGTCATGCAGAATTCCATACAGATCGTCCTGAGCGACCGCAGCAAGCGGACCGATGGGCGTGACCACGCCGTCTTCTCGCCGAACACGTGGCGCGTTGACGATATTGCCGCCAAACACGAAATGATTCGTGCCGGCATCGGCTGGGGCTGCCTCTCATCCTGGACCGTCGCACAGGATGTGGCCGATGGCCGACTCAAGATCATCCAATGCCCAAGCCTCCCGGAAACCGACGATATGGCGACCCAGGCGTTTCATGACGCGGGCCATAAACCGGGCCCTGCATTAAGCTGGATCATCGACCGGTTACGCACCACCGGACTCAACTGACTGCCTGCGTTTCCGAAGCAGTCATCGGCGTCGACGCTCGTCCGCTTCCGGCGCGGTGGGAGGCGATGGTGAGAACGTTCCAGGCATTGATGAGCCCAATCGAGACTGTGAAGCGCGCGGTCGCGGCTTCACCGAAGCGCTCAATCATTTGCTTTCGCGTCTCCTCTAGCCGGTCATGCTGCTTGAGCGTCAAGAGCTCCGCCCATGCCAACGCCAACTGCTCGTCAGCCGAGAAGAGCGCGCTTGTCGACCACGCCATCAGCGCGTCGACACGCTGTTGCGATTCTCCCGCCGCCAGTGCGGCGTGCGTGTGCAGCGCCGTACACACGACGCACCCGTTTAAGCGCGAGCACAGAACCATGAGGAGTTCGGTGAAACCGTCGGCGCCGTGACCTGAAGCGGCGACGAGCGCTTCGACTTGCGGACGCGCAAAGGCGAATAGATCGAGGACTTTCGTCATTGTTGCCTCCCTATTCCGCGACAGCGCTCTTGGCGGCGCGCTTGCGGCGCAGCGAAGCCATGGTGGCGGCATCGTGGAAGCGCTCGACCTCGTACTCGCCTTCCCGCTTCCAATGCCGCACGATTTCCGCAAAGCGCCGGCCATAGCGTTCGCCGGTGACGAGGTCGCTGCGCTGAATGGACTCGGCGGGCTCTATGTCGGCGAGGCTTTGGCTCATGGGCCCAAGAAAGGAACCCAGACGATTGAAATCGTCGGCGCCGCCGCCCGACCAATTGGCGCCAGGATGATCGCCCATAGGCACCCAGAACATGCCCATCTGCGCGGCGAACACGAGCAGCTGAATTTGCGTGTTGGTTTTATCGCCGTTGAACGATGCCGAATTGGTGAAGCCGCCTGCAAATTTGTCTTTCCAGGCCTGGCCGGTCCAGGGCGCGAACGCCGCCTCCATGAATGCCTTGAACGGCGCGCTGGGCATGCCCATCAGCGTCGGGCAGCCGAAGATGACACCGTCGGAGGCATCAAGCGCCTCCATGATGGCCTCGTCCTTCCAGCGCATACGCTGGTCAAGCTGCTCGGTCGTGATGCGCAGCAGCAAAGCGTCGACCCCAGGCACGCTTGCTGCGCCTGCGCACACGGCCTGCGCCAAAAATGCGGTCCGTCCGCTACCAGAGTGATAAACGATTGATATCTGCGCCATGACCTGCCTCCGTTGTCATGGGTAAGGTGTCCTACAAGAGCGGCGCCCTAGACAGCAGCGATTGTTTGATAGGACCTATCGATGCGGGCGCTAAGACGTTGTCGCTGGTCTACGCGGGCGCGGCGCGTGGCCTGTCTAGTCTACTCCACCATTGTAGGCCGGTCTTCCTTGTTGGCTTTTAGCGCCTATCGCGCTTACGGCCCGGCGCAGCAAGCCCGAGAATCGGCGCGATACCAGGTCCTGATCTCAGAACGTCGGCCAAAGTCTTCTTGTCGAGCACCGCTAAGAACGCGGCTAACGCGTCATCGACCATGCCGGCAAGTCCGCACGTATCGCTAATCGGACAGGAGTTTGTCTTCGCGTCGAAGCATTCAACAATGCGCAAGTCGTCTTCGCACGCTCGCACCACAGCGCCGATCACGATGTCCTCTGGCGCGCGAGCCAAACGCATGCCCCCCTGGCGGCCCCGGGTCGTCGTGATGAAGCCGTGTCGGCCGAGCTCATGGACCACCTTCATGAGATGGTTTTCGGAGATATCGTACGCTTCGGCGATCTCGCGGATGGTCGCGAGCTTTTCGCCTTTGAGGCCCAAAAACATGAGCACTCTCAAAGCGTAATCCGTATATCGCGTGAAACGCATTTAGCCTCCGACCGAGCTCCGCAATAAAAGATGTATTTTATCTATTGCTTTGGGGCAAGGCGCGATCTATAAGATGGATATTTCGTGCATCTTTAAGCTGGAGATCGCAGATGGTTCGCCAGGAGATGGTCAACCCCGGAGAACAGCAGTCGGGCGGAAACGTCACTCACTACGCGCCGATGGATTTCGGCGACAATGTCGCGCTTGGGTTTGTGAAGGCGCTTCGCTTCTGCGCGGATCTGTTCTTCAGCAAACGCTATGGCCATCGCGCCGTCGTACTTGAGACAGTCGCGGCAGTGCCAGGAATGGTCGGCGGTCTGCTCCAACACTTGAAGGCCCTGCGGCGCATTCAAGATGACAACGGCTGGATCCGCGAGCTTCTGGACGAAGCCGAGAACGAGCGCATGCACCTCATGACGTTCGTAAGCATCGCAAGACCGAGCCCCATCGAGCGTCTGATCATCATGATCACGCAGGCAGTCTTCTACAATGCATACTTCTTCCTTTATTTATTCGAGCCGAGGATCGCCCACCGCGTGGTCGGCTATTTCGAAGAAGAGGCGGTTGCGAGCTACACGCACTACCTTGAGGAAATTGACGCTGGCCGCCTCGCAGATGTCGCCGCGCCACAGATCGCTATCGACTATTGGAATTTGTCGACGAACGCACGTCTTCGCGATGTCGTGCTCGCCGTGCGCGACGATGAAGCCGGACACCGTGACCGTAACCACGCCTTTGCAGATGCTTTGACTGGCGCGCAGCGTCAATCACACCTCGCAGCGCGGGCAGCCTAACTTGCAAGGAAGGATCACCGATGATTTTTCATATCTCAATTCCAGCGGAAGACCCCGCCCGCGCAGCCGCGGTCATCGCCGAGCTTTGGGGCGGCGAGAGTTTTCCGTTTCCGCCCTTCCCTGGCGCCTTCACCGCGATGGCGGGCGACGAACGTGCAAGCGCGGTCGAAGTTTATCCGCGCAACCTTGCTCTCGTGCCAGCAGAGACAGAAAGTGATGTCGAAGGACATGAAATAGCATCGCCCGCTATCTATAGCGCCTGCCACGCGGCGATTGCGACGCCACTTTCAGCCGAAGAGGTGCACGCCATCGCGCAAAGGGAGGGCTGGCTCTGCAGATCCCTCAGCCGTGGCGGCGTGTTTGGCGTGATCGAGTTTTGGATCGAGAACACGTTCATGTTCGAGGTCCTCACAGCGGAAATGCAAGCGCAGTACACGACACGCGTCACTATTGAAGGCTGGCGCGCAATGCTGGCAGCGGGCATGGAGCACCGCGCAGCGCAATAAGCATTGTGGCTCCGCCGCGCTCCGCGACGGCGGGTGCTTGAGATCAATGTCGACCTTGGGCGAATCGCACTTGGCTCCGCAACCTCACGAGAGATCGCATTCGCGATCACCAGTCAATCCTATTCGGGCGTCAGTCACCGTGCCCGGAATGGAGATTCGTCTGTACAGCCGACACCGCTCGCAGCGACAACCTAAGAAGAAACCTTCGCAGCGAGGTGCCCAATCACAACGCCGACATTGGTCATGTGCCGCCTATCACGATTGGAGCGCAAGGCGTCAGACCCTGACCGAGTTCAGGCGCAGCGAATTCGCAATCACCGAGACTGAAGACAGAGCCATCGCCGCAGCCGCGATCATTGGCGACAAGAGATCGCCGGTGATCGGGTAGAGCACGCCAGCGGCGATCGGCACGCCAGCAACGTTGTAGGCGAAAGCGAAGAACAGGTTCTGGCGAATGTTGTTCATCGTCGCGCGAGAGACCGCGCGGGCGCGAACGATGCCGGAGAGGTCGCCATGCAGCAGCGTTACGCCAGCGCTTTCGATGGCGACGTCCGTTCCCGTACCCATGGCGATTCCGACGTCGGCGGCGGCGAGCGCCGGCGCATCGTTGACGCCATCGCCCGCCATCGCCACCACCCGACCTTCACTCTTCAGGCGGGCCACGATGCGCGACTTCTCTTCTGGCAGAACTTCAGCCTCCACCGCGTCGATGCCAAGCTTGCGCGCCACGGCCTCAGCCGTTGTGCGGTTGTCGCCGGTCAGCATCACGAGGCGGATGCCCTGCGCCTTCAGCGCAGCCAGCGCATCGGGGGTTGTCGGCTTGATCTTGTCGGCGATGCCGAGCACGGCGACCGCGACCCGATCGACACTGACAAAGATGGCTGTCGCGCCGTCACGGCGGAGCTCTTCCGCATGAGTGCGCAGATGGCTGGCATCGACCCTCAGCTCCGACAGATACTTCTCGGCGCCGAGGACGACCTTGCGACCTTCGACGTCGCCAATGACGCCCTTCCCGGTCGGGGAGTCGAAATCGCGTGGCTCCGCGAGCGACAGACCTTGCTCCCTTGCAGCCGCCACAATCGCCAGCGCTAGCGGGTGTTCACTTCGACTTTCGAGGCTCGCGGCGAGACGCAATACGTCCGCTTCGGTTTGGCCCGGGGCCATCTTGATCGCAATCAGCGCAGGCTTTCCTTCGGTGAGCGTGCCTGTCTTGTCGAGAACGAGCGTGTCGACTTTCTCGAAACGCTCCAACGCTTCGGCGTTCTTGATCAAGACGCCCGCGCGGGCGCCGCGTCCGACGCCAGCCATGATGGACATCGGCGTCGCGAGACCGAGCGCACACGGACACGCGATGATCAGCACCGAAACGGCCGCGATGAGCCCGTAGGAAAACGCCGGCGACGGCCCCAGCACCCACCATGCGATGAGCGCGACGACCGCAACCGCGATCACAGCAGGCACGAACCAGCCCGACACCTTGTCGGCGAGCCTTTGGATCGGGGCCCGCGACCGCTGCGCCTCGGCCACCATATGCACTATGCGCGAAAGCATGGTGTCGGCGCCGACGCGGTTGGCCTCGATGATAAGCGCGCCAGTCTGGTTGAGGGTGCCGCCAATAACGCGGGCGCCAGCTTCGCGAGTGACTGGCATAGACTCGCCCGTCACCATGGATTCATCGATCGTGGAGC
Source organism: uncultured Terricaulis sp. (assembly GCA_964653495.1). Classification (GTDB taxonomy): domain Bacteria; phylum Pseudomonadota; class Alphaproteobacteria; order Caulobacterales; family Aquidulcibacteraceae; genus Vitreimonas. The sequence goes on along the minus strand of CAZZFE010000030.1, from coordinate 47 downwards.
GGCCATCCTGGACGATGCCGTCCACCGGGATCTTTTCGCCGGGTCGC
>CAZZFE010000029.1:0-47907 GCA_964653495.1 uncultured Terricaulis sp. | reverse complement strand
ATTGGTGGCGGCGCATCGTCTTCCGTGAGCGGCGGCAAGGTCGCCGCGCCATCGAGCACGAACGTCAGCACGCGCCGGCGCATCGTGTAATAGTTCCACTCCTGCGGCAGCCCGCTTGCGCCGGTGCCGCGCCAGCCAGTAACGATGGTGATGTATTGCTTACCGCCAGCCATGTAGCTGATTGGCTGACCACCCATGCCGACTTGCGTATCGAACGACCACACCTCTTGGCCGGTGTCGGCCGCGTACGCAGTCAGTTCGCCGGTGACTTGGCCCTGGAACACGAGGTTGCCCGCGGTCGAAAGCGTGCCGCCGTTTTGCATGCCCGTGAGCGGATTGCGCCAGACCTCTTGCTGCGTCACCGGATTGTAGGCGAGCAGCGAGGACGTTGACGGCGGCGGCGGCGGGAAATCCGCTGGACGCGGGCCGAGCGCTTGGTTCAAGCGCATGATGCCTTCGTTCGGCGTCCACGTCGCGAGGTTCGGCGGGTCGATATAGACCTGCCCTGCTTCCGTCACCGGAATGTAGACAAGACCATTCGAGCGATTGAACGACATCGACGCGACGCCGTGCGCACCCCACGATGACGGATAGCCCAAGAACGGCGCGCCGTTCGGGAAGCGCGCTTCTGGACGTTCCACCGGACGGCCGGTTTCCTGATCGATGCGCTCCGCCCAAGTGATGTTCTCGGCGAACGGACCAGCGGAGATCAGCTCGCCGTTCTCGCGATCGATGACATAGAAGAAGCCGTTCTTCGGCGCCTGCATCAGCACGCGGCGCTCGCGGCCATCGACGTTGAGCGTCGTCAGCTCGATGTCCATCGCGGCGTTGAAGTCCCACGTCTCGCCGGGATTGATCTGGTAGTGCCAGACATATTCGCCGGTGGTCGCGTCGAGCGCGACGATCGAGCAGAGATAGAGGTTGTCGCCGCCTTCAGGGCTGCGGATTTTCACGTTCCACGGCAGACCGTTTCCGGTGCCGATGTACACGCGGTTGAGCTCGGTATCGTAGGCCATGGCGTGCCAAGCGTTGCCGCCGCCGCCCATGCGCCACCATTCACCGCTCCACGTCGCGGCCGCGCGCTCCATCGCATCGTTCTCGAAGCCGTCCGCCGGATTGCCGGGCACGGTGTAGAAGCGCCAGGCCTGTTCGCCGGTGTTGGCGTTGTACGCGGTGACGAAGCCGCGCGTCGGGCCGTAATCGCCGCCGCCATTGCCGATGACGATGTTGTCGCCGGCCACGAAGGGCGGGCCGGTGATGTACATCGGCGCATCTTCCGGCAGCGTCTGCACCGACCAGAGCTGCTGGCCGTTGCGCGCATCGATCGCGATCAGGCGGCCATCGAGGGTCGCGGTGTAGACTTTGCCGTCCTTGTAGGCGAGACCGCGCGTCGGCCAACCGGCGCGCATGCGATGGCCGGCGACCTCATAGACTTGCGGATCGTATTGCCAGAGCAATTCGCCGGTCTGCGCGTTCATCGCGTACACAAGGCTGTGGCCGACGGGCACGTAGAGCGTGCCATCGATCGCCAGCGGCGAGCCCATGCCGTTCATCGTCACTGGCAGATCGTAGGACCATGCGAGGCCGAGGCGGCTCACGTTCTCCGCATTGATCTGCGTCAGCGGCGTGTAATGGTTCTCACTGGAATCGCCGCCATAGCTCGTCCAGTTTGTACCAGGCGCGGGCGAACACGCCGAAGCGGCAAGCGCCGTAAGACCGATAAGAATATTCCGCAGCTTCACGTGCGCCTCCCGTCAATTCAGATCGATCGTGAGCCGCTCCAGCGTACCGCTGAACCGGCTCTGCTCGATAGTGTATTCGTCATTGATCGCAGTGAGCGTGTCTTCACCCACGTCGAAACCTTCAGTGTGAGAAATCCAAGCACCGAGCATCGCATCGACGCGCCCACTTGCGATCGTGCGGCGGCCATCGAGGATCGTCACGTTCGCACCTGCACCCGGCGCGGCGCTATCGACGACGATGCGCGCAATGAGGCGATGCCGTCCCGGCGCGAGCGGCTGCTCGGCCCGGATCGAATATTGGCGCTCAGCGACGGCATTGTAGTGAAACACTGGCCGCGAGCCCGCGAGATAGAGCGCGTAACCGCCGAAGCGGCCGCCTTGCGTCACCAGAACGCCGTTCGCGCCGCCAGCGGGAACCTCAATGTCAGCGCTGATCGTAAACGAGCGGCGGATCACGGGCGGCGCGGCGCGTTCAGGAACGCGCGTGACGCCTGCCGGGTAGCTGAAGCTGGTGCGGCCATTGGTGAAGCTGGGTGAGCCGGCAGCGCCTTCGTTTGACGCGTGGATCGGCAGGATGTTGTTCCGCGCGGCTTCGGCCCAGAACAATTGCTGCAACGCGGCAAGCCGCTCTGGCTGCTCGCGGGCCAGATCGCGCGATTGGCTGAAATCAACATCAACGTTGAACAGCTCCCACACACGTTGATCGAGCGGCACAGGCGCGGCTCGTGTGCGATCCCAAGGCGAACCGACCGGCCGCGACGCCGCGACCCAGCCATTGTCGTAGATGCCGAAATTCTGCATTACCTCGAAAATCTGCCGCCGCCGCTGCGATCGCGCGCGCCCGTCATTGAAAGCGTAGAGCATGCTGACGCCGTCGAGCGGCATTTGCGGCACGCCCGCGAGTTCCGACGGCGCGGGAATGCCGGCGGCCTCGAGGATCGTCGGCATCACGTCGCTGACATGGTGGAATTGCGAGCGCAGCCCGCCCTGCTCGCGGATGTGGCGCGGCCAGGAGACGACCATCGCGTTGCGCGTGCCGCCGAAATGCGAAGCAATGCGCTTGTACCAGGCGAACGGCGCATTCATCGCCCAGCCCCAGCCGCCCGGATAGAGATTGTACGCGTTCGGGCCGCCGATATCGTCGATGCGGCCGAGCACGTAATCGAAGCGCTCGGTGATGTCGTTGACGCCAGATTGCTCGAACAGCTTGCCGCCGAGCCGCCCTTCGGTGCTCGCGCCGTTGTCGCCCTGGATGTAAATCACGAGCGTATTGTCGAACTCACCCGTCTCGCGGACGGCTTCGAGAACGCGACCCATCTCGTGATCGGAGAACGCGAGCGAAGCCGCATACGCTTCCATGTAGCGCGCATAGAGGCGGCGCTGATCGGCGCTCAGACTATCCCACGCCGGGAGTTCCGGCGGGCGCGGCGTGAGCACGGTGTCGCGCGGGATCACGCCAGCCGCCAGCTCGCGCTCAAATATCTGCTGGCGCATCACGTCCCAGCCGGCGTCGAACTGGCCGCGGAAGCGCGCGAGCCACTCCGGCGGCGCGTGGTTCGGCGCGTGTGCTGCGCCGGGTGCGTAATAAATGAAGAACGGATTGTTCGGTGCGATCGCCTGCTGCTCGCGGATCCAGCCGATGGCGTCATCGGCCATATCGCGTTCGAAGAAATAGTTCTGGTCGCGCGGCGGCGGGAGGAACGACGTGCCGCGCACGATCGGCGGTGCGAACATGCTGACGTCAGCGCCGAGGAAGCCGTAGAAATGTTCGAAGCCAAGACCCGTGGGCCAGCGATCGAACGGACCAGCCGCGCTCTGCTCCCATTCGGGCGTCACGTGCCCCTTGCCGAACATCGCCGTGTTGTAGCCGCGCGTTCGCAGGACTTGCGCGATGGTGCCGGCGGATTGCGGGATGACGCTTGTGTAGCCATCGTAACCGGTTGGCAGATTGGTCACGAGACCGACGCCAACATTGTGCGGATTGCGCCCGGTCAGTAGCGACGCGCGCGTCGGCGAACAGATCGCGGCGGTGTGGAAGCGATTGAAGCGCAGGCCCGTGCGGGCGAGCATGTCGAAAGTCGGCGTTGGGATCGGGCCTCCGAAGGCGCTTGCGGCGCCGAAGCCGACATCATCGGTGAGAATGACGATAACGTTTGGCGCATTGGCCGGCGCGCGCGGCGATTGCGGCCACGAGGGTGGCGCGGATTCCGCGGCGGTGCGCCCTACCCAGCTTTGTTGCGCCGAAGCGCCCGCGACGGCGAAGCAGGTCACGAGCAAGAGCACAAAGGCCGCGCGGACCGGACCAAGCATCACGGGCTCTCGCAAAAGAAAATGCGGGGCCGAACCGCTTTGCGCGGCGCGGCCCCGCTCATGTCGTTCACTTAGAAATTGACGCTAAGCGTGACACCGTAGGTGCGCGGGTCTGTCGCCTGGGTGGCGGCGAAGAACGTCGCGACGGGGAGGTAGTTCAGAATGCCGACTTCATCCGTGAGGTTCTTGCCCCACAGCGTGAAGCGATAATTGCCCTCTTGCGGCGCCCAGCTGAGGCTGGAGTCCACAACCGTCATTGGATCGCGATACGAGTACGCCACGTTCAGGAGGTTGACGTACACGCCGCTGCGATAGTTGGCGGAGAGGTTGAAGTCCAACGTGCCTTGATCGGCCAGATCGACTTCGTAATTTCCGCCGACCGTCACGTCCCAACGTGGAGCGCGCATCGGACGGAGGTTCGAATTGTCGACGGGGATCAGGTTGCGGTCTTCCGGGCTCGGGCCTGCGGCGCCGAGATCGAAATACTGCGTCGGCGCGCACTGTGTCTGCCCTGCCGGCGGCGTCGCCGAGAAGGTCACGCCATCGAGGTCAGCGCAATAATCAGAATAGTACGCTTCGTTCCAACCAACGTTTGCGTAGAGCCGAAGCTGCTCCGTGACCAACGCGGCGACAGAAAGCTCAACGCCGTAGCTGGTGAGATCGGCGGCATTCTGCGTAACGGTCGACACGCCTGACGGCGAGGACGACGGCGTCACGAGCGAACGCTGCAGATCAGAGTATTGCGAATAGAAGAAGTTGGTGTTGATGCGCAGACGGCGATCAAAGAACTCGCTGCGGAAGCCCGCCTCGTAGTTCTCCGCCTTTTCCTCACCGTACGGCATTTCGAACGCGAAGCGGTCAGCGGAGTTCGCGTTGTAGCCGCCCGACTTGTAAGCCTGCTGATAGAAGGCGAACAGGAAGATGTCGTCCGTCAGTTCGTAGTTCACGCCGATGCGCGGCGCGAAGTTCTCGTCGCTGATTTCCGGCGCGGTGAAGAAGATCGCCGAATTGGTCGTCCACGGGTGGGTGGAGAAGTTCGAGGTCGCGGTGACGCCGGTCGACGACGCGAGCGAGGCGTTCTCGCCGCGATAATTGTACTTCTCTTCCTGCGAGTAACGGCCACCCAACACCAGCGTCAGCGCGTCGGTGACATGGTAGTCAATCTGCGCGTACGCCGCGTAGGCGCGGCGGGCGCCGGCGTTGTTGATGTAGCTCGGGCCGGTCGTAACCGGATTCTGACCCGTCGCTGGCGTGAATACGACCGGGAACGGCGTCGTCGCGTCGGTGAAGCTCAGCTGGGTCGTGTTGTAGCGATCCCAGAAGTACGAGACGCCAGCGACCAAATCGATGCGGTCACCAATCTGACCGACATATTGCAGCTCGGCAGAGCTCGTCTTGTAGGTTTCGTAGCGGGCCGACGAGAACATGTTGATGTTCGTGCCGTCCGTATCGGCCCAGTTCTCTTGCTCGACGTAGCCATAGTTCAGAATGGCGCGCAGCGTGCCGCCGGCCACGTCATAGGCCGCATCGACAGTGAGCGTGCGTTGCTCGAGATCTTGGTCGCGGTTGTCGAGGTTGTTGCCGATCACGAACGGATCGTCGCCAGCGCTCGGCAGATTGCGGCGAGAATCGCCCCACGGATTGTAGCCAGGCAAACCAGCGGCCGCGATCGAGGTCGGCACCGTGGTGATGATGTTGCCAGCGTACCACGCGCCGCCGAAGTCGCGGAAATATTCGCCGAAAATGTTGATGTCCAGATTCTCGGTCGGCGTGTAGCGCAGCGTCGGGCGGACATAGAGCGTGTCCTCGCGGCCGATCGACTTGCCTTGCAGCGTCGGATCGATCGTGCCGCCTTCGATACGGCCGCTGTTTTCGTAATAGCCGTCCATGTGGTGCGTGCGGATCGCCAAACGGCCCGCGAGGACGCCCTCGATGAGCGGCTGGTTCAGAACGAGATCAACGTCCTGCTTGCCGTAATTGCCAAGCGTTGCTTGCGCGGAGCCTTCTGATTCATCGAGGTCCGGGCGCGTGGTGCGCACCGAGATCGCGCCGGCGAAGGCGTTGCGGCCGTACAGCGTGCCTTGCGGGCCGCGCAGCACTTCGATGCCGTCCACGTCGACGGCGCTCGTCAGCGCGGTGGCGTTACGCGCCTGATAGACACCGTTCACATACACAGCGACTTGCGGGTCGGTGAAGCTTTCAACGCCCGCGTAGCCAACGCCGCGCATCGAGAGCGACGCGTGGGTGGGGAAAAGACCCACGTGCTCGATCACAGCGTTGGGAACGAGGCGGTTGAGGGATTCGATGGTGGCGGCGCCCGTCTCGTTCAGCTCTTCGCCTTGCACGGCGACGAGCGACAGCGGCACCTCCTGCAAATTCTGCGTACGGCGCTGCGCGACGACGACGATGTCGCCCAGCCCCTCTTCGCCTTCAGCGGCCGGCGCTGGCGCATCTTGCGCAAGCGCGGGCACGGCGAAGGCGCCGAGCCCAACCAATGCAGTCGACAAGACGAGTCCGAGTTTTGAAGCACGCATCTAATTTCCTCCCCTAGGTCACGTGGGCCGCGCCTGTGCGCGCCTTTGACTCTATCGCCGACCGCACGCCTTCTTTGGGCGCGCTAGGCCAGCTCTATTTCTGCACTCAAAGGCAAAATTCGCGGGGTGTCAATATTAATCGCTGGTGCAAAATTCAATATGTGGACGGTGTTGCGCCAAGACACATGAGCCCGGGCCGCTCAGATCGTTCAGCCGCCGATCGTTCGATCCGTGGGCCAGTACGGGCGGCGCAATTCGCGCTTGTTCACCTTGCCCATCGCATTGCGCCCGATATCGCCGACGAACTCGTACGAACGTGGACACTTATACCCTGCGAGTTTTTCGCGGCAGAAGCGATTCAATTCATCCGCGCCGGGCGGATTTCCCTTGCTGCGCGGCACAACCAGCGCCTTGAGCTCTTCGCCCATCTCCGCATTGGGCACGCCGATAACGGCGACGTCCTCAACGCCCTCGTGCTGCAGCAACACGTTCTCGACCTCAGCCGGATAGAGATTCACGCCGCCGCTCACGACCATGTCCGATATGCGGTCGGTGATGAAAACGTAGCCCTCATTATCGAGATAGCCCATCTCGCCGAGCGTGAAGACACCGGGCGCAATGTGCGCGGCGGCGGTTTTCTCCGGGTCGCCGTGATAGATGATGCCCCTTCCGGTTGTATCGCGGAAATAGAGCAAGCCAATCTCGCCAGCGGGAAGCTCCTTGCCATCCTCGCTGTAGATCACCGCCTGAAATGGCGGCGCGGCTTTGCCGACAGAGCCCGGACGCTCCAGCCATTCCACCGAATTGATCATCGTCGTCGTGCCCGACTCAGTGCCGCCATAGGCTTCGACGAGCACCGGCCCGAACCATTCGATCATCTGCTTCTTCACTTCGCGCGGACACGCAGCGCCCGTGTGCGCGAGGCGCTTCATCGAAGAGACGTCGTACTTGGCGCGCGCTTCTTTCGGCACGGACAGCAAACGCTGAAAATGCGTCGGCACCATCACCGCGCCTTCGATGCGCTCGCGTTGAATAGTGGCGAGCACGTTTTCCGGCTCAAAGCCCTTCACCACGACAACCGGCGCGCCGCCGACCATGGAACGCACGGTCGTCAGCGGACCGGTGTGATACATCGGGCTCACCACCATGCTCGGCCCGCTTGGCAGCAAAGCCGCGCGCTCGCGCATGATCGCGGCGTAGGCCGCAACGCTTGGCGCCGGCGGGAAATAGCTCGGCGGCGTTTCCGTCGCTTTCGGTTTGCCGGTGGTGCCCGACGTGTAGTGCAAGTGCGGCAGCGGCTTCATGTCCGACGCTGGCTCGCTATCGGAAGCGCGCGCGAGCACGTCGTCCCAATTGGCCAGATCGCCGCGATCGCCACAGCGCCACCCGATGATCTGCTTCACCCCCGCCTTCTTCGCCGCGGCGATGCCGACATCCGCGGTCTCCGGCCCGACAAGCAGCACCGTCGCTTTCGAATCCTGGAGGATGTAGTCGACCTCATCGGCCGTGAGGTGGAAGTTGATCGGCACGCTGGAAATGCCGCCGAGCAAACAGCCCAGATAGCTCAGCACGCCTTCCGCGCTGTTCGGCGCAAACACCGCAATGCGCCGCTCGCTGCCGAGATCGAGCGCGTGAAACGCATTGATGATGCGGTTCAGCAGCCGATCGAGCTCGACCCAGCTATAGCGTGCGTTCTCATCGGCGAGCGCGAGCTGATTGCGTTTGGCTTCAGCGATATTGGCGGCAAGCGCGGACATCTTCGTTCCTCAGCGCAGCTTCTTGCTGACGTATTCAGCGATTTTCATCTTGCCGAGCTGGGCCATGTGCACCTCTTCCGGCCCGTCGGTGAGACGCACGAAGCGGTTGACCATGAACAATTGCGCAATCGGCGTGTCGCCGCTGACGCCAGCGCCGCCATGCGCTTGCAGCGCACGATCGCCCACCGTCTGCGCCATTTGCGGCGCGACGATTTTGATCGCGGCGATGAGGTCCTTGGCGGCCTTGTTGCCGTAACGATCCATCGCGTCGGCGGCCTTCAGCGTCAGCAGGCGCGCCATTTCGATCTCGCAGAACGAACGGGCGATGTCCTGACGGATGCTGCCTTGGTCGGCGAGCTTGCGGCCGAACGCGACGCGGCTGTCCACGCGATGCGCCATGTATTCCAGCATGCGCTGCGCCTGCCCGATCGAGCGCATGCAATGGTGGATGCGGCCCGGTCCCAAGCGCCCCTGCGCGATCTCGAAGCCACGGCCTTCGCCGAGCAACAGATTTTCTGCAGGCACGCGAACATTGGTGAAGCGCAGCTCGGCGTGGCCGCCGGGTGAATGATAGTGCCCGAACACGGAAAGCGGACGCACGACCTCAACGCCGGGCGTGTCGCGCGGCACCAGGATTTGCGAGTGCTGTTGGTGCTTCGGGCCATCGTTCGGCGTCCTGCCGAGCACGATCATGATCTTGCAGCGCGGGTCCATCGCGCCGGAAATCCACCATTTGCGGCCATTGAGAACGTACTCGTCGCCATCGCGGACAATCGTCAGTTCAACGTTGGTCGCGTCGGACGACGCCACTTGCGGCTCCGTCATCACGTAGGACGAGCGGATTTTGCCATCGAGCAACGGCTTCAGCCATTTTTCCTGCTGCGCCGGCGTGCCGTACTTGGCGAGCACTTCCATGTTGCCGGTGTCGGGCGCGGAGCAGTTGAAATATTCCGACGCCGACGACACGCGCCCCATGATCTCCGCAAGCGGGGCGTATTCGAGATTGGTGAGACCCGGGCTCCATTCGCCGTACTCGTGCGGCAGAAACAGATTCCACAACCCCGCCTCGCGCGCTTTCGCTTTGATCTTCTCCGTACCCGGCCATGGCTTCCACTGATTGGCCGGATCGTGGATCCACTCGGAACGTTCGGCTTCGGCCGGATAGACGTGCTCGTCCATGAAGGCTTCGAGCTTGGCGATCAGGCCTTTGACCTTGTCGGAGAATTCAAAATTCACGGGGGAGGCTCCGGTAATCGATCAGAGAGTGAGGCCGCCATCGACGAGCAAGGTCTGCCCGACGACGTAAGCGGAGAGCGGCGAAGCAAGGAACAGCGCGACGCCGGCCATGTCTTCGACAGTGCCGAAGCGGCCGAGTGGAAATTTCTGCAGCGCCTTTTCGCGGCGATCGGGGTGATCCATCGTCACCTTGGTGAGCTTGGTGTCGACGAGCCCCGGCGCGAAGCCGTTGACGCGAATGCCGAGCGGCGCCCAGGCCTGGCCAAGGGTTTTCGTCAGACCGACAGCGCCCGCTTTTGACGCGGAATACGCTGGATTTCCCAGCGTTGCCTTGAAGCCGGCGACCGAGTTCACGACGACGACAGCGCCCTTCGCGTCCGCCAGCAGCAGCTTGAATTTTTGCGCGCAGTGCAGGACGGAATCCACGTTCACCGCCATCACCTTGTCCCAGCCTTCGCGCTGAAACTCCTTCTGGCCGTAGAGCACCGTGCCTTGCGAAAGGATCAGAACATCAAGCGTAGGGAACGGCGCCGGCGCGTTGGCGATCGCATCGGGATCGCTGACATCGACACTGGTGTAGCCAAGGCCCGTCAAATCCGAGCCATCTTCGCTCTTATAGTCGCTCGCATTCGCGCGCGTGCCCCACACATGCACCGCCGCGCCGCGCGCACGGAACGCTTGCGCCACGCCGTTGCCGATGCCGCTCGAGCCGCCAACGACAAGCACATTCTTGCCGGTGAAATCCAATTCACTCATCTCTCACCCGATAAAGCGCTGTGCGCGTTCGAACAGGCGCACCGCGCGTCCATGCAAAAGGTCGCCCGTTTCGCGCGGCGCTTTGCCAGCGCACGCACGCGCGTGCGTGCCTTCGAGCAGAATGCCGAGCTTGTAACAGGCAAGCACGGCGTACCAATTCATGGCCGAAAGATCGCGCGCGCTGCGGGCAGCATAGTGCGCCACGAGTTCATCCGCACTTGGAAAACCGATCCACGGCTTCACCGAAATCAGGTTCTGCGCCGCGCCCGGCTCCGGCCATGTGGCGAGGAGCCAGCCAAGATCGATCAGCGGATCGCCGATCGTCGCCAATTCCCAATCCACGATTGCGGCCAGCTCGGCGCTGTCGCGGCGGAACATGACGTTGGCGAGGTGATAATCGCCGTGAATGATGCCCGGCATGAACGTCGCGGGACGATTTGCTTCAAGCCAATCGGCGACTTTTTCGACGCCTGGCAGCTCGTTGGTCCAACCAGCCAAGTCGGAATAGCCCGCCAGCTGCGATTTCCAGCGCGAGACTTGGCGTTCGAGATAATTGTCCGGCTTGCCGAAGCCTTCGAGGCCGACAGCGCGATAGTCGAGCGCGCCAAGTGCTGCGATGCCTTCGACCAGCGCGAAGCCCATGCGGCGCTGCACGTCCGCGGATTCCGCATGCAGCGGCGGCAGGCCGGAAACCGGATTGAAGCCCTCAACCGGCGCCATGAGATAGAACACGGCGCCCAGCACGCTCGCGTCCTCGCACACGGCGACGAAGCGCGGGTGCGGCACGTCCGTGCCTTTGAGCGCGGCGAGTATGCGCGCTTCGCGGCGCATCGTGTCGTTGGAATTGGTGCGCTGATGGATCGGCGGCCGGCGCAGCACGTAGCCTTCGCCCGCACGCGTGAAACGCATGATGATGTTTTGCGTGCCGCCGGCAAGGCGCACACAATTCTCCGGCGGTCCAGATCCCAGCCCTTGGCTGTCCATCCACGCCGCGAGCCTGGAGAGATCGACCTCCCCGTCCACCGGCATCCTCCCCTTTTGTCAGTTGGCGAGATAATGGAGTTGACGAAGCGGCTTGGCAATGGAATTTTGCACCGTAGGTTAGATTGTTGGCGTTATGACCACAACGCGGGATGGAAACGACGGGACGCTGGCGGAGCGCCTGATGAGCGCGCCGCTCGGCGAGCTCATGGCGGAGGCCCGCGCGCTGCGCGGGGCGGGCCATGGGTCTGTGCAGACCTACTCACCCAAGGTGTTCATCCCGCTCACCCAGCTCTGCCGGGACTATTGTCATTATTGCACCTTCTCCCGCCCGCCCGAGCGCGACCGCCGCGCTTACCTGACGGCGGATGAGGTGCTGGCCATCGCCCGCGAGGGCGCGTTGGCCGGCTGCACCGAGGCGCTGTTCACTCTGGGCGACAAGCCGGAACTCCGCCACCCGATCGCCCGCGCCGAACTCGACGCGATGGGCTACGCCACCACCATCGACTATCTCGAAGCCATGTGCGCGCTGGTGCTTCGCGAAACCGGCCTGCTTCCGCACGTGAATGCCGGCGTCATGAGCCGCGACGAGATCGCCAAGCTGCGCGCGGTGTCCGCGTCGCAAGGGCTGATGCTGGAAAGCACCTCCGAGCGCCTCTGCCAAAAGGGCGGCGCGCACTATCAATCGCCCGACAAAGCGCCGGCCGCCCGCATCGAGACGATCCGGCTCGCCGGCGAGCTGCGCGTGCCGTTCACAAGCGGCATCCTGATCGGCATCGGCGAAACGCGCGACGAGCGCCTCGACGCGCTGTTCGCCCTGCGTGATCTGCACGCCGAGTACGGCCATATCCAGGAGATCATCGTCCAGAACTTCCGCGCCAAAGCCCGCACGCCAATGGCGGGCGCGGCCGAACCCGACATGGACGATCTACTATGGACCATCGCCGCCGCGCGCCTGATCCTCGGGCCGGAGATGAACATCCAGGCGCCGCCCAACCTCTCCAGCGCTGAGTTTCCGCGCCTCATGGATGCCGGCATCAATGATTGGGGCGGTGTTTCGCCGGTAACGCCCGATCACGTGAACCCTGAAGCGCCGTGGCCAGAGATCGCAACGCTGCGCACCGGCACCGCAACGCGCGGACGCGTGCTGGTGAAGCGTTTGCCGGTTTATCCGGGCTTCAACGATACGAATTGGCTCGCGCCGAAGATCGCCGCCCGCGTGCGCGAGCTGAGCGATACGGATGGCTTCTCGCGTGACGACACGTGGGCCGCTGGCGCTGTCGCGCCACCCCGCCTCACGCGCGCTGAGGGCGCGGCCAGCGTCGCCGCACGTTCGCTTGTCGATCGCGTCCGCAACAGCGCGCCGACAGAAGCGGACGTCGTCGCGCTCTTCCAAGCGCGCGGCGCGGATGTCGATTTCATCTGCGATGCGGCCAACGATCTGCGTCGTGAGGTGTGCGGCGACGACGCGAGCTACGTCGTCAACCGCAACATCAATTACACCAATATCTGCCTCTACAGCTGCGGTTTCTGCGCCTTCTCCAAGGGCGTCACGCACGAAGCTTTGCGCGGCAAGCCTTACGATCTCGACCACAGCGAAATCGCCCGCCGCGTCCGCGAAGCCGTCGCGCGCGGCGCAACAGAGGTGTGCCTCCAGGGCGGCATCCATCCGAGCTACACGGGCGACACCTACATCTCGCTTCTCCGCACCGTCCGCGCTGCAAGCGCTGACGTGCACATCCACGCCTTCTCGCCCCTAGAAGTCACGCATGGCGCAACGACGCTCGGCCTGCCGATCGCGGGTTATCTCAAGCTGCTGAAAGCCGAGGGCCTCGGCACGCTGCCCGGCACCGCCGCCGAAATTCTTGCCGACGAGATTCGCGCGCTGATCTGCCCGGACAAGCTCAATACCGACGAATGGCTCGCGGTGATGGAGGCCGCGCATGGCGTCGGCTTGCGCACAACCGCGACCATTATGTTCGGCCATCTCGAAGCGCCGAAGCACTGGGCGCGACACCTGCTGCGCGTCCGGGCTTTGCAAGCGCGCACTGGCGGCTTCACCGAATTCGTGCCATTGCCCTTCGTGCACATGGAAGCGCCAATGGCGCTGCGCGGCCAAACCCGCAACGGGCCAACCTTCCGCGAAGCGCGCTTGATGCACGCCATCGCGCGTCTCGCGCTGCATCCGCTGATCACCAACATCCAAGCCTCGTGGACGAAGCTCGGCCCCGAAGGCGCGCGCATCTGCCTTGATGGCGGCGCCAATGATCTCGGCGGCACGCTGATGAACGAAAGCATCTCCCGCGCGGCGGGCGCGAGCCACGGCCAAGAGATGCCGCCGGAAGCCATGGAAGAATTGATCCGCGCCGCTGGCCGCACGCCGGTTCAACGCACCACGCTTTACGGCCCGATCACCGAGGCGCAGCATCAATGCGCGCTCGGCGCCGCCGCACTCGAACCCATCATTCAAACACCGCCGCGCAAGCGCGTGCGTGAACAGAAAGAAGTCGCATGAGCAGCGAACAACGCCCCACGATCGCGGTCCTCGGCGGCGCCGGCAAGGAAGGCAGCGGCTTGGCGCTGCGCTGGGCGCACGTGGGCTATCCCATCATCATCGGAAGCCGGGACGCTGCGCGTGCAAGTGAAGCTGCCGCTGAGATCAACTCAGCACTCGGCCGCGAAGCCGCACGCGGCGCGGACAATCTGAGCGCGGCGCAAGCGGCGGAGATCGTCGTCCTCACCGTGCCCTTCTCCGCCCAACGCGCGACCGTTGAAGGCGTGCGCGAGGCGCTGAAAGGCAAAATCCTGATCGACGTGACCGTGCCGCTCGTGCCGCCAAAAGTGAGCCGCGTGCAATTGCCGGACGGCGGCTCCGCCGTCGAAGCGATCCAGAAGCTGCTTGGACCGGACACGCGCGTCGTCTCAGCGTTTCAGAACATCTCCGCGCATCATCTGAAGGACCTCGATCACTCGATCGATTGTGACGTGCTCGTCTGCGCTGACGACAAGGCGACCGGCGATCAAGTCGTCGCCATGGCGAAAGAGATTGGCCTTGGCGCCTGGAACGCCGGCGTGCTGGCGAACTCGGTGGTCTCCGAAGCGCTGACCTCGGTGCTCATCGCCCTCAACCAGCGCTACAAAGTCCCCGGCTCCGGCATCCGCATCACCGGCATCCCGCAGCAGCCCTAAGCTGCTGCAGGCGCCGATGCCGCGTCCATCATGCCGCTGAGCTTCGTGCGGCCGAGACCAAGCACCACGATCGCGAACGGCAGTACCACAAGCAGGCTGGCGATCATCGACCAGCCGACTTTCATCTCGTCGCGGAACACAACATCGGTGAGGAAGCCAACCGTCGTCGGGCCGACGCCCATGGCGATGAGACCGGTGCACACCACGAACATCGCTGATACTCGGCCACGCAAGTGCGCAGGCGTTGCGATTTGCACGAGCGCAGGGCCGATGCTCGACGCGGCCATGCCCGTCGCCATGTAAATGCCGAACGCGACGATCGTGAGCCAAGGGTCAGAGGCGAGATAGCCCGCAACGCCAACAACAACCCCAAGCGCGCTCGATCCCATCACCCAAGTGAAGTGCGCGCTCTTCATGCCGCCGGCGTAGAGCTTATCGACCGCCAAGCCGTGCAACGGCAAAGTCAGCGCGGCGAGAATCTGTGCGATGCCCATGGCGATACCGATCTGCGCGGGGTCCCAACCGTGCACGCGGATGAGGAATGCCGGCGTCCAGAGCTGCAAGCCGATCGTCACCGCGAACACGACGCTGATGCCGATGAACACGGCGAAATAGAACTGGAAGTTCTTCTTCACGAACGCAAACGCTTGCCCATAGCCAAGCGTCGCGACTTGCCCCTCGGGGCGCTTCTTTTCGCGGAAAAAAAAGATCAGGAACGCCAGGAAGATTCCCGGGACGCCGGTGAGAATGAACGCCTGCCGCCATGGCTCAAGCTGACCAAGCGGCCCCGCATCGAAAGAGCCTGCCTCATGCAGCGCTGCCACCAGCGGCCCGCCGAGCAGAAACACAAAGCCCGCGCCCATCACGCCGCCCATCACGTAGATCGACATGGCGAGTGATACGCGGTCCGGGCGGAATGAATCTCCGATCACCGAGTACGCGCCGGTGCTGAAGCCCGCTTCGCCCGCGCCAAGCACCGAACGCGCCAGTGCAATGCCGACGAAGCCTTGCGCGAAGCCGCACATCGCCGCGGCAATGCTCCACACGGTCACCGAAAAATAGAGCACCAGCTTCCGGCCATAGCGATCGAGCAAAATGCCGATCGGGATCGCGCAGGCGCTGTAGAGCAGCGCGAACGCCGGCCCCTGCAGCAGGCTCAGCTGAAAGTCGGAGAGCCCAAGGTCCGCCTTCATCGGCTGCACCAGCAGCGCGATAATGTAGCGATCCGTCAGCGACAGAACGTAGAGGATGAACAGGATGGCGACTGTCGCCCACCCCATCAGCGCGCTCGGATACTGGCCGTTGTCCGGCGCTGCTTGTGTGGTTTGCGACATGCTTCCCGCCCCTATTCGCGTTCTTATTCTTCGCCTTCGACCGTCAGCGCACGCTCCGGACAGGCGCGCGCGCCGCGCTTCGCCAACGCCTCCTGGCCCGGCTGCACCTCGATGTCGCCATCGAGGATGTAGCCCGCATCATCGAGCTTGTAGACATCCGGCGCGAGCGACCAGCACCGCGCATTGCCTTGGCATTTCTTGAAATCGACTTTGATTTTCATCGGCCCCTCCCTCAGGTCCAATCCAGCACGAGGTTTTCGACGCCAAACACATAGCCGCCATACGTGATCGGCGCTTCGCCGGGCTTGAGACGGAATGTCGGAATGCGGTCGAGGAATTCTTCGAGCCCGATGATCAGCTCGCGGCGCGCGAGGTGCGAGCCGATGCAGCGATGCGGGCCGTAAGCGAACGTGGTGTGACGGTTGTTCTCGCGGTTGAAATCGATCGTGTCCGGCTCCGGAAACTCAGTCGGATCACGGTTCGCCAGCATCGTCGGGCACGAGACGACATCGCCCTTCTTCATCGGGATGCCGTCAAACACAGTGTCCTGCGTGACGCGGCGCAGCGGCGTGATCGTGGCGTAAGCGCGGAAGAGCTCCTCCACCGCCGGCTTGATCAGATCGCGATCGCCCCGCAGACGCGCTTGATCCTGCGGCTCGCGCGCGAGGTGGTAGAGATCAAAGCCAATCGCCATGGCGACAGTGTCGAGGCCCGCCACGAACAACAGCACGCCCATGCCGATCATTTCCTGATTGGTCAGCGCACGGCCTTCGACCTGCGACTTCAGCAGGAACGACAGGAAATCATCCGTCGGCGCCTGTTTTCGTTGCTCCAGCAAATCCTTGATGAACGCCGCCACCTTCTTCATCGCCGCTTGGCGCATGTCGTTGGTGCCGTGCAGCAACTCATCCGCCCAGGCGAGGAATTCAGGGCGACGGCTTTCGTCGATGCCGAGGAATTGCAGGAACACGCCCACCGCGAACGGATAAGCGAAATCGTTCATTACCTCGCACGAGCCCTTCTCGCGGAACGCCTCGATCAACTTCACCGCCCGCTCGCGCGCGCCAGCCTCCATCGCCTCGACGCGCTTCGGCGACAGCAGCGGATTGAGCAGCGTGCGATAGAAGGTGTGCACCGGCGGATCGGATTCGAGCGGCACAATGACGAATTCCTCGCCCATGCTCTTCTCGAAATGGCCGCGCTTGCTGGAGAACGTGTTCGGATCCCCCAGCACGCGGCGCTGATCTTCCGCACGCGTGACAACCCACGTGCCGCCGCCATCAAACGCGTTCGAGGGCGAATAGAAGATCGGTGGAAATTTATGCACGTAGCCCATGGCCGCGTGCGGGCAGCCGTTCGGCGTCCGCTCCATACCGGGGCTCGTGTAAATGCTGAACTCACGCACCAGATCGGCCGGCACGTGATCGGGGACGCTCGCCATTTCTTCCTCCGTTGCCGCATCTGACGCACAGCTCCGGAAATTCGTATAGCAGCCATTTTTGCATTCAAGTATAATTTTCAGCGACACTCACCCGCGCGACGAGCCGCACTGACGAGGCCCGCCGCCCAGCCTAGAATGGGCCCATGGACCTCCCCCCAGATTCTGAAATCGTCATCACCGCCCCGCGCCTGCCCGAGGCGCCGGGCCAAGCCGCGTTCTCGACGCTGCCGATCGATCAAGCCGAACTCAGCGAAGCCATCCGCATCGACGATGCGTTGCGCACCGCGCCCGGCGTTTCGCTTTTCCGTCGCAATGACAGCGCCGCCGCGAACCCGACGATCCAGGGTCTGTCCGTGCGCGCCTCGGCGCCATCGGGCGCCGGCCGCACGCTCGTTCTGCTCGACGGCCAACCGCTCAACGATCCGTTCGGCGGTTGGGTGATCTGGGGCGCCGTGCCGCCGGACACGATCGGCGCGATCGATATTATTCGCGGCGCGGGCGCTGGACCGTATGGCGCGGGCGCGCTGCTTGGTACGGTGCGTTTGTCGGAACGCGATGCGGATGGTGTTGCGTTCAGCGGCGAAGGCGGCGAGCGCGGACATTGGCGCGCGTCCGGCTTCGGCGCGGCAAGCGATGATCGCGTTTCGCTGATGCTGGCGGCGCAAGCTCAACACGAAGACGGTTGGATCCCCGTGCGCGCCGGGCGCGGCGCGGCGGACGATGAGGTTTGGTTTGATGGCGCATCCGCCGTCGCGCGGCTTGGCTTGCAGGGCGACGATCTCGCCTTCTCCGCACGTCTCGGCGGGTACGAAGAAGAGCGCGGCGCTGGCCTCGTCGGCGCGGAATCGCGCAACACCGGGCAAAGCGTCAGCTTCGCGCTGGCGCGGCCGAACGGCGATTTTGCCTGGCGCGTGCAGAGCTGGGCCGCGTGGTCCGACCTTGCAAACACATCCGTCGCCACCGCGCCCGATCGCAGCACGACGACGCCCGCCAACAACCAATATCGCACGCCGGCGCTGGGCTGGGGCGTCAACGCGGCTCTGCGCTGGACCGGCGATGCGAACGGCTTCGAGCTTGGCGCGGATGTACGCGGCAATGACGGTGAAACGCGCGAATTGTTCCGCTTCATGGGCGGCGCATTCACGCGCACGCGTGTTGCGGGCGGTGAAACGCTGACGACCGGATTGTACGCCGAAGGCTGGCGCGAGAGCGGCGCGTATCTCTTCTCCGGCGGCGTGCGGCTTGACCAATGGCGCGCGACCAGCGGCACGCGTGTTGAACGCGACAGCGTCACCAACGCCATCGTCCTCGCCGCGAGCCCCGCCGACAACGACGTGCTCGCGCCAACAGCGCGCCTCGGCCTGCGTCGCGAACTTGGTGGCGATCTCTATTTGCGCGGCGCGGCATACGCCGGCTTCCGTCCGCCGACGCTCAACGAACTCCACCGCCCCTTCCGCGTCGGTAATGACATCACCGAAGCAAACCCGGGGCTCGATCCAGAACGTCTCACCGGAATCGACGCCACCATCGGCGGCGATACGTGGAGCGTCGGCGTGTTTGCGACGCGCGTCGAAGACGCGATCGTCAACGTCACGCTCGGCGCCGGCCCCGGCACGTTCTTCGCCTCCGAACTGCCGCCCGGTATCTTCGTGCCCGCCGGCGGCGCCTTCCGTCAGCGCCAGAACGCGGGCGGCATCGATGCATTCGGCGTCGAAGCCGAAGCGCACGGGGACCTCACCGACCTGCTGCGATGGCGCGCGGCTTTGAACTACACAGACGCCACCATGCAAGGCGGCGCGCTCGATGGCCTCCGCCCGGCGCAATCGCCGGAATGGAGCGCGACGGCCGGCGTTTCCTGGGAAGCGCCGACCGGCACAACGCTCTCCGCGGAAATCTCCTACGAAAGCGACCGCTTCGAAGACGACCTCAATTCGCGCGAGCTTTCACCGGCCACCGTGCTCGATCTGCGCGTGGAGCAGCGCCTCACCAACGCGCTGTCGCTCTACGCCGCCCTCGACAACGCCACCGACGAGGCCGTCGAAACGGCGGAAACGGCGGATGGCACGGAAAGCTTCGGCCCACCGCGCAGCTTCCGCGTCGGTTTCCGGTTCGCGCGCTAAACCTATCCCCCGCCAGCTATCCCCGGCCCGGGCAGCGCCCCTCATTGCGCCTTAACAATCGAGGCCTATCTTGGCCGCGGTTAACGCACATGAAGCCTCGTCTCGCCGAAATCCCGTTCCTGAGCGCCGCCGATCCAGAGCTGCTGGCGGCGATGGACGAGGAAACGGAATGGTTCTCCGTCCCGGCCGGCTGGTCGGTGCTGAGCGCGGGCGCCGCGCCTGACGGGGTCTGGTTCCTGGTTTCGGGGTCGCTGGCGGCGTTCAAGCCGGTGGATCGCGGCGACCATAAGCTTCTCGGCTACATCCGCCCGGGCGAACCGGTCGGCGAAATGGCGTTGATCGCCCGCGAGCCGCACTCGGCGTCCGTGTTCGCGATGCGCGACAGCGAATTGCTGAAGCTCTCCCCGTCCGCATTCGAGCGGCTGGTGCAGATGCACCCCAAACTCATGGAACATATGGCGCGGCTGATGCTGACGCGGGCGCGGATGAACAACCGCACCAGCCCGCGCGCCGAGCCGAAGGTTTACGCCCTCATCGCTACGTCGCCCACCATCGACCTGATGTTGCGCGCCAAAACACTGCAGGCGGCGCTGAAACGCCTCGGCAAGCGCGCCGCGATCGTCGGCGAGGAAAGCCAGGGCATGGAGAGCGCGTGGTACGACGCGCTCGAGCACGACAATGACGCTGTTTTCCTGATCACGCCGATCGCCGACACACCGTGGTTCCGCACGTGTTTGCGACAAGCCGATCGCTTGTGGCTGTTCGCACGCGCCGATGCGCGGCCGTCGCTGCCGCTTCTGCCCGCCGACGACGCCTCGCCAGCGCGGCAGTTCCGGCTCGTTGACGTGGTGCTGCTGCATCATGGCATGGACCGGAAAGCGGCCAGCACATCGGAATGGCGCGAAGCCTGCGATGCGGCGCGCACCTTCCATTGGCGCGGCGTCGATGACGCCGACAGCGAACGCCTCGCCCGTGTTATCGCCGGACGCTCGATCGGGCTTGTGCTTTCGGGCGGCGGCGCGCGCGCTTACGCGCATATCGGCGTTGTCCGCGCGCTGCGTGAAGCGGGCCTGCCGTTCGATGTCGTCGGCGGCACCTCCATGGGCGCAATCATCGCCGCGTGCGTGGCGATGGGCTGGGACGACAACGAGATCGAATGGCGCATCCGCAAGGCGTTCGTCGAAAGCAATCCGCTGGGCGATTACATGATCCCGGTTGTCGCGCTTACGCGCGGACGCCGCGTTGAGGATCGCCTGCAGGAACATTTCGGCGAAACGATCATCGAGGACCTCACCGTCCCGTTCTTCGCCGTTTCAACGAACCTCGCGGTGAACCAGATCCGCGTGCATCGCGGCGGCGTGCTGCGCAAAGCCCTGCGCGCATCGATCTCGCTGCCCGGGATCATGCCGCCGGTGATCGACGGCCCGCAAAGCTTGCTGGTCGATGGCGCGGTGCTGAAGAATTTCCCGGTCGACATTCTCAAGGAAATGCATCGCGGGCCGATCATCGGCGTTGACGTTGCGCGCCGCGACACCATCGATCCGGAAGATTTCCGCGACCCGCCGGGCTTCTTCGGCTGGGTCGCCGCGCACGGCTTTCAGGCGCCGCCGCCGATGGTGTCGCTGCTCATGCGCGCGGCGACGATCGCCATCGATCCATGGGAAGGCCGCTCCGGCGCCGATCTGCTGATCGCTCCGGAAATGGCCGACATCGATATGCGCGAGTGGAAGCGCTTCGACGAGGTTGTCGCCGCCGGCTACGAAAGCGCCGTCGAAGCCCTGCAACGCCCGCACGGCCTTTTCACCACCGGCGCCGAGGCTGGCGACTGGCCAGCCCAAGACACGACGCTCGAGGTCGCGGAATAGACTGGCGCGCGGCGTTCGCGTCGCTATGGTCCGCCGCCATGCGATCCATATTTCTTGCCTTTGCGCTCACCGCCCTCGCCGCTTGCGGCCAAACCGAAACCGCCGCCCCCGCCGCGACAGGATGCGCGCGCGAAGCGACGCACGAGGTTACGTGGAGCGGCGGCAGCGCCGCCGACATCGTCACCGCGCGCGCCGAAGGCCCGAGCTGCGCGCAAGCCGTCGTGACGCTCGTCATCCGCAGCGCCAACGGCGATGCGCTTTGGGCGTACGCGGCCAAGTACCTCGATCTCACCATGGGCGGCGCCGGCCCCGAGGGCGCGCCCGAGGTGACGGAAGAGCAGATGGACGCCTTTCTGCAAGGCTGGGCGAACGTATCGATGATGCGCTCGACCGAACTGCCGGAATGGCGCGCCGATGCACCGACGCTGAGCGCGAGCGTGCAGGAGCTCTCATACGACACGCCGTTCAATCGCGAGACCTACGAGATGCTGCGCACGCAGGATTTGCCGCTGCTCTGCTACGCAGCGGGCGCGGAAGCTTCGCAATGCCTGATCATCGATCCGGCCTCGCGTGCGCCGATCATGATCGTGGCGTTCGGCGCATGAGGCTCGTCGCGTTCGCATTCGTGGCCGCCCTCGCCGCTTGCACACAGCGCGAAGCGGCGGTGAACACCAGCGCCTGCGATGCGTCGCACACGCGCGAGATAATGTTCGCGGGCGTTGAAGAACAAGAGACCGTCACAGCGCGCGCGTTCGGCGCGACATGCGGAACCACCATCGCGCTCTATTCTATTTATGATGCCGCCGGCGAGCCGCTCTGGTCATGGACAGCGCCAACAGCGCGCGCCTTCGGCGAGGACTTCCGCGCGTCGGATGAGGAGCAATTGCAGGCGTTCGTCGAACGCTGGTCGCAGCCGCATATCTCAACCACCGCCGAAGCGCCGCCGTGGGGCGCGCTTGAGCCCGGCCAAACCACGCTCGACGAAGCGACGTTTGACGATCTGCGCGCGCGCGAATTGCCGATGCTTTGCCATCTCACCTCCGTCGCGCGCGAAAGCTGCGTGTTCTGGGAACCGGCGGCGGGCGGCGCGGGCTTGCTCTACGAGCGCCTCGCCACGGCAGCGGAAGAAGAAGCTGGTTAGCAGTCGGCGCACTTGGGCGCCAGATTTCGCCTAGATGTCGCGTTCGCGACGCAGTTCGTCGCGCGCTGCAGCACATCTTCACCATCGCCCTTTTCGGGCGCCCAGATCGCACCTACCTTTCTCGAACCGGCGATTGGCGCCGGCTTTTGCTAGAAAAGGAGGTGATCCATGTCTCATTGTCACCAGTTGGGGATGATTACACAGGCTTGGACCACCTCGAGCGCGAGCTCGGCGGGGCGCCACGCCTAACGCTTTCGTCCTCGGGGACAGACAATGGAAGGGCCGCGCTGGGAAACCAGGGCGGCCCTTCGGTTATTCAACACAACGCCACTAGCGCGATTTTGAACGCTTCTTGGTGGCGGCGTTTCGTTTTCGCGTCTCCGCGGCCTTCTTCGCCGCCTTCTTGCGCGCCGCTTTCTTCGCGGGGATCGGACTACCCTCGACGTAGTTCGGCTTGCCCTTGCGCTTCGTGGACGCGAATTCGTCGAGCTGCTTTTCGCTCATTGAATCGTACATCTGCTTCGACGCGCCTTTGAGATCGGAGCGCTTGGCGTCTCCGCGCTTGGCCGCAAGCGCTGCGCCGGCTGCTTTCTGCTGGGCTTTGGATTTCGCGGGCATAAGGAAGACTCCTTAGCACCCCTCCGCGAAATCAACCACACATCGCCGCTTGCGGTTCCGCCAAAGAAAAAGGGCGGGATTGCTCCCGCCCAAGGTAGACCAGCTAAGAAAATAAGATCAGGCGTGCTGCGCGACCGGGCGGCGCACGAAGCCGAGATACGCAAGCGTCGTGGCGGCGATGCCCGGGATGGCGAGCGCGGCGCCAGCCATGATGTCGACCACATCCGCCGAACCGGCGAACATCGTCCAGCCGCCGAGGCCGATCAAACCAACGCCGAACAGCGAGAGCGCGCCGAGGCTGATCGCATCAGCCGGCTTGGCGAACGAAACGCGGAACGATTTCGCGGGCGCTTCCATGCTGCGCGCGACAGGTTTGGCGTGAGCGGTCACGATTTCCTCTTCAGCGATGATTTCATCTTCGGTAGCGACTTGCGTCAGCAGCAACGCTTCGGTCTGCGGTTCGGAGCGCAGCACGGCGGTGATGATTTCAGCGTCGCTCGGCTTGATATCGGCAGCGGGTGCGGCTTCCGGCTCAGCAAGTTCGACAATGGGTGCAGCAAGAACGTCGACAATCTTCTCGCGCGCCTTCGGCATCGGCGGCGCGGCGTATTTCAGCGGCGCGCCAAGGATGGCGACGGCGTGATCGATCTTGGCGCGAACCAGCGCCGACGGCGCTGCGGTGTAGGCGCCATCTTTCAGATAGAGCGCCTTCTCAGCCGCGCGGCGGCGGATCAGCGCGTCGATGATTTCCAGTTCGCCCGAAGCGTCGCTCTTGCGCCACGCGTCCATCGCGCAGGCGGCGGCGATCGCTTCGCCAGAATTGGTGCGGCGGAGCACGTCGCTCTTCGCGAATGCTTCGGCGCCCACGGAGAACGCGAATGACACCAGCGCGTCGAATTGTGATTGGGTGATTTCGGCGGAAACAGCTTCGTTCACCACAGCTTCGATCGCGGCAAGTTCCTGCGCCAGCAATTCAGCAGCCGCGGCTTCGCACACATCGTCGCCCGCTTCAGCGCGGACGTGTCCGTAGCCGACGACCCACGCGCCGTTCGGCATTTGCGCCGGCGTGTCGCGGAAGCCCTCGTACTCGCGGATCAGCGCGAGACCGTTCTCGGAAATGGCGTGCGGCATGGTCAAAGCTTTCTTGTTCTCCTCAGTCCGCACCGATTTGGCTCAGCCATCGGCTCGGACTTCTCAGGAGACGCAAGTGCGGCGCCATGTTCGCGCCAACGGCGAAAACTGGTTGATCGGTGTTTAGGTAAACATCACGTCGCGTGCGCTCGGCACGAGATGCTGGCCGCCATCCACCGGCAGCAACGCACCGGTGATATTGTCGGCGCCGGCGAGAAACGCGATGGCGTTAGCCACGTCTTCCGGCTGCGTGCCCTTCCCGGTCAGGTTCTGATCGTGGACGCGGGCGAAATTCTCATCCGTCTGCTCGCCGCTATGCAGCATCAGGCCCGGCGCGACGCAGTTCACGCGCACATTCGGCGCAAGCGCCATGGCGAGCGTGCTGGTCGCATGCGCGAGGCCGAGCTTGGAGAGCGTGTAAGAAAGAAAATCCGGATTGGGGTTAAGCACTTTCTGGTCGGCGATGTTCACCACAAAGCCGCGCGTCCCTTGCGCCGCCAGTTTGCGCGCAAGGTAAACCGGGGCGATCAGATTGAGTGCGATCTGTTTGCCCGCCGCCTCGAACGCAAAGCTTTCGATGCGATCCTCGACGAAGGTCGCGGCGCTGTTCACCAGGCCGACCCAATCGCCACGCGCCGCGAGTTTCGCAGCCATGGCGTCGATTTCCGCTTCGCTCGAAAGGTTCGCGCGCACCGTTTCCGCGCGCCCGCCGGCCGCGACGATCGCTTTCACCACCGCTTCCGCCTCGCTGTGCGAGGCATTGTGGTGAACCCAGATAAACCATCCGTCCGCGGCCAAGCGCTTGGCGATCGCCGCGCCCACGCGCTTGCCGGCGCCAGTGACAAGGACGTCGCCCTTGCTCACGCGAAATCCTCGCGCGCGACATCGGCGATCACGCCAACGCCCTCCATTTCCGGGAAGATGTCCGGCTTGCAGAGGTGCAGCCGCACGCGCGTCGCCGGCGTCATGGAAAACGCGGCGGCAAGGATTTGCTTCGACAGCGTCTCAAGCTTGGCCACGTGCGGCTTGCCTTCGAGCGCCTTCAGGAAATTGCGCAGCGGATCGTAGTTCACGTAGCCGCCGGGCTGGTCGTGATAGGTCGCGTAGTCGAACGTCAGGACGAGATCGACGCGCAAGCGCGTTGGATGCTCGGGGTGCTTCTCCCAAGCATGCTCGCCCACATTAACCCTGAGCTCCGCGCCCTCGAGCGCTATCGCAATCGTCGATCCAGCCATCTTCGTCCCTGCCCGAGCATGGCGCGTACCACGTGACCAACGTCACGGCGATACGGCCTAAGCCGACATAGGTTCTCTTCATCGGATCAAGGTGATCCGAACGAGACATGGAGCGGGAAATGACGAAGTTCTACAGCTTGATCGCGGCGGCTGCGGTGTTTGCGCCAATGGCGTGGACGGTGATGAGCCAAGCGGCGCAGATGGTGGCCTGAGCCTCCCATGCAAAGCCAAAACGGATAAGGGCGGCCCCGCTGGAGCCGCCCCTATTTTTTGCTCACACAGTTCTTGTTTTGTTCCCCCTTTTAGGACTATAGTCCTTGGACCATGCTCCTCCCCAACCTCCATGGCCGGGGCGCGCGCAGCAATGCGAGCGGCCGGTACGAGCGGCTTGCGCGCGAAGCCTTCGATGACGGCTGGGCGTCGGACGAGATCGTGCGGCTGGAAACGATCGTCACGCCCGAGCTGGCCAAGTCGATCATCAGCCGAAACCAGAGCCCGGACATCAGCTTCGATCAGTCGATCAACCCGTATCGCGGCTGCGAGCATGGCTGCGTCTATTGCTACGCGCGCCCGAACCACGCCTATGTCGGCCTCTCACCCGGCCTCGATTTCGAGACGCGCCTGTTCGTGAAGCCAAACGCGCCGGAATTGCTCGAGCGCGAGTTTGCGAACCCGAACTATCAGCCGAAGACGATCATGCTCGGCGGCGTCACCGACATCTATCAGCCGATCGAGCGCGGCTATGGCATTACGCGCGCGCTGCTGGAGGTGATGCTGCGCTGGCGCCATCCGGTGGCGTTGATCACCAAGTCGCAGCTCGTCGTGCGCGATCTCGACATCCTCGAAAAGCTTGCGGCGCGCGGGCTTGTGAAAGCGGCGATTTCGGTGACGACGCTCGACCGCCGCATTTCGCGCGTGATGGAACCGCGTGCGGCGGCGCCGCATCGGCGCATCGAAACGATCCGCCGCCTCGCCGAAGTCGGCGTGCCGACAACAGCGATGGTCGCGCCCATCGTGCCCGGCATCAATGACAGCGAGATCGAGAACATTCTCGAAGAAGCGTCGAAAGCCGGCGCGAGCGCCGCAGGCTATGTGATCTTGCGGCTGCCGCTGGAGATCAAGGATCTCTTCCGCGAATGGCTCAACGAGAAGTTTCCCGATCGCGCAACGCGGGTGATGTCGCTGGTGCGCCAGATGCGCGGCGGGCGCGACTACGATCCGGAATGGGGCAAGCGTCAAAAAGGCGAAGGCCCGTACGCGAAGCTGATCGCCGACCGCTTCGCGCGCGCCGTGCGCAAGTTCGGGCTCGATAAGCCACGCCTCGATCTCGACCGCGCCCAGTTCCGCCGCCCGCTGGACTTCGGCGATCAGCAGGATTTGTTCGCGGTGGATGATGAGGCGCCGGCGCTCACTGCGCCGTCATCCCGGACACGCGGAGCGTGATCCGGGACCCAGGGGCAAACGCACAGCTCTACGACCCCTGGGTTCCGGGTTCTTCGCTACGCGAAGCCCCGGAATGACGAAGGAGTGCGATGCGCCGCAATGATTGTGGCGCGTGAACGCTCCCGCGTCTAAAACTCCTCTCCGAGGGGTGAGGAGGACAACTTCCATGCGCATCGACAACCAACGCCGTTCCGACAATTTCCAGGATCGCGGCACTGGCCGTGGTGGTGGTGGAGGCGGCGGCGGTGTTGGCGCGGGCGCGGCGCTCGGCCTGCTGCGCCGGCTTGGCTTCCGCGGCATCATTCTCGTTGGGCTCGTGCTCGCGGGCGTGTGGTTCTTCGCACCGGCCGGCATCAAGAACATGGTGTTCGGTTCGCTGTTCGGCATCACGCCTGGTCAGAGCGCGGTCTCGACCTCCGGCGCTGTTTGCGAAGCGCATGCGCAAGCTTGCGATTTCTCGCGCGCTGTTCTCGGCTCAACCGAAGACGTTTGGAATGCGCAATTCCAACAAGGCCGCATGCCGAGCTATGGCGGCGCGGCGCCCGGCGCGTATCAGGAACCGACGCTCGTCGTGTTCGGCGAGCAGGTATCGACCGCGTGCGGCAACGCGCCCTCCTCCGTCGGCCCGTTCTATTGCCCGGGCGACAATCAACTCTACATCGACCCAACCTTTTACGACGTGATGGCGAGCCGCTTGAGCGCGCCCGGCGATTTCGCGCAGGCTTATGTGATCGCCCATGAAGTCGGCCACCACGTGCAGAACTTGATCGGCGCGACGCAGCATCAATTGCCGGGCGAGAACCAGAACCAAACCTCCGTGCGCGTTGAGCTGCAAGCCGATTGCTTCGCCGGCGTGTGGGGCCACCAGGAACGCGCCGATCTTTCGATCGACGATGCGGATTTGCGTGAAGCTTTGAACGCCGCCCACCAAATCGGCGACGACACGCTGCAGCGCAATTCAAGCGGCATGGTGAACCCGAACGAATTCACGCACGGCACTAGCGCGCAGCGCATGTCCTGGTTCCGCCGTGGCTTCGATTCAGGCGATCCGCGCCAGTGCGATACGTTCGCGGTGCGGGATTATAACCAGCTCTGATGTGACGGCGGAGCGCGCAATGCGCGTTCCGCCTACATCCGCTCCGGCACCTCGATGCCGAGCAACTCCAGCGTCAGCGTCAGCTGCTTCAACGTCGCGCTCGCCAGCGCCAAACGCGACGCACGCACCACCCCTTCGGCCTGCATGATCGGGCAGTGCTGGTAAAAGCCAGAGAACGACTGCGCCAAGGTGAACGCGTGCTCCGCCAGGAAATGCGGTGCGCGCTTGTCGTAGGCGAGCGTCAGCGCCGCGTCGAAACCATCGAGCGCCAGCGCTAATGTGCGCTCCGCGTCGTGTTCGATCGCGATCGCGCCGGGTTTCGCGCCCTCGCCTTCGGCCTTCCGCAGCACGCTTTTGATGCGGATGGCTTGGTACTGAAGGTACGGGCCAGTCTTACCCTCAAAGCTCATGAAGCGATCGAGATCGAACTTGTAGGACGTGCCGCGGAAGTTCGAGAGATCGGCGAACTTGATCGCAGCGATCGCCACCTTGTGCGCGACATCCTCAAACTCGTCGGCCGAGAAATCCGCGCCGATGTCGGCCTCGCGCAGACGCGCACGGGCTTTCTCTTCGGCTTGGCCGATGAGGTCCTGCAGCTTCAGCACGCCGCCGGCGCGGGTTTTGAACGGCTTGCCGTCCTCGCCGTTCATGGTGCCGAAGCCGATATGCTCCATGGCTTCGCGCGGCGCGTAGCCCGCGCGCGCGGCGGCGCGATAGACTTGCTCGAAATGGTCGGCCTGGCGCTGATCGACGACGTAAAGCATCAGCTCCGGCTTCTGATCGCGCACGCGCTGCACGATCGTCGCCACATCTGTGGTGCCATACATGGCCGAGCCTTCGCTCGACACCACCAGCAACGGATCGGGGCTTTCGACCTCAACGACGCTTCCGTCATCGAGCTTCTTCTTTTTCGTCTCGCCTGGCTTCGCAACGCGCAGAATGCGCGCGCCCTGATCTTCTTCGAGGAGCCCTTTGGACTCCATGTCCTTGATCATCTCGGGGATCAGCGGATCAGCATCACTCTCGCCGAGCCAGAGATCGAAATCGACGCCGAGCGCGTGAAAGTCGCGCTTCTGCGCCGCCATCGACACATCGCGCATCGCGCGCCAGATCGTGCGGTGTGGCTCAGCGCCGTTCTGCAGCGCTGCTGTCGCCTTCCGCGCGCGATCGCGGAACGGCACGTCTTCGCGCGCCTTCGCTGCGGCGGCGGGATACATGCCTTCGAGATGCTCCAGCGTCAGCGTTTTCAGCCGCGCGGCGATTTTCGCGTCATCGAAACCGCCAAGCTCATCTTCCAACGCACAGATCACCAGGCCCATCTGGAAGCCCCAATCGCCAAAATGCGCGTCGCCCCACACCTCATCGCCGCGGAAGCGATAGATGCGCTTGATGCTCTCGCCGATGATGGACGCACGCAGGTGCCCTACGTGCATGCCCTTGGCGACGTTCGGGCCGCCATAATCGACAACGACGCGCCGCTTCTGCGCGACGATGTTCGCGCCGGCGCGAGCGTCGTCCGCGATCGTCTGCGCACGCTTGGACAGCGCGCCCGGCGTCACGTTGAAATTCAAAAACCCCGGCCCGGCGATGCTCGGCGCCGGCGCCAATTCCGTCGCGCTCCACGCACCGGCGACGGCTTGCGCGATCTCTTGCGGCTTCTTCCCGGCAGCCTTCGCCGCGGCGAGCGCACCATTGCACTGGAATTCGCCCAAGTCCGGCCGGTCCGACCGGCGCACATCGGCGTGACGCGTTTCCAGGCCCTGTGCGGAAAACACAGTGGCATTGGCGTCGGTCAGTTGCTGGGCGAGGTCTTTCATGGGGGCGGGATGGGGTTTGCGGGGAGTTTGGTCAAGCGTTGCCGCTGACTAGCTCCTCCCCCGCTTCGGGGGAGGTGTCGCGCGCGTAGCGCGAGACGGAGGGGGAAAGTGGCGATTGCCCCCTCCCCTCCTCCCGCTTTCGCGGGAGTCGGACCTCCCCCGCATGCGGGGGAGGAGTTACTCGCTCGGATCAGAGCCGGCGTCGACGCGGAAGCGTTTGCCGTCGCGGTTGAACTGGAGCTGCTCCGGCGTCAGCTCAAAGCCGACCAGGACCTCGAAATTCTCACCCGACACTTCGTTGTTGGCGCGCGGGATCTCGATGCGCTCGATTTCCTCGGTGTGCGTCACAACCGACGCGCCGCGCGGGAAGCGCACATCGACGTCGAAATAGACCTTCTCGATCGGCGCGCGGCCACGGCGGGCGACGGCGACCCAATAGCGATAGGTCTGGCGATCGGTGGTCGAAGCCGGGCCACGGCCGAACGCCATGTCGACTTCCATGCGCATGGTGATCGGGTTGGCGTCCACGTAGCGGCAGAGGCTGCGCACGCCCGTCATCTCGCCGGTGTGGGTGATGCTGGCGTAGCGCTCCACGCCAGGCGCATCGAACGCCACCAGGCGCGAATTGTCATAGAGCACAGCCGTCAGCGGGCACGGGCCGGCGTTGGGGCGATCGTCCTGGCCGAGCATGCGCTCAACCCAATTCGGCGCCTCGACCTGCTGGTTCTCCTCTTCCGGCGTCACGCCGCCCGGAAGCTCGTACACATCGTTGCTGCTGCCCGTGGAGCAGGCAGCGAGAAAGCCAGCGCTCAGCGCAAGAATTGCGGACCGAATTTTCATGCTCACCCCTGACACCCTAACTGGCTTCACGATTCTGGCGGCCAGAAGGCGGAGGCTGCGGCGATTGCCGGGCTTTCCACCCCGCTCGGGCGGCTTATATCGGTCCGGCGTGATAGCTTGCGCCCCTCCGGGCCGCAACAAGCCCGGGCGCCCCACGCGCAACCGCCCCGCCGGATACCCCCGGCTTTAGACGGAGCACCATGTCCGCCCCGCCAAAAACGCCCCTTTCTGTCTATCTGGCCGCCCCCCGCGGGTTCTGCGCCGGGGTCGACCGTGCCATCCAGATCGTCGAGCGGGCGATCGGGAAATGGGGGCCGCCGGTCTATGTCCGCCACGAGATTGTCCACAACAAGCACGTGGTGGAGCGGCTGGAGCGGCTGGGGGCCGTTTTCGTCGAGGAATTGGACGAGTGCCCGCCGGACCGGCCGGTGATCTTCTCCGCCCACGGCGTGCCGAAAGCGGTGCCGGCCGAGGCCAAGCGCCGGGAGATGATCTATGTCGACGCCACCTGCCCGCTGGTGTCGAAAGTCCACGTCGAGGCTGAGCGCCATTTCGAGGCTGGCCGCGAGATCGTGCTGATTGGTCACGCTGGCCACCCGGAGGTGATCGGCACCATGGGCCAGCTGCCAGGTGAGGCCATCTCGCTGATCGAGACCGTTGAGGAAGCCGAAGCCTTCACGCCGCGCGATCCTTCAAAGCTCGCCTTCGTCACGCAGACCACGCTCTCTGTGGACGACACAGCCGAGATCGTCGGCGTGCTGCAGCGGCGCTTCCCGTCGATGAGCGCGCCGCACAAGGAAGACATCTGCTACGCGACCACGAACCGTCAGGACGCCGTGAAGACGCTCGCCGAGCGCGCGGAATTCGTGTTCGTGATCGGCTCGCCCAAGAGCTCCAACTCGGTGCGGCTGGTCGAGGTCGCCAAACGCGCCGGCGCGCGCGATGCGCGGCTGGTGAATTCCGCCGATGACGTGGATTGGACTTGGCTCGATGGCGTGCGCGCTGTCGGCATCACCGCGGGCGCCAGCGCGCCGGAGGATTTGGTCGAAGACCTCGTCTCCGCCATCGCCGCGCGCTTCGACGCGCGCGTGGAAGAGATCGTCGTCACCGAGGAAGGCGTGACCTTCAAGCTGCCGCGCGTGCTGATGGAGAATGCGTGATGCTAGTTGGTCGTCGCGTTGCGCTGGCCTCGATACTTTGTCTGATCAGCCTCGACGCGCAAGCTGGTGAGCAACCTGCGTTCGCCGTCGGCCAAGTCTGGAGCATAAAAGGCTCACCCGGTTCGCGGCTGGTTGTTGGCCGCGTTGAGCCCTACGGCGGCCAGACCGCAATCCATATTGGTCTTCTCTGGATGTTCGCCGATGCGACGCAGCCCCCGCTCGTCGCCGACCATTTGCCCTTCGATTCACGCGCGCTCAGCCAATCGGTGGACACGTTGCTCTTTACGGGCGTTCCGACGCCGCCGCATTTCGAAGACGGCTACCGGACATGGCGCGAAGCGTCTGAGACGCAAGGCGCCGGCGTGTTCACGCTCAGCATCGCGGACGTCGTCGCCACGATCGGCCCGGCGCGTGGGGCAAACTAACGCCATCGCCTCGCTGCTCGCGCAGTTGATCGCCGACGCGCGCGCGGCGCATCCGGACCGGCCGGCTTTGATCGGCGTTGGTGGCGCGCAGGGTTCGGGCAAGAGCTTTCAGTGCGCGGCCTTCGCGGAAGCGCATCCACGCGTCGCGCATTTCTCGCTCGACGATGTGTATCTCACGCACGAAGAGCGCCAACAGCTCGCGGCGGCGTTGCATCCGCTGTTCGCGACGCGCGGCGTGCCGGGCACGCACGATCTCTCGATGGCGCGCGGCGTCGTGGCGCGCTTGGGATCACCGATGGTGACGGAGCTGCCGCGCTTCGACAAAGCCCGCGATGATCGTGCGCCGGAATCCACCTGGCCCACGTTCCAAGGTCCAGCCGACGCGATCCTGATCGACGGCTGGTGCATGGGCGCGGTTGCGGCGGCGATGAGCCCGCCGTTCAACGCCATTGAGCGCGAGGACGCGACGGGAGCCTGGCGAGAAGGCGTCACCGCGTTCATCGAAACCGACTACGAGCCGTTCTTCGACGCCTTCGACAAGTTCGTCTATCTGCAAGCGCCCAGCTTCGAGATCGTCCGCCGTTGGCGGGGCGAGCAGGAAGAGAAGCTGTTAGGCCGGCCGCTGAAAACCGACGAACGCGCTGCACTCGATCGCTTCATCATGCACTATGAGCGCCTCACCCGCTCCATGCTGGCCGGCTTTCATCGCGCCGATTGGGTGGTGCATCTTGACGAAGCACGGAATGTCGTGCGCATCGAACAACGCTGATGGCCGTCTATACGCACCTCTCCGACACCGAGCTCAACGAGCTGCTGGCCGAATATGATCTCGGCGAAGCCACCGGCTTTCACGGCATCGCCGAGGGCGTCGAGAACACCAATTTCGCGCTGAGCACGACGCGCGGCCGCTACATCCTCACTCTGTTCGAAAAACGCGTCGCCGCGGCGGACCTGCCGTTCTTCATCGGCGTGATGGCGCGTCTCGCTGAGCGCGGCTTTCCCGCGCCGCAGCCGGCGCCGACGAAAGCCGGCGCGCACATCACCAATATCAAAGGCAAGCCGGCGGCGATCGTCAGCTTTCTCGACGGCGTTTGGCCGCGCGCGCCGAACGTGCGCCATTGCGCGGTGATCGGCGAAGCGCTCGCGCGGATGCACAATGCGCTCGAAGGCTTTGAGATTGAGCGCCGCAACGCGCTCGGCCCCAGCGGCTGGGCGCCGTTAATCGAGCCGAACTTGAAGCTTGCGGACGAACTTCGCCCCGGCCTCGGCGCCGACATCGCCAGCGATCTCGCCAGCACGATCCCGCATTGGCCCAGCGGCTTGCCGCGCGGCGTCATCCATGCGGACTTGTTTCCGGACAATGCGATGTTCGTCGGCGAGCGGCTCTCCGGCGTGATCGATTTCTATTTCGCCTGCACCGATTTCCTCGCTTACGATCTCGCCGTTTGCCTCAACGCCTGGTGCTTCGAGCGCGAGCGCGATTTCAATTTCACCAAAGGCCAGGCGATGATCGCCGCCTACGAGAAAGTACGCCCGCTCACCAGCGCCGAACGCGACGCGCTCCCCCTGCTCGCACGCGGCGCGGCGCTGCGCTTCTTCGCGACGCGGCTCGCGGATTGGAGCGCGACGCCCGAAGGCGCGCTCGTGCGTCCAAAAGACCCCTTGGAATACGCCAACAAACTAGCGTTTCATCGCAGCGCACTCGGAGTGCGCGACTATGGCGGATAAAACGAAAAGCCTCGGTTTGACGCTTGTGGGCTCGTCGCTTGCGTCATCGGCAATCGTTGCGCTCATCGCAGCAATTCAGAACATCGCATACGCGCCATTGACGTTCCTTTTTTGGCTACTCTTTGGCTTCGTCGCCAATGTAGCCATCGCCGGCACACTCGGGTTGATGTGGCATCGCTTTGCTTACGCGCAGCATCGGCACGGAGTACATATCTACGTCCTCCCAGGCGCGTGCGTTGGCCTCGCCATTTCATTCTTATTGTTTGCTTTGCCGCCAATTTTGGGCGGCGGCGCGTTCGACCCGACCGCCGCTGGTTTTTTGTTTGTCATCAGCGCGGCGATCGGAATGGCGCTTGGCGGCCTAACGGCGCTTTTCGCCTGGCTCATCCGTCGCCCCGATCGCGACGCGCCGAATCCGCCTACACCAGCGCCATGAGCATCATCCACATCTGGACCGACGGCGCGTGCAGCGGAAACCCGGGCCCCGGCGGCTGGGGCGCTGTGTTGCGCTTGGGCGAGCACGAGAAGGAACTTTCGGGCGGCGAGAGCGAGACCACTAACAACCGCATGGAGTTGATGGGCGCCATCGAAGCGCTCAACGCCATCAAGAAGCCCAGCAAGGTGAAGCTGCACGTCGATTCAAAATACGTAATGGACGGCGCCACGAAGTGGATTCACGGCTGGAAGAAGAACGGCTGGAAAACCGCCGACAAGAAGCCCGTGAAAAACGCCGATCTCTGGGCCGCCCTCGAAACCGCCGCCAATCGGCACGAGATCGAGTGGAAATGGGTCAAAGGCCACGCCGATGACGAAATGAACAACCGCGCTGATGAATTGGCGCGGAAAGCAATCAAGGCGATGCGCTAATTCTTGGACCGCCGGCGCCCTCGCCGGCGACTCTGTTTCAGCATTCACCACCTGTGCAAGCGGAACCACGCCGGCGAGGGCGCCGGCGGTCCAAGCAAGACTAAGCTCGCTTCACCGTCAGCGTCACGCCATCAACGGCGGCCACCTGCACGCTTTCGCCAGACGTCAGCGCCTCATCGCTCACCGCGCGCCACACCGTATCGCCAAGCTTCACTGAGCCCGCGCCGTTCGCGAACTCGGTGACGATGCCGCGCGTGCCAACCAGCGCCTGACCGCGCTCGTTCAGCGTCGGGTCCTCGCGCTTGCGGAACCGCTGCACCAGTGGCCGGCCCCAATAGGTGAGCGCGATCACCAACACCGCGAAGATCGCTATCTGTATGCCGCTATCGACGCCGAAATACGCCGCCAGCGCGGTGACGAACGCCGCTACCGCCGGCCACAGCAGGTAGGTCGTGCCGCTCGCCATCTCGGCGATCAACAACAACAGACCGAGGATCAGCCAATGCTGCGGCTCGATCAGCGAGAGGAGAGAAAGCAGCGCGTCCATGGAACCACCTTTAACTGATGAAACGCTCGGTCGCTAGAAGGTTGCGCCCGCTCCTCCTCGATGGAGGAGCTGTCAGCGCGAAGCGCTGACTGAGGAGGTGCGCCCGCCAGCGGTGACGAACGAGCCTCGCGAGGCACTACTTGCAACATCGAGGGCGCACCTCCTCCGCCGCTTCGCGGCGCCTCCTCCATCGAGGAGGAGGCGGGATTGAGGTTATCGCGTCGGCGGAACGGCTGTGCGTGGGGCGCCGCCAAACGGCCCCTCGCCTTGCGCGTTAAGCGCACGCAGGCCTTCGACCAAGCCGGCAAGGCCCGAGAGGTCAGCCGGGATGATCACGGTGCGCTGCTGGTTCGAGTTGGCGAGCTCGCCGAAGGCTTCGACGTATTTCAGACCGAGGAAGTAGCGGATCGCGTTGACGTCGCCCTTGGAGATCGCCGCCGACACGGATTCGGTTGCCTTCGCTTCGGCTTCCGCTTCACGTTCGCGCGCTTCAGCGTCGCGGAAGGCTGCTTCGCGGCGGCCTTCGGCTTCGAGGATCGCCGATTGCTTGGCGCCTTCGGCGCGCAGGATCGCGGCTTGCTTGTCACCTTCAGCTTCGAGGATTTGCGCGCGACGTTCGCGTTCGGCCTTCATCTGGCGCGCCATCGCTTGCGTGAGATCGGCGGGCGGCGCGAGATCCTTGATCTCGACGCGCATGACCTTCGTGCCCCATGCGGTCGTCGCGGCGTCGATCACGCCAAGCAGGCGCGCATTTATCGAGTCACGCTGAGAGAGCACCTCGTCGAGATCCATCGAGCCGACGACGGTGCGGATGTTGGTGAGGCAGAGATTGAGGATCGCTTGCTTGTAGTTCTCGACCTCATAGGCCGCGCGGCCCGCGTCGATCACCTGAATGAACACGACAGCATCCACCGAGACGACGGCGTTGTCCTTGGTGATGACGTCCTGGCGCGGCACGTCGAGCACTGCTTCCATCATCGACATGCGCCGGCCGATGCGATCAACGAACGGCACGATGAACGAAATGCCAGGCTTCAGCGCGCCGGTGTAACGGCCGAACCGCTCGATCGTGTATTGCCTACCCTGCGGCACCACTTTGATGGCGCTGAACGCGAGGAACAACGCCATCACGGCGAGGATAAGCGGAACCGACAACATTCTGCGTCACTCCTTCGGGATTAGGGATTGGGGAATAGGGATTAGGGAAAGGTTGCGCCTGTTGGCGCCCCAATCCCCAATCCCGCGAACCCAATCCCTACAGCTGCGTGAGCATGTGCTCGGCGCTGGAAACCTTGTATTCACCACCTTCTTCAACGTTCAGAGCCTGTACCACGCCGTCCTTGACGATCATTGAATAGCGCTTGGACCGCAGACCCATGCCAAACTTGGAAAAGTCCGCATCAAGCCCGATCGCTTTCGCGAACGCGCCGGAGCCATCGGCCAGCATGGTGATGTCGGCGCAATCCTGATCCTTCGCCCACGCGCCCATCACGAAGTGATCGTTCACGGCGGTACAAGCGATCAGATCGACGCCCTTCGCTTTGAGCTCAGCGCCCTTCTCCTTGAAGCTCGGCAGATGCTTCACCGAGCATGTCGGCGTGAACGCGCCGGGCACCGCGAACAGCGCCACCGTCTTGCCGCCAAAAATATCGGCCGTGCTCTTCGTCTGCATGCCGTCTGGCCCCGGCACGTTGAAGCTCGCTTCCGGCAGCTTATCGCCTACTTTGATCATTGTTTTCATCCCTCTTGAGCGTTCCCGCTTGAGGCCAATGTAGGGAGGCGGAGCCGGTTATGCGAGCGCCCTCTTGCGTGGAGCGCGCGGCGCGGCAAGATCGGCCCATGACAGATACGCTCGCGGGCAAGCTTCTGGTGGCCATGCCGGGGATCGGCGATCCCCGCTTCGATCATTCGGTGATCTTCATGTGCCAGCATGACGGCGAGCACGCGATGGGGCTGGTGATCAACAAGCCGAAGGAAGAGCTCACCGTTTCCGACGTGCTCGATCATCTCGGCATCAACGCCGCCGGCGAAGGCGCCGCGCGCGCTGTGATGGATGGCGGGCCAGTTCAACCCGATCGCGGTTACGTGCTCCACTCTCCGGATTTCGCCACGGAAGGCGCAACGCAGAGTGTGACCGAGGGCATTGCGCTCACCGCAACGCGCGACGTGCTCGAAGCCGTCGCCGGCGCGCACGCGCCGCAGCGCTTCGTGCTGGCGCTCGGCTATTCAGGCTGGGGCGCCG
Source organism: uncultured Terricaulis sp. (assembly GCA_964653495.1). Taxonomy (GTDB): domain Bacteria; phylum Pseudomonadota; class Alphaproteobacteria; order Caulobacterales; family Aquidulcibacteraceae; genus Vitreimonas. The sequence goes on along the minus strand of CAZZFE010000029.1, from coordinate 10,352 downwards.
GTCAGCTTGAGGATGAACTGAAGAAAAACGCTTGGCTCATCGTCGAGCCAAGCGATGCGATCATCTTCGGCGAAAGCCACGACGATAAGTGGTCCGCCGCGATCAAGAGCCTGGGCATCGATCCAGGCCAGCTGATGGGCGACGTGGGGCGGGCTTAGTCAAGATTTTGTGTTGGGAAGGTGCTTCCCGACGTGAGCGATCACAATCTTTTCGCGCTGCTGATCGAAAATGAAGTGCACTGAGGCGCAAGAATTTGGATCGCCCGCGCCGATTGTGATGTGCGGCTCAAACAATTGCTTCTGCCCATTGTACTCGAATTCGTAGTCAGATCGGAACTTACCGCGAGTAGTGTCGGAGATTCGCAAACTGCTGCGTTTGCCCCAGCCTCGGGCACGAAGATGCTGGATTAGATCACCGCCAGAACCTTTGGCATCTCGCTGGATTCTCCAAGCATCTACGATCTCGTCGAGATCGCGTATCGCCTCCCAAACGTCGTAGGGACGCTGGAAGGGGCTGTCGTCTGCGGACTCATGCGCTGAAGGAAGAAACTCGACGTTCTTCAACCTACCGTCCGCATACCGCACCGCTTCACGGACTGAAGAAATCGCCGGCGCGCCCACTTCTCCTTCGCCGCCTTCGACCGGGGTCACCACTCCCGCTACGAAAACCTGCTGGTTCGAGCGCAAGTTGGCGTTCTCCGCTTCCAACTCGCGTATCTTTTCAGTGGCCTCATCTAGGCGCGCTAAGTCGCGTTCGTAGTCCTCCCAAAAGTCATCGCCAGCCGCCCTCTTCTCAGCGAGCAGCTTCTGGCGCTCAGCGGTTTCGGCAGCCCGGAAAACCTCTGAAATTCGATGATCAGGAACAAAGCGAAACGACGCTACAGCAAAGATTGCACGCTCGATCGCTCTGCTGGCAACTCCGCCACCCGCTTCCTCTATCCACGCGCCGAAAAACAATCGATGCGTTCGAGGATCGCTCTCTCTTGAAAAGCCCGGCCAATATATTCGAGCCGCGCCATTGAAGCACGATAGTTGGCGATCGAAATCGTCGGCGAAATCCCAGGCAACCTCCGGATCGGTCACCGGAACTACGACAGCGACTCCTGCGAGATTCCTTGCAAGTCGCTCGGCATCGACAACGTTTGGAGCGCCGTCCGCGTAAGGTGACAACACCACTACAGGCAAGCGCCGCAAATCACTCGTTAGAAGCGCCAGGAAGTCTTCATATTGCCCTTGATTGAGGAAGTACGGCGTCGCCTTCACCTGCATGTCGCCGATGTGCGCGGGCGTTCGAGCGCAAATATCTCGAACGACTCGCGGCGAGCCAAACTGCACTCGTACCGGAGCCACGTTGTACTCGGCTGACTCAGTGGAAACGAGATGTTCGACGCCGCACATCTCGCCAAACTGCCCAACGCGAACTTCGCTGAACCAACGTAGCCACTTATCGTCGTCGTCGGGGTAAGACCACCGAATGCGAATTGCGCTTCCGGCGTCGGAGGCAACTGCGGCTACTTCGAGTTGGTGTCCGGTTGGAACCACCGTCGAAACGCCGGGCTGCTTCGGATCAAACGAAAACCCGAGCAACTTAAGGCGGTCACGATAGTATCGCGTTATCCAGTCACGATAACTATCCGCGACCTCGTCGAGTCCCCGCGAGGAGCGGACATCAAATCTGCATGCGTAAACAAGGCGCACAAAAGCCTCCGCTTGAGGCGGCATACTAGCGCGCTAGTTGTCAAACACAATCTGCAGTCACTAATGATGTGCGCTGACTGCGTGCAGGATTTCGCCTGACATCGTCCGCGGCGCGCGTTGTGAGATGTCGCCGAGCGCGAGCATGCCGACCATGCGCTTCTCCGCGTTGATCACGGGCAGGCGGCGCACTTTGCGTTGCTCCATCAGCTCGGCGGCTTCCGCCAGCTCCTGATCATCGCGGCACCAGACGACGTGTTCCGTCATCACGTCGCGCGCCTTGAGCTTGGAGAGATCGCGCTGATTGGCGACGCCGCGGCAGATGATGTCGCGATCAGTGACGATGCCGACGAGGCGATCGTTCTCGCCGATCGGAATGGCGCCGACATCGAGGCTGCGCATCATATGCGCGATCTCGACGACGGGCGTGGTGGGATCGGCCCAAGTCACACCGCGATGCATGGCTTCACGGACTTTCATGGAAAGCTCCTTGCGCGGGCCACAGCGCCGCGCACGCGCGCGGACGAGGTGGCGTTGGGTGATGCGCCGGAGGCTTGAAGCGCCATTGGGCGCGATGTGTGAGTTTAGCACCGCGAGGCTCGGCGCGCGAGCGCGGGCGTCAGCCCGGCTTGTGCAAGCCCCAGAGCAGATGATCGCGCCAGGCGCCGTTGATCTTGAGATAGGCCTTGGCCTCGCCCTCGAGCGTGAAGCCGGCCTTCTCCAGCACGCGCTTGGACGGCAGATTGTCCGGCTGGCACGCCGCCTCGACACGGTGCAGACCCACGTCATCGAACGCATAAGCCACCACAGCGCACACGGCGGCGGTGATGTAGCCGCGCCCCGAAAATTCCTGCGCCATCCAATAGCCGCACGACGCCATTTGCGCGACGCCGCGGCGGACGTTCGACAACGTCACACCGCCGACGAGTTGTTCGTCATCTTGCCGGAACACGAAGAACGCATAAGCGCGATCGTCGCGCGCATCTTCAGTGTAGCGGCGCAGTTTGTAGCGATAGGAGCCGCGCGAGAGCTCGTCGGCGCCCCAGGTCGGCTCCCACGGCGTCAGATAAGCGCGGCTGGCTTCGCGGAGATCGGCCCAATCCTGATAATCGCGCAGTTCAGGCGCGCGCAGATACACGCCCTGCCCGTCGACGCGGCGCGCACCCGATTCGTCTCTGCGCATCAGAACCATGCGCGCTCACTGTGCCTGAAACGCCTCGACGACGCCATGCCCCGCCTTCGGGCCGATTACGGAAACGCAACCCGGCCCGCGAAGCGCCGTCGCCGCGAGCGCCTGCAGCGCTTCTGGGGTCACAGCTTCGATGCGCGAGACGATCTCCGCGTCCGGTATGAGACGACCGTAGAGAAACGCCTGCGCCGCACGCGCGCCGGCGCGCGAGGACGGCGCCTCGAGCCCCATCAGCAATTGCGCCCGCGCGATCGCCTTGGCGCGCGCAAGCTCTTCGTGCGTCACGCCTTTGTCGGCAATCGCCGCCAGTTCAGCGCGCACGATCTCAGCCACCGCGCGCGCATTGCCGGCGTTGCAGCCAGCATAAACGGCAAGGCGGCCATCGTCCTCGTAAGTGTCGAGGAAGCTATCAATTGTGTAGACGAGCCCTCGCGTCTCGCGGACTTCTTGGAACAGCCGCGACGCCATCCCGCCGCCGAAGATTTCAGCAAGCAAACGCGCCGCGAAACCATCCGGCGACCCTGCCGCCGGCGCCGGCCACGAAAACACGACATGCGCCTGCTCCAGCTTGCGCATCTCGCGCGCTTCGCCGGCGAACGCTTGCGCGGGCGCGCGTTCCTGCGCCGGCTTGGCCGCGATGCTTCCAAAGCGGCGCTCAGCTGCTTCCAGGAACGCGGCGCGATCGTAGGCGCCGGCGATCGAGACGATCACACGCTCCGGTGACATGTGCGCGTGGCGGAATGCCTCCAGCGTCTCGACGCTGACGTTCGCCAGGGTGCTCTCTTCGCCCAGCACAGGGCGCCCGAGCGGCTGGTTCGGATAGAGTGCAGCCTGGTGCAGCTCGAACACGCGATCGTCCGGCACATCGAACGCCTCGCCACGCTCCTGCGCGACGACGCCCTTCTCCTTCTCCAGATCGTCCGCGTTCCAGTGCGGCGCGAGCAGGATGTCGGCAATCATGTCGAGCGCAAACGGCGCGTGTTCGGCCAGCACGCGTGCGTAGTACGACGTGCGCTCATAGCTCGTCGCCGCGTTCATCACGCCGCCGACATTCTCGATATCCTCGGCGAACTTGCGCGCATCGCGCGGCCCCGCGCCCTTGAACGCCATGTGCTCGAACAGGTGCGCGACGCCATTGATCGCAGCCGGCTCCCAGCGTGCACCGACGCGCTGCCACACGCCCAACGCCGCCGTGCCGATGCCCGGCATCGGATCCAGCGCCACGCGCACGCCGTTGGGCAGGGTGTGGAGTTCTAGCTCCACGCCCGGCTCCGCTCACGAATGAAGCGTTTCACGGCTTCCGCGTCCGCGGGAAGCGTGTCGACGCGCTCGGGGCGGTCGAAGAGATCGGCGCACTTGGCGGGCAGTGGCGGGCGTACGCCTGTCGCCTGCTCCACCGTGTCCGGGAATTTGGCGGGATGGGCCGTCGCGAGTGTAATGAGCGGCGCACCTATCGGCGCTTCGAGCTTGGAGCGCGCAGCTAAGCCAACGGCGGTGTGCGGGCACGCGAGATAGCCGAAATGGCCATCGTTCCAGCGGTCCCGCATCCAGTCCTGAGTTTCTTCGTCGCTTACAGCGGCCGCATCGAAATGCTCGCGCAGGAAGGCGAGCGCGGGTGCGGGAATGTCGAAGCCTCCCGATTGCGCGAACTGATCGTAGAGGCGCTGCACCACCGCGCCGTCACGCCCAACCGCTTCAAACAGAATGCGCTCGAAATTGCTGGCGAACTGGATGTCCATCGCCGGCGAAAGCGTCGCGTGCGATTGCGCGGCGCGTTCGTAGCGGCCAGTTTTCAGCGCGCGGGCGAGAATGTCGTTGGCGTTCGTCGCCATGACGATCTTGCCTATTGGCGCGCCGCACATCTTGGCGACGAATCCGGAGAACGCGTCGCCAAAGTTGCCAGTCGGCACGATGTAGTTCACTGGGCCAGGCGCAGAGAGGATGTTCGCGGACACGTGGAAGTACACGGACTGCGCAACGATGCGCGCCCAATTGATCGAGTTGACGCCCGAGAGCCGCGCGCGCGTTGAGAAATCGCGATCGGCGAACAACGCCTTCACGATCGCCTGGCACGCATCGAAATCGCCCTCGATGTCGATCGCGTGGACGTTCGTTGCGCCCGACGCGGTCATGAAGCGCTTCTGCACGTCGGAGACGCGGCCCTTGGGCATAAGCACGAAGAGATCGCTGCGCGCACTGCCCTTGATCGCCTCAACCGCCGCGCCGCCCGTATCGCCGGATGTGGCGCACACGACGCTGAGCTTCTGATCGCGCTGCGCGAGCGCATAATCAAACAGCGGCCCGATCAGCTGCATCGCCACGTCTTTGAACGAGAGCGACGGCCCGTGGAAAAGTTCGAGAATCCAGTCGCCAGGGCCGATGTGCGCGAGTGGTGTGACGGTTTCCGGCCATTTCGCACGCCATTGCGTTTCACCTGGCGCGGGCGCGTCGATGTAGGCCTTGTTCACGAGCTCGGCGGCGTCCTTGCCGATGCTGTCGCCCGAGAAGGCCCACAGCGTCGCCATCGCCGCACTGGAATAGTGGCCCGTCGCGGCGAGCGACTGCGCAAAGTCGTTCTTGAACACCGCCGGCCAGCTCTCCGGCACATAGAGCCCGCCATCGGGCGCGAGCCCTGCGAGCACGGCGTCGAGAAATCCGACAGGCGGCGCCTGTCCGCGTGTTGAGATGTAGCGCATCAATCCTCAGGCGGCCGTGGCGGCGCGAGGGTGAGCCGCTTCACGCTCATATGGTACGCGAAATAGATCACCAGCAGCACGATCGCGAGCCCATACCACGTCAGCGCGTATCCGAGGTGTCGCGCTGGCGGCAGCGCGTCGGCGCCGGGCGCGAGCGCGAACGGATTGCGCGCGGCGCGGCCGTCTTCGCCCACATAAGCGCCGGCGATGTAATAGTCCGCGACGTGTTCGGCGCCGGCGTTCCGGCCCATGGCCGGCAAATCGATCGCGAACCACAGCCGTTGCAACGGCCGCGGCGGCAGCGTCAGCGGCGCGGGCGGCTCTGGACGGATCGAGGCGCCGCGGATGGCTTCGCCATAACGCAGCGAAGCCGGCACCCGCACCTCGTTTGCCGAAGGCGCGTCGACGCCGGCGATGAAATCGGAATCGACGAAAACGATCTCGTCGCCGTATTGCACCGGCGCCAGCACGCGCCAGCCCTGCTCGCGCGTGTCAGGGCGGATGCCGTAGACGAATTGCAGTCCGGTCTCGAGCGGCTGGTAATTGGCGATCGTCATCTCTGGCACGGGCGCCGAGGCCGCCGCGAGCTTCAGATCGTATTTCTCCCACTGCCAGCGCCCAAGCGAGATCAGCACCGCGAGCGACACGAGCGTCAGCAGCGTCATCAGCGGCAGCGGGCGGAAACGGATCATGTCGGCTCGCTTCGCGGGAGGAAAGCAGAAATCAGAAGCCAGAAATCAGAATGCGCAACGCAAAACAGCGCGCGCGACGCCCCAAGCCGCCGCTTCTGATTTCTGATTTCTGCTTTCTGGAGTCTCATTCGAGATCCTTGTGCGTCGCTTCGCTGGCTTTGTGCTTCCATTGCAGCGCGAACAAAATCGCCTTGAACGGCGGCAGCAGCGCGAGACAGAGCAGCACGGCGGCGACGAGCGTGAGCGTAAGCGCGATCCAGCCCGGCAGATCGAAGCCGAACTGCAGGATGATCAGCAGCGGCGTCACGATGGCGCCGACGATCAGGATGATGAACACCGCCGGCCCATCGCCAGCATCGGCTTTGGTGAAATCAGCGCCGCAAGCGCGGCAGCGTTCCGCGAATTTGAGATAGCCAGAGAACACCGGCCCCTCGCCGCATTGCGGGCAGCGCGAACGCAGACCGGCGAGGAAAGCTGATGGAGCTGAGCTCATTCGCTCGCTTTCTCCTTCCGTCATCCCGGCCGACCGAAGGCAGAGCCGGGACCCAGGAAGATCGAAGCACTGAGCGTTTGCCCTAGGTCCCGGATCGCGCTCACGCGCGTCCGGGATGACGAGAGCACATTTATTGCATCGTCAGGTACGGCGTGACGTACACGAACGTGAAGAGGAAGAGCCACACCACGTCCACAAAGTGCCAGTACCAAGCCGCGGCTTCGAGGCCGAAATGCTTTTGCGGCGTGAACTGGCCCGCCAGCAATCGCAGCAAGCACACCGCCAGGAAGATGGTCCCGATGATGACGTGTGCGCCGTGGAAGCCCGTCGCCATGAAGAACGACGCGCCATAGACGTTGGCGATCGTCACCGGATGCTCACCGCCCGAATTGCCGAAGGCGAAGCCTGCCGCCGGATATTCGATCGCGAACTGCACCCACGTGAACAAGCAGCCCAACAGCACGGTGAGGATCAAGCCGTTGCGCGCGCCCTTACGGTCACCGACCTGCAGCGCGTGGTGCGCCCACGTCACCGTCGTGCCCGAGAGCAGCAGGATCAGCGTGTTGATCAGCGGCAGGTGGAACGGATCAAACGTCTCGACGTGCGGCGGCGGCCAGTTGGCCCAAGCGGAGGCCGTCGCTTCGTCCCATGTCGGCACCTGCCAAGCGGCGCGGTGCTCGTGGAAGATCGCCAATTCGAAGAACATCCAGAACCAGGCGACGAAGAACATCACTTCCGAAGCGATGAAGAGGATCATGCCGTAGCGGAGGCCGATATCGACAACCGGGGTGTGATCGCCCGCCTTGCTTTCCTTGATCACATCGCCCCACCAGCCGATGCAGGTCAGGATCAGGATCACCGAGCCGATGGTGAAGAGCGTCCAATGGCCTTTGCCGAGGAAGAAATTGTTCTCGTCCGCCGAGAGCCCTTTCCAGAGCACGACCGCGCCGATGGCGGCGATAAACGCGCCGATCGAGGCCACGAACGGCCACGGGCTCGGGTTCACCAAGTGATAGTCGTGCTTGACGTCGCTGCCGTGCGCCATCGCCCTCTTCCTTCCAAATCAGCGCCCGAGGCTTAGCAAAGCCACGGACGAAACGCCAAGCGCGGGCTTATTGCGTAAGCGCCGCGTTCGCCTCCGCCGCCGACCGGAAGAAGGTGTAGGACAGCGTGACCGTGCTGACCTCCGCCGTGTCGGGATTGGACGCAATTTCGGGATCGACAAAGAACACGACCGGCAGCTCAAGCTCCGCGCCCGGCGCCAGGGTCTGTTCTTGGAAGCAGAAGCATTCGAGCTTCTGGAAATACTGCCCGGCGATGTGCGGGGCGACATTGTAGGAGGCGATCGCCGTCACCGGCTGATCGGAGGTGTTCTTCACGCGGTAAAACGCAAGCCCCGTCTCGCCGATGCGGATGGTCTCGGTTTGCGCTGGCGTGAACTCGAACGGCACGTCCTGGGCGACGTTGGAGTCGAACCGGATTTGGATCGTGCGGTCGAGCACACGGCTTGCCGCAGCGCTCGCTTGCTGCGTGGTGCCGCCATAACCGGTCACTTTGCAGAAGATGTCGTAGAGCGGCACGGCGGCGAAGGCCATGCCCGTCATGCCGATCACCGCGGCGACGACGATGCCCGCGGTCCGCGCCATGCGCTTGCTGTCAGGGCGTTGCGGCGCGCTCACAGCGAGCGCTCCATGATCGCACCGCCGACACGCGACACGGTGATCAGGAACACCAACACCATGAACGCCGCGACCGAGAGCGCCAGCATCACGTTGCGGCGCTTGCGGGCGCGGAGCTGTTCCGGCGTGAGTTGGACGGTCTCGTTCATGCGCCGATCCCGTGTTCAACGAGCAGCGCCGCGAACAGCACGAACAGGTAGGCGATCGAGAAGCCGAACATGTGCATCGCCGGCTTGTCCTCGCCCAGCAGCCCCTCGCCCGCGCGCGAGCGCCAGATGCGGACCGCGAGATAGACAAACACCGCGCCACCAATCGCCGCGACCGTGCCGTAGGCAACGCCGCCAAGCCCGGTCAGCACCGGCGCCATGCCGAGCGGCGCGAGCAACAGCGAATAAAGCAGGATTTGCAGACGCGTCGCCTTCGCGCCGTGCGTCACCGGCAGCATCGGCACTTTGGCGGCGGCGTAATCGTCTTTCTTGAGCAAGGAGAGCGCCCAGAAGTGCGGCGGCGTCCAGAAGAAGATGAGCGCCACCATCAGCAGTGGATCGATGGAGAGACCGCCCGTCTTCGCCGCCCACGCGATCGCCGGCGGCAATGCGCCAGCGAGACCGCCGATGACGATATTCTGCGGCGTCGAGCGCTTCAGCCACATCGTGTAGACGACGGCGTAGAAGAAGATCGTGAACGCAAGCAGCGCCGCCGCGAGCCAACCGCCCGCGAGCCACATCGTCACCACCGAAAGCGCCGAGAGCGTCAGCCCCAGCATCAATGCTTCTTCCGCGTCGACGCGCCCTGCCGGGATCGGCCGCGTGCGCGTGCGCGTCATTACTGCGTCGATGTCCGCATCGAACCACATGTTGAGCGCACCGGACGCGCCAGCGGCCACCGCGATCGCCAGGATCGCCGCGAAGCCCAGCACGGCATCGCCATGCCCAGGCGCGGCCACGTAGCCGACGAGCCCCGTGAACACGACAAGCGACATCACTCGCGGCTTCAGAAGCGCGATGTAGTCGCTTGCGCTCGCGGCGCGCGGGGTGGCGGAAATATCAACCACCGGAGCGCACCTTTACGGCTCGTTTGGCTTTGCCGCCAACACGCGCCTCTCTCCGCCGCAGCTTGCGCTCGATCGTTTCCGCCAACGTGGCACCCGGCGACTTTTGCTTCACGGGGCGAGCAGACTTGTTGTTGGACTTCAGCACGCGGACTTCGTCGCGCTCAGCGAATTCGGCGCCGCCAACTGAAAGCGCTTGCTTGACGCCATGACGCCCAGCGCGCGTGGAGGCCGCTTTCAAGCGCGGCACGGCTTTGCGCGCGGCCTTGTCGTTGTTGCCATAGTCCGAGCGGCGGTCGCGCGACAGCGAGAGGCGCTTGGCCTCTTGCGGCGTTTTCTGACGACGGGAGGGTTTCTTCCCGATCACTCCAACCTCAGTGATGCGTGTCCGGCTTGATCACCGGCAATTCGCTGAATTGGTGGAAGGGCGGCGGCGAAGACAGTGTCCACTCGAGCGTGGTGGCGCCTTCGCCCCACGGATTGTCGCCCGCCTTGCGCTTGACGATGAACATCTCGACCAGCGTGATCAGGAAGATCAGCACGCCGACGGCTGTGATCGCGTAGCCGATCGACGAGATCATGTTCCAGTGCGCGTAGGCGTCTGGATAATCGACGTAGCGACGCGGCATCCCCTGCAGACCCAGGAAGTGCTGCGGGAAGAAGATGACGTTCACGCCAACGAACATGACCCAGAATTGCAGGCCGGCCAGGAAGCCGTTGTAGCGATAGCCGCTCATCTTCGGGATCCAGTAGAAGAAGCCCGCGAAGATCGCGAACACGGCGCCGAGCGACAGCACGTAATGGAAGTGCGCGAAGAGGCCGGGCGCATAGTCGGGCTGGGCGCCGAAGAGCGCGGCG
>CAZZFE010000028.1:0-48017 GCA_964653495.1 uncultured Terricaulis sp. | reverse complement strand
CGCGCCGCCTCAAGCTCCTCCAGCAGCGCATCGCCGCGCTCCGTCAGAACGCCGAACACGTAGCGATTGTCCGGCTGGATATGCACGCGCTCCCACTCTGGATTGCTGCGGATAGCGTTGCGGTGGCTGTTGAACGTCACCGGCACCTGCCACAGCTCTTCGTAGCGCGCGCGATAGGCGGGGGCGGGATGCGTTACGTGCGCTTCGAGCGCGTAGACGTGCTCCGGAAAATCCTCGCGCGCGCGGACGATGAAGCGCGACCAGGTTGATTCCGTGAGTTCGTAGAAATCGTTCGGGTTGGCGCGGCGATCGTCCATCCAGCGCTGGCCGTTCTCGGACGAGAGCGAAAACCGCGGGCCGTCGCCCAGCCCTTCAAGCTCCACCACCAGCTTGCCGTACCGGTTCAGCTGCATCAGCGCTTCGATCATGGTTGCGCTCGCATAGCTGATCAGGCCGACGACGGAGAACTTGCGGAAATCGCTCGCCGCGCCAAATTCCAGCGCGAGCGCCGGGTTTCCGGTTTCCTCCTTCGCCGCACGCGTCAGCGCGATGTAGCGCGCGAACGGCACGCGCGCGTCCTGATCGGCCAAATCCTCAGCCTGCAGCGAAGCCCGCTGCAGCAAGCGCGCTTCGTCCGCGCCTTGGCTTACGGCAAAGTCGAGCAGCGCTTTGGTGTAGCCGGCGGAGGTCGTCGGCTCAGCCACGCGTGTTACCTAGGATCATGTTTTTGAAGCGCTGGAACATGGGCTCATATCGTTAGTCGGCAATAGCATATCGCAACTCGTTAGCCGCCGCATTCGCGCGACGCACGAAGGGATTGCCGATGACGGATGCTGTTGCGGTTCGCGCGCCAGATTTCAATGCAGCCGCGCGCGCCGCCTTGAAGGGCAGCGCCGTGCTCTGGTTCGCCATCGCGCTGATCGGCCAGTGGCTGTTCGCGCTTTACATCCTCGGCTTTTACGGCGGCACCGCGCTCGTCGCCAATTGGCAGGCCTGGAACGACCGGCTCATCAATGGCTTCGTCGATGGAGACATCGCCGGCAATGCCGCGCTCGTCTCGCATATGGCGCTGGCGCCGATCATGAACGTCGCCGGGCCGCTGCAATTCGTACCCGCCGTGCGCAAGCGCGCGCCGACATTTCACCGTTGGACGGGCCGCATCTACATCGCCACGGCCTTCATCATCAGCCTCGGCGCGCTCTATATGGTCAATGTCCGGCCAGGGCTCGGCGCGTTCAACTCCGCCGCCATCCAGATCGACGCGCTGCTCATCATGCTGTTCGCAGGGATCAGTGTGCGCTTCGCGCTGAAGCGGAATTTCGCCCAGCATCATCGCTGGGCGCTGCGCACGTTCATGGTGGTGAGCGCGGTGTGGTTCATGCGCGTCAGCTACACTGTGCTCGGCATCGCCTTCCAGGGCGATATCCCCGGCGTCACCTCAGACCTCAACGGCCCAACCGACACCGCGATCGGCTACGCCTGTTATCTGCTGCCGCTGGCGATCCTGGAGCTTTATTTCCTCGCCACCGATCGCAAGAGCGCAACGCTGAAGCTCGCGACAGTCGGCGTGCTCGGCGTCGCCTCGATCGTGACGGCGGCCGGCGTCGTTGGCCTCACGCTCTTCAGCTGGCTGCCGAAAGTGCAGGGCGCGTTGGCGGGGCTGTAAGCGCTAATCTTTCTGCACGTGCTGCGACAGGTCCATGCTGTCGTGAAGAACCCTGAGCACAAGGATGCGGTCTGCATCGACACGATAGACGATCAGATGTCGTGCGCGCCTGCCGAGATGCAAACTCCTATGATCCTTGCCGAGGTCGGTTTTGCGGTCACGGCTGGAACTCGCGAATGGATCGATGGCGAGCGCCTCGAAAGCGGCGACGAGGCGTTGGTGATACGCCTCGGCTTGACGCTCGCCGAACGTGCTGATGGTCCACTCGATGATGCCGTCGATGTCGGCGTCGGCGCTGTTCGCAACAAGGAGCCGCCAGCGCCGAGCCACCACGATCGCCTACCGGCGCTTGGCGTTGCGGAGCGCGCTCTTGGATTTCTCGCTGAGATGCGCGCTCAATTCTTTGACGTCAGCAAACTCGCGATAGCGGCCCGCAGCGATATCGGCCGAGCCCACTTTCACGGCATCACGCAGAGCTTGGAGCTTGGCGGCATCCTCAGCTTCGCGCTGCTCAATGAGCCGCAAGCCCTCGCGCAGTACCTCGCTGGCGTTCTGGTAGCGACCAGAGCCAACAAGCGCGTCGATGAGTTCTTCCTGCCGGTCTGTCAGGACGACGTTCCGCGTAGCCATGTTGGCATATTATGCCAACATGGCTTTGGCCTCAAGCCTGCTTCGGCTTGCGTGGCGCGCGCGTGCGCTTCGGCTTCGCCGCGGCGACCGGCGTTGCGCCGTACATGCTCGGCCACGGTGCATCGGCGGAGGCCATCGTCACCGTCTCGCCGAAGCCGTTGAAGCGCGTGCCCATCGCCGTGCCGTAAGCGCCCAGCGAGCCGATCTCGATGAGATCGCCTTCGCGGATGTCGGCCGGCAGCATGAACGGGCCAGCGGCGGCGTCCATGCTGTCGCACGTCGGCCCGTAGAGGCGGAACGGCGCGAGCTTGGCGCGGCTCGGCTCGGCGCGCAGCAGCTTTGCTGGGAACGACCAGTTGAGGTGCGTCGCGTCGAACAGCGTGCCGAAGGCGCCGTCGTTGAGATAGAGCGCGTCGCCCTTGCGGAGTTCGACGCGCGTCACTGTCGAGCCAGCTTCGGCGACAAGCGCGCGGCCGGGCTCGGCCCAGAGCTTGGCGTTCTGAGCGACGAACATTTCCTCGAAGCCAGCTTTGATCGCGTTGACGTACTCGATCATCGCTGGCGGGTTCATGCCCGGATAGATCGCCGGGAAGCCGCCGCCGACATCGACGATGTCAGCCAGCACGCCGGCTTTCACGATGGCGCGGTTGGCGACATCCATCGCCGCGCGGAACGCGTCCGGGCGCATGCACTGGCTGCCGACGTGGAACGACACGCCCAGCATTTCCTCGCTGACGCCGCGCGCCTTGCGCAGCAGCGCCGGCGCTTCCTCGGCGGTGACGCCGAACTTGCGCGTGAGCGGGTAGGCCGCGCCGTCGCCGGACACGGCGAAGCGCACCATCAACGTCAGATCCTTGGCGTTGTTGGTCTCGGCGAGAATCTTCTCAAGTTCGTCCTCGCTATCGAGGGCGAACGTCTTGACGCCGAAATCGTGGAACGCGCGGCCGATCGCACGACGGCTCTTCACCGGGTGCATGAAGGCGATCTGCGCTTTGGGGAAGCGCGTCGCGATCAGCTCGGCTTCCGCTTCCGAGGCGACGTCGAAGCTCTTGACGCCATTCTGCCAGAGGGCGTTCAGCACCCACGGGCTCGGATTGGCCTTCACGGCGTAGAACGTCTCGCCCGGGAAGTTCTCAATGAACCACTGCGCCGCGGCCGCCACACGATGCGGACGCGCGATCGCAACCGGCCCATCGGGCGCGGCGCCAGAGACGAGATCGAGAGGCGAGAGGACTTGGTCCACCGGCTTGCTCCCAAATATGATCGCAGCGCCCCACTTCGGGAGCTTCTGCGAGTTGAACCCAGGCCGGCGTTAGTCGGACATGCTTGATGTCAGGTCCGCCCTTGGGAGCTTGCGCCGGAGGATCGCCAAGGAGTTGCTGCTCCCAGTTGCTTGCGATCCCCCAGGTGGCCTGGGCCGAGGGGGCGTTAGTGGACGCTGTTTCCAGGTCCGCCGGTAACGCGCGCTATATGGTGAAAGCCTCGCCTGTGTAAAGAGTTATTCGTAGTTAATTACGGCTGCGGAGCGAACGCGCCGCCGCACTTGTTGCGCGCGCGCATCGTCACACAAGTGACGTGTGACGTTCGCCGAGCCGTCATCGAAGTTTCAATCAGCTGTCGCCCCGCACCTCTAACCCCCGCGCCATCCGGGGCGGCCTTAACGAGTCGTTGCTCCCGGACTCGGTTTCACACGGGGGTTCCAATGTTTGGGAAGAAGAAGACCATCACGACGGTCGCGCTCGCCGCTCTGGCGACGGCGGCTGGCGTGGCTGCTGCGGGCGACGCGTTCGCTCAAGCGACCATCAACTCGCCGGTCAGCGGCGCGCCGGAAATCCGCGAAGGCCAGCAGCGCTTCAAAATGCGCGGCCGCTTCCAGTACGACGTTCTTTCCAGCGATTTCGACGTCGGCACCGACGACGGCACCCGCTCCTACATGCGCCGTGCCTTCATCGGCGCCCAAGGCCGCTTCTCGGACCGTTGGCGCTACAAGATCGATTTCGTTCTCAACCCGGGCGCGGCTGACGCGTCGGGCAACCCGGCCACGGGCGGTGGCGAAGACGTCGCCGTTGACGACGCCTACCTCGAATACGCGGGCGACTTCTTCTCGTTCGTCGTCGGCGAGCACAACATCACCTCGCCGCTGGAAGACCGCACGTCTTCGCTCGACACCCCGTTCAACGAGCGTTCGAGCTTCATCAACGCGTTCGGCTATGGCCGCGCCGCCGGCCTCGGCTTCCTGACGACGGGCGCCAACTGGATGGCCGCGGTGGCCGTGCAGGGCGATTCGCTCAACAACCAGGATTCTGGTTTCACCTCGGACGAGCAGTTCAGCTACAGCGGCCGCTTCACCTGGGCGCCGATCTTCGAAACCTCGCCGGAAGGCGTGACGCTGCTGCACCTCGGCACGTCCTACCGCTACCGCTACGCCGGTGACGATGCGAACTTCCGCTACCGCTCGCGTCCGCTGTTCGGCCGTGGCGCGCGTCCGCTGGACGTGGGCTCGGGCGCCGCGGTGCTCGGCGAAAGCGACACCACGATCGGTCTCGAAGCCGCCGTGCAGTACAATTCGTTCGGCGCGACGGCCGAGTACTCGATGCTCGACGGCGATACCGCTGGCGGCGTCGGCTACGACTTCTCGGGCTATTACGTCGACGTGTTCTGGTCGCCGACGGGCGAAGCCCGCTCGTATCGCGGCAACCAAGGCTCGTTCGGCCCGGTGGTCCCGCGCCGTTCCGTCGTTGACGGCGGCATCGGCCACTGGATGGTCTCGGCCCGCTACGACCAGCTGGAAATGACCGATCTCGGCACCGGCGCGAGCCGCGGCGAGCAAACCGGTTATGCGGTCGCGCTCGATTGGGTCCCGGTCGACCACGTGAAGTTCAAGCTGAACTTCGCCCGCACCGAGTTCGATCTCGCCACCGCGGCGGACGAAGAAGCCCAAATCGTCTCCTTCCGGACCCAGTTCGACTTCTAACCCCAACCCCGCACTGGCGGAGGGGCGGTCACCCCCGTCCCTCCGCCGCCTTTCCAGTCGGGGAGGCTGCGTCTGTCATCGAACTGTCACGCAAGTGTCACCGAGGCGAGACGCGGGTCACCTAGACGCCAGTCCATCCCATCAGGGAGCATTTCAATGCAGATCAGTTTCCGCAGTTTGAGCCTCGTCGCGGCCGCCGCCGTGCTTGCGCTCGCCACGCCGGCTGCTGCCCAACAGCAGCGCGCCAACCAGCCCTTCACCATCCAGATCGATGGTTCCTCGACCGTGTTCCCGATCTCGGAAGCGGCGGCGGAAGGCTTCCAGCAACAAAGCCAAGGCCGCGTGCGCGTCACCGTCGGTGAAAGCGGCACGGGCGGTGGCTTCCGCAAGTTCTGCCGTGGTGAAATCCACATCGCCGACGCGTCGCGTCCGATCCGCGCCAGCGAAATGGCCACCTGCGCCGCCGCCGGCATCCAATACGTGGAAATCCCGGTGGCGTTCGACGGCCTGACCGTCGTCGTGCACCCGTCGAACCCGCTGCGCTCGATCACGGTGCAGCAGCTGCGCCAAATCTGGCGCACGGGTTCGAGCGTTTCGAACTTCAACCAAGTCGATCCGTCCTTCCCGAACCTGCCGATGCAGCTGTTCGGACCGGGCACGGCTTCGGGCACGTTCGAATATTTCACGGAAGCCGTGAACGGCACCGCGCGCGCTTCGCGCACCGATTACACGCCGTCGGAAGACGATAACGTGCTGGTGCAGGGCGTCGCCACCAACCCGGGCGGCATGGCCTATTTCGGCATGTCCTATTACGAAGAAAACACGAGCCGCCTGCGCGCGCTGTCGATCGACAACGGCAATGGCCCGGTTGCTCCCTCGGTCGCCAACGTGCTGAACGGTACCTACGCGCCGCTCTCGCGTCCGCTGTTCATCTACGTCAACGCCGCGGCGCTCCGCCGTCCGCAAGTGGCGCAGTTCGTCCAGTACTACATCACCAACGGCGCCCAACTCGCCCAACGCAGCGGCTACGTGCAACTGCCGGCCGCCGCCTACACCACGTATGCGCAGCGCGCTCAACGTCGCACGGCCGGCACCGCCTTCGGTGGCCGCTCGGTCATCGGCGCGACCATCGATGAAGTGATCCAGCGTCGCCTCGTGCAGACGCCGGTTTCTGAATAAGCAGACCTGAGACGCGCCGGCGGGGGTAACCTCGCCGGCGCTATCTCTTATAATCGAACGAAGAATCGAGGCGCCTTACGGGGCGCTTTTTGGGCAGAAGGCGGGGGCGCTCGTGGAGCGGGATTTCACCAAGAAAAGGCTGCGGCCGTTTGAGCAAGCCATTGAGGGCCTGCTCTTCATCGCCGCCGCGCTCGCGATCGCCATCGTCGCCGGCATCCTCTACGTCGTCATTTCCGAGGCGGCGAAATTCTTCATCCAAGTTTCGCCGATCGAGTTCGTCACCAGCACGACGTGGACGCCGCTGTTCGACAATCCAAGCTACGGCATCGCGCCGCTGCTGACTGGCACTTTCATGTCGACGCTGGTCGCGCTGGCTGTCGCCGTGCCGCTTGGCCTGCTCGTTGCCGTGTATCTCTCCGAATTCGCCAGCCCGCGCGCACGCGAGACGATCAAGCCGACGCTCGAATTGCTCGCTGGTGTGCCCACTGTCGTCTACGGCTATTTCGCGCTTCTGTTCATCACGCCGCTGCTGCAGAGCTGGCTGCGCCCGTTCGGCATCGAACTGCCGGGCTTCAACCTTCTGTCCGCGGGCCTTGTCATGGGCCTGATGATCATTCCCTACATCGCCTCGCTCTCCGAAGACGCGATGCGCGCAGTGCCGCGCTCGATGCGCGAAGGTTCGTTCGCGATGGGCGCGACGCGGCTCGAAACCGCGTTCCGCGTTGTGTTCCCGGCCGCTGTCTCCGGCATCGTCGGCGCGGTGATCCTCGGCATGTCGCGCGCCGTGGGCGAGACAATGATCGTCGTCGTCGCCGGCGGTCAGCTGCCGCAAATCGTGACAAGCCCGACGCAGCAGGGCGCCACCGTCACCGCCTTTATCGCGCAAGTCGCGCTCGGCGACATTCCGTTCGGCACGCTTGAGTATCAATCGATCTTCGCCGCGGGCCTCGCGCTTCTGGTGCTGACGCTCGTCTTCAACTTCGTCGCCTTTGCGCTGCAACGCCGCTTCCGGGAGTCCTATTAATGACCGCCGTCACCGAAGGGGCCGTGCCGCCGCGCGACATCACCGCGCACCCGCCCGGCCTTGCCGCGCGCAAGTTCAAGGACCGCGCGTTCATTTTCTGGGGCGTATTGGCCACTCTGATCGGCCTCGGTACCCTGGTCGCGCTCGTCTATGACCTCGTGTCCGATGGCGCGCATCGCCTGTCGTGGAGCTTCTTCTTTAGCTTCCCGTCGTCGGATCCGCTGGAAGCGGGGATTTTCTCGGCCTGGGTCGGCTCGATCCTAGTGATCCTCACCACGGCGTTCTTCGCCATCCCGATCGGCGTGTTCGCGGGCCTCTATCTTGAAGAATACGCGCCGAAGAACGCCATCACCTCGGCCATCGAAATCGCCGTCAACAATCTCGCGGGCGTTCCTTCGATCATCTATGGCCTCTTGGCTGTCGGCTTGTTTGTGCAAGTGCTGGCGCTTGGCCAGTCGATCCTCACGGCGGGCATCACGCTCTCGCTGTTGATCCTGCCGGTCGTCATCGTCGCTACGCGCGAAGCGGTGCGCAGCGTGCCGTTGGAGATGCGCCAAGGCGCGCTCGCCGTCGGCGCGACCAAGTGGCAAGCGACGCAGCATCACGTGCTGCCGTATGCGCTGCCGGGCATTGTCACTGGAATCATCATCGGCATTTCGCGCGCCATCGGCGAAACCGCGCCGCTCATTCTGATCGGCGGCCTGACGTTCGTCGCGTTCCTGCCAGTCACGCTGCCGGGCGACGCGAAGTTCGAAACCATCGGCGTGCTCGATGAATACGGCGCCGCGGTCGATCCGAACGCGATCGAGACGGTGCGAATCACCCATGATGGCGTCGTCGTCATGCCGGATTTCAGCGAAGTGCAGGTGCAAGCCGGCCAAACGCTCGACCTGCCGCACGGCGCGACGGTGCAATCGGTCGCGAACTTCGGCGACGCCGCGCAAAGCTGGCTGCCGACGCACTGGCTGAACTCTGAGTTCACCGTGATGCCGATCCAGATGTTCAACTGGACCTCGCGCCCGCAAGCCGAGTTCCTGGAAGCCGCCGCCGCCGCTGGCCTCGTGCTGCTGGCGATCACGCTGCTGCTCAATGGCAGCGCGATCTGGCTGCGCTATCGTCTGCGCAAAGCAATCAAGTGGTGAATTGCTCCCCCGTTACGGGGGAGCTGGCTGAGCGCGCAGCGCGAAGACTGAGGGGGTGCGTCGCGTGTTGCCCCCTTCGTCACTCGCTTCGCTCGTGACACTTCCCCCGTAAACGGGGGAAGAAACTAACTTCTATTCGCCCGTTCCGCCTTCTTCGCCAGGCGCGCCGCGCGCTGTGCTTCACGGCGCTTGCGCGCGCGTTTGCGGGCTTCCGCGAGGCGCGTCCAGAAGCGCTTTTTTTCCGGCTTCGGCAGCGGTTCGAGGTTCTTGCGGAATTCCTCGGCGCACGCCTTCCACGAATAACGTTCCGCCAGCGCGCGGGCGTCCGCGCGGCTCAGCTGTAGCGCTTCGAGGCAGGCCTTCTTGAGGTCGGTGTCCACAATACCGGCGCCGGTGCCCGGCAGAATGTCCTTCGGTCCCGGCGCCACGAACGCCGCCACCGGCGTGCCCGCCGCCGCCGCTTCCAAGATCACCAGGCCGAACGTGTCGGTGAAGCTCGGGAACACGAACACGTCCGCGTCCGCATAATGGCGCGCCAGCTCTTCGCCGAAGCGCGGGCCAGTGAATACGGCGTTCGGGTATTTCTCTTTCAGCTCATCGAGCGCCGGCCCGCCGCCGACGATCACCTTTGATCCCGGCAGGTCGAGCTTCAGGAACGCTTCGATGTTCTTCTCGACCGACACCCGGCCCACATAAGCGAACACCGGCTTCGGCAGATCCTTGAACACGCCGCCGTCGATGCCGCGCTTCGAGGGATGGAATTGCTCGATGTCCACGCCACGGCTCCACATCGCCGTGTTGCGGAAGCCGTGCATGTCCAACAATTCCATCATCGTCGGCGTCGCCACCATCACGCGGCCCGACTTGTCGTGGAACGCGTGCATGTAGCGATAGCCAGCCCAGAGCGGAATCCAATTGAACCGCGCCGTCACGTATTCCGGGAATTGCGTGTGATAGCTCGTCGTGAACGGAAACTTGTGCTTGAGGCACACGTGCCGCGCGTCCCAGCCCAGCGTGCCTTCGGTGGCGATGTGCACCGCATCCGGCGCGAAGGCCAGGAAGCGATCTTCCACGTCCTCGCGCGCGCCGAGCGCCAGGCGAATTTCCGAGTAGGTGATCAGCGGCACCGTGTTCGGATAGTCCGCCGGCGAGACCACCTCGATCTCGCAGCCCATCGCCCTCAGTTCGCGCATGGTGTTGGACAAGGTCCGGACGACGCCGTTCACCTGCGGCTCCCAGGCGTCGGTCACCAGCATGATGCGCTGCGGCAGCTTGGAATCGGCGCCGGATTCAGCGGCGGAGGCCGGCGCGGGGCTTTGGGTGTCTGTGCTCACCGCCGCTCGTCAACCACAAGGGCAGGGGTGGCGCAAGGCCTGCCTCCGTCGGTCTGGACGGGCGGCCCATAAGCGCGCATGTAGCGGCCAATGGAGCTAGACCTCGCCCCCGCTATCGCCCGGATCAGGCAATATTTGCCCGATGCTGTAGGGGCTTACGTGTTTGGAAGCGCCGCCAGCGGGACCATGCACGCCGCCAGTGACGTGGACATCGCCGTGCTTGGCCGAGGCCCCATCGACGCCAGCACGCTGCAGCCGCTGCGCGAGCGCATCGCCGCCGATCTGGCCCGCGAGGTCGACCTGATCGACCTGAACGCCGCGCCGACCGTGCTTCAGATGCAAATCGTCAACGAAGGCCGCATCCTCGACGCCGCCGACAAAACAGCGCTCGGCCTGTTCGAACTGCGCGTGCTGCGCGACTACCGCGATTTGAAGCGGCGGCGCGCTGGCATCGACGCCGACATTGTTGCACGCGGGCGCGTCCATGCCTGATGACGTGATTGTCGGCAAAGCCGCCATCATCGAGCGCTGCATTAAGCGCGCGCGGGAAGAATTGGCCGCCAGCGCTGATTTCGAACACGACTTCACCCGCCAGGACGCCGCGATCCTCAATATCGAGCGCGCCTGCGACGCCGCCATCGACATCGCCGATCGGATCATCCGCGTGCGCGGCTTGGGCGCGCCGCTCTCATCCAGAGATTCGTTCGCAAAGCTCGTCACTGCGGCGGTGATCGACCAATCGCTGTGCGATCGCTTGGGACGCATGGTCGGTTTTCGGAATCTTGCGGTGCATCAGTATCAGCACCTCGACCTCGCGATCGTCCGCGCCGTGATCGAGAAAAATCTCGACGATCTGCTTGAACTATCCGCCATCGCTCTTCGGCTTGACCTGACCCCATGACCGCTTCCGTGGAAAAACTCACCCCCGCATCCATCGATTGGGACGCGCTCGATTCCCTGAAATATCAGGATGAAGACGCCGCCGTCGCGAAACTGATTCAGACGCCGCCGCTCGATCCCGCCGCCCGCGCCAGCGTCGCCGCCGAGGCGCGTTCGTTGGTGGTGAAGGCGCGCAAGCTCAAGCGCCGCAAGGGCGTGATGGAGAGCTTCCTCGAGGAATTCGGCCTCTCCAACGCCGAGGGCCTGGCGCTGATGTGCCTGGCCGAAGCCTTGCTGCGCGTGCCGGACGAAGAAACCGCCGACAAGCTGATCGCCGAAAAGATCGCCAGCGGCCGCTGGGCCGAGCACGTCGGCAAGTCAGACCATTGGCTGGTCAATGCCGGCACCTTCGGCCTGATGATGACGGGCCGGTTCGTCGCGCTGCCGGAGGACGTGCGCGACAATCCCAACAAGTTCATGTCGAACTTCGTCGCCCGCGCGGGCGAACCCGTTGTCCGCGCCGGGGCCATGCAGGCGATGCGCATCCTGGGCGAGCAATTCGTGCTCGGCCGCAACATCGAAGCCGCGCTCAAGCGCGGCGCGGCGATGTCGCGCGGGCCGGCGGCGACGCGCTACTCGTTCGACATGCTGGGCGAAGGCGCCCGCACCGACGCGGACGCCGTGCGCTACACCGAAAGCTACGCCGCCGCGATCGCCGAGGTCGGCGAAGCCTCCAACGGCGCCGGCCCGATCGCCGCCAACGGAATCAGCGTGAAGATGTCGGCGCTGCATCCGCGTTACGAAGCGCGCCAGGAAGAGCGCGTGTTCGCGGAGCTTTATCCGCGCATGCTGCGCCTCGCGCAGGATGCAAAGCGCTGGAACATCGGCCTGACGCTCGACGCGGAAGAGGCCGATCGCCTGGTGCTGTCGCTGAAGATTTTCGAGCGCCTCGCGGGCGAGCCCTCGCTCGCCGGCTGGACGGGGCTCGGCCTTGCCGTGCAGGCGTATCAGAAGCGCACGCGCGAGGTGCTGTCGCGCCTCACACAACTCGCGCGCCGTCGCGGCACGCAGATCCAGGTGCGCCTGGTGAAGGGCGCGTACTGGGATGGCGAAGTGAAGCGCGCGCAGATCTCTGGCCGCGAGGATTTCCCGGTCTTCACCACCAAGGCCGCGACCGATGCGCATTACCTCGCCTGCGCGCGCGATCTGATCGCCGCCGGTGACGCCATCTTCCCGCAGTTCGCCACGCACAACGCCCACACCGTCGCCGCCGTGCGCCGCATGGCGGAATCCGCCAGCCGCACGCAGTACGAATTCCAGCGCCTGCACGGCATGGGCGAAGCCTTGTACGCAGCGCTTGAACCAGCGGCGCCGGTGCGCGTGTACGCACCGGTGGGCGGGCACGAGGATTTGCTGCCGTATCTCGTGCGCCGCCTGTTGGAGAACGGCGCCAACACCAGCTTCGTGCACTCGTTCCTCGATGATGACGTCTCGCCCGATGTCGTCGCCGCCGATCCGCTCACGCAGCTCGAAGCCCAACCACACCGCCACCCGCGCCTGCCGCCGCCGCCGCGCCTCTACGGCGCCAGCCGCCGCAACTCGACCGGCCGCGATCTGTCGATCGCTGCGGATCGTGTGGCGCTGGTTCAAGCTGTGGCTGAACTCGACAAAGATACGATTGTTGCAATTCCGCTTGTGAGCGAACTTGATCTGCCGAAGGGGATTGTGCCGTCCGAAGCGGCGCCAGCGTACGCACCGGTAGATTCAAAGCACCGCGTTGGTTACGTCGTCAACGCCACTGCTGAACAATTGCGCTCGGCGATTGCATTGGCGGTGGAGTTTCAGCCCGCATGGAATGCAAAGGGCGGAGCGGAACGCGCTCGTGTGCTTCGTGCTATGGCCGAGGCGCTCCAAACGGAACACGACCGTTTTGCGGCCCTTGTCGCTCGCGAGGCGGGGCGGACGTATCAAGATGGCATCGACGAGGTTCGTGAGGCCGTCGATTTCTGCCGTTACTACGCCGCAGAAGCTGAGCGCCTATTTGCTGGACCAATCGCGCTGCCGTCGCCCGCGGGGGAAACTGACCATCTCGAACTCCATGGCCGCGGCGTGTTCGTATGCATCAGCCCGTGGAATTTTCCGCTGGCGATTTTCACGGGCCAGCTTGCAGCCGCCCTTGCAGCAGGAAACGCGGTTATTGCTAAGCCGGCCGAGCAGACGCCCTTGATCGCAATCGAGGCCGCTCGCTTGTTCGCGAAGGCGGGTGTCCCGCCGGAAGTTCTACACGTGTGTCCGGGCGCCGGCGATGTCGGCGCTGCGCTTGTCGCCGATCCACGCATCTCGGGCGTGGCGTTCACCGGCTCAACCGAGGTCGCGCGCGCCATCAATCGCACGCTCGCTGCCAAGGACGGCCCCATCGTGCCGCTGATCGCCGAAACCGGCGGGCTGAACGGCATGTTCGTGGATACAACGGCGCTCAAGGAGCAGGTGGTCGATGACGTGATCGTCTCCGCCTTCAACAGCGCCGGGCAGCGTTGCTCTAGCTTGCGCATCCTTTTCTTGCCGCGTGAGACGGCGGACGAAATCCTCGAAACATTGAAGGGCGCGATGGATGCGCTCGTCATCGCCGATCCAGCCGATCCGCGCACCGATATCGGCCCGATCATCGACGCTGAGGCTAAGGCCAATCTCGACAAGCACATCGCCAAGATGGGCGGCCAAGTCGTGAAGCAGCTCGACGTCGCAAAGCTCGGCGGCAATTTCTTCGGGCCGGCGATTATCGAGCTGAAGAGCTTGAGCGAGATCGACCGCGAGGTGTTTGGCCCAGTGCTGCACGTGCTGCGCTACGATCCGTCCGACATCGCCAAGATCGGCGCTGAGCTCGCGCGCAAAGGCTATGGCCTCACGCTCGGCGTTCATTCGCGGCTCGATAGTTTCGCCGAAGCCGTGCGCGCGGCGGTGCCGGCCGGCAATTGCTACGTCAACCGCACCATCGTCGGCGCAGTTGTCGGCGTGCAGCCGTTCGGTGGCAGCGGTTTGTCGGGCACCGGCCCGAAAGCCGGCGGCCCGAACTATCTGCCGCGCTTCGCCGAAGAACGCGCGATCAGCGTGAACATCGCCGCCCAAGGCGGCGATCCGCATCTGCTGAATCTTTAACGAGGGCTGCGTGCGCACTATCCTGGCGCTGGTGTTGGCGATCGCGAGCGTGGCGCAGGCAGCTTCCGCGCAAACCAAGCAAATATCGCCGCCCGCGCCGATCATCGGGCCCGCGCCGCCGCCCGCGCTTCCGTCCGTCGAGTCGCTGGCGCCGGCGGCGGGCGCCGAAGCGCCCGACGCGATCTGGTATGAGGTCCGCGTCTGGGGAGCGCTGCAATACACGTGGAAGATCGAGCGTGGCGGCGAGGGGCGCTTTCGCCGTCTCGATCATCCCGAACTTGTGTTTCGGGTTGAGCCCGAGGCGTTCGATCGCATTCATGCGATGCTGAACTACGAAGCGGTCAACGCTCGACCCGAGAAGAATTGCACGCCAGGTCCAACGGACGGGCCGTATGGTTCGGTGCATTGGCGCATCGCCGGCGCGGACCGTGTTGTTGAGTGGTCAAGCGGACGCACGTGCTCAAACACGGCCTTCCTCTACGAAAGCATCGACAACGCCGATCTCGCTGTCGGATTGCTCGCCGGCCTCACGCGCGAGCAACGCTGACTCTCTAACCTGCAGCCGCTTTACCGCGTGAAAATTGAGGCGTAGGCTTTGTGCGCCTGGGGGCTGCAGTGCGCTGATCTGCACGCCTTTGATCGCCGGGCTTAGCCGTTCCGCCGCACAACGCGACGCAAGAAGCAGACACACTCGCATTCACTTGGCGTTCGCACGCAGTGCGCCCGCGCGCGCGTGCGTTGGAGCATCCCCATGACAATCGGCATCGGAAGATCCATTCAAATCAAAGGCGATCCGCTGGCGGCGATGGCGTTCGCGAAGGACATGGTCGCCCACATCAAGAAATGGCCGGGCGTGACGCGCTCGGTGTGCTGGCAAAGCCTTGGCGGCAAGACCGGCACGTTGGTGTTTTTCTCCGAGTGCGAAAGCCTCGCCGCGCTCGATACGGTCCACACGGCAATGCTGGAAGACAAAGCCTATTGGGGCAAGGTCAACGAAGCGCGCGAGAAGGGCCTGTTCGACATCGCCTCCGCGCAAGACATGATCATGCGCCAGCTCTGATCCTTACGGTCACCGGCGTCGCGTGAGGCCCTCCCGCCGCGCGGCGCCAACAGCGACCGCCGGTCCCCGCGCCGGCGGCCGTTCTCATGTCAGCAGAACACGCTTCAGCAGAAGACTGGCGCGACTTCCTCAATGCGCTTGCGCGCATTGGCGCTGATGGCGCCGATGTTTTCGAGGAAATTCTTGTTGCGCATCGCCGTGCCCAAGAACGTCCAACGCAAGGCTTGGTGCTGCACTTCCAGGAATTGCGCGCGCTGCTCCGCATCGAGTGTGCGGCCGGTGACGCGGGTGAAGCTGTCGAGATCGAGTTCGGCTTGCGTTTTCAAGCCGCCATCCAGGAAGCCGCCGATCGCGAAATATTCATCGATCGCGCTTTCGATCTCCTCCGGCGTGCGCTTCTTCGCCATCGACTGTACCATCAGCGCATCGAGCCGCGCATGCTGGGCTTCTTCGACCCAATGGTGCTTCAGCAAGCTCTTGAATTGCGGGTCGAGATCGCCGTCGTCGCGCACGCTCTCAACATAATGCCCTTGCGACATCCATTCGATGCCAAGGATAGCGATGCCCATCGCCAGCTTGCCGTGTGAAAGCAGTTCGGCGCGGATCGCCTCCGGCGGACCGATGAAGCCGCACTCGATGCCGAAACCATCGGCGAACTCGCGTTTGAAGCGCTTGAACAATTCGATGTGCTTGGCTTCCTCAAGCGCGAATTGCTTCAGCGCCGGGCCACGATGCGGATCGCGGCCGTCGTCCTTCTCCACTTGCTCGGTGACGAACGGCAGGATCGATTCCTCCACCAATTCGAACATCGCCAAATAGCCGTGCGCGCGAATGTGGTTGAGCGCCAATTGCTCGCGCGGCGTCAGAAAGGGCAGCTGCGTCACGCGCGCGAACGTCTCCGGCAGAAACGGCCGGCTGAAATCGAGCGCCTTGTCGCCGCCGATAATGTCATCGACGCGCCAATTCACGCGCTGCGAGACCTCAAGCAGGCTTTGGTATGTGTGCATTTGCATGGCCGTACTCCAACGCTGGTTCATTGTTGCGCGTCTTGTGCGCGCCGTCAGCGGCGATGTGGAGTGGCGTATCGGCTCGAAAGGGGGCAAAAAGGACATTCGAAGGAGAGCCAAGTGCGGCGGCCGATACGTGTAGCGATCTTGGCGACGGCGGAGGTTGAGCCCTGGGTGGCGCTCGGCATCCACGATTCATTCTGGGCTGTCGGCGTGCTCTGGAACCGCGTCATGGGCCAGCCGGAAGACCCCGCCTTCGCGCCGCAAATCATCGCGCCGAGCGCCGGGCCGTTGCTCACCTGCACGGGCGCGGAAATTCAGCCGCACGCCTCGATCGACAACGCAGGCGAGGCCGACATCATCTTCATTCCCTCGATCCTCACGCCCTCGGGCGCCGATTTCGGACGCGCCAATCCGGGCGTGCTCGATTGGATCCGCGATGCGCACCGTGGCGGCACGCGCATCGTGTCTTCCTGCACCGGTTCGCTCGCGCTCGCGGAAGCAGGCTTGCTCAACGGCTTGGAAGCAACGACGCACTGGGCGTTCGTCGACCAGATGCGCGCGGAATATCCCAACGTGAAAGTGCGCGCCGATCGCATTATCGTCGCCGCCGACAAGGAAGGTCGCATTGTCAGCGCCGGCGGCGCGACGTCCTGGACCGATCTTGTGCTCTATCTCGTCGGCCGTCACGTCAGCGAGGAAGAGGCGCGGCGGCTTGCGAAGATGTCGTTGTTCGATTGGCACCATAACGGCCAGAACCCGTATGCGCGTCTCATTATGCGCCAATCCACCGACGCCGCGATCCGCAAAGCGCAGGAATGGGCGGCGGAGAATTATTGTGAGCAGGACATCGTCACCGCGATGGCCGAGCACGCGAAGCTGCCTATCAAAACCTTCACCCGCCGCTTCAAGGCCGCGACCGGCTACACGCCGCTCGACTACGTGCAGCGTCTGCGCATCGAAGAAAGCAAACAAATGCTCGAAACCAGCGATTCCGCTGTCGAGAGCATCGCCGAGGATGTCGGCTACGCTGACGCCGCGTCGTTCCGCCGTTTGTTCAAGCGCCTCGTCGGCGAATCGCCTGCGGAATACCGCCGCCGCCAAATCGCGCCGGATTTCGTGAACGAATTGCCGCGATGACGTTGCGCGCCGGCGCTATCGCCGCCTAAGTATTTCCCATGTCGCACGACAACGTCACGCCGTTCCGCCGCCCACGCCGCCCGCCGCCGAAGCGGCAATCCTCAGGCGGGGGCTTTAATTCGCAGCGTGGCCGCGCCGTGCTGGCGCACTTGCTGGCGCTGGCGTCGTTCGCGTGCGCGTTCTTCTTTCCGTTCCCGCCGCCAGATGGCGCGCCGTTGCTGATCATCCTCGCGTCGTGCATTTCGCTGGCGCTCGCGTTCGCCGCCGTCGCGCTGACGATGCGCTATCGCTTCGAGGGCATGCCGTGGACGACGACGCACCACGAGCACGTGATCCGCACGCTGCTGATCGGCTATTCGATCTGGGTTGTCGCCGGCGCGCTGCTCTATGTCAGCCCGGCATTGGCGATCGTGAAGTTCGTCGCGATTCTGATCGTGCTGATTTGGGTCGTCATCCGTTCCGGAATCGGCCTCGTGCTGGCGATTATGCGCAAGCCGATCAACAACCCGCGTGGCTGGTTGCTTTAAGGTTGGAGCGCGCGGCCTCCGGCCGCGCATGCGCCGCCGGAGGCGTCGCGCTCCAGTATTCACTCAACCACGCGACACCCGAACTCTTCCTCGTACACTGCCTCTGAGCTGAACGCGCCGAACAGCGCCGATGCGCGCACGCTTTGGCCTTCCTCGACAATGCTCATCTGCTCGCGCGCGGCTTGGTCCGGAAAATCCGCCAGACACGAATCCATCGTCCGCCCGCTCACGAACCGGCACGAGCACGTCTGCTTCGCCGCGTAGCCCGTGGCGATGCCGGCGAAGGTGAAGCTGTCGCGCATGGCGTAAGCGGCGCCGCCGACGAGCGCCAACAACGCTACGGCAATGCCGCCAATCCAAAGCCAACGTTTGCGGCCCATGCAGGTCCCCCGCTAAGATCGCGCCGAGTTTAGCGGGCGGGGGAGCGGGCGTCATGCTGCGCAGCGCGATTTTCGCGGTATTATCCATTATCGTCGCGGCAGGCGCCGCCAACGCGCAGCCTTTGACGCCGTTGCCGCCACAGCCGGCCGGCGTGCCCTGGCCGACGCAAGAATGGCCCACGGCGCCGCTGCCACGCGATCTCGATCGCGCCACGTTCGATCTCGCCGTCACCGAAGCGTTCTCCGGCGTGCATCCGCTGATGGGCGAGACGCGCGCTGTGGTGATCATTCAAGGCGGACAGCTTGTGTTCGAACGCTATTCCGAAGGCTACGGCCCCGACACGCGCCTTGTTTCCTGGTCCGCCGCCAAATCCTTCACGCAAGCACTCGTCGGCGCCGCTGTGTTGCAAGGGCGCGTGAGCATCGACGAGCCGATGGGCAATCCGCATTGGCGCGCCGGCGATCGCCGTGCCTCGATCCCGTGGCGCACGTTTCTCACCATGACGGATGGGCTCGAGTACAACGAGACAGCGCCCGAAGTCGCGCACGCCGGCAATGCGCGCATGTTGTTCGGGGATGGCCGCAGCGACACCGCGCGCTGGGGCGCGAGCTTGCCGCTGATCCACGATCCCGGCACGCACTGGAATTATTCGTCCGCAACCACGCTGCTGATCGCCGACGCACTGACGCGCCGCATCGTCCCCGATCCGCGCGACGCCAATGATCGCCGCACCCGCATGCGCGCTTGGATGAACGAGGTTCTGTTCAATCCGATCGGCATGCGCCCGGTTGTCGAGTTCGACCCGCAGGGCAATTTTTATGGGTCGTCCTTGATCTGGGCGAGCGGGCGGGACTATGCGCGCTTCGGTCAGCTCTATCTGCGCGACGGCGTGTGGAACGGTCAGCGTCTGCTGCCCGAAGGTTGGGTCGATTTCGCACGAACGCGCGGGCCGGATGCGAACGTCGATGTCTACGGCGCGCAATGGTGGCTCACGCCCGTCAGCGGGCAGGGCCGGCCGATGCGCTCGCTGATCGTCGCGCCCGGCTTGGAAGACGCGTTCTCCGCGCAAGGCCACGAAGGGCAAGTGATCCTCGTCGTGCCGTCGAAGGATCTGGTGATGGTGCGGCTCGGCCTGTTCCACGGCGGCAGCGAAGCGTGGGACGAACTTGGCAATTGGATGGGCCGGTTCGTGAACGCGTTTGGTGACAGAGCGTCCCGCTCCTCCTCGATGGAGGAGCTGTCAGCGCGCGTAGCGCGATGACTGAGGAGGTGCGCCCGCGATGTTGACGGAAGAGCCTTGCGAGGGGCTCGTTGCGATCGGAGGGCGCACCTCCTCCGCCGCTTCGCGGCGCCTCCTCCATCGAGGAGGAGGCTTGGTGCGCAACCTTTAAACGCTCAACGCAACCATGCGCCAAAACGAGACTATGGATATGACAAGCGCTCGCGCCATCCCCACGCCGGCCCTTATCGCCGCAACCACGCTCGCGGGCCTCGCCATCATCGCCTACGGCTTTTCGTTGCACGGCTGGACCGAGGAGGGCGCAGGCGCGGCCGCGCGGCTCACGGCGCGCTTCTCGTTTCCGATTTTCGTGCTCGCATGGTCCGCATCCGCGATCGCACAGCTTTGGCCGGGCGGTTGGCGCGCGGTTTTGCTGCGCCGTCGCCGCGCCATCGGCCTCAGTTTCGCCGCCGCGCATTTCGTGCATCTCGGCGCGTTACTCACAGCGGTGCTGGCTTTCGGCGTTGAACCAAAGCCGACAACTTTGATCGGCGGCAGCTTTGGCTATGTCGTGATCACACTCATGGCGCTCACGTCGAATGACGCCGCCGTCAGATTTCTCGGCCCGCAGCGTTGGAAATTGCTGCATGCGGCAGGCGGTTACGTTATCGCCGCGATTTTCGCGGTGTCTTACGCGGGCCGCCTCGTCACCGATCCGCCGCTGGCCATCGCCACGCTCAGCCTGCTCGGGCTCGGTGTTGCGCTTAAACTCACTGCGTGGATGAAACGCCGGGTAACCACGTTGCAATCGGCGTCGGCCTAGCCAAACCGTTTCGCACTCGTCAGTGTGCGGACGGGGAGTAGACGTGGCGCAGGCAAGCATGGCTGCGATTGAGGGCGATTACGATGTTTGCGTAATCGGAGCGGGGCCTGCGGGCCTCGCTTGTGCGTTCGCATGCCAGTCACGCGGGCTGCGCGTGCTTGTGCTTGAAGCCGGCGGCGCAAAGCGCTTGCCGGGCGGCGCGGTGCTCGACGCCGAGATCGCCAACCCGCTGCGCCACGATCCGATCGATGAAGTGATGTGCGCTGGTCTCGGCGGCACCTCGCTCGCTTGGAGCGGGCGGGCGCTGCCGTTCGACGAACTCGATTTCCGCGATTGGCCGATCAGCTACGACGAACTCGCGCCGCATTATCGTGCCGCCGCCGAGTTTCTTGGCTGTCACGATGCATTGTCGCCGCCCGCGCCGTCCGCGTTCGCGCATCTGGAGCGCTTCGATGCGGCGACGGCGGAAAGCTTCTGCAGCGAGCCGGATTTGCCGCGCCGTTTGGGCGCCGCGCTCACCGGCACGAATGGCCTGGCGATTGCGCTCAATGCGCGCGTGTCGCGTTTGCGGATTGAGAACGGCATTGTCGCCGCGCTTGAGGTGCGCATCGGCGCCGAAGTGCGCAACGTGCGTGCGGCGCGCGTCGTCGTCGCCGGCGGCGGGCTTTCGAGCTTGCGTCTGCTGCTGCTGGCGCAGCGCGAGACGCCGTCTCTGTTCGGCGGCGCCGATGGCCCGCTCGGCCGCGGCTATATGGGCCATCTCACCGGCGCCGTCGCTGACATGGTGCTTGCCAATCAACAGGACGTCGACGCGTTCCGCGCGCAGCCCATCGGCGATGTGCTCACCCGCCGGCAAATCCGCGCCCGCGACAGCACCATCACGCGCGAGGACATCCGCAGCATCAGCTTCTGGCTCGAGGCGCCATCGATCGACGACGCAAGTCATGGCTCAGCGTCGGCGTCGGCGAAATACATCATCGCCCGCGCCATCCAGCGCCCTGTGAAGCCGACGCGCTACGGCGTCGCGCCGCCGCTCGCGCCGCATTTCGCCAATGTCGCGCGCAAACCGTCCGACGCTATCACCGGCCTTGCGCGCGGCGCTGTTGCGTCGGCCTTGCGCGATAGCCCGCGCGGCGCGCCGGCGCCGCTCACCAGCGCAGGCGAGGGCGGTTGGCGTTTGGCGTATCACGCCGAACAATCCAACGAACCGAGCAACCGCGTCAGCCTAGGCCCCGCGCGCGATCGCTTCGGCGATCCGCGTTTGAAGATCGAGTTCGATTTCTCCGATCGCGACATCAGCTCCGTCGCCCGCGCGCACGATCTGCTCGACGCTGACCTCCGCGCCGCCGGCGCCGGCCATCTACGCTGGATCGGTTCGCGCGCCGAGACGGAGGATCGCATCCGCGACGCGGCTCGCGACGGCTATCACCAAATCGGCGGCGCCATCATGGGCGACGATCCGCGCACCAGCGTCGTCGACAAGAATTGCCGCGCCCATGGCGTGAGCAATCTCTGGATCGCCTCAAGCTGCGTGTTTCCAACCAGCAGCCGCGCCAACCCGACGCTGACCATCGTCGCGCTCGCCCACCGCGTCGCTGAAACGCTGCCGACATTAGGGCGCACTGCCCACAAGACCGGGGCATCGTTCAGTGCCACCTAATGCGGCATGGCCGAAAGTCTGACCGTCCTGACGCTTCGCAACAAGCAAGCTCAAATCGAAGACACCATAGAGCGCTATGAGAACAAGCTGGCGCAGGCGCGCGCCAATCTCGCGCACGTGTCGGCGGCGCTCACGATCTTTGAGGCGTCTGGCGATCCGCTCGACTTGGCGCGCTACACGAACTTGCGGCGCCTATTCCGCTATCGCGAGATGTTCAACATCTGCCGTGAGGCATTGGAGCGTGAAGGCCCACTCAGCACTCGCCAGCTAGCCGAGCGTGTCATGCGCGCGAAGGGCTTGGACGTTGCGGACGCCGTGCTGGCGCGCTCCGTCGCTTTCAGGTTGATCCAAAATCTCACCATGCATCTGCGGCGCGGAAACCTTGCAGAGGCTGGGCGCGAACGGTTGCGGCGTGAGCGGATTTGGAAGCTTCCCAGCGCGTGATTTGTGGCGACTCAGCGGACCCGCACGAGTCCGCAAAAAACGTGGTTAACGCTTCACCGTTTTGAAAGGTCTGAGTCCCCATCATCGACGCACTCCGGGTTGCGATTCGGATACGTCGATGGGGCCCCGCGAGGGGATGTGTCCCGGCTGGCGGGAAGCGGTCTGAGGGTACCCTCAGCAACGCCCGGACTTGCTCTCCGGGGGGTCGCCTAGAGCGGCCCTTCTTTTTGCCCAAAGGCAAATTGGTCCGTCCGAGGCCCCTTTTATGGACCAATTTGGGTTAACCGTTTATTGCCGTCAGGGTGAAGAAGCCTGAGGGCCAGAAAAAGACGACCCGCAAGCGCCCCTCGTTTTCTGGGGAGCAGCTCTACTACGCGCGACTGCTGCTGAAGGCCGGCACGCACGGCGACAATCTCAATCAAGTTTTGAAGTCACTCGTGAACCGTGGCGTCCAAGAAGCCTTCCGCGATCACATCATCCGACCGGACGAACGCTTCGAGCCCGGAAACGAAGCGCACATGGCGCTTGCGAACGAAGCAGACAGCGAGGAAGCCGAAGAGGCTTAGCGCTGACTGCTACCCCCATCTTGGACGACTGATTGCGTGCGGTAATCGCGCTCCCCACATGATCTCCCATGGAATGGTGGGACTATCCGAGCAAGCTGACTCTGCTGGCAGAGTTTTGGGCGAACGTCGCCACCATTGCCGGCGCTGGCGCGCTGGTGTTCGTCGCGAAAGTCGGCGTCGATATTCGCGCGGAGTTTCGAGCATCCGTAGAAATACAGCGACAGGATGCTTTGTCTCGGCAACTGGATCGGTTCCAGATCGATGCCGGCGCCGGCGCCCAAAAGGTCATCTCTAGCCTTTTGCACTGGGCAAAGAACGGCAAGTACCCAGCGGGATACTCCGAAGCTGAGATGCGCCGTTTGGCGAAGGGCAGCAAAGACGAGCGTGCCACACTCGCCGCATACCTCGAATGGGTGACCTACATGGTCATCATGTTTGACTTGGCTACGCGTGATCCTGTTTGGGAAACCGACACTGAGACGCAGGACGAAATCGCCTTGATAATGAGGCGTCACTCTGCGGCCCTGACTACTCGCGCTTATGGACTGCACCCATCGCGCGCCCGACTGGCGTCCTCAAAACTCGTTCGACGAGCTATTCGCAGCCGCGAAGCCAGCTAGCCTGAGGCCGCGCTAGGCGTCACTGCATCGACGCCTAGCTTTTGTGTCGCTGCCAGTACCCACAAAAGTCCACGCTGGGCTTGCGATTGAGGCCAAGCAGCGCCACCCGTCGAACCTGGGCGCCATTGTCAACGCGCCGCGCGTCCTCGCGCCACGCAGCCTCTTGCGCGTAGCGGATCAAATACGGACCGGCGATGTGATGGTGATGGCCGCGTTCGGCACGCCGCATTCTTGCGAAAAAACTTTCAGCCTGATTCGTACAGGCGACGCCGTCGCTGTAGCACTCTAGGTGGTTGATGCGGCGCATCTCAAAGCGCTCGTGCAATGCGTGCCACGCGGTCGCTTCGTCGGCGTGAACAACGGTTTCTTTTGCAACACGCTGCGTGATGAAAGCTAGCGCGTCCGCCTCGTTGCGAAACACGCCCGGCAACGTGTTGCCACCGCGCTCGCGGATCACAACAACCACCTTGCGCTTACCGGTTTGATTTTCTGCCAAGCGGCGGTCGCGGCGGTTTTTCTTATAGTTGGACTTGCGAATGGATCCACCAAAGTGCCCACCGTCAATTTCGGCAACAACGCCAGGGCCGCCCAACGTGCGGCCGCGCAATTCTTCAGCCATTGCTTCGCGGAGTTTGTGCGCGAGTACGAATGCCGCTTTGTACGAAGTGCCGAGATCGCGCGAGAGCGCGAGCATGCTCTTGCCCTTCACTTCGTTGCAGAAGATCACGATCGCAAAGAGGTACGTGCGCAGCGGCATCTTGTGCCACGCGAACAACGTGCCCCCAGTGATCGTGAAATCGGATTTGCAATTGCGGCAGCGAAACCGCGCGCTGTTTCCGCGCTCCGGGCGCCGGCAGTCATATGCGTCGAGCGAACCGCACTTCGGGCAAACCGGCTCGCCGTTCGTTTCAGCCCAGCGCAATTCGCGAAAAGTGGTTTCCACTTCCATATCCGTCATGCGTAGGACGTGAGCGAGGCTCAACGTCTTTGCGCGTGAGGAGAGGAGGAAGTGCTGGGCCATATCTCTTGTGCGATGTTCTTATCATATTTGATATGATATGAGGCTCGCATTGGCAAGTGGAAAATATCAGATATGATAAGAAAGTTCGGAACAATCGAACAACGGGGCACGGCGACATGACCACGAACGAGAAAGACCTCGCGGATCGCACCAAGCGACTTCTAAAGGCCGAACTAAAGAGAGCTGACCTGACCTACGCCGACCTAGCGTCAAGGCTCAGACAAATGGGCCTAGACGAAAGCGAAGCCTCCGTCGCGAACAAGCTATCGAGGGGAACTTTCCCAGCGACTTTCTTCCTAGCGTCTTTGAAGGCTATGGGCCTAGAGACGCTTAGACTAAGTGAAGTCTAACAAGTTCCGTTCGCGTTCCAAGTATTAGGCGATTCCGGAATCACAAAATTGCCTGTGGGGCAAGTTCGCCCTGAGCGAACTCTTTACCTTTAACCAAGTTGGCACCTTGCCAACCGGCGCTGGCGATATGCCAGCATGGCATAGGGGCGCTATACGTGGTTGGCGTATCAACCGAATACCCGGTTTTATTTACACAGATCGCCCGTTTCGGCCTTGCCGGGCTTTTAGGCGACGCAGTAAAACAGAATCGGCCCGTCTTTCGACGGGCCGACGCTCCCCGGTGGCGGGGTGCCAGAGCTGGTTTATTGGGCCGGATTTAGGTTCCGGAGGTCCCCAAGGGGTCACATCCCGTAAGGACCCGTGGGTTCAAATCCCACCCTCGCCGCCGGAGCGTTCAAGGGTGGGCTTCGTGCCCACCTGGTACATCATGTATCGCGTAACGCGTTGCTCGTCACGCAACAAATGTGCATTTCCTGCACCGTAGATACGCATACAAACCACGTACTTTCAGGCGCTTAGTCCATTCCGCTTGCACATTTATGTGCCTAATAGGCACCAATCACGTGCGTACGGAATGTGATCTCAGGAATCACCATAGCAAGCCCCGGTCTTGTGGGCAGTGCGCCCTAATGTCGAACGCTGCTAAGCGTCCAGCTCAACATCCCAGTATAGATAATCGAGCCAGCTGGCGTGCAGGTGGTGCGGCGGGAAGCGCCGGCCCATGTGCTGCAGTTCGTGCATCGTCGGGCGCCGCGGCTTGCGGTACGGGCGCATCTGCGCCTGATGCGCGTAGCGGCCGCCCTTGCGCAGATTGCACGGCGCGCACGCGGTGACGATGTTCTCCCACGTCGTGCGCCCACCGCGCGAGCGCGGCAGCACGTGGTCGAATGTGAGGTCGTCGGTGTCGCCGCAATATTGGCAGGCGAAACCGTCGCGCAAAAACAGGTTGAAGCGCGTGAACGCCGGCGGACGATCCTGCGCCACGTATTCACGCAGCGAGATCACCGACGGCAGCTTCATCTCGAACGACGGCGAGTGCACCGCGTGATCGTATTCCGCCACGACGTCGACGCGCTCGAGGAACACGGCTTTCACCGCTTCCTGCCAGGGCCACAACGACAATGGAAAATACGAGAGCGGTCTAAAGTCCGCGTTCAATACGAGCGCGGGCCAGCCAGCCAAGGGGGCGCTCGAAACACTCATCGCCGCACGCTCTGGAGGTGCGGGGGATGGGGCTTTGTATGAATCTGCGTTGGACTGAAGACGGCCTCCTTCCGCTCCAAAATCCGGCGTCACCCGGACCGTGAGCTGAACCGACTATGCCTGATTTGCGTGGCTTTGGCGTGACAAGCGCGCAACAGGCGCACGACTCCGTCACAAACCGGCCAAGGAGCCCTTTGTTTTCAAGCTATTAGCTAGGAACGCGCCGCCCCAATCGAGCCCATCCGGGCCGATCGAGTGGGGCACGCCATAGCTCAAATGCCATTGCGCGCCGTGCTCGGCCGCCGCCAGCGCCTCGGCGGATTCGAACATCGCGTCGGCGGGAATGCGGTCGTCCTCGGTCCCGTGGATCAGCAGGATCGGTGGCTTGGAGACGATCTCATCCTTCAAGCTCCGCGCGCCCACCAGCACGCCGGAATAGCCCAGCACCGCCGCCGGCGCCGTCCGCCGCCTGAGGCCCACGTGCAGCGCCATCATCGTGCCCTGCGAGAACCCAACCAGCGCCAGCCGGCTCTCATCCAGCCCAAGCCGCTCCAACTCTTTCTCGATGAAGCGCTCCAACGACGGCGCCGCGCCGCGCACGCCTTGCTCCATCAGATGCGGATCGAGCTGTGTGATCGGAAACCATTGATACGCGCCGCGCATGCCGGGGATCGGCTCGATCGCGTTCGGCGCAGCGAACGCCGCGCCGGGCAGGGCTTTCTGCCAATACGGCGCGAGGCTGATGAGGTCCGCGCCGTTTGAGCCATAGCCGTGCAGCAGCACAACCAGCGCATCCGCCTTGCCGCCCCGCGCCGGCGGCGTGCGCGGGCCATCGATGAATACGTTCATGCTGGGTCCTTAGCGCTTAGTTCGCCCGCGCAACACCACCCATCCCCGGATGGCCGCGCAGCGGACAGTCCGGGGCCCATAAACTCAGGCTTTTGGGGTTATGGGCCCCGGACTGCTCACTTCGTTCGCATCCGGGGATGGGTGAGTAGCGCACCGAATGCGCTAACATCACCGCCACATGAGTTTCGTCACCCGCTTCGCGCCCTCGCCGACAGGCTATTTGCATCTCGGCCACGCCTTCTCCGCGCTCACCGCGTTCGACGCCGCGCGCGCCGCGAGCGGGCGCTTCATTCTGCGCATCGAGGATATTGACCAAGGCCGCGCGCGCCCGGAGTTTGACGCCGCCATCTTCGAGGACCTCGCCTGGCTCGGCATCGAGTGGGAAACGCCGGTGCGCCGCCAATCCGAACACATGAGCGAGTATGCGCGCGTGCTCGACGATCTGATCGACCGCAAGCTCGTCTATCGCTGCTTCCGCACGCGCAAGGAGGTCGCCGAAGCGATCGCCAGCGCGCCGCACGGCGAAAGCGGCGACGTGTTTCGCGGCGAAGCGCTTGATCCTATCGAGGAGAAAGAAAAGCTCGATGCCGGCGAAAGCTTCGCCTGGCGCCTCTCATTGAAGAAAGCCCGCGCCGCGCTCGGCCCGGCGTATTTCACGCTTGTGTTCGAAGACGACACCGGCCTCGTGCGCGCCGAACCGGAAAAGCACGGCGACGTCGTGCTCGCGCGCAAGGATTTCGCCACCTCCTATCATCTCGCCAGCGTCTGGGACGATGCACAACAAGGCGTGACGCACGTGATCCGCGGCGAAGACCTCCGCGACGCCGCGCATCTGCACGTACTGCTCCAACGCCTGCTCGCTTTGCCCACGCCACGCTACCAGCACCACCGCCTGATTTTAGGCGAAGACGGCAAACGCCTCGCCAAACGCGATGCCGCCGCAACACTCCGCGCACTGCGCGAAGCGGGGCGGAGTGTGGAGGAGGTTAGGGGGATGGTGTTTGGCTAGAACACCTCCCGTCATCCCGGACGCGCGGAGCGCGATCCGGGACCCAGAAACAACAAGCACCGCGCTTGCACCCCCTGGGTCCCGGCTCTACGCCGCTACGCGGCTCCGGCCGGGATGACGGTCGTGGTGTTTGGTGTAGGGGCTACGTCTATCCCCCACATCCCCCGCGCAAACCCTTGAATCCAAACCACCCGCGGAAAATCTATCCGACACCCTCCAGCGCGCCCGTATCCTGCGCGCACATGAACCCGGCGATCGCCACCATCATCATCGACCAAAGCCTCACCCGGCTCTTCACCTGGGCGGGGCTTTGGCTTGTTTGGGCGGGGGCGGTGCTCGCGGGCGTGTCGTGCGGCTTGCGCACATCGCGCACGCTGCAACGGCCGCGTCGGAAAATCGCGTTGATGGCGCGCTTCGTCGTCTCGCTTCTGGTGCTCAACGCCGCGCACCAATTGACGCACGCCAGACGCATCGCCGGCGCCTATGGCCCGAATGCGCTGCGACCTCTCTCTGTCGGCCGCGCCTATGCGGGCGCCGCGCTGCGTCGCAAACTCCGCGCACCAAGCCTGCTCGCCCGCATCGCCAAACTCAGCGACGCTTTACGCAATCCCGCGCGCTATCTCGGCGCGATCGTCAAACGCATGGAGCGCGGGCTGACGAAACGCCTGCGCGTGTTCGCGCCGCTGTTCGTGGTCGACGCGCTCTGCGCGCCGCGCGCGCTGAGCGAAGCCGCGCTGGATTCTTCGTAGGTTGGACCGCGCGCCTTCAGGCGCGCATGCGGGCCTGAAGGCCCGCGCTCCAAATCTTCAAACACCGCCCGGAGCCATGCTCCGCGCGGGCGCCGGTGTTTGTTTTTCAGAGCAGCGCTTAAGCCGCCACGCGTGCCTTGTCGCTCTTCGCGAACGCGCCCGCATTTGCGGCGAAGCCTTCCGCGCCTGCGGGCAGGGTTTCGCCGGCGCCGAGCATGAGCACGCCGTTGGTCTCAAGCGCGTCGCTCAAGCGGTCGAGCGCGACGAGTTGCGTGGCTTCGTCGAACGCGCCGAGCACGTTGCAGCAGAGCATGAGATCGAAGCGGCCGAACGGCTCCAAGCTCTGCAGCATGTTGGCGCGTTCGAGCCGCACGCGCGCGCGCATGCGGTCGGAGATGCGCCACATGTCGCCGGCCTTTTCGAAATGCGCGATCAGCTTGCGGATCGGCAGTCCGCGCTGCACTTCGAATTGCGTGTAAAGGCCGCTGCGGGCCTTATCGAGCAGGCGCTCGGAAATATCGATCGCGACGATCTCGGCGCCGTTGATCTGGCCTTCCTCGCGCAGCTCCTCGGCGAGCATGGCGATCGAGTAGGCCTCCTGGCCGGTCGAGACGCCGGCGCAGAGCACGCGAACCGGCGCGCCTTTGGCGAGTGCGAGCGCGGGGATGGTGTCGCGCAATTGCGCGAAGCCGGCGCGATCGCGGAAGAAGCGGGTGTCGCTCTGGATCATCGCATCGGCGATGGCGCCGGAGAGCTTGCCGTCAGCGCGCGTGCGCGCGGCGGTGACGAACTCGGAGACGCTGGAGAAATTCTCGCGGCGGGCAAGCGGGGTGAGGCGCTGTTCGATCAAAGCCGCCATTTGCGGCGTCAGCACCGCGCCGGAACGCGCTTTGGTCTCACGCGCGACGAATTGGAGGTCGGCGTCGCTCAGCATCAGGAAATGCCCGCTTCGGCGAATTTGGAGGCGAGGATGTCGCTGTCGAACGGCTTCATCATGTATTCGTCGGCGCCGGCCTTGATCGCTTCGGCGATCTTCTCGACGTCGTTCTCGGTGGTGCAGAACACAACGGTCGGGGCGTCGCCGCCTGGCTCCTGGCGAAGCTGGCGCAGAAACTCGATGCCGCTCATCACCGGCATCGTCCAATCGAGCAGGATCGCGTTCGGCATTTGCCGGCGGCAAGCTTGCAGAGCCTCAAGGCCGTCAGCGGCTTCTTCGATCTCGAAGCGCATGTCCTCAAGAATGCGGCGCGCGACCTTTCGGATCACGCGGCT
The DNA here is from genome assembly GCA_964653495.1 of uncultured Terricaulis sp. Classification (GTDB taxonomy): domain Bacteria; phylum Pseudomonadota; class Alphaproteobacteria; order Caulobacterales; family Aquidulcibacteraceae; genus Vitreimonas. The sequence goes on along the minus strand of CAZZFE010000028.1, from coordinate 18,133 downwards.
GTCGTCGACAATGAGACAGCGTTTCATGGGACAAAGCTCCGCCGGAAGAATCTGTCCAACAGATGCGCCGCTGCGGTTAACGTGCTGTTTACGGAGCTACAGCTTGAACGCTTCCGAGCGCGCAATGAGTTCGATTTTCTCTTCGCTCTCACGCGCTGACAGCTCGACGCCGCCCTGACGGGCCAGCAAGCCGGTGAGTGTCGGCTGGATGGTGTGGCCGGAGAGGTGCTCGTCGCCAGCGTCGCCCTTGAGCGCGACCGCTGTCGGCTCCCGCAATTTGGCGCGCGGGCCGCTGGCGGTGATGATGATCTCGCCGGCCTTGCCGGTGATCTCGACCGTGCCACCGCGCGGCAGGCATTCGTTGGCGATCAGCAACAGATTGACGATCACCCGCACCGCCGGGCGCGGCATCTGCACCGCCGGCACGCTCCATTTCAGTTCCGGCTTCAGAACGGAATAGAGCTTGTGCGCGACCTCCTTGCCTTCGTCGATGGTCGAGTCGCCCTCGGCGACCGCGCCGGCCATGGCGAAGCGGAAGAACTCAAGCTTCGCCCACGCCTTGCCGACGCCATGGTCCAGCAAGGAGAGCGCGTCCGGATCGGTCTTGCCGTCCGCGCCCTTGATCATTTCGAGACCCTGGATGATCGCCGACATCGGCTCCACCATGTCGTGGCAAATGCGCGAGGCGACGAGCGCCGTAAGCCGCGTATTCTCGATCATGCCGCTCTCCGTTGGGGGAAGGGTTCGAACAATACCGAGATTCGCACGCGGGGAAGGGCGCACTAAGTTAGGACTTCTCAACAGAGCGGCGCTGCGCCACATCGAACAGTGGATAAGGACTTGAAATGGCGGCTGAAGCGGCGGCGGACGGTGGTTTGGGGCTTGAGCACGCGGTGGCGCTGCTGGCGGCGGCGGTCGTTGCGGCGCCGTTGTTCCGGCGGGTGGGGCTCGGCTCGGTGCTCGGCTACCTCGCGGCGGGGCTGCTGATCGGCCCGTACGGCATCGGCCTCTTCCGCGACCCGGAAAACATACTGCACGTCGCCGAGTTCGGCGTGGTGATGTTCCTGTTCCTGATCGGCCTCGAAATGCGGCCGGCGAAGCTGTGGGCGCTGCGGAAAGAAATTTTCGGCCTCGGCCTCGCGCAAGTTTTAGCGTGCGGCGCGCTGCTTTCGCTCGTGGGCATCGCCGCGGGGCTTCCACCAGCGGCGGCGGTGATCGGCGCGATGGGCTTCGTGCTCTCCTCGACCGCTGTGATCATGAAGATGCTCGATGATAGCGGGGAAACGTCAGCGCCAGCAGGGCAGCGCGCGGTTTCCATTCTGTTGCTCGAAGATCTGGCGATCGTGCCGCTGCTCGCGGGCGTCGCTGTGCTGGCTTCGGTGATGGGCCTGCAAGAAGAGACGCGGCCGGCGTGGCAGAGCATCGGCATCGCGCTTGCCTCGATCGCGGCGGTGGTGGCGGCGGGCAAATGGCTGCTCAACCCGTTCTTCGCGATCCTCGCCCGCTCCGGCGCGCGCGAAGTGATGACGGCGGCGGCGTTGCTGGTTGTGTTGGGCGCTGCGCTGTTCATGCAATGGGGCGGCTTGTCGATGGCGATGGGCGCGTTCCTCGCCGGCGTGCTGCTCTCGGATTCGACGTTCCGACATCAGCTCGAAGCCGACGTCGATCCGTTCCGCGGCATTCTGCTGGCGCTGTTTTTCCTCAGCGTCGGCATGTCGCTCGATATCGGCATCGTCATCGCGCAATGGCAATTAATCGTCGGCGGCGTGATCGCCTTCATGATCGTCAAGGCGGTCGGCATCTACGCGATCGCCCGCTGGTTCAAAGCCGATCATCGCGAAAGCATCCATCGCGCCGCGCAATTCGCGCAGGGCGGTGAGTTTGCGTTCGTGCTCTACGCCGCCGCAGTCGCTGCTGGCGTGATGACAGGCGAGGTGGCCGCGGCGATGACGGCGATCGTCATCATCTCGATGGCGCTGACGCCGCTGGTCGTGCTGACCCTAAACCGCCTCATGCCGCCGGCGGAGGTTTCGCATGAGGGCATCGAAGAAGCACAAAATCTCATTGGCCGCGTGCTGTTCGTGGGCTTTGGCCGCTTCGGCCAAGTGGTGAGCCAACCGCTGCTGGCGCGCGGCATCGATGTTTCGTTGATCGAAACCGACGTCGAGATGATCCAGGCCGCGGCGAAGTTCGGCTTCAAAGTCTATTACGGCGACGGTACGCGGCTTGACGTGTTGCGCGCCTCGGGCGCGTCGACGGCGGAAGCGATCCTCGTTTGCGTTGAGAAGCCTGAGGTCGCCGACCGCATCGTCTCGCTCGTCAAGTCAGAGTTCCCGCACGCCAAATTGTTCGTGCGCGCCTTCGATCGCGGCCATGTGCTGCGGCTCATCGAAGCCGGCGTGGATTACCAGATCCGCGAAGTGTTCGAGTCCGCCATCATGTTCGGCGGCGCGGTGCTGCGCGAGTTGGGCTTCACCGAACTGCAAACCGCGGAGACGCTGGAAGAGGTGCGCGATCGTGACGCCGCGCGTCTCGAAATGCAGATCGCCGGCGGCCTCGAGGCAGGGCGCTCGCTGTTGCGTGGCAACATGCAGACGCCGGAGCCGGCGCCTCTGGTGACGCCGCGCAAGAAGGCCCAGGCGCTCAACGAAGAGGCCGCCGAGGCCATCGCCGATACGGCGGACTAGCCCGCGAATGCGACGAACGTCGGCGCCCAGGCGCCGATATGCTGTTATGCTGCGCGCAAACGGAGATCATTTCGTGCGCCTGATTGCTTCCTTGCTGATGTTTTGCGTCGCCGCCTGCACGCCGGCGCCCACGCCCGCCGATCTCGGCGTGATCGCCGAAAGCTATGTGCGCCTCACCTTGGAGATGGACACGCACGAGGAGGGCTATGTCGACGCCTATTACGGCGATCCCGCCTGGCGCGAACAAGCGCGCGCCAATCCGCGCTCCATCGCTGACCTCAAAACCGGCGCGGACGAATTGCTCGCGCAGCTCGCGGCCGGCCCGCAGAATGCAAGCGATGGCGCGCTCACGCAGCGCGCCGAATATCTCCGCACCGCGCTCGTTAGCGCGCGCTTCCGGCTCGACATGATGGAAGGGACGCGCGCGCCGTTCGCGGACGAAGCCGAGCGTCTATTCGGCCTCCGCCCGGTGCTCAATCCGGTTGAGCATTACGATCCCGTGCTCGCGCGCATTGATGCGCTGGTGCCCGGCCCAGGCACGCTTGCTGAGCGCGTCGCTGCGTTCCGGGCGCGCTACGTGATCCCGCCGGCGCGACGCCAAGCAGTGATGGAAGCGGCGATCGCCGAGTGCCGCCGCCGTACCATGGCGCATCTCGAACTGCCGGCGAACGAGAGCTTCACGCTTGAGTTCGTCAGCGACAAGAGCTGGGGCGCCTACAATTGGTATCACGGCGAAAACCGCAGCGTGATCCAGGTCAACACCGATCTGCCGACTCAAATCAGTTCGGCCATCGGCTATGGCTGCCACGAAGGCTATCCGGGCCATCACGTGCAGAACATCTTCGCCGAGCGGGCCTACCGTGAGCGCGGCTGGGTCGAGTTCTCGGTGCTGCCGCTCTACGCGCCGACGGCGCCGCTCAACGAAGGCGGCGGCAATTACGGCGAAGAACTCGCGTTTCCGGGCGACGAGAGGCTGATCTTCGAGCGCGACGTGCTCTATCCGCTCGCCGGCCTCGATCCGTCCACGGCTGCGGCGTATCGCGAGTTTCAGCGCGCGACGTCCGAGCTTTCCGGCGTCACCCGCAGCATCGACGCGCGCTATCTCGATGGCGAACTCACGCGCGAGCAGGCGATCGAACTGCTCATGCGCTACACGCTCAACACCCGCGCGCATGCTGAGCAGACGCTCGATTTCGCCGATCAGTATCGCTCCTACGTCATCAATTATTCGAGCGGGCTTGAACTGGTGCGCGGCTATGTGGAGCGCACGGCGCAAACGCCGGGTGAGCGCTGGGCGATCTATGCGCGCCTGTTCAGCGAACCGACGGTGCCGGCGGAGCTCCAGCCCAACTAATCAATCCCACAGGCGCGCGGCCATGCTATGCTGCGCGCATGACCCTCTCATCCAACATCGAGTTCCGTAACGTCAGCACCAACGGCATAAACCTGCGCGTCGCCGTGCAGGGGAGCGGCCCGCTTGTCGTCATGGTGCATGGCTTTCCGGAGAGCTGGTATTCGTGGCGCCACCAGATGGGCCCGATCGCGGCGGCGGGCTTCACTGCGTGCGCGATCGATGTGCGCGGCTATGGCGGCTCGGATAAGCCGCACGCCGTCGAAGCTTACGCGATGAAGGAGATGACGGCGGACGTCGCCGGCGTGATCGATGCGCTCTCGCCGGGCAAGCCAGCTGTGCTGATGGGCCATGATTGGGGCGCGCCGATCGTGTGGCACACGGCGGTGCTGCATCCGAAACACGTGCGCGCGGTGGCGGGATTGTCGGTGCCGTATTTCGCGCTGCCGCCGGCGCCGCTCAATCACATCTTCAAGGCGATGTACACGGACCAGGGCAAGTTCTTCTACATGGCGTACTTCCAAGACGAAGGCGTTGCCGAGGCCGAGTTCGAAGCTGATGTGCGCGGCGCGCTGCGGCGCTTGTATTACGCGTCGTCCGCCAACTCAGACGGGCGCTGGGGCAATCTGCAGAAGCCGGCAGGCGAGCCGATGCTGAAGGGGCTCGACGATCCGGCGCAATTCCCCGCGTGGCTCTCGAGCGCCGACATCGATTTCTACGTGCGTGAATTCGAGGCGTCCGGCTTCCGCGGCCCGATCAATCGCTATCGCAATTTCGAGCGTGACTTCGCGCTGATGAGCGCAACGCCAGACCGCATCGTGCATCAGCCGTCGCTATTCGTGGCCGGCGAGAAGGACATGGTGCTGAAGATGTTCGGCGATGCGGGCGCTGCGTCGATCGAAACGCGGCTGCGGGAGAACCTCGCCGACCTGCGCGGCTTTCACCTCATCCCGGATGTCGGCCACTGGACGCAGCAGGAGAAGCCGGACGCCTGCACCGGCGTGCTGATCGATTGGCTGGCGACGCTTTGATTTGGCGCATTGACGGTCTCAATGGCCGGATTGGCTATATCAATGGATGATTGTCTTGCCGGCGTGGGCTATGAAAACCACATAGGCAATACGCCAATTCGAGGGCCCTCCCATGCCGACACGTAACGACCTCCCAGACAACACGCGTAAGGCGATGATCGCGCTGCTGAACGCGCGTCTCGTCGATGCGATCGATCTGCGCTTGGCGATCAAGCAAGCGCATTGGAACGTGAAGGGCCCGAACTTCATCGCCCTGCATGAGCTGTTCGATCAAATCCAAGCGCGCGTCGATACGTTCGTGGACGACATCGCCGAGCGTGCGGTGTCCCTCGCCGGCGCCGCGCACGGCACGACGCAAGCTGTCGCCAAGGGCACGAAGCTTGAGCCCTATCCGCAAGATTTGATGGATCAGAAGGGCCATTTGCAGGCGCTGTCGGATCGCGTCGCCGCCTTCGGCAAGCTCGCGCGCCAAGCGATCGATGAAGCCGACGAAGCGTCCGACAAAGACACCGCCGACCTGTTCACCGGCATCTCACGCCAGCTGGACAAGGATCTGTGGTTCTTGGAAGCGCACTTAGCTTAGTCTTGGAAAGTTGGAGCGCGGGCTTCCAAGCCCGCATGCGCGCCCGGAGGCGCGCGCTCCAACCTGCAAGCGACGTGTGCTAGATCAGCGGCCAGGGCGCCGTGGGTAGAGCCTTGTATGCAGCGCGCAGCGAGTCTGACCAGCTGTTCTGGATCATGCTGAAATACGGATCGTCCGCGCCCATGCGATGACGGGCCGCGACGCGCAGTGCGTAGCGGCGGATCACCAGCAAATCCGCCGGCAGGCCAACGGAGAAATTCGAGCGCAAAGTCGAATCCATCGAGATGCACGCGAGCTTCACCGCGTCTTCGAGTGGAATGTCGTACTTGGCCACGCGATCGAGGATTGGCTTGCCGTACTTGGTTTCGCCGATCTGCAGAAACGGCGTGTCTTGCGTCGCTTCGATGAAATTGCCGGCCGAGTACACCATGAAGAGGTGCATGCCGCTGCCGGCGATTTCGCCGGCGAGCAGGAAGTTTACGTCGAACGCATAATTCTGCGCTTGCAGGGCTTCGCCGTCGCGATGAAACGCTTGCCGTATCGCTTCGCCGACGAGGTTGGCCGCGTCGTACATGGTCGGCACGGTCCAGAGTGTCATCGGCTCGCGATCGCCGGCATTGAGGCCAATTCCTTTCGTCAGCCGCGCAACGATCGCTTGCGAGGTCGCCAGATTGCCGGAGGACATCAGCGCGATCACGCGATCGCCCGGCTTCTCGACAACGGCGAGCTTGGAGAACGAGGCGACATTGTCCGGCCCCGCATTGGTGCGGGTATCGGAGAGCATGACGATGCCCTGGTCCAGCGCGAGCGCCACGCAATAGGTCATGCCGTCACCGAGTTCAGTCCTTCAGCGCATGTAGAACGCGAACACGGCGTCGCCCAGATCGTTGGTCCGGTCAATCAGCTGGGTGACGTGTTCGTGCAATCCGGACTGAAAAATGTCCTCGATTCTTGCATAGCGGAGTTGCGCGGATATGGCGCCTGCAAGCCGGTGGCATTCGCCGCGCCGGCCGCCATGGTCGGCGGAGATGGAGTCGAGGCATTGGGTGATCTTGTCATAGCAAGCGCGTAGCGAGCGCGGAAACTCAGGCCGCAGGATCATCAGCTCAGCGACGTTCCACGGCTTCACCTCGTCCTTGTAGAGGTGTTGATAGGCGCGCACGGCCGAGACCGCTCGCAGAATGGTCGTCCATTGGTAATAGTCGAGCATGCCGCCAACGCCGGAATAAGTCGGCAGCAGAACGTGATACTTTACATCGAGAATGCGTGCGGTGTTGTCGGCGCGTTCGAGCGACTGGCCGAGTTCGATGAAATGGAAGATTTCATTGCGCAGCATCGTCGTTTGGCAGGCGCCAGCGAATCGTGTCGCCGCCTGGCGCACCCAATCGAGCGTATCCGGCAGCATCTCCGGCATGAACTCACGCGCGCCGAAGCGCCGCCCTTCAAGCCAGGCGCCGTTGACGGCTTCCCACATGTCGCGCGTGAGGCTCGTGCGCATGGCGCGCGCGTTGATGCGGGCTTGATCAAGGCAATTGACGATCGAGTTCGGATTGTCGCGATCGCAGCCCATGAAGAGCGCCGCGCGTTCCGGTGTCACCGCATCGTATTTCGCATTGTAGCCTTCGTCCGCGCCGACAGCGATCAGCGTGGATTTCCATTCCTCGTCCTGATTGGAAAGCCCGGCCATCATCTGCGCCGCTTCCATCATGCGCGCGAGCGCATCCAGCCGCTCCATGTAGCGGGCGAGCCAGAACATGCTGTCGGCGGCGCGGGCTAGCATCTATTTCGCTGCTCCGCCGTTAGGCCGCCGCAATACCCAGGTATCTTTCGTTCCTCCGCCTTGGCTGGAGTTGACGACCAGCGAGCCTTTGGTGAGCGCAACGCGCGTCAGGCCGCCCGGCACGATGCGCACTTTGTCCGCGCCGCACAGCACGAACGGCCGCAAATCGATGTGCCGTGGCGCGACGCCGCTTTCCACGAACGTAGGGCAGGTGGAGAGCGCGAGGGTCGGCTGTGCGATATAGGCGCTTGGGCTCTTGCGGAGCTTCTTCGCGAAATCCGCGCGTTGCTTCTTCGTCGCGTGCGGGCCGACGAGCATGCCGTAGCCGCCTGAGCCGCGCGTTTCCTTCACCACCAATTCGTCCAAATGATCGAGTACGTAGGCGAGCGCGTCTTCTTTCGCGCAATCCCATGTCGGCACGTTCTTCAAGATCGGCTCTTCGCCGAGATAGAAGCGCACCATCTCCGGCACATAAACGTAAACTGCCTTGTCATCGGCCACGCCCGCGCCCGGTGCGTTCGCGAGCGTGACATTGCCGGCGCAATAGGCCTCCATCAGCCCCGGCACGCCAAGCGCGCTGTCAGGGCGGAACGCCAGCGGGTCGAGGTAATCGTCATCGATGCGGCGATAGATGACGTCGACCTTCTTCGGCCCACGCGTCGTGCGCGTGAACACTTGTTTGTCGCGGACGACGAGATCGACGCCTTCGACCAGCTCGACGCCCATCTCGTCCGCGAGGAAGGTGTGCTCGTAGTAGGCGCTGTTGTACTGTCCCGGCGTCATCACCACGACCGTCGGCTCGCCCTCGCAGCGCGGTGGCGCGACCGATTGCAAAGTACGCAACAGGAATTCCGGGTAACGCGAGATCGGCTCGACGCCGCTATTGGCGAACAGATCCGGGAAGAGGCGCATCATCACCGCGCGGTCTTCCAGCATGTAGCTGACGCCGGATGGCGTGCGGCAATTGTCTTCAAGCACGTAGAACTCATCCGGCCCGGTGCGGACGAGATCGATGCCGGCGATGTGCGTGTAGGTGCCGCGCGGGGTCGCGCAGTTCATCATCAGCTTCTGGTAGGCGGGATTGTCGTCCACCAGCTCGGCCGGAATTTTGCCGGCGGCGATAATTTCGCGCCTGCCGTAAATGTCGGCGAGGAAGGCGTTGAGCGCCTTCACGCGCTGGATGAGGCCGCGCTCCAACGTCGTCCATTCGTCGGCGTCGATGACGCGGGGAATGATGTCGAACGGGATGAGGCGCTCGGGATCGCCGCCTTCGGTGTAAACGGCGAAAGTGATGCCGGTGCGGCGGAAGAGGCGCTCGGCTTCTTCGCGCTTGGCTGCCAGGATCGCCGACGGCGTCGCCTGGAGCCAGCTTTCGATCGCCTTATAGGCCGGGCGGGTTTGCCCATCGGCGCCGCTCATTTCATCGAAGATGTCCCGCATCGCACTCCTACGAGCGCTGATTGGGCAGGTGGAACGCGCTGATCGTCAAGGCAAACCGGCGCGCTCTGGGCGGCGACGCCCAAGAGATTGGCGCCGGCGCCTCGAAATTGGGCCGTCAGGAATCGTCCTCGATTTCGACCTCGGGGCGGTCGTCGCCGCGCGAGAGTTCCTCATGCCAGCGGCCGCGTTCGTCTTCCCAGGAAATGCCGGTGGTTTCGCCCGCTCTCATTTGTTCCATCGCCACGCGCTTGGCTGCTGAATACGCGGCGTCATGGCTGCGGAACGTCTCGGAAATCGTGTCGCCGAGTTTGAACGCCCAGCCGCCGTCGTGCTGAACGATGTGATAGACGATCTTGGTCATGGCCGGTCTCCTCAAGCCAAGTTGGGGCCGCCGCTCCGTTCAAGCAAGCTATTGCTGATCGCGTCCGCGCGCCATCACGCCGCCGCGGGCTTTTTCGATCGCATCGGCGGTGACGGCGGAATTGAGCTTCGCGGTGGTCGCTGTCTCGTGCTTCAGCGCGTCGCCGAAATCCTTGGCGAAGCCTTCGTCGATGAGGCGCTTGTAGAGTTGCACTTTGTCCGCCGGCGCGCTGGCGATGTCGTGCGCGAGTTTGATCGCGGCGGGGAGGAGATTGTCCGGCGCGAACACGCGGTTGACGAGGCCCCAGGAATTCGCAGTTTCGGCGTCAATGAAATTGCCGCTCAGCGAAATCTCCTTGGCGCGATGCACGCCGAGCAGTCGCGACAACTTTTGCGACAGGCCCCAACCCGGCATGATGCCGACGCGCGCGTGCGTGTCGGCGAAGCGGGCGTTGGTGGAGGCGTAGAGGATATCGCACGCCAGCGCGACCTCGAAGCCGCCAGTGATGGCGACGCCATTGATCGCGCCGACGATCGGCTTCCGGCAGCGCGTCATGGCGATGACTGGGTCGTTCTCGGCGCTGGTTGGGTTCGCGGATTCGCCAACGCTCGCGCCGCCTGAGCCAAGCTCCTTGAGATCGAGGCCGGCAGTGAACGCACGCGTTCCGGCGCCGGTGAAGACGATGGCGCGGACGCTGTCGTCGGCGTCAAGCTCGCGGAAGGCGCGGGCGATGTCGGCGCGCAATGCGGTCGAAAGCGCGTTCATCGCTTCGGGACGGTTCATCGTGACGATAGCGACGGCGTCCTGCCGCTCGATCAGCACCAGCATTGCCTGCTCCTTAATTGCTCAACGTCACCATTGCGCGATCGACGGAGAGCGACAACTGATGCTATTGATGACCGCCCATGAGCGAACTTCATCGCATCACCATTGATCCGCAGCGTTGCGGCGGTCGGGCCTGCATTCGCGGTTTTCGGCTGCGCGTTCAGGACGTGCTTGACATGCTTGCAGCCGGTGCCGCGAGGGCTGAAATCCTAGCGGACTATGAGTTCCTAGAAGATGCGGATATTGGCGCCTGCTTAGAGTACGCCGAGGTCCGCTAAAACTCCGGCGTTTCGATCTGCTTCTTCAGTTCCTTTTTCATGATCTTGCCGTTGGCGTTGCGCGGCAACGTTTCGGGCCAGAAGATCACGTCGACGGGAACTTTGAACGCCGCCAGCTTCTGCGCGACGTGGTGGCGAAGCTCGGCGACGTTGGCTTCCATGCCTGGCTTCAGATGCACGACCGCGAGCGGCTCTTCGCCGAGCGTTTGGTGCGGCTTGCCGATGACGGCCGCGTCCATCACCGCGGGATGGTCGTACAAGGCGTTCTCGACCTCGACGCAATAGATGTTTTCGCCGCCACGGATCAGCATGTCCTTGGCGCGGTCGACAATATAGATGAAGCCTTCTTCGTCGATCTTGGCGAGGTCGCCGGTTTTCACCCAGCCTTCGGTGAACGTGTCGGCCGTGGCTTTCTCGTTCTGCCAATAGCCGCGCACGACGATCGGGCCTTTGTACCAAAGCTCGCCGACTTCGTTGGCGCCGAGCACCTTGCCATCTGGATCGACGATCTTGGCTTCGCCGGTCGCGGCGCAAACGCCTGTGCTTGATGGCTTGCGCTCATAATCTTCGGCGGTGTTCGAAACGGCTGTGGCCGAGGTTTCCGTCATGCCCCAGCCTTGGCTTGGCGATACGGCAGGGAAGCGCGATTTGATCAGCTTCACCAATTCCGGCGCGGCCGGCGCGCCGCCATAGGCGATGCTTTCGATCGAGGAGAGATCGTATTCCGCCATGCGTGGATGCGTGAGCACTTGCCACGCGATCGTCGGCACGCCGCCGATGTGCGTGATCTTTTCTTTCTCGATCAGAGGCAGCGCCTGGTCCGCGTCCCAGCGGCGTTGCATGACGATTTTCTGCCCCGCCATCAGGAACGGGATCATCACCGCGAAACAGCCGGTCGCGTGAAAGAACGGCACCGAGACGAGATAGGATTTTTGCGGCGCCGTCGGATCGGGCGCGGGCGGGGCTTCGCCACGGCGCAAGAATGCGCGCGCTTGGGCGGAGGCCGAGTTGAACATGTTGGAGATGATGTTGCGGTGAGAAACGACCGCGCCCTTCGGGTGTCCGGTCGTGCCTGACGTATAGAAGATAGAGACGTCGTCTTCCGGCGACATGGCGATGTCGGGCGGGGAGATCGAGCCGAGGTCCTTCCAGGAATTGGTCGGGCCGACGACATCTTCGATACGCGCAACCGCCGGATCCGAAATCTCCTCCGGCAAGCGCGAGACGTAAATTTTCCGAACCGCCGGGCAGTTCGGCAGGTGCTCGCGCAGGCGCTCGTAGCGCTCGGCGTCCACAACAATCAGCGAGCTGCCGGAATTGTTGAGCCCGTACTCAAGCTCCGGCCCGGTCCACCAGGCATTGAGCGGCGTGACGATCGCGCCGGCCAAAACCGCGCCCCAGAATGCCACCGGCCATTCCGGCAGGTTGCGCATGATGATGGCGACGCGGTCGCCCTTCTTCACGCCGTCGGCCACGAATTGGTGCGCCATTTTCGCGGCGGCGGCCTGGAACGCCGTGACGGTCGCGCGCTCGTCCTCGAACACGAGGTGGTCGCGGGGGCCGAACAGGCTGCCCAGCATGAACACCTCACGCAGCGTCGGTGGGGCGTTTTTCCAGATTTTGAAGGTGACGCCGCGGATTTCGGCTTCGCCCAGTTCGAACATCGAGCCGGGTTGTGTGAGCAAAGCGTGCGCTTGGGCGATCGACATGGCGGGCGGGCCGGGCGTGGCGCTCGTCTCGGTCATTCCAATTTTCCTCCGCGCGGCGGCGTTCTGAAAAGGCGCCGCTCGCGTCATCTTTTTGTATCGAGCTGTTTCCGGACGTCTAGTCCTGGAGCAAAACGCGGCGTACGCCAGAAACTTGCCAGAATTTAATGATCTCTTGCCGCTTGCGCGAAGCTCGGGCAAGCATGCGTTTATCCGGGCGGGACGGGAGAGACGCGCGCCATGGCTTTCAACTGGAAATCGGTTCTCGAGCAGCTGAACCCAAACAAGCTGCCCGGCTTCACGCGCGCGCGTGATTTCGTCGTCGCCAACCGCAGCGCGGTTTTGGCGACGAGCATCGCTTTGTTCGTCGGCCTTTGGGGCGGCGCCGTGATGGGGCGCGTGAGCGCCGGCGCGCCGGCGTTTGAATTCGCGGGCCTGGGTTCCGTTGGGAGCGAGCGTGCGCGTTCCGCTGACGCGCCGCGCGCAGGGCCATCGCAATTCGCCGGCATGTCGTTCGTTCGCTTGCGGGCGGAGCTTGATCAAGCCGAGCCGCGTGCGTGCTTGGAATTCTCGCGCGATCTCTCGACGGACGCGTCCGTCAATTATTCCGATTACCTGCAACTCGAACCGGCTGCGCCGTTCCAGGTTGACGTCTCCGGCAATCTGCTCTGCCTCGCGGGCCTGCCGTTTGAGCCGGAGCGCCGTCTCACCATCCGCCAAGGCCTGCCCGCCGCCAGCGGTGAGCGCACCGAAGCGGACGAAACCTTCAACCTCACCTTCGGCGATCGCCCGGCTTATGTCGGCTTCGCCGGCTCAGGCGTGATCTTGCCGCGCGCGGAAGCGGATGGCATCGCCATCGAAACCGTCAACGTTTCCAAGCTTGAAGTGCGCGTGCTGCGCGTGCCGGATCGCATCCTCTCGCAACACGAGATCTCGCCTGGCGAAGTGAACGAAGAGGGGGGCTGGAATTATTGGAGCTTCGACTACGCCGCGTCCGACGTCGGCGTGCAGGTCTATGAAGGCGAAATCGACGTCGCGCTCACGGGCCATCGCAATGAAGCAGTGACGACGGTCTTCGCGCTTGGCGCGGCTTTGCGTGAGCTGCGGCCCGGCGCTTATGTCGTGAAAGTCCGCGACGCCTCCGAAGGCGCCGGCGCGGACGATGGCGAGAACCAGTCCGTTGCCTCGGCGTACCGCTGGATTCTCTATACAGACATGGCGCTGCAGACTTTCTCCGGCGCCACCGGGCTCGATGTTGTCGTTCGTTCGCTGCGCACGGCGCGGCCGATGGCGAACGTCAACCTCGCGCTCATCGCTCAGAACAACGAAGAACTCGCCCGCGCGCGTACGGATAACGAAGGCCGCGTGCATTTCTCCGAAGCGTTGGTGAACGGCGAAGGCCCGGCGCGCGCGCGTTACGTGATGGCGTATGGCGGCTCCGGCGATTTCGCCGCGCTCGATCTGCAACGCCCGGCGCTCGATCTCTCCGATCGCGGCGTCGATGGCCGCCGCATCGCTGGCGACATCGACGCTTATCTCTACACCGAACGCGGCGTCTATCGCCCCGGTGAGCGCGTGCGTCTCATCGGCTTGATCCGCGACGAAGTCGGCCGCGCGATCTCCGATCGGCAATCGACGCTCGTCGTCTATCGCCCGAACGGCACCGAAGCGCGCCGCATCCGCATCCAGGAAGCGCGTGACGCCGGCGCCATCGCCAAGAACATCGTGCTCGAACGTTCCTCGCCGCGCGGCATGTGGCGCGCGACGCTGCAGGTTGACGGCCAGGAAGCGCTCGCGGGCGAAGTTTCGTTCTCGGTCGAAGATTTCGTGCCGCAGCGTCTGCGTGTGCGCATCGACGCGAACGAAGCGATCCTGCGCAGCGGCCAAGCGCGGCCGATCAGCGTGCAGGCTGATTTCCTCTATGGCGCGCCGGGCGCAGGCCTCGCTGTCGAAGGCGAGGGACGTCTCGTCGTCGATTACAATCCGTTCCCGGAGTTCGAGGGCTATTCGTTCGGCAACGCCGACGAGAGCTTCTCCGAACGCTTCTTCCAATTGCCGGGCACGGTGACGGATGGCTCCGGCCACGCCGATCTCTCGGTGCAATTGCCGGAAGAGCCGGACACGACGTTGCCGCTGCGCGCCAACGTGATCGCCAGCGTCGCCGATCCGGGCGGGCGTGTTGTGCGCGAGAGCTTCACGATCCCTGTGCGCCTGCGGAACGTCTATCTCGGCCTGAAGCCTGGCTTTGAAAATCAGCGCGCCGGCGCGGGCGAACGCATCGCTTACGACCTCATCGTGTTGAACGCCGAAGGCCGGCGCGCGGCGTTGCGCGGCGTGCAATGGCAGCTCGTGCGCGAGGATTGGAGCTACGATTGGTATCTCGACAACGGCCAATGGCGCTGGCGCCGCACCGGCCGTGACATCCCGGTCGATGGCGCTACAGTTGATGTCGCCGCCAACCAGCCGCTGCGCATCGCCCGCGATTCTCTGCGCGAAGGCTCGTACCGCCTGATCGTGCGCGGCGGCGGCACTGAAGCGTCCACACGCTTTGGCGTCGGCTGGGGCGGCCCGGCGGACGACGATTCAACGCCGGACATGGTGACGGTGATCGCTCCGGAAAATCCGACGCGGCCGGGCGCGCGTGCGCGCGTGCAAATCCGTCCGCCGTACGCGGGCGAGGCGCAGATCGTGGTGGCGACCGATCGTGTGATCGAGACGCGCACCATCCGCGTCACCTCTGACGGCGCGACTGTTGATCTGCCTGTGAACGCCGAATGGGGTTCGGGCGCTTACGTGCTGGTGACAGTAATGACGGCGCGCGATCCGGTGAACCTGCCGGTGCCGCGCCGCGCGATCGGCGTGGCTTACGTGCCGGTCGACATGGGCAATCGCACGCTTGATGTCTCCGTCGGCGATGGTTTGCAGAACGTACGTCCGCGCACGACTGTGAACGTGCCCATTCAAGTGCGCGGCGCGCCTTCGGGCGAACGCGTGCGGGTGGCGATCGCGTTGGTGGATGAGGGCATCCTCAATCTCACCAAGTACGAAAGCCCGAACGCGACGAATTATTTCTTCGCGCGCCGCGGGCTCGGCGTTGATATCCGCGACGATTACGGCCGCTTGCTCAATCCAAACCTCGGCGCGCCGGCGACGGCCCGTCAGGGCGGTGACTCGCTTGGCGGCGAAGGGCTGACTGTTGTGCCGACGCGCACAGTGTCGCTCTTCTCCGACATCGTGACGCTCTCGGGCGGCCGCGCGACCATTCCGATCGAGGTGCCGGATTTCAACGGCACGCTCAGGCTGATGGCTGTCGCGTGGAGCGAAAGCGCGCTTGGCCAAGATGCGGAGCAATTGGTCGTCCGCGATCCGGTTGTTGCTGAACTCATCATGCCGCGCTTCTTGGCGCCGGGTGATGAAGCGCAAGCGACGCTTAATCTCGACAACGTCGAGGGCCCGAATGGCGCTTACACCGTGACCATCAGCGGCACGGACACCGCCCGCGTCGTCGCGCAGCCGCGCCGCTTCACGCTCGCGCGTGGGCAGCGGCAAACGGCGTCGATCCCGTTGAGCGGCGGGCCTTTGGGCGTCGGGCGCATCAGCTTGCGTCTCGAAGGCCCGCAAGGCTTCGCGGCGGTTGATCGAACGTACGATATCCAAACGCGTGCGCCGTTCATGCCGATTACGCTTAGCGAAACGGCGCCTCTGGCGTCCGGCGCATCGTGGACGGCGCCGGCGGATGCGCTCGCGCGCTTCCAGCCGAGCGGGCAGGCCTTGATCTCGTTCTCCAACCTTGCGGGCATGGATCCCGCGCCTCTGCTGGATGATCTGCAGCGTTACCCGTACGGCTGCTCTGAGCAGCTCGTGTCGGTGGCGATGCCGCTGCTCTATTACAACACGCTGCGCAGCGAAACCGGTGGCCGTGCGGACGCGCGCATCACCCGCCGAATCCAGGAAGCCGCAACGCAATTGCTTGACCGGCAAACGCCGGACGGCGCGTTCGGTCTCTGGAGCGGCGGCGATCGCAACGCGACGCCATGGATCGGCGCTTACGTGACCGACTTCTTGCTGCGCGCGCAGCAGGCGGGTTACGCGGTGCCGCGTGCGCCGATGGAGCAGGCTTACGCCGCGCTCCGCCAAGTCGCGCGCCTCAACGATTTCGGCAACGTTGGCTATCAGTTCGAAATCTATCGCTGGCCGGGCTCGAATGACTCGGATGCGCTGATGCGTTCGCGCGCGGCGGCGTATGCGCTCTACGTGCTGGCGAAAGCTGGCCGGGCCGACATCAGCCAAGTGCGCTACTACCACGACGCGCGCATGCGGGATGAGCCATCGCCATTGGCGCGGGCGCAGATCGCGGCGGCGCTGGCGCACCTCGGCGATCGCGCCCGCTCGCGCAACGCCTTCCGCATGGCGGAGCGTGCGCTTGGCTATCGCAACACCGGCGATTGGTACCAAACGCCGTTGCGCGATCTCGCGGGCGTTATCGCTTTGGCCGCGGAAGCGGGCGAGACCGAGATGGTCGATCGCCTGCGCCG
This sequence comes from uncultured Terricaulis sp., assembly GCA_964653495.1. GTDB lineage: Bacteria > Pseudomonadota > Alphaproteobacteria > Caulobacterales > Aquidulcibacteraceae > Vitreimonas. The sequence continues at coordinate 1,556 of CAZZFE010000028.1, read as the reverse complement.
CCGCCTCGAGCGCGATGCGCCGGATGCCGGCGCGCTGATGACGCAAGAGCAAGTGCAGATGCTGCTCGCAGCGAATGCACTGCTTGAACGTTCGGGCCCGGTGAACGTGACGCTCAACGGGCAACCGCTGCCGGAGCGCCGCCTCATCGCCGATGCGCGCCGTTTGGCTGAAGGCCTCGCGTTCCGCAACGCGGCGCGTGGTCCGGTGTGGCGCACGCTGCAAACCTCTGGCCCAACGCGCGAACCGCCGCCGGCCATGCAAGCGGGCTACACGATCGATAAGCGCGTGTTCACGCTCACGGGTTCGCTCGTGGATCTGAACAGCATCCGCCAAGGTGATCGCGTCGTTGTTGTCGTCTCCGGCCAACCGGAAGGCGCGCGCAATTATCCAACGGTGCTGGTCGACATGCTGCCGGCAGGCTTGGAGATTGAATCGCTGCTCGGCCCCGCCGATGGCAGCGGCTCGCCGGAATATGGCTACTCACGCAGCGGGCCGTTCTCGTGGATCGGGGAGATCACCTACACGGATGTCTCCGAAGCGCGTGACGATCGCTACGTGGCCTCGGCCAATCTGCGGCGCAATTTCCGCTACGCGTACATCGCCCGCGCGGTGACGCCGGGACGCTACGTGATGCCCGGCGCGCAGGTGGAGGACATGTACCGCCCCGGCGTGATGGCGCGCACCAGCGCCGGCACGATCCGCATCGCGCCACGCGGAGGCTAAACCAAATCCCCCTCCCCTTGAGGGGAGGGGGCAGGGGGCGGGGTGATGCTCCGCCTTCAACGGATTGATGAGCAACGATCGCGAATCTTTTGACGTGGAGGTTCACCCCACCCCCCAACCCCCTCCTCTCAAGAGGAGGGGGAGCATCAAACGCGGCCCGCGCATGGCGTTGCCGTTGAGCGCGAAGCAGCGCGGCTGGGCGCGGGTGTTGCTCGTGTTCATGCTGACCTTGTTCACGCTGGACGTGACGTTTCCGCCGCCGTTGCAGCGTGTGCGCGATGTGTCGCCCGTGGTGCTCGATCGCAGCGGCCAATGGCTGATGGCGTTCACGACCACCAACGGCACGTGGCGCCTCGAAGCGCGGCTCGATGAAATTGATCCCGAGTTTCAACGCCGGCTGATCGCCATCGAAGACGAGCGCTTCTGGTTTCACCCCGGCGTCGATCCAATCGCGCTGGCTCGGGCGAGCGTCGCGTATGCGCGCGCTGGCCGGGTCACGCAGGGCGGCTCGACGATCACGATGCAACTCGCGCGGCTGCTGGAGCCGCGCCCGCGTACGATCCAATCGAAGCTGATCGAGATCGTGCGCTCGCTGCAGATTGAGCGGCGCTGGTCGAAGCGCGAAATCCTCGCCGCGTATCTGACGATGGCGCCTTATGGCGGCAATCTCGAAGGCGTGCGCGCGGCGTCGCGCGCGTATTTCCAGCGCGACCCGCAATGGCTCGACGATGCCGAGATGGCGTTGTTGATCGCTTTGCCGCAAGCGCCTGAAGCGCGCCGCCCGGATCGCCATCCGCAAGCCGCGCGCGCGGCGCGCGACCGCGTGCTGGCG
>CAZZFE010000027.1:0-53146 GCA_964653495.1 uncultured Terricaulis sp. | reverse complement strand
AGGAAGGCGACACCGTGAAGGTGAAGCTCCTGGGCTTCGACGATCGCGGCAAGGTTCGCCTGTCGATGAAGGTTGTCGATCAAGCCACCGGCGCTGATCTCACCGCCGAACTCGGCGAAGAAGCCGAGGACAAAGGCCCGCGCCGTGATCGTGGCGAAGGCGGCGACCGCCCGCGTCGTGGCGGCGGCGGTCGTGACCGCGGCGATCGCCCGCGTCGCGACAACGACTAGACGTACCGCCGGCTTCCAGCCGGCAGCATTCAAACGAAAGCCCGTCGCGCAAGCGGCGGGCTTTTTGTTAGAACCATCGCGGAGGGCATTCATGGCGGTGGTTATGTTGGCGCGGTTCGCGTCACTACCGGAGGCTTTCGTCGTTAAGTCGGCGCTGGAAGCCGAAGGCATAGGCGTGTTCATGCCTGAACAAGGGCTGGTCGCGGCGCAGGGCGATACCGGAGTGCTTGGCGGATGGCCGCTCTTTGTTGTCGATGACGAACTCGATGAAGCGCGCCGCGTGTTGCGCGAGGCGCAGACGGGCGGCGCTTAACGGGCGTCTATCTCCCGAACCAAAGCCGGCTCCACGTCACGCCTTCGGCATAGGGCGAGGGGCAATCTTCGGCGCTCACGATCGCCAGCCCCGCGTCAGCAGCGAGCGCGATCGTCTCATCCGCGCTCACCTCAAACATGCGCCGCCCTTCCGGCACGGGCCCATGCCGCAGGCTCATCATCAGCGCGCCACCATCACGCACCAGCGCCGCGACACCCGGCATCATCCGCGCGCGTTCGTCGGCGTCGAAATGCATCCACACCGCTGACATCCAGACGAGATCGAAATCCTTGCCGCGCACCGACGCCAAATCCGGTAAGCCATCATCGATCCAGGCAATGCGCGGATCGGGGTGCAGCGCCATCGCGCCTTCGCGCAGCTCCCGCGTCGGCTCCACCGCGATCACGCGATCGCCGCGCGCCGCGAACCACGCAGCATCACGGCCGGTGCCCGCACCAATATCGAGCACATCGAGCGGCGCAGGCGGGATGAGGTGCGCGACACGAAAGTGCGCGCCCTCAAACCCCATCTGCTCATAGCGCTTCAGCAGCTCCGGCGCTTCGGCTGCATAGCCGCGAGCGCTCGCGAGCGGCGGCTTGCTCAGGGCTCAACCCCGTCCGGCACGCCGACAACGTGGAAGCCGCCATCAACGTGGATGCACTCGCCGGCGACGCTCTTGCCGAGATCGCTCAAGAGCCACAGCGCGCAACCGGCGACGCCTTCCATGCTCGTGTCTTCCTTCAGCAAGCTCCAATCGCGCGCGGTGCTCATCAGCTGCTTGCCGCCGGAGATGCCGGCCATGGCGAGCGTGCGCATCGGCCCGGGCGACACCGCGTTGACGCGGATATTCTTCGCCCCGAGATCGCGCGCGGCGTAGCGCGTGGATGCTTCGAGCGCCGCTTTCGCCACGCCCATCATGTTGTAGTTCGGCACGACGCGTTCGCTGCCTTGATAGGTGAGCGTGATGATCGAGCCGCCGTTCGGCATGATGGCGCTGGCGCGCTTGCAGCAATCGACGAACGAGAAGGCGGAAATGTCCATCGCCTGCTTGAACATCTCGCGAGAGGTGTTCTCCACGAACGAGCCCTTGAGCGCCGACTTATCCGCGAAGGCGATCGCGTGGACGAGAAAATCGATCGTGCCCCATTGGCTTTTCAGCTCGGCGAACGCCTTGTCCATCGACGCATCGTCCGTCACGTCAGCCGGGATCATCAGCTTCACGCCGATCGATTCCGCCAGCGGCCGCACGCGCTTCTCCAGCGCTTCGCCCTGATACGTGAACGCCAGCTCCGCGCCTTGCAGCGCGAGTTGCTTGGCGATGCCCCAGGCGATCGAGTGATCGTTGGCGACGCCCATCACAAGCCCGCGCTTGCCGGTCATCAGATTGCCTTTCGGCAGCGCCCATTCGTCGGCCATCAGGGCCTCCATGAAAGTACGGAAAACGTTGCGCCACATGGCAGAACGCGCGCCATGCGGTCAAGCATCGACGCCGCATTTCGCCTTATTTCGCGTCGCTCCATTCGCGTTTTGGGCGCTCACGACGGCGTTACGGAACTCACCGCGAAAAGCAGGCGTTTCTCTCCCGAACCACAAGCAGTGCAGCGCGTGCTGGCGCGATTCTGTGATCGAACAGGAGAGGATTCCAATGACCCAATATCGTGACGACCAATATTATGAGCCCGAGGTGCAGCGCGACGAGAACGGCATGATCATCATGCCGAGCGAGCGCAAAACCGAACCGCCGCCGAAGACCGGCGGCATGGCCGGCATCATCTTCGTGGCAGTCGCCGCGGTCGCCGGCATCGGCGGCTATTTCATGATGGAAAACGCCCCGCCGGCGCAGGAATACGCGGTCGAGCAGCAACGCGACGAGATGCAGCCGTACGCAACGCCAGAGCCGCAGCGCTTGGCGCTGAACGAAACCGCCGCGCCTGCGGCGACACCAGCGCCGGCCCCGGTGCAGCGTCAAGCCGCGCCGCGCGCGTCGTCGCCGCGTGTTGAAACGCCGATGCCTACGCCTGTTCCGGAAGCCGTGCCGCCGATCGCGCCGGCCGATCCGCTCGCGCCGCCGCCGGCGATGGATCTCACCACGCCGCCTTCGGGCGAATAACGCGGCGCTCGTGTTGCGCAATGTTCAGCAGCGCCGTCCGCGAAAGCGGGCGGCGTTGTCGCATTTCGGAACCGTGCGCTTAAGCGCGCGTTGCTCGCGCGAAGGGGCGTGTAGGAGATGTGCAATGGCCGAACATCGCGAAACTCACGTCGCGCGTGACGAGGATGGCCGCGTGATCGAGCGCGAAGTGATCGTCGAACGCAAGAAGGGCGGCGGCGCCAGCTTTGGCTGGGGCATGCTGTTCAGCTTGGTGCTGATCGTCGTGGTGATCGTCGCGTTCGCGTACAATCAAGGCTCGTTCCAGCAAGCCGGCGTCGAAGCAGACCAGGCGACAGCGCAGATCGAGCAGCAAGCTTCGACCGCGATCGACAACACCGGCGATGCGCTTGAGAACGCGGGCGATAACGCCCAGCAAGCCGCCAACAACATCAGTGACGAAGCGTCGAACTAACCCCTCGTCGTGGCGTAACTGACCGAGCGCCGGTTCTCTCCAGGGGACCGGCGCTCGTTATCTGTGCTTCAGAGCTGGATTGCGTCTCAACCCACCTCAGTCATTCCGGGCGAAGCGAAGCGGAGACCCGGAACCCAGGGGTCTCATCATCAGTGCTTGAAGCTGCGTTGAGCGTCGCGCCCAATCCCCCTGGGTTCCGGATCGCGCTCCGCGCGTCCGGAATGACGAAGGGAAGTGGGGAACTGACGGGGGGAGTCGCCTAAGCCGCCGCCCGCGTGAACGCCAATGTCGCGTTCGTGCCGCCAAAGCCGAAGCTGTTGCTCAGCACGCAATTCAGTTCGCGGTCTTCGCGTTTGCGCAGGATTGGCAGGTCGGCGAAGGCTTCGTCGAGTTCTTCGATGTGCGCGCTCTCGCAGGCGAAATTGTTGTTGAGCATCAGCAGCGAATAGATCGCCTCCTGCACGCCGGCGGCGCCGAGCGAGTGGCCGGTCAGCGATTTGGTGCTCGAAATCATCGGCAGCTTCGACGCGAACACCGCGCGCACGGCTTCCATTTCCTTCACGTCGCCCACGGGCGTGGAGGTGCCGTGCGTGTTGAGATAATCGACCGGGCGATCGAGATAGCGCATCGCCATCTGCATGCAGCGCGCAGCGCCTTCGCCGGAGGGGGCGACCATGTCGTGGCCGTCGCTGGTCGCGCCATAGCCCGCGACCTCGCCGTAAATCTTCGCGCCGCGCTTCTTGGCGCGTTGGTATTCTTCAAGCACCAGCACGCCCGCGCCGCCGGCGATGACGAAGCCGTCGCGGTTCTTGTCGTAGGCGCGCGAGGCTTTGCTTGGGGTTTCGTTGTACTTGCTCGACATCGCGCCCATGGCGTCGAACAGCACTGAGAGCGTCCAGTCGAGCTCTTCGCTGCCGCCGGCGAACATGATGTCCTGACGGCCGTCGCGGATCATCTCGTAGGAATTGCCTATGCAATGCGCGCTGGTCGCGCAGGCCGAGCTGATCGAGTAGTTCACGCCGCGAATTTCAAACGGCGTCGCGAGCGTCGCGCTCGCGGTGGAGCTCATCGCCTTCGGCACAGCAAAAGGCCCAACGCGCTTGGCGCCTTTTTCCCGCGCCGTGTCCGCCGCCAACACGATCGCGCGCGCGGAGGGGCCGCCGGAGCCCATGATGATGCCGGTGCGCTCGTTGGAGACTTCCTCAGGCTTCAGCCCCGCGTCGGCGATCGCCTGTTCCATGGCGACAAAGTTCCAGCCGGAGCCTTCGCCCATGAAGCGCATGTTGCGCTTGTCGACCACGTCCTCGGGCTTCAGCGTCGGTTCGCCGTGAACCTGCGAGCGGAAACCCTTGCCGGCATATTCCGGCGCGGCGCTGATGCCGCTTTTCGCTTCGCGGAGGCTTTCCAGCACTTCCTGCGCATTGTTGCCGATCGAGGAAACAATCCCCATCCCGGTGACGACGACACGACGCATCGCGTGCTCCCTTATTTCATCTGCGCGGCAAGCTGTTCGGCGCTGAACAGGCCGACCTTGAGGTCCTTGGCGCTATAGATGGGAACGCCATCGGCTTTCACCACGCCGTCGCCGATGCCCATGTGCAGCGAGCGCTGGATCACGCGCTTCATGTCGATCTCGTAGGTGACGAGCTTGGTCTTCGGCGTGATCTGGCCGCGGAACTGCACCTCGCCGACGCCCAGCGCGCGGCCGCGTCCGGGCGAGCCGGCCCAGCACATGAAGAAGCCCACCAGCTGCCACATCGCGTCGAGCCCCAAGCAGCCCGGCATCACCGGGTCGCCTTTGAAATGGCACTCGAAAAACCAGCGCTCTGGATTGATGTCGTATTCGGCGATCACCTGGCCTTTGCCGTTGGCGCCGCCATCCTTGGTGATGAGCGGGATACGGTCGCACATCAGCATCGGCGGCAGCGGCAGCTGCGCGTTGCCGGGACCGAACATCGTGCCCTCGCCGGAGGCGATCAGATCTTCATAGCTAAAACTGGAAGGGCGCTCGGCCATGCCGCCTCGACGGAAAGATGAATGAGAGCGCCCGGCTTACAGGCCGGGGCTCAAAGCGGCAAGTTTCGGGCGTCGCTTAGCGGCGGCGGGCCGCGGCCGGGCGTGGCGGATCGGGCGTCCGGCTCTCGGAGAGCACTTTCCACACCCCGTCGGCATTGCGCCGCCAGACCATCAGATAGCGCCCCTGAACCGCCTCCGCGCCGGTCACAACCTGCACGTAGCGCCCGCTGGTCACGCCCATGCTCCCGTCGCCGGACACATGCACCCGGTCCGGCTGCCAATACATCGCCCCGGCGCCGGCTGGCGTCGCCAGCCCGCGCGAGATCTCCTCGGCGCCCTGATAGGCTTGGCCCGGGCGGATGACGATGCCGTAGTCCGGGTCGATCCGCTCAGCCAGCGCCGCACCCAGCCCGCGCTCCTGGGCGGCGGCCTGCATCTGGCGCTCAAGTTCGAGCAATTGCTGATCAGCCGGCGGCGTGAAGCGCGGCGTCGGCGCGGCTTGGTCCGAGGCGGTTGCGACGGCCGGCGTCGTGCCCGTGCTCGTGGTCGTCGGCTGCAGGAATTCCGGCATCGTCTCGCACGCGCCAAGCGCCAGAGCCGCCAATCCGATCAACAGAGCACGCATGGAAACACCCCTCACATGGTTAAGGGGAGCGTCATGAAGCGAACGCGTCGAGGCTTTTCGCGTGAATGCCGAATTTAATCAGAGAGAATGATCAGAGTCCGGCGCAATCCTGGCCCGCCCAGACCTCGTCCTTGCCGACCCAGCCGACACGGCCGCCGATCGATACGCGCCGCCAATCGCCATGGCAGCCGGTCAGCGTGCCGATCACGCCCGGCGACAGCATCGCCAAAGCCGCCGCGCTCGATTGCGGATTGCGCCGCAGCGCGATGGCGCGCTCGGACGAGACGAACACCGTGCGCCGTGCATCGAGATTGTCGGCGTGCATCCACACCTCGGCGCCGCCCGGATCGCGCACGCGCCGCCATTGGCCGTCCTCGGCCACCAGCAGCATCGGCAGGCCGGCGCGCTCATAAATCCACTGGATGCGTCGATCCATGCCAGGGCCCTCGCGGCCATTGGCGATCGCGCTCTTGATGCTCACAAAGCGCGGCAGATTGGCGGGGGTCGCGACATCGCCTTCCGCGCCCTCGGCCATGCCGGCGGCGAAGCTCGCACAGAAGAGGGCGAAGGCCGCGATCGGCGCGGCGGCAAACCAGCGACGCATAGGTCCCATTCCCACCAAACCCCTCCACGCTGGGGAGGGTTCCAAAGAGTGCGAGCGGGGCGGTGAAAGCCGGTTTAACGGGCGCTGAAAAAAGCGGCGATGGCTGCTCACGTCGCGGCGCCTGCTTGGAGCCTCGGCGGGCCTGGGTTATGCGTGACCCATCATGGCCGCCAAGAAGCTCAAAGTCGTCGTCACGCGTAAACTCCCTGATCCGGTCGAGACCCGGCTGAAGGAGCTGTTCGACGCCGAACTCAATGTCGACGACAAGCCGTTCACCGCCGACGAACTCGCCGCCGCCATGGCGCGCGCCGACGTGCTGGTGCCGACCGTGACCGACCGCATCGATGGCCGCGTGCTCTCGCGCGCCGGCGAGCAGCTGCGCCTGATCGCCCAGTTCGGCGCCGGCGTGGACAATATCGATGTCCAAACTGCCGTGCAGCGCGGCATCACCGTGACGAATACGCCGGGTGTCCTCACCGAGGACACCGCCGACATGACCATGGCTTTGATCCTCGCCGTGCCGCGCCGCATCATCGACGGCGTGCGCGTGATCGAGCAGGACAAGTTCCAAGGCTGGTCACCGACGTGGATGATGGGCCGCCGCATCTGGGGCAAGCGCCTCGGCATCATCGGCATGGGCCGCATCGGCCAAGCCGTCGCCCGCCGCGCCAAGGCGTTCGGCCTGCAGATCCATTATCACAACCGCCGCAAGGTGGCGCCGCACATCGAGCAGGAGCTTGAGGCGACGTATTGGGACAGCCTCGATCAGATGCTGTCGCGCATGGATATCGTCAGCGTGAATTGCCCGCACACGCCTGCGACCTATCACTTGCTGAGCGCGCGCCGCCTCGCGCTGCTGAAGCCGCACGCTTACGTCGTCAACACCGCGCGCGGCGAGGTGATCGACGAAGGCGCTTTGGCGCGCATGCTGGAGAAGGGCGAACTCGCCGGCGCCGGCCTCGACGTGTTCGAACACGAACCGGCGATCAACCCAAAGCTCAAGAAGCTGACCAACGTCGTGCTGTTACCGCACATGGGCTCCGGCACCATCGAAGGCCGCATCGACATGGGCGAGAAAGTGATCGTCAACATCAAGACGTTCGCCGACGGCCATAAACCGCCCGATCGCGTCATTCCGGCGATGCTTTAACGCAATAGCGGGCCGCCGGCGTCACGCCGGCATGGTTCGAATAGGCGCCGACGCTTACAGGTTGGAGCGCGCGCCTTCAGGCGCGCATGCGGGCCTGAAGGCCCGCGCTCCAACTTATCCAACATCGCGCAAATGCCGGCGAGACGCCGGCGTCCGCTTCTGTTTGTTGGATAGACCGCTATCTATCCCCGCATTCCGCACCCATCCCCGGATTGCGCAAAGCGCAAGTCCGGGGCCCATAACCCAATCGTATCAAGCAAAAGCGCGATGTTCGTCGCGCATGAAGTTTGAAGAACAACCCCCAAACAATCCGACCGAGTTCAACCGCGCTTAAACTGCGCGCAAATGACCACGAGCCCCTTCGCCCCCAACTACACCAGCGCCCCAGAGACAGCGCTCTCGCCCGTCGAGGAACTCTGGGAAGCCGTGCGCGAATACCTCCACACCGCGTACGTGATGTTCGGCAGCCCGAAAGTGCTGGCGGAGAAAGCGTGGCTCTCACTCAGCCAATATCGCGCCTGCGCCGATTGGCTGTTCCGCTGCGAAGAATTGCTACGTCGCCTCATCTTCATCAACGCGATGAAATTCTTCGCATTGCCGCTGCGCAGACTCGCGCGCGCGTTTCCTAGCGCGAGCAAATACAAACCGCTCGCGTTCGATCCCGATCACCCCGCGCGCTGGCGTGTAAGCTTCGCCATGACACTTGGACCGCCGGCGCCCTCGCCGGCGTACGGCTCACGCATTGAAACCAAAAGCGCCGGCGGGGACGCCGGCGGTCCAAGAAACGAACCTCCGAACGTCGTGTCGTGCCTCTCACTCGCCCGCCGCTTCGAAGCTTTGCGCCGTGCTGCGTTGCAGCCCATGGGCCCAACACTGCGCCTCGTGCGCATCCTGCAACGCCGCAAGAACGTCGCTCAACTCGCCCGCAAGCTCGCGCGGCCGACGCGTTCCTACGCCAGCTTCAACACCAAGCCCGGCGATCTCGCGATCGCTGATGCGTGCAAGATCGTCGTCGAAGATGGCGACGCGTGGACGCGCAAGTACAAGCCGGATTCTAGTTGAGCTACGCGCATCGCGGGCCTACCAAACCTCCAACGCGACCGCGTTGCGAGGCTAAGCGCGTTTGCTTGCAGGTTGGAGCGCGTCGCCTCCGGCGACGCATGCGCGGCCGGAGGCCTCGCGCTCCAACTTTCAAACATTGCGCTGACAACCCCAAGCCAGGCGAATGGCGCCCCCGGCGCGCGAGTCCGTTTAACGCCCGCCCGTCATCGGCAGTACAAAGCCCGCGCCGGATGAACGCGCGACTGCCCGGCCAAAGCAGGGGTGTTCTCATGTTTACCAAACTCAAGCGTACAGTGGCGCTCGCAGCGCTCTTGGCGTCCATGTCGGTCGGCGCCGCGCAAGCGGCCGAAGGCTGGTACGGCCGCGCCGATCTTGGCTATTCGGTCGACGGCGCGCTCGAAACCGATGCCGGCGATCTCGATTTCGAGAACGATTGGTCGGGCCATCTCGGCATCGGCCGCGGCTTCGCCAACGGTTTCCGCGCTGAAGCAGAGCTCGGCTATCGCAGCAACGACATCGAAGATTTCCCGGGCGAAGCCAATGCTTTGTCGCTGATGGGTAACCTCTATTACGATTTTAACCGCAACGGCCGCTGGCAGCCTTATGTCGGCGTCGGCGTTGGCGGCGCGCAAGTTGAGGTGGATGGCGGCGTTGGCCCGATCACCTTCGACAGCGACGACACCGTGTTCGCCTATCAAGGTTTGGCGGGCGTCGCGGTCGGCTTGACCGATCGCCTCTCGCTCGATGTCGGCTATCGCTATTTCGTCGCGCCGGACGTTGCCGTCAGCGCCATCTATGACAGCGGCGAAGGCTTCGAAACGCTCGAAACCGAAGCCGACTACAAGCACCAGGCCGTGACTGTCGGTCTGCGTTGGCAGTTCGCCGCGCCGGCCGCGCCGCCTGTGGTCACGCCGCCGACGCCCCCGACACCGCCCACGCCGCCGACCCCGCCGCCGGTCGTGTGCCCGACGTCTGAGTTCATCGTGTACTTCGAGTGGGATCGCTCGAATCTCAACGAAGCCGCGGTGCAAACCATCGACGCCGCTGTCGCGCGTGCACGTCAGTGCAACGTCGCCAGCATTGTCGTCGTCGGCCACACCGATACGTCCGGCCCGACGCGCTACAATGAAGGCCTCTCGGAGCGCCGCGCCAGCGTCGTTCGCGACGCGCTCGTGGCGCGCGGCTTGGCCGCCGGCGCGATCACCTCGCAGGCGCGCGGTGAAACCGATCTTGCGCGTCAAACGCGGGATGGCGTGCGCGAGCCGCTCAACCGCCGCACGGCCGTGACGATCAGCTTCCGCTAATCGTCAGCGCAAAACGGAATGCGGGCCCGGCCTCACGGTCGGGCCCGTTTCTGTCTTTAGAAGTCCGCCGTCAGCGCCAGGCGGATGTTGCGGCCGGGGAGCGGCAGCTCGTCCTTCAGGAAGGACGCGTGCACGCGACCTTCTTCGTCGCTGAGGTTGCGGCCATCGAGCCGCACGCTCCAGGCGCCGGCTTGTCCGCCGGGGCGGAAGGCGAGGCTGGCGTTGAGGAAGGTGTAGCCGTCGGTGGCGGTTTCAAACGCCGCCACGCGATCTTGCTCGGCGGTGTCGACAGCTTCGATCCGGCCGGTCCAATGATCGCTCTCGGCTTCGAAGCCGAGTGTGATCGAGCGCGGCGGAATGCGAGGCGGGTTGCCGCCGCCATCGAATTCGGCGCGGACGTAATCAAGCGCGGCGTCGGCGCTGAACGTGAAGCCGCCGGCTTCGAAGAGGCGCGAGGCGATGGAGATTTCGCCGCCGCTGAACGTCGCGTCCTGCTGCGCGAAACTGAACACCGGCAGCACGTCGGCATCGACGGGAATGCTCGGGTCGCTTTCATCCGGCGCGAAGCCGGAGGTGTCGGTGGTTTCGTCGAGCCAGAACACGTCGCCGCGCTGCACCAGGGCGATGTAGTCGCTGAAATCGACATGGAAGAGGTTCAGTTCAAAGCGCAGCGGGCCGTTATTGTAGCGCGTGGAGATTTCGAAGGAGAGCGCTTGCTCTTGATCGAATGTGGAATCGCCGACCTCGTAGTTGGCAGTCGCGAGGTGAGGACCATCGGAGAACAATTCGATCGCCGTCGGCGCACGCTCCGTACGCGCGACCGTGGCGCCGACGAACCAACCTTCAGCAGGGCGAACGAAGGCGCCGAGCGAGCCGCTCACATTGTCGAACTCGCGCACGCCGGCGACGATGTTTTCGATGTGGCGGTTCTCAAGCCGCACGCCGCCTTCGAGACCCCAGCCGCCATTGTCCCAACGCTCGATGGCGAACACCCCGGTGTCCTGTGTCGTCGTCGCGCTGATGAAGGCTTCATCGCCCTCGGCGGCGAAATCGACATCGGTGCGTTGCAGCCCGATCGCGCCTTGCAGCGGGCCGGCGCGGTGGTGGGCTTCGACACGCCATTCCCAGCCATCGCTGGTGAAGCGCGTGCCGGCTTCGCCGCTGCCCTCGAACTCAGTGTGCGCATAGTCGCTGTGTTGTAGGCCGAAATCGAAGCGATCGAACGGGCCGACATCGATGCGCCAATCGCCGCGCGCTTCGATGCGGGTTTGTTCAAGCTCGATATGGCCGCCTGGTTCGCTCGGATCTTCCGGCGGCAAGCCGTATTCGTCGTTGGTTTCCTTCAACGCCGCGCCGGCATAGCCCCAATCGCCCAACAGCGAAGCGCCAAACGAATAGTTCGTGACGTTGGTCCAGGAATTCAACGCGCGGCCAACCGGCGTGTCGTAATCATTGGTGTCGCGCGTCGCGCCGCTGACGCGGAACGCCAGCGGTCCGCCGCCAGCGATGGCGCTGACAGCTGCTTGGTTGCCTTCATCGACGCTGGAATACGAACCGAACGCGTTGCCGTGCAGGCCGAGTTCGGCGCGTGTCGGAATGGTTTGATCGATGACGTTGACGACGCCGCCAATAGCGTTGCCGCCGTACGCGAGCGCCGCCGCGCCGCGGAGAACTTCGATGCGGTCAGCATCGAGGCCATCGGAGGTGACGGCGTGATCTGGCGAAGCGGTGGAGGCGTCGATCGCGCCGATGCCGTTTTGCAGAACGCGGACGCGATCTTCGCCGAGGCCGCGGATGATCGGGCGGCTGGCGCCGGCGCCGAAGAAGGTGGTGGAGACGCCCGGCTGCGCATCAAGCGTATCGCCGAGGCCGCCGTTCAGCGTCTGGATGATCTCGTCGCGATTGAGCGTGGTCGCGCCTTGGAGGCTTTCGATCGCCGCGCCTTCAAGCGGGGCGGTGACGATGATCTCGGCTTCATCCGTATCGGCCTCCTGCGCCAAAGCCGCGCCCGGGAGCAGCATCCCCGCCATCGCCGCCACAACCAATCGCATCGGGTTCTCCCAGCCAGCCGTTATACCATAACGTTACAGTATAACGTCCTAATCGTAAGCTGGGTTACGGGCAAGCCTGGATCGGGCCGAAAACCTCAGATTTCGACGAAAAGCGCGGAAAAGCCTGCGAGTGAGGCCGCACCGCCCGAAATCGCCGCCTGGCCCAGCTGGAAGCGGACCTTGCCGCCAGCCGCCGGAAAGCTCGCCGCCGAGGGCCCGAGATTGAACAGGCAGAGCAGGCGCTCGCCGCCCTCAATGCGTTCGAACGCCAGCACATCGCCCGGCGCGTCGAGGATGCGGATGTCGCCGGTCCGCAGCGCTGCGCTCTGTCGGCGCATGGCGATGAAGGCGCGCGTGAAGGCGAGCACGGAGTCTGTGTCGCGTTCCTGCGCATCTACGGAGAGCACGCGGTGGCGCGGATCGAGCGGCAGCCACGCGTCCGCCGCATCGGTGAAGCCGGTCATGTTGGCGTTGGCGCTCCATGGCATCGGCGTGCGCGCGCCGTCGCGGCCGATGCCGCTTGGCCAGAAGGCGATGGCTTCAGGGTCGCGCAGGCGTTCGAACGGAACGTCCGCGTGCGGCAAGCCGAGTTCGTCGCCTTGATAGAGGAACGGCGTGCCGCGAATGGAGAGCAGCAGCGCCAGCATCAGCTTGGTGCGTTGCGGGTCGTTGTCGGCGAGCCGTGTCGGCGCGCGGATGACGTCGTGGTTCGAGAGGCTCCAAGACGGCCAGCCTTGCGCGCCATCCCAACCTTGCATCGCTTCCTTGATCACGGCTGGCGTCATCGCGCGTGTGCGCAGCAGGTAGAAAGAATAGGCCGTCTGCAAGCGATCAGCGCCGTCCGTGTAGTCGCGCTGCACCTTCAGCGGCTCTTCATCCTCGATCTCGCCCACAGCCATCGCGCCATATTGATCGAGCAGCGCGCGCAGACGCGCGAGGAATACGAGCGTTTCCGGTTGCGTGCGCGTGTAGAGTTGGCGCTGGAATTGATGCGGGCGCGGCGGCGCTTTCGGCAGATTGAGCGAAGGATTGTCGCGCAATTGCGCGTCGTGAACGAAGAAGTTCACGACATCGAGCCGGAAGCCATCGATGCCGCGGTCAAGCCAGAAGCGCGCGACGTCCAAGAGCGCATCCTGCACGACCGGATTGCGCACGTTGAGATCGGGCTGCTCGGCCAGGAAATTGTGCAGATAATATTGCCGCCGGCGCGCATCCCACGTCCACGCGCAGCCGCCGAACATGGCTTGCCAATTGTTCGGCGGCGAACCATCGGGCTTTGCGTCCGCCCAGACGTACCAATCGGCTTTCGGATTATCGCGGCTGGCGCGGCTTTCATTGAACCAGGCATGTTGATCGGACGAGTGCGACCACACCTGATCGATGATCACCTTGAGCCCAAGCTCGTGTGCACGCTTGATCAGCGCATCCGCATCCGCGAGCGAGCCGAACAGAGGATCGACATCGACGTAATCAGCAACATCGTAGCCGTAATCCTTCATCGGCGAGGTGAAGAACGGCGAGAGCCACACGGCGTCGCAGCCGAGCTTGGCGATGTGATCGAGTTTCTCGATCGCGCCTTTCAGATCGCCGACGCCATCGCCGTCCGCATCGCGGAACGAGCGGGGATAGATTTGGTAGACAATCGCGCCGCGCAGCCAATCGCTCATACGTCGCGGCATGACGAAAGCCGCGCCCAAAAGCAAGCGGCGCCCAAAGCAAGGGACGCAAGAAAACGGGCGGACCGGTTGCCCGATCCGCCCGCCAGAGCCTTCTGCTCTAACCGCTTCTTAGAACGTGCGGCGCACTGTGACGCCGTACGTCCGCGGATTGTTGGTGTTGAACGCCAGACGCGCCCGGCCGCCGCGCTCGCGGTCGAAGCCGAGATCAGCGTTCTCGTCGAGAACGTTGTTCACGTAGAGCACCAGCGCCCATTCATCGGCCTCGATGCCGGCGTTGATGTTCACCAGCGTGTACGGGTCCAGTTCGAGGTCAACCACCGTGGCTTCCGTGCCGGTCGCGCCGCGATAGGCGAGGCCGGAAACGAACGAACGCGGATTGCCCACTTGGTCGCTCGGCTGCGTGTAGCGGCTCGAAACGTGCTGCACCGAAGCGCCCACGAAGCCTTCGAGGCCGGTCTGCCAATTGTCGAGCGGGAAGTAGTAGGCGCCGGTCGCCGCGATCTGGAATTCCGGCACCGACGGAAGGCGATTGCCCTCCTGAATGCCGCCGATCACGTTGCCGCCGCCATCGACGACAGTTGAGTCGAATTCCGCTTCGACGACGCTGCCGGCGAGCGAGAGCTCGAGGCCAGTCATCGGCGTTGCGGTGAATTCGAACTCGATACCGGTCGAGTGCGCTTCCGGGACGTTGAACGAAATCCTCGACGAGCAGGAGCCCGCATCGAGCGTGACCTGCAGGTCCTTGATGTCGTTGTAGAACGCCGCCGCGTTGAAGCCGAAGCGGCCGCGCTGCATCTTCACGCCGGCTTCGTAGTTCCACGACGTTTCATCGTCATAGGATTGGAAGCCGCCGAAGATGGCTTCGTCCGCCGGCGTGCAGAGTGGCAGGTTCAGCGGATCGTTGACGCCGCCGAGGCGGAAGCCTTGCGAGGCTTGCGCGTTCAACGTGACGTCGTCGTTCAGATCGTAACTGGCGATGACGCGGGGCGTGAAGCCGCTCGACGCCGTCGAGTCGGTGCGGTTGTCGCCGTTCGAGAACACGCCGCCAGACTTGAAGCTGCGCTCTTCCTCGAAGTCGTAATAACGGCCGCCGGCGGTGAGCGTGAGGCGTTCGGTGGCGTCCCAGCTGACTTCGCCGAAGATCGCGACCTGTGTGAGATCGTAGGGCAGGTCGGAATTGTACGGCGAGTTGACGTCGTAGCCGTTCGCGGTTTGCGCGGCGGTCGGGAAGTCATTGTCCGGATCGAGATCCGAATTGACGATCGCCGCATACGCATCTTGCGCCGCTTGGTAGCCCGGCGTCGGCAGGCGTTGCGCGTAGACGCGCTCAACGTCCGCGTAGAAGGCGCCGACGAGCCATTGGAACGGGCCAGCGGTGTCGGAAGCCAAGCGGACTTCTTGCGTGAATTGGCGCAATTCCGTGGTGTCGCGCAGGTTCGACGGCAGATCGACGGCGTCGGTGTCGAAGCCGAGATCGATGGTGACCGAACCGGTCAGCGCGCTGGCGTCGCGGCTCACGAGGATGTCGCGATCGACATAGCTCGTCACCGACGTCAACTGCACGCTGCCGAAATCGTAGCCGACGGTGAGATCGGCCAGCATCGTCTCGTCGGTGAATTGCTCATCGAGCAGTAGGAATTGTTCGCGCTCGCCCAAAGCCACTGGCGTGCTTTGGAACGGGTTGGCGAAGAGGTTGAAGACCTCCTGACGGTTGAAGCCGTCAACGTCGATCTCCTGGTACATGATGCGCGGCGTGATCGTCAGCGCGGTGTTCGGCTCGATCGTCAGCGCAGCGCGGATGCCCGAGCGCGAGCCGCTGTTGACGTCTTCGGTGCGCACGCCGCCGGGGCGGAGCGCGTCGATGAAGCCGGCATACTCGGTGTGATAGCCGACAACGCGTAGCGCCATCGTGTCCGAGAGCGGTGCGTTGATCATGCCTTTCAGGTGGCCGCCGGTTTCGCCATCGGTCAGCGTGTTGACGTTGGCTTCGAGCGCGCCTTCGAACTCGTTGAGGTTCGGCTGGTTGGTGATGTAGCGCACCGTGCCGCCGACGGAGCCCGAACCGAACAACGTGCCCTGCGGGCCGCGCAGCGTTTCAACGCGGGCGAGGTCGTAGAGGTCGATGTCCGGCGTGAACAGCGAAAGCGAGATCACGCTTTCATCGAGATAGATGCCGACTTGCTCTTTCACGCCCGGCTGGTCGCGCACGATCTGGCCGGCGGAAACACCGCGCAGCGCGACTTGGCTTTGGCCCGGTCCGAGGTTCTGGATCGCGAGGCCGGCGACGTTGCGCGAGATGTCTTCGAGGTTGGTCGCGCCGGAGCGTTGGATGTCTTCCTGCGTTTGCGCGTTCACGGAGAACGGCACGTCGAGGATGGACGTCGCGCGCTTGGTGGCGGTGACGATGATCTCGCTGTCGTCGCTGGTGTCCTGCGCGAACGCCATGGACGGCGCGGCGACCAATGCAATCGCGGCGCATGCAACCAGCAGCCGCTTTCTAAGCGTACGTTTCATGGCGTCTCCCCTTGTATTCGTCGCGGTCTATTTTTCTGGGCCGCGTCCTGCGGTTGAGAGCCTAGACCCGCATTAAGGAAAGCAACCGGATTTCTCCCAAAAGGTGATTGCCGCGCCGCAGAAAGAAAAAGGGCGTCGCCCAAAAGCGACGCCCTTCAGCCCTTGCCGTTACGGCGGGTTTACATGCGCGCGCTGAGCGACACGCCGATGACGCGCGGCTCGTTCACGAACGCCGTGTTGTTGTTGAAGTCGATGCCGCCGATGATGTTCTCTTCATCCGTGATGTTGCGGCCGAAGATGGCGAACTCGTAACGGTCATCGGCGCTGCGATAGCCGGCGCGCAGGCCGCCTTCGAATTGCGCGTCCTGGTTATACTCGACCGATTCATACAGGAAGATGTTGAACGGGCCGCGCACGGTCCAGTCGGTCGATGCGAACAGGGTCGCGCCGTTCGAGAGGTCGTGCTCGTAGGTGCCGGTGATGTCGAAGGTGTATTCCGGCGCCTGCGGGAAGGGGTTCCCGTCGATATAGACGTTGCCGAGGCCGGCGGCCGGATCCAGCGGCGTGCATTGGCCGGAGCCGCACGGCGCGATGGCGAGGTCGCTGTCCTTGATCTCGGTGTTCGCGTAGCTGAACGCCGTGGTGACGAAGAAATTGTCCGTCACTTGCAGCTCGCCTTCGATTTCGATGCCGTAGGCTTCGCCTTCGTCAGCGTTCACGAGCTGGTTGAAATTGCCCAAGCCGCCGATGGCCGAGAATTGCTGATCCTCGATCGTGTAATAGAACACCGCCGCGTTGAGGCGCGCGCGATTGTTCATGAGGTCGGACTTGAAACCGGCTTCGTACGACAGGATCGTTTCCGATTCCGCGGTTGACGGCGGATTGAAGAAGGCGATGTCGCGGCCCTGGATCGTCGGCGCGCGGAAGCCGGAGGCGACGCGGGCGTAGAGGTTCACGTCCTCGCTGGCTTCGAACACCGCGCTCACGTCCCAGCTGACGCGCTCATCCGAGACGTTGACCGGCGCGACCGGCAGCGGCGTGACGACGCCGACGAGATCCTTCTCGTCTTCGGTGTAGCGCACGCCGGCGGTGACGGTGAGCTGATCGGTGAGATCAAAGCCGGCTTGGCCGAACACGGCCCACGACGTGTTGGTGTGGTTCAACGTCGTCGACGGCGGGAAGCCGAACGGGCCGACCGTCGTCACCGTGAGGTCAGAGTCGAAATAGTAGGCGCCGACTTGCCAGTTGAACGCGCCCGCTTCGCTGGCGAGGCGGACTTCCTGCGTGAATTGCGTCAGGTCGTCGATCGAATCCTGCGTGTCGGAATCGAACGGGATGAAGCCCGGACCAACGCCGCCGACGCCGCCGTCGATATCGCCGCGCGAGCTGCCTTCAAGCGTTTCGTACGCGGTGATCGAGGTCAGCGTCATGCCGCCGAGATCGAAATCGAGCGTGGCCGAGCCGCCGAGCTGGTCATAATCCTGCGGGTTGCCGCCGCCTTGATTGTACGACACGCGCTCGCGATCGAAGTTCGAGTTCAATTCGTTCGAACCGGTCGTGAGGATGTTGGCGCGGAACAGCGTCGACGTGCCCTCATAGGTGCGGCCGTGGACGTTGAAGAGCGCGCTGAAATTGTCGGTCGGCTCGACCAGCACTTGCAGACGGCCGGCGAGATCGTCGAAGCCGCCAAGCTCAGAGCCATCGACCGTGTTCGTCACCCAGTCTTCGCGGCCGCGATAGCTGAACGCGCCGCGCGCCGAGATGCCCGAGGCGATGCCGCCGCCGAGCGCGCCTTCGAGCGACATGCTGCCGTGCGTGCCGTAGCTGGCGTTCAGATTGCCGTCCGGCGTTTCAGACGGGCGCACCGAGCGGAAGTGCACGATGCCGGCCGGCGTGTTGCGGCCGTAGAGCGTGCCTTGCGGGCCGCGCAGAACTTCAACTTGCTGCACGTCGAAGATCGGGAACGATTTCAGCGCGACGTTTTCTTGCACGACGTCATCGAACAGCACCGAAACCGGCTGCGAGGCGGCGAGATCGAAATCGGTGTTGCCGAGGCCGCGAATGTAGAAGCGCGGCGCGACACGGCCGTTCGAGGATTCAACGTTCAGGCCCGGCGCGCGGCCCGCGAGCGCGAGCACGTCGGCGCCCGACGACAGCAATTGATCGATGCGCTCACCGCCGATCGCCGTGGTCGAGATCGGCACGTCTTGCAGGTTCTCGGTGCGGCGCTGGGCGACGACCAGAATTTCCTGCACGCCTTCGGCTTCGGATTCCTGCGCCACGGCCGGCACAGCGCTTGCGCCAACGGCGGCAAACGAAAGCGCCGTCACGCACAATGACGACGAAAGCATCTTACGCATTTTGAGTTCTCCCCGCCGGGCGCGACCCGGGATTTCGAGTTTTCCCCATTCCGGAGAAACGAAAATCTCGACTGGACGCGGAGAATACGGGACGCCGCTTAACGCCAAAAGAGCGCGGCGAGTCTGCGATCACAAATTTGCAACAAGTGCGCTCAGCCGGTCACGGTCCAGGCGCCTGGGCCTGCGTTTTGGCCGGCTGCGGCCTCGATGCGTGTCACAATTGATGGTGCGGTGACGGGCGAACGCACATCGCTGGTGGCGACCCACTCCGAAGCGCAGCCTTCGCGCGTGAGCTTGAGCGCGCCGTAACCGCGCGTGGCGATGTCACAATACGCCAAATCGGCGTTGGCGTTGCGGAACGATTGCTCGCGCTCGCCAGATTGCGCGTTTGTAAGAGTGCGCTCGAAGCCGGGCGACGACACCGAACCGCCCGCGAACTCGATCGCCGCGCGGCGGCCGGATGTGGCTGCGGGAATATTGCTCAGCCAGCAATTGTGACTGTCGCCGGCGAGCACCAGCGCGTTGCTCGCATTGCGTTCGCACGCATCGATGAAACGCTGACGCGCAGCGCCATAACCGGTCCAGCCGTCCTGGTTCCACGACACGCCGAGCGCGCCGAGCCGTTCATTGCGCGACACCCAATCGAGCGATGACGAGCCTTGCGGCAGCATGTTCGATGCGCCGGCGTTCCACTTCTGCTCGCCCAGCACGACTTGCTGCGCGATCATCTGCCAAGCTTGGCCGCGCGCTTTGGAGTCCGCGAGCGTGTCGCTGACCCATTGCTCTTGCGCCGCGCCGAGCATTGAGCGCGCGGGATTGTCGAGCTCCTCGCGCCGCCATTGTTCGAGCAAAGCTTGCGCGTTGGCGCCGGTTTCGGTGAGGCGGTTGGCGAAGGCGCGGAAATCGAGTTGCCGATCGCGGCCGATGAAGCGCGCATCGAGCAACAGCACGCGCGCGAGATCGCCCCAATCGAAGCTGCGATATTGGCGATAGCCGGGGCCAGCGCGGCGGATCGGCATCCAATCGTGAAACGCTTTGTCCGCCGCGGCGATGCGATCGCCGTACGAGCCTTGATTGCTCCAATGCGCCTGCGCGCCCTCGCGCCACGCATCGTTGGCGATCTCGTGATCGTCCCAGATCGCGCAGAGCGGCTTCAGCCGGCGCATTTCAAGCAGCGATGCGTCGGTGTGATGCGAAGCGTAGCGCTGATAATAATCGTTGAGCGACACCGTATCGCCCGATGGCTCGATGTTGCGGCCGGGCACGATGTCGGCGGTGTCGGGATAGGAACCGCGGCGGATTTCGTAGATGTAGTCGCCCACGTGCAGGACGACATCGATATCTTCGCGCCGGGCGATTTCGCCGAAGGCGTGGAAATAGCCGAAGCCGAAATTGGAACAGGAGGTGAGCGCGGCGGTGAAGCTCTGTACTGCGCCTGCGGGCGCTGTGCGCGTGTGGCCAATGGGCGATGGATCTGAGCCGGAGAGGAAGCGATAGAAATAGCGCCGTCCCGGTTCGAGGCCCGTGACATCCACTTTCACGCAGAAATCGTTCGCGAGCAGGGCCTGCGCCGTGCCGGAGCGGGCGACGCGCGCGAAGCTCTCGTCCTCGGAAACCTCCCAGCCGATACGATCGCCGTTGGCCGGCACGAAGCGCGTCCAGATGATCAAACGATCCTGCAGCGGATCGCCGGAGGCTACGCCATGCGTGAAGAACCCGCGCGCCAAACCCTGCGCTCAGCTTGTGCTCGGCAGCGCGAGCAACGGAGCGGTGGTGACGAGCGTACGGCGTGTGAGCATGGCCAGCCTCTAGCTCCGATGCGCGAAACTTCCGTGACGGCTTATGGCGTCGGCGTGGCGGTGATGTTGATGCGATTGCGCAGAAGGAAGCGCATCGTGTCCTGCGCGGATTCCTCAGGAATCTCCTCCTGCGGCACGTGGCCGACGCCTTCGTACACAATCAGCTGCGATTGCGGGATCGCTTCGTGGAATTGCCGCGCATGTTCCACAGGTACGAGATTGTCCATGTCGCCGGACATGACCAGCACCGGCATGCCGAGCGCGCCAAGCCGCTCCGCCGTCGCGGCGGCGCGTTGATTGAGCGACAATTGCACCAGAATTTCGCGATGCCCCGGCGCGCGTGACATTTCGACATAACGCGCCACCATCGCGTCATCGACGAGATCGGCGCGCTCCGGGAAGGCTGAGAGCAGGCCTTGGCGTGTAAGCTCGGTGTTGTCGAGATCGCGCAGCAAGGGCGCAGCGATCGGGTTGCGCAGCAGCTTGAACACGAGCGCTTCGTTGGCTTCATCCATGCGCGCATCAGGCCAGCCGGATGCATCCACCAACACGAGCGCTTCGACTTGCTCGGGATGCGCCAACGCATATTCCCACGCGACATTGCCGCCCATCGAACTGCCGACGAGCGCGAAGCGCTCAAGCCCCTGCGCCTCGGCGAACGCGGCGATGAGGTCGCGATAGGCTTCCATGCTCGCTTGATAACCGGCGGGTGCGGAGGTGAGGCCGTGGCCGGGCAGATCGAGCGACACGAGGCGGAATTGATCGGCGAGATGGGGATGCCAAAGCTCCCACGTGTGCAGCGACGCCGAGAAGCCGTGCACCAACAGCACCGTTTGCGCGCCGGGCGTTTGCAGGCCTTCGTCGCGATAATGCACGCGCACGCCGCCGGGCAGATCGAGATAGCGCGACGCCGCGTTCTCGTATTTCGCCGCCAGCGTTTCGTAGGGAATGTCCGGCCGCTTCAGCGCGAAATAGCCGGCAATCGCGACCAGCGCTACGAGGCCCACAAGCCCCAACAAAACCGACACAATACGACCGAGCATGCGCGCCTCCCGGTGCGCAGCATCAGCCTCGCGCGCGCTTCGTCAAGCGCGCCAGCCGGCTTTGCGCGCCCAGGCTTCGTATTCCGCTTTGCGTGTGGCGTAATCGCTTGGCGCGGTGTCGCCTTCCGCAGCGGCCTGCGCGCGCATGCCGGCGATGGTTTCAGCCATCGGTGCAAGGCCAACACTGGCGCGGCGCTCGTCCACGGTTTCGGGCGCGTCGAGCGGTGCGGGAGAGAGCAGGCCGTTCGCGTCCCAATCGAATTGCGTGCCGAACAATTGCGGCCGGCCTTCGAGCACGGAGATGCGGTCCGAGAGATACGCCGCGTCGAGCGCGTTGGCGTCGCCGGTTTCGACGGCGGCCAGCATCAGCTCAAGCCCGCGCCGCTGCAGCTTCGGTGAGCCGATCGCGTGTTGCAGGATGAGCGTCGCGGCGGCAGCGCCGTCATCGGTGATCTTGGCGCGGCTCGGCCAGCCGAGTGCGTCGAAGGCGCGATCGAGCAAAGCGGCGTTTTCCAGATGCACGGCTTCCATCTCGGGATGATAGCCGCCAAACAGCGCGCCGCTTTTCGCCAGCCGCGCGCGGGTTTCGAGATCGCGGCGCGCGGCGGCGATCAGCTCGTTGGCCCAATCAGTCATGTGAGCACACCGGGCAGGCGGGATCGCGGGGCAGTTTCACAGTGCGCGCCTCGGCTTTCAGTCCGTCATAGATCAACAAGCGCCCGGCGAGGCTCTCGCCGGATTCGACGATCTCCTTGATCGCCTCCAGCGCCATCATCGATCCGATCACGCCCGTCAATGCGCCAACAACGCCCACCTGCGCGCAGGTTTCCACGTTCGGCGGAATCTCGGGCACTAAGCAGCGATAGCAGGGCGCGCCTTTGAACGTCGCCACTTGCCCATCCCAGCGGCCAATGGCGCCGGAGATCAGCGGAATGCGCAGCGCGTAGCAGGCGTCGTTCACGGCGAAGCGGGTGGCGAAATCGTCGGTGCCGTCGAGCACGAGATCGGCGCCGGCGAGCAGGTCGCGGGCGTTGGCCTCGGTGAGTTTCTCGGCGCGCGCATCGATCTCGACATGCGGATTGAGCGCGGTCAGCGCCTCGCGTGCGCGCTCGACTTTCACCGCGCCGATTTCGTCGGAACGATAAAGCACCTGCCGCTGCAGGTTCGAGAGCGAGACGGTGTCGTCATCGATCAGCCGCAAGCGCCCAACGCCCGCCGCTGCCAGATAGAGCGCAGCCGGCGCGCCAAGCCCGCCAGCGCCGACGATCGCGACGGTGGCCGCCTTCAGGCGCTGTTGCCCCGGCCCGCCGATATCCTTCAGCAGGATGTGGCGCGCGTAGCGTTCGCGTTCTTCGGCGGAAAGGGCCATGGGCGCTACTTAATATGGACCGCCGGCGTCTCGCCGGCCGGCTCTACTGCCCCCGGCGGAACGCCACGTCAAACAAGGGCGCAGGCCGGCGAGGGCGCCGGCGGTCCATATTGAGTCAAAGCCCGTCGAACAGCGCCGTCGAGAGGTACCGTTCGGCAAACGACGGAATGATCACGACGATGCGCTTGCCTTTGTTCTCGGGCCGCGCGCCGATCTTGATCGCCGCTTGCAGCGCAGCGCCGGAGGAAATGCCGCCCGGCACGCCTTCAAGCCGCGCCGCTTCGCGGGCGCGGGCGAAGGCGTCGTCGTTGGAGACGGTGACGACCTCGTCGAACACTTTGGTGTCGAGGATTTCCGGCACGAAGCCAGCGCCGATGCCTTGGATCTTGTGCGGACCAGGCTGGCCGCCGGAGAGGATCGGCGAGGCTTCCGGCTCGACGGCGATGATCTTCAAATTCGGCAGGCGCGGTTTCAGCACCTGGCCGACGCCGGTGATGGTGCCGCCAGTGCCGATGCCGGAGACGAAGAAATCGAGCTTGCCGCCAGTGTCGTTCCAAATCTCCTCCGCTGTCGTGCGGCGATGGATTTCGGGATTGGCCTGGTTGGCGAATTGCTGCGGCATGATCGAGTTAGGCGTGGTCGCCAGCAGCTCGTTGGCTTTGGCGATGGCGCCGCGCATGCCTTCGGGGCCGGGCGTGAGCACCAGTTCCGCGCCGAGCAGCGCCAGCATCTTGCGGCGCTCCAGCGACATCGTCTCCGGCATCACCAGGATCAGGCGATAGCCGCGCTGCGCGGCGACGAAGGCAAGCGCGATGCCGGTGTTGCCGGAGGTCGGCTCGATCAGCACGCTATCGGCGTTCAGCTTGCCAGCCTTCTCCAGCGATTCGATCATGGCGACGCCGATGCGATCCTTCACCGATGCGATCGGATTGAAGAATTCGAGCTTGGCGAGGATATCGGCTTCAACCTTGTGTGCGGCGGCGAGCTTGGAAAGCTTCACCAGCGGCGTATCGCCGATAGTCTCGGTGATGTTGCTGTAGATGCGGCCGCGGCCGGGTTTGTGCTCTGACACGGGGGCTGTCCCTACCTGTGTTTGGGGCTGTATTCGGTTCTTCTTGCTCCCACACTTAGGCGCTGTCATCGCCGCCGCCAATTTCGAGGGGGCGCCTCAACCCTTTAGCTTGGCTAAAGGCTAGGCCTGGGGCCAGGCGCGCTTAAAGCTCGACGGCCTGAGCGGCGAGCGCCAGTGCGTCTTCGTAGCGCGACGTTTCACGCACATTGCCGCGCCGCAAAACACCCATACGCGCCAATATCTCACGCGCGTGCGCATTCAGTTCTGAGATGATCACCACGGTTCCGTGCGAGGCGCACCGATCGAGGAAGCGGGTCAACGCGCCGACGCCGGAGGCGTCAACGAGCGGCACGGCGTCAAAACGCAAGATGAACGCTTTCGGGGGCGGGAAGGCTGCTTCGAACGCATCATTCAGCCGGCTCGCCGCGCCAAAGAAGAGTGGTCCGCGCAACTCGAACATTTCAACGCCTTTCGGCAATTCACGGCGCGCGCGATACGCGGTGCGCGCCGGCGCGCTGAAATCATCCTGGTCGGTTTCCAGCATCGCGACGCCTTTTTCGATCGCCGTTGCCTCGGCCATGCGATGCATGAAAATCACAGCCGCCAAAACGATGCCGACTTCGATCGCCACGGTGAGATCGACGAGAACTGTCAGCAGGAACGTCGCCACCAGCACGATCCGATCGCCGACTGGACCACCGAGCAAGTGTCGGAAGCGTTCCTGCTCGCTCATGTTCCAGGCGACGACCACAAGGATCGCCGCGAGGCTCGCGAGCGGCACGTAGGCCATCAGCGGTCCGAGGACGAGCATCGAAGCAAGCAGGAAGGCGGCGTGCATCATTCCAGCGATGGGCGTGCGGCCGCCAGCGCGGATGTTGGTTGCGGTGCGCGCGATCGCGCCGGTTGCGGAAATGCCGCCGAACAAAGCTGAACCGATATTGGCCACGCCTTGCGCGACAAGCTCGCAATTCGAGCGATGCCGGCGACCGGTCATGCCATCCGCGACCATCGCCGAGAGCAAGCTCTCAACGCCGGCGAGGAAGGCGATGGTGAAAGCGGGTTGGAACAATTCGCGCATGCGCTCCCACGTCATCGCGGGAATGCTCGGCGCCGGCAGCGCCGACGGCACGCCGCCGAACCGCGAGCCAATCGTCTCAACCGGAACATTGAAGACCGTCACGATCGCCGCGCCGCCGACAACCGCGATCAGGAAGCCCGGCAGTTTCGGCGCGAACTTGCGAAGCAGGAGGATGGTTGCCAGCGCGCCACCGGCGACGGCGACGGCAGGTAGCGCCAGGCTTCCGCGCGCGGCCCAAAACGCTTCGATTTTGCCGACGAACTCCGCGGGCACGGATTGCATCTCAAGTCCGAGCAGATCGCGGATCTGGCTGGTGAAGATGATCACGGCGATGCCGGCGGTGAAACCTGTCACGACTGGCTCGGGGATGTATTTGATCCAGTCGCCGAAGCGCAGCAGGCCGGCGATGATCAGCATCGCGCCCGCCATCAGAGTGGCGATCAGCAGGCCATCATAGCCGTGCTCAGCGATGATTCCGTAGACGACGACAATGAATGCGCCAGTCGGCCCGCCGATCTGAAAGCGCGAACCGCCGAGCGCGGAAATCAAAAAGCCGCCGACGATTGCTGTGATGAGGCCCTTGTCCGGCGTCGTGCCGGAGGCGATGGCGATCGCCATCGCCAAAGGCAGCGCGACGATCGCGACGGTGAGGCCAGCCAGAGCATCGGCGCGAAAGTCGGCGAAGCGATAGCCTTCCTGCGCCAGCACCGTGAATGATTTGGGGACATAGATGCGCCAATCGAACTTCGCGCGCGGCTTGGCCGGAGCGTTCGTCTCGGCGGACATCTACGCGTTTCCGTCTTTGGCGGATTGGCGGAGACGCACGCCACGCCCGCCGCCGCTGCTCGGCGCATTGTCGCCGATCAGTTCAACGCCTGCGCTTTCAAGCGCGCCAACCACCTTGGTCAGCGTGTCGACCACGCCGCGGACATAGCCGTCGCTCGCTTCCATACGCTGAATGGTCGGCAGGGACACGCCAGCTAGATCGGCCAGGGTGCGCTGGTCGATGCCGAGCAGGGCGCGCGCCGCTCGAAGCTGGGCAGGTGTCAACATGCAGAGATGATGTATCAAACATCATCTCTGATGTCAAAACCGTACCTTAGGCCTTCGCCAGCGCGCTCTGACGTGCGCCCCACAGCAAATAGACGGGAATGCCGATCGCCATCCAGATGAAGAAGCGCTGGATCGTGCCGGTGGTGAGGCTCGAGAACAGATAGACGCAGCCGATGATCGCCAGCGGCGCGACGATCCAGCCGAGCGGCGTCTTGAACGGCCGCGCGCGGTTCGGATCGCGCACGCGCAACACCATCAGCGACACAGCAACCGCGATGAACGCCGCCAGCGTGCCGGCGTTTGCCAGCGCGGCGATTTCGCCAAGCGTCAGCAGGCCCGCGAGCACGGAGCAGACCAGCGCTGTAAACAAGGTGATGAACACCGGCGTGCCGAGCTTCGAATGCACGCGGCTCCATGAGCGCGGTAGCAGGCCGTCGCGCGCCATGACGAGGAAGATGCGGCTTTGACCATAGAGGAAGCCGAGGATGACGGTCGGGATGGCGATGATCGCCACGCCGCCGATGAGCGCGGCCGCTTCCGGTTGACCGAGCGAGCGCACGATGAGCGCGATCGGTTCACCGCTGGTTCTGAACTCGCGGAAATCCATTGCCCCGATCGCCGCCGCGCCGACTGCCATGTAGAGCGCCGTGCAGATCAGCATTGAACCGACGATGCCGATGGCGAGATCGCGCGCCGGATTTTTGGCTTCTTCAGCGGCGGTCGACACCGCGTCGAAGCCATAGAAGGCGAAGAACATGATCGCAGCAGCGGCCATGATGCCGACATTGCCGCCGTCAGGTTGCGGGGTGGAGCCCCAGCCAAATGGCGCGAAGGGCGTGAACTTGTTGATGTCGAACGCGGGCAGCGTGATCGCCAGAAACAGGAGCAGGGCGGAGATCTTGAGGACGACGAGGCCGGTGTTGACCCAAGCGCTTTCGCGCGTGCCAAGGATCAGAAGCCCAGCGACGACGAAGATGATGAAAACCG
The DNA here is from genome assembly GCA_964653495.1 of uncultured Terricaulis sp. Taxonomy (GTDB): domain Bacteria; phylum Pseudomonadota; class Alphaproteobacteria; order Caulobacterales; family Aquidulcibacteraceae; genus Vitreimonas. The sequence goes on along the minus strand of CAZZFE010000027.1, from coordinate 26,276 downwards.
CTAGCGGATTGAAATGCAGTTGATGGCCGGCGATTTCGCCGAACGGGATGAGCTGCGGAATATCGAGCCCGATCGCCGTCACCCAGCCGGCTGCGTAGCCCGACCAGCCGACAGCAACGGCGCTGACCACGACTGAGTACTCAAGGATCAACGCCCAGCCGACGATCCAGGCGAGCAATTCGCCGAGTGCAGAATACGTGTACGAGTAAGCGCTGCCGGAGGCCGGCATCATCGCCGCCAGCTCCGCGTAGCAGAGCGCCGCGCATGCGCAGACGAGGCCGGCGACAGCGAACGAGACAATGACGCCCGGGCCCGCCATGCCGGCGCCTTGGCCGATCAGCGCGTAGATCCCCGCGCCGACGATCGCGCCGACGCCAAGCGCCACCAGGTGCGGCCAGGAGAGCGTGCGCTTCAGCCCATGATCCGCCGGCGCCGCAATTGGCTTCAGCCTGTTCCAAAACGCCATCTGATCCCCCGAGAGCTTTTTGTTATTTCCGTCCGGTCGAGCCGAAGCCGCCGGCGCCGCGCGCCGTTTCTGACAGAACTTTCACGCGCTCCCAAACGCCTTGCGTCACCGGCGCGATCACCAATTGGGCGATGCGCTCGCCACGATTGATGACGAACGGCTCCTGGCCGAGATTGATCAGGATGATTTTGACCTCGCCGCGATAATCCGCGTCGATGGTGCCGGGCGTGTTGAGGCAGGTGAGGCCGTGCTTCAGCGCCAGCCCCGAACGCGGGCGCACTTGCATCTCGTAGCCAGCGGGCAGCGCCACGGTTAGGCCTGTCGGCGCCAGGCACCGCTCGCCGGGTTTCAGAATGATCGGCTCGCCCTCGGGCACGGCCGCGCGCACATCCATGCCGGCAGAGAGCGCAGTCTCATAGGCCGGCAGCGCCAGCCCCTCGAAATGCGGGAGGGGGGCGACTTCGATTTTCACGTTGTTCGACATGAACCCGGACTAATCCGGATTCGGCCAAGGGGCCACCTCTTAGCGGCGGCCTACCTCTTACCGGCCTGGCGGGCCTTGCGGGCGGCGTATTTGAGGTCGCGGCGGGCTTTTTGTTCGAAGGCCAGGATTTCGGCGGCCTCGGCGGCGGCTTTCGCGGCTTCGACTTCTTCGCGCGCCTTACGCTCGGCTTCCTCGGCTTCGAGCATCGCCTTTAGCTTGGCGTCCTCGACGCGCTGGTTCTTTTCGGCCAGCACGCGGGCTTTGCGCTTTTCTTCCGCGGCGGCGCGCTTGGCTTCGCGGGCCTGCGCTTGGGCGGCGCGCTCGGCGGCGGCGGCCGGGTCGATCTGCGGTTTCGCTTTGAACTTTTCCAACATCGCCTGCCGGGCTTTTTCGGCGGCTTCTTTACGTTCGTTGAAGTTCGGGATGCTCATGCACCGTCCTTAGGTGGCTTGGGCCTTGGGTGGGCTCGGAGATTCTGGAAGGGCGGCGTCTGTAGCGCAATCCGCCGGCGAGTTACAGCCCCCGCAGGCAGCGATTCAACGCCGCACTCTGTTAGCTTTGGCTCGGATTTGGGGATTGCGCGGGCGCTGGTGAAGCCTTGGGCTGCTTTTCTCGCGGCATCGTGATGACGCCGGCGGCATAGACCAAAGGTCCAATGAAGCAATAAAGGAAGCCGCCGAACGGCGCGACCGCCAGCGGCGTCACATTCGTGAACACCACGCACGACGCGCCGATCAGTACGTGCACCCATTGCTGCCACAACGCGAAGCGTGTCGCTTGGCGCTCATATGGCGAGAGCGTGAGCGCGTCCGCTTTCTTGAGCGCGTGGCCGTAGAGCAGCGCGAACATGAAGAACACGGCGGCGTAGGCGAAAGAAAGGATCGTCAGCGAGTCGCGCGCTTCTTCGAGCGAGAACGGCGCCGCCGGCGCGCCGACGACGACCGAGTGCACGAATTCCGAGAGCATCGTCGCCAGGAATTTGAGTGGGTAGACGAAGAACAGGATCAGGAACAACAGGCCGGCATTGATCCACGTCACGTAACCGTCTTCGATCGCGTAGCGGCGGAAGAAGATGTAGTGCGCGTGCCAGACGATCAGCAGGATCGCGAACGCCGCCATGAAGCCGGGAAAGCCCCAGAGCTGTTCGGTGAGTTCCGGAAACGAACGCGGCGGATCGCTGGAGACGACCAGCAGCGTCACCGCGAACGCGAACACCATGTCCGACAGCGCCTCGACGCGGCTCGGCTGTTCGCCGCGCCAAACGAAATCGCGCTCGCCCTTCACCGGATGATGGCGCCGTAAGCTCATGGCGGCGACGTCACATGAGCCGCGCGGGCTTGTAAAGCGTGTGGCGATCATATAAGTAATTACTTATACGATGGGGCGCACGGAGAAACCGCCATGAAAGACGATATCCTGAGCCTTGTCGGCCTGGTGAAGCGCGAGGTCCGCGATGTGGAGCGCGAGGGCAAGCCGGCGCGCGTCGTCGTCGCGTCGCGCACCTACGATACGGACATCGACGATCTCTGGGACGCCATCACCAATGCCGAGCGCTTGCCGCGCTGGTTCGCGCCGGTGGCCGGCGAATTCAAGCTCGGCGGTAAGTATCAGATCACGGGCAACGCCAGCGGCACGATCACGCGCTGCGAGCCGCCGCAACATCTGGCGTTGACCTGGGAGTTTGGCGGCGGCGTGAGTTGGCTTGAGGTCGATCTCGCGCGCGAAGGCGATGGCGCGCGCCTTGAATTGCGCCACATCGCTTATCCGGAAGCGCATTGGGACCAGTTCGGCGCTGGCGCCGTAGGGATCGGCTGGGATCTCTCGCTGTTCGGCCTGCACAATCACATCAAAAATCCCAGCGTCGTGAAGCCGGTCGAAGCCGATCCTGAGTGGGGTGCGAGCGAGGAGGCCAAGGGCTTCATGCGCGCGGCCGGCGATCGCTGGGGCGAAGCGGAAATCGCCGGCGGCGAGGATCGCGAGAACGCGCTGCGTCGTGCTACGGCCACCAAGAAGTTTTATTGCGGCGAGACCTGATGCACGCCTTCGATGTCCTCGGCGATCCGGTGCGGCGACGCATCCTCGAATTGCTCGCCGACGGCGAGCAAACGTCGGGCGACATCACCGAAACCATCCAGGCCGAATTCGGCATCAGCCAGCCAGCGGTTTCGCAGCATCTGCGGGTGCTGCGCGATTCCGGCTTCGCCCACGCGCGGCCCGATGGCCCGCGCCGCATCTATCGTGTCGACGCGGCGCCGCTGAAGCAGGTGGATCAGTGGGTCGAACGCTTCCGCGGCTTCTGGGACGTGAAACTCGACGCGCTGGCGACGGAGATCGCGCGCGGCAAGAAGAAGCGGAAGAAGTAGCTCTCACCCATCCCAGGATGGCGGCGAAGCCGGCAGTCCGGGGCCCATAAACTTAGACATTTGGGATTATGGGCCCCGGACTTCGCTACGCGAATCCGGGGATGGGTGTTCGGCTACATCGCACCCATCAACGTGATCACTGCTCTATTGAGCGGCGTGGCGATGCCGTGCTTTTCGCCGAGCCGCACGATCACGCCATTGCGCGCGTCGATCTCCATTTGCCGGCCAGCGCGGCGGTCGGCGAGGATGGAGGTGACTGCGTCCTTCGCGCCGGCGCGATAACCGGCGATGATGCTGGGCAGAAATTCCGGCTCGATCCGCGCGCCCTCGGCGCGGCCGACAGCGGCGCATTCTTCCATCAGCGCCATCATGAGCGCGGCGATGTCGTCGCGATGCGTCACGCCCGCAGGCTGGTTCGTCAGCACGAACACCGCGCCGGCGCAGTTGACGCAGAGCTTCTTCCACGCCGCGCTGGTCCAATCCGCCGTCGTCGCGGCCGCGATGCGTGTGCGCTCGAAGAGGGCGGCAAAATCGGCGCCGTTCTGTGTTTCGGGCACGAGGATCGAGCCGAACCGGCGCTGGCGCACAATGCCCGGCGCGCCGCGCTCGGCGGGAATGTCGACAATCGCCGGCACGATGCGCGCTGGATCAACGTAAGGCGCAAACCGCGCCACATGCTCGACGCCATTCTGCAGCACTGCGACGCACGTGCGTTCGCGCATCAGCGTCGGCAGCCAGATCGCGGTGCTCTCGGCGTCGTAAGTTTTGGTCGCGATCAAAACCCAATCGACGGGCGCTGCTTGAGCGGGCGAGATGATGACGCGCGGCGCCGCTTCAATCACGCCGTCTGGCGTCTCGATCGTGAGGTTCGAGATCGGCGTGCGCGCGCAAACCATCACATCAAGCGCCGCGTCCTGCGCCAGCCAAGCCGCAACGCTTCCGCCAACCGCGCCTGGGCCGATCAATGCGATGCGTGTCATGCGCGCAATCTACGCGAAGTGGTGCGCGCGTCTATCGCTGGCGCCTAAGTCCGCGCCGCGCCTTTGCCGCCGAGGGCTTTGGCGATTTCTTCGGCGAGTTTGCGCGCGACGGCATCTTTCGCCATGCGCGGCCAGGTTTGGGCGCCGTCGCGGGTGATCAGCAGCACTTGGTTGTTGTCGCCGCCCATCACGTCGCCCGACACATCATTGGCGACGATCCAGTCGCAGCCCTTCTTGGCGATCTTGGCGCGCGCGTGCTCTTCGACCTTTTCGGTCTCAGCCGCGAAGCCAACCACGAGCTTCGGCCGCTTCTTGCCGGGCTTCGAGAGGGTGGCGAGGATGTCGGTGGTTTCTTCGAGCGCGATCGCCGGCGGCGCGCCGCTCTGATCCTTCTTGATCTTCTCTTCCGCGCGTTCGCTTGGCCGCCAATCGGCGACGGCGGCGACCATGACCGCGACATCAAGCGGCAACGCCGCTTCGCTCGCCGCCAACATCGCCGCCGCGCTTTCGACGCGCTGCAGTTTCACGCCGGGCGGCGGATTGAGATTGGTGGGGCCGGAGACGAGCGTCACATCGGCGCCAAGCTCCGCCAGCGCTTGGGCGATGGCGTAGCCTTGCTTGCCGCTGGAGCGATTGGAGATGAAGCGCACCGGATCGATCGGCTCAAGCGTCGGCCCGGCAGTGACGAGCGCGCGTTTGCCTTTGAGCGGGCCGTCGTTCAGCAGCGCGAGCGCCGCGTCGCGAATTTCTTCGGGCTCGGCCATGCGCCCGACGCCGCGTTCGCCGCTCTCGGCCATTTCGCCTTCGTTGGGGCCGATGAAGCTGCGGCCGTGGCTTTGCAGCGTCGCCAGATTGCGTTGCGTGGCCGGGTTCGACCACATGAACGGGTTCATCGCCGGCGCGAACAGCACAGGTTTATCCGTCGCCAGCAGCACGGCGGAGGCGAGATCGTTGGCGAGGCCGTTGGCGGCTTTGGCCATCAGGTCAGCGGTGGCGGGCGCGACGATGATCAGATCGCATTCGCGCGCCAGCCGGATGTGGCCGACGTCGAATTCTTGGTTCTGGTCGAACAGATCTGTGAACACGCGCTCGCCAGAGAGCGCCTGCGCTGCGAGCGGCGTCACGAAATGTTGCGCGGCCTCCGTCATCACCACGCGCACCGAGGCGCCTCGCTCGCGAATGCGGCGGATGAGTTCGAGGCTCTTATACGCGGCGATGCCGCCGCCAATGATCAGGAGAACGCGCTTGCTCATGGCGTTGTCTCCGTTTCAGCCGGCGTTTCGGTTTCAGCTTCGGCCGGCGTCTCGAGATCGGCTTGTGGATCGACCTGCGGGGCTGACGGCGTGTCGGGCTGTGCCGGCGTTTCGATCGCACTGGTCGGCGGCGGCTGGCGCGGCTCGCGTTGCGCGGGTTGGCCGCTCAGCACGAGCGCGAGCACGGCGCCGCCGAGCATGCCGATCCAGAACGCCGGCAGCTGATACCATTTGCGCTCTTCGCGCGGCGCCTCGGCGCCGACTTTGCGCGCGGCGGCTTCGACGGCGAGCAGGGTGTGCGGCAGGCGGCGCAGAGCGGCGAGGCCTTGCGCGGTTTCATCGATGGCGCGGCGCGCGATCGCTTCCGGGCCAAGTTCGCGCTTTACCCAGCGCTCTACGATCGGGCGGGCGGCGTTCCACATGTCGTGATGCGGATCGAGGCCGCGGGCGACGCCTTCGACCTGCACCATCGTCTTTTGCAGCAGCACAAGTTCGGGCCGCAAATGCATGCCGAACATATGGGTGACGTCGAACAGCTGCAGAAGCAGGCGGCTCATCGAAATCGCTTCGGCGGTCTTGCCGAAGATCGGCTCGCCGATGGCGCGCAGCGCTTGCGCGAATTCCTCGACGGTGAATTTCTCCGGCACGTAGCCGGCTTCCTGGTGCACCTCGGCGACGCGGCGATAATCGCGGCGCAGGAAGCCGTAGAGGATTTCCGCGAGGTAGCGGCGTTCCTTGTGGCCGATGCGGCCCATGATGCCGAAATCGACGACCCAGAGCTTGCCGTCCTTGCCGTAGAGCAGATTGCCCTCGTGCATGTCGGCGTGGAAGAAGCCGTAATCGAGCGCCGCGGCGAGGAAGCCGCGCGTAATGGCGATGGCGAGTTCGCTGCGATCGGCGCCGGCTTTGTCGAGCCCCGTGCTATCGGTGAGGCCGACGCCGTCGATCCAATCCAGCGTCAGTACGCGCTTCGACGACCGCGACCAATCGATCTCCGGCACGGCGAGGAAGCCGTCCTTCTCCGCGACTTCGCGGAACTCGGCGGCGGCGCCCGCTTCAAGACGCAGATCGGTTTCGCGTTCGGTGGCGGCGATCACGGTGTCGATGAATTGCACCGGCTCAAGCCGGCGCGAGCGAACGGAGAAGAGCTCGATCGCTTGCGCCAGGAAGCGCAGCGCCGCCATTTCCTTGGCGAGCTTCTTCTCGATGCGCGGGCGCAGGATCTTGATCGCCACAACGCCTTGGCGCGGGATGATCGCTTGGTGCACTTGCGCGATCGACGCGGCGGCCATGGCTTCGGAGATCGCGCCGAAGATTTGTTCGGTGGCGCCGAGTTCGGAATTGATGGTGTCGAGCGCGGCGGTGCGCGAGAAGGGCGGCAGCCGATCTTTGAGCCGGCCCATCTCCTGCGCGACGGTGACGCCGATCATGTCGGGCCGCGTGGCGAGGAACTGGCCGACTTTCACATAAGCTGGCCCGAGCCGCTCAAGCGCTTTCGCGAGCCGCTCGCCAACGCTGCGTCCGCGACGGCGTTTGGCGAAAATCGAGAGCGCCGTGTGCGTGGCCTGCAGGCCGGTGGGGTAACGGTCGTAATACTCAGACGGCAGCAGCACGTCGTAGCGCGCAAGCGTGACGGCGACGCGCAGCAGTCGCCAAATGTGCCCGAGCACACCTGTCAGCACGCCGGCCAGCAGCGCGACGAGAACAGCAAGGACGACGAAGGACCAAAACACTAAACCGCCCAACCCCAATGCAGCGCACACACGCCGGCGGCCATATTGCGGTAACCAACCCGCTTAAAGCCTGCGTCACGGATCATAGCAGCGAAGGTTTCCTGATCCGGAAACTTGCGAATGGATTCCACCAAATAACGGTACGAATCCGCGTCATTCGCCAGCAATTTCCCCAGCGCCGGGATGGCGTTAAAGGAGTAGAAATCATAAACCGGCTCAAGCCCGCCCACGGCGAGGCGCGAGAACTCCAAACAGTAAAAGCGCCCGCCGGGCTTCAGGACGCGCCGCGCATCGCGCAGGACGGCGGGAATGTCTGTACAATTCCGAATGCCGAAGCTGATGATGTAGGCGTCCGCCGCCGCATCATCGACGGGCAGATCTTCAGCGTCGCCCTCGTGCCAGGAGAGGCCGCCTTCGCCTTTGGCGCGGCCGGCTTCCAGCATTTCGGTGTTGATGTCGATGACGTGGATTTCCGGCGGCTCAAGCCCACGCCGCTTCGCTGCGCCGTCGCCGAGCTTCTTGAGCCTGCGGGCGATGTCGCCAGTGCCGCCGGCGACATCGAGGATGAGTTCGCCCGGCTGCGGGTTGAGCTTCGCGGCGGCGGCGTCCTTCCAGAGCCGGTGCATGCCGCCCGACATGGCGTCGTTCATCAGATCGTATTTCGACGCGACCGACGAAAACACCTCGCGCACCATCCCGGCCTTCTCGCCGCGCGGGACGTCCTTGAAGCCAAAGGATGCGGTGTCGCCGTCGTTAGTTATTGGAGGGGTCGTCATGGGCGCGGACCATAGCGGCGGGGGCGGGGCGGGGCTATATCGTTTGCTTATGGTTTCCCGTTCACTTTCCGACATTTCGCCGCATGCCTGAGTTGCCGGAAGTCGAGACGGTGCGGCGTGGTCTGGCGCCGGCTTTGGTCGGGCGGCGGATCAAGCGCGCGCAGACGAAGCGGCCAGATTTGCGGTTCCCGTTTCCGGAGCGCTTTGCGGCGCGGCTGAAAGGCCGGCGCGTCGATGCGCTGACGCGGCGCGCGAAATATCTCGTCGCCCAGCTCGATGACGGCATGGCCTGGATCACGCATCTCGGCATGACCGGGCGCTGGAGCGTGCTCGGCGCCAAAGCGCAGCCGGGCGATTTCTACTACGCGGAGCCCACCGACCCCACGCACACGCATTTCGTGATGGAGACGGAAGAGGGCGACAAGCTGGAGTTCAACGATCCGCGCCGCTTCGGCTACATGGATCTGATCGCCGCCGATGCGCTCGATCAACATCCATTCTTTAAAGCCATGGGGCCGGAGCCGCTCGGCAATGAATTTCATCTGCCGTATTTGAAGCACGCCTTCGCGAACAAGAAAGCGCCGGTGAAAGCGGCGCTCTTGGATCAGCGTGTCGTGGCTGGGCTCGGCAACATTTACGTCGTTGAAGCTTTGCATCGCGCCGGCATCAATCCAACGCGCCCCGCCGGCCGCATTTCATCGCAGCGTTTGGAGCGCTTGTTTCACGCGATCCGCCTGGTGCTCGAGGAAGCGATCGAAGCCGGTGGTTCAACACTCAGCGACTACGCCGGCGTCGATGGCGCGCAAGGCGGCTTTCAGCATCGCTTCCGCGTCTATGATCGCGAAGGCGAACCATGCCCAACGGAAGATGGCGGCGTCATCACGCGCGCCGTGCATGGCGGACGCAGCACGTTCTGGTGTCCGCGCTGCCAGCGTTGATCATTGATTGTAGTCGCGTAGGCGCTGGTACAGATCGATCGCGCGCTGCGCCGTAGTGTCCCGCGTGCATTGCGCCGCGAGCAGCCGGGCGAGCGAGCCGCCTTCGTAGAAGGTGGCATCGTAAGCGCAGCGCGCCTCAGACCATTGCTCCCCCGCGACCAAAGCACGTTCGAGTGCGGCGCGTTGGGATGAGCTTTCTCGTGCGCGCAATGCCGAGACGGAATCTTCGAATATGCCTTCCCATGCGCTTCGCTCACGCCAAGCACAATTCACCATGCCGCCCGTTGACGAGGCGGCGGCTTCGCCACTCTCTTCGCTGCACACGCGTGTGATTGTGCCAATGCACGCGCGCGGGTCGCCGTCCGGCAATGCGTTCTCCGCGAGGCAGACGTTCAATCGGCCGAAGTCCGAAACGGGCGCGCGGGCGCTCGCGGGTTCAGCCGTCGCGCACGCCGCCTGCAACGCGAAAACACAAATCAACGTCAAAGTTCGCATGAACGCCTCCGCCTGTGTGCGCGCACCATGAAACACCTGAGCGTTTCTGCCGATTGATTTTCGCATCCGCCCAGCGCATGCACTCGCCCCATGGCTTACGAAAACATCCTGGTCGAAACCGATGGCGGCGTTGGGATCATCCGTCTCAATCGCCCCAAGGCGCTGAACGCGCTCAACAATGATCTGATCGCCGAACTCTCGGCCGCACTCGATGCGTTCGAGGCTGACGACGCAATCGGCTGCATCGTGCTGACGGGCTCAGAGCGCGCCTTCGCCGCCGGCGCCGATATCAAGCAAATGGCCGAGGGCCAGTTCTCGGACTATTACAAGCGCGACCCGTTTTCGAACCTCGAGCGCGTGCCGCGCACCCGCAAGCCGCTGATCGCCGCCGTCGCCGGCTACGCTTTGGGCGGGGGATGCGAGCTGGCCATGATGTGCGATTTCATCATCGCCGCCGACACCGCCAAGTTCGGCCAGCCGGAGATCACCCTGGGCGTCATGCCGTCCTGGGGCGGGTCGCAGCGGCTCACCCGCGCCATCGGCAAGGCCAAGGCGATGGATCTGAACCTCACCGGGCGGATGATGGACGCCGGCGAGGCCGAGCGTTCGGGCCTCGTCGCCCGCATCGTCCCAGCGGACAAGCTGATGGAAGAGACCCTGGAAGCGGCCAAGAAGATCGCCGGTTTTGGCCGCCTCGCGGCCATCGCCAACAAAGAGGGCGTCAACGCCGCATTCGAGACATCCCTAAACGAGGGCCTGAAGCTCGAAAGACGGCTGTTTTACGGGCTTTTCGCCACCCACGACCAAAAGGAAGGCATGGCCGCCTTCATCGAGAAGCGGCCGGCCAAATTCGAGAACAGGTGACCCATTTGACGCCGCCCGCGCGGGGCCCTATACCCCCGCGCTTCGTCCGCGAAACAAGCTTCTGATCTGGAAATACCGACCCATGGCGAACACCAAGTCCGCAGAAAAAGCCGCCCGCAAAATCGCCCGTCAAACGGCGGTCAACAAGGCGCGCCGCACTTCTGTCCGGAACACGTGGCGCGGTGTGGAAGAAGCGATCGCCAAGGGCGACGGCAAGGCCGCCGACGCCGCTCTGAAAGCCGCTGAAAGCGCCACGATGCGCGCGGTGACCAAGGGCGTTGTCCACAAGAATACGGCCAGCCGAAAAGTGTCGCGCTTGGCCAAGCGCGTGAAGGCCGTCAGCGGTCGGAAATAGGCCTTTTCCGGCGTCGCCAAGGCGTCGTCGGTTTTTCACAAATCCACAACAAACCAGAGCCTTCGCAGCGTTCTTGCGCACGCTGTGATAGCAGAAATATGCTCCGCATACCCACATACCATAGCCGTGGGCTATGCCGTTTTTCGTATGTAAAATCAGTGGGTTACTATCCACAAAAAAACTTTCACATACTTAATAAGACGTGAATGTTTCGGCCTTGACGGAGGCGAGAAGCCTGCGCAAAGTTCGTTTGTCTGGCGAACACATCGCCCTCATGCAGTCCATCCCAAACCGATGCGGGTGCATCGGGCCGGAAAGCCTATCCGGCCTGAACGGGAGAGGTGTGCGCGTCAGACAGGGGCAAGCTGATGACGACCACCAAACCGGTCACACACGCGGGGGTGCTATGGAAATGGAAGACTCTGTCCGCCGTCCGACGGCGGGCACAAGCGTCGCGCGCGCCTATGAGATGGCGCGTAAGGAACTCCTGAGCGAATTCGGAGCCGATTTCTTCAAGGCCTATATCGAACCGCTCCGCCTCGTGGCGGAGTGGAACGGATCGATCCTGTTCCGCGCTGGCTCGCGCGTCGCGCAAGACCGTCTGCGCCAGCAGGTGCAGCACCGTCTTGAAGCGCGCCTGCGTGCGCATGCGCCGAACACGGGACCGGTCGAGATTCTGCTCGAGCCCGAATTCCCGGAAGATGTGCGCGCGCTCGTCGATGCGCGCATCGAGGAAGCGCAGGCGAAAGTCGCGCAGCCGCTCGCCGCGTCGGAGCATCCGCTCTCTTACACATTCGACACGTTCTGCGTGGATGACAGCAATCATCGCGCCTACACGGTGGCGAACATGATCGCCGCGGGCGCGGGCCTCGCGTTTCCGGTGGTGCTCATCCACTCACCGCCAGGCGGCGGCAAAACGCATTTGCTAAACGCGATTTCACATTACGCCGCGCAACACACGCCGGACCGCAAAGTGTTGCTGATGACGGGCCAAGAGTTCTTGGAATCATTCCAAAGCGCGTTGCATAAAAAGCGCGACAGCTCGTCTTTCAAAGACATGGTGCGTGCGCCAGACTTGCTTCTGATCGATGATTTTCAGCGTATTTGCGGGAAAAAAGCGACAGAAGAAGAAGCCTTCGACACGATGAGCGAGCTCACGCGTCGCGGTGGTCAAGTGGTGCTCGCAGCCGATCACGGCGCCGAAGGACTAGCCGGATTGGACGAAGCCTTGCGTGCGAAGTTGAAAGGCGCGACGTCTTGCGAGATACACGAGCCGACAGCCGCGCTCCGTCGCCGCATTGTCGAGATGCGCATGAAACATTATGCGCGTGTCACTCCGGGCTTTAAAGTTGCACCGGCGGCTCTCGACATGATCGCGGAGCGGATGCATGTCAGTGGCCGTGAACTCGACGGCGCTGTCAGCCAGCTTGTCATTGAGTTTAAGATCGCGGGAGGGACAGAAGTGACCGTTGAAGCCGCCGCCAATGCGCTGCAGGGAAAACTGTCTGACGGTGTTGACCGTCGCATCACTGTGCAACTCGTGCAGAAGGTCGTGGCCCGCTACTTCAACATGACGCCGCAGCAGCTGTTGGAGCGCACGCGTCGTCATTCGATCGCGCGGCCGCGGCAATTGGCGATGTACCTCGCCACGAAGATGACCCACGCGTCGCTGCCGGATATCGGCGCGCGCTTCGGTGGGTTTGATCATACCACAATCATGTACGCCCGCGATCGTATCGCTGAGCTGTCCGAAACGGACATCAAGCTGAAGCAGGACATCGAAATGCTGATGCGCCTGATCCGTCGCGAGCCGTAACGAGCTCAAAATCTAGCCCGCAGGGGCGCGCGAAACGCAAAACCTTGATCGAAGGGCTTGGGCTTCGCGCCGCTTCTGCTAGTTTCCCTCCCCCTGCGGGCGCCGACTCAGGTGCGCGCAGGGGGTTTTGGTATCTGGCCCCGCGCATTCGCTGTCTCGGGGCTCTAGCCCGAGGGATGGGTTCGCGATGCGGCTGACGATCGAGCGCTCGGCGCTCCTGAAAGCGCTCAACCACGTGCAAAGCGTCGTCGAACGACGCAACACCATTCCGATTTTGTCGAACGTGCTGATGTCGGCGCAGGGCGACAGCCTGAAGCTCACCGCCACCGATCTCGACATCGAGATTTCCGAAAGCGCGCCGGCGGAAGTCGAGCGCGCGGGCCAGACGACGGCGCCGGCGAGCTATCTCTACGATTTCGTGCGCAAGCTGCCGGAAGGCGCACCGGTGAAGCTCGATGTCTCGGGCGATGATCCGCGCTTGTTCATCTCCGCCGGCAAGTCGCGTCTGCATCTGCCGATCCTGCCGGCTGGCGATTTCCCGTCGATGCCGAGCGATGGTTTCGAAACGCGCTTCGATGTCGAACCGACGGAACTCGGCCGTCTGATCGACAAGACGCGCTTCGCGATTTCGACCGAAGAGACGCGCTATTATCTCAACGGCATTTTCATGCACACGGTGCAGCAGGACGGCGCGACCGTACTGCGCGCGGTGGCGACCGATGGTCACCGTCTCGCGCTCGCCGATTCCGATGCGCCGAAAGGCGCGCAGGGGATGCCGGGCGTGATCATCCCGCGCAAGACCATCAACGAGTTGAAGCGTCTGCTCGATGATGCGGCTGATCATGTCGAGGTCTCGGTCTCGTCGCAGAAAATCCGCTTCGCGCTGGGCGATGCGGTGCTCACGTCGAAGCTGATTGACGGCTCGTTCCCGGAATATGCGCGCGTCATTCCGAAGGGCAATGCGAAGAAGCTGACGATCGACAACAAGGTGTTCGCCGAAGCGGTGGATCGCGTCGCCACCGTGTCAGCCGAGCGTTCGCGCTCGGTGCGTCTCGCCATCGAGAAGGACAAGGTGACGCTCACCGTCAACAACCCGGATGCGGGCGTGGCGACGGAAGATCTGCCTGCGGAATACGCCGATGACGGCCTCGAGATCGGCTTCAACGCGCGCTATCTGCTCGACATCGCCGGCCAAGTCGAAGGCGTGAGCGCGGTGTTCGAGCTTGCGGACTCAGGCTCTCCGACACTCGTGCGCGACGAAGCCGACGATCGCGCCATCTACGTGCTGATGCCGCTGAGGGTGTGATGACGACACACTCATCCCCTCCCCGCGAGGGGAGGGGGCAGGGGGTGGGGCGAACCTCCGGAGTTTTGAAATTTGCTGCGTGTTGCGCGCGTTTGTTTGCTTGCACAAATTTGAGAGAGCGGTGGTTCACCCCACCCCCTGGCCCCCTCCTTTCAAGAGGAGGGGGGAAATGATGCGTCTTCACGTCTCCCGCCTCACGCTCACCGATTTCCGCAATCACGCCGCGCTCGATCTTGAGCTCGACGCGCGGCCGGTCTGTTTGTTCGGGCCGAACGGCGCCGGCAAAACCAATTTGATCGAAGCGCTGACGATGCTGTCGCCGGGCAGGGGTTTGCGTGGCGCGGGGCTGATGGAGGTCGCACGCGACGGCGGCGGCGAACGCGCGCAGCCTTGGGCCGTGTCGGCGCGGGTGATGCGCGATGGCGAGGACACGATAATTGGCGCGGGCGCCGAGCGCACGCCGGAAGGCGCCTTGAAGCGCGTCACCCGCCGCGATGGCCGGCCGGCGACCGCGTCCGAGCTTGGCGACGCCGTGCGCATGACGTGGCTGACGCCGGCGATGGATCGGCTGTGGTCTGGCCCGGCAGGCGATCGGCGCAAATTCTTCGATCGCCTTACGCTCTCGCGCGCGCCGGAACACGGCCAAGCTGCTGTCGCGTATGAGCGCGCATTACGCGAGCGCACGCGGCTCTTGAGCGAGCGCGTGTTTGACGATGCGTGGCTTGGCGGGCTTGAGCGCGAGATGGCGGCGCATGGCGCAGCGATCGCCGCCGCGCGTGTCGAAACGCTGGCGCGTTTGCAAGAAGCGATCGATATGCGTCCTGACGGCGCGTTTCCGAAAGCGGTGCTGGCGCTCGAAGGCCTGTTAGAGGCGCGCTTCGCCAATGGCGGCAAGAGCGCCGACGTCGAAGAGGATTTCGCCGAGCTGCTGCGCGACGTGCGCGGCAGGGATTCCGGCGCGGGTCGCGCGCTCGATGGCCCGCACCGTTCTGACTTGCTCGCGCGACACGCGGGCAAGGACATGCCGGCCGATCAATGCTCCACTGGCGAGCAGAAAGCGTTGCTGATCGGCCTCTCGCTGGCGCAAGCGCGTGCGCTTGCCGATGACCCAGGCGCGGGCCCGGCGCTCATCCTGATCGACGAAGCCGCGGCGCACTTGGATTCCATCCGCCGCGCGGCACTCTACGAGGAACTCCTCGCCGGCGCCGGCCAAGCCTGGCTCACCGGCACGGATGAAAACCTGTTCGAAGCCTTCGGCGAGCGCGCGCAGCTTTTCGAGGTTCGCGACGGCGTCGTTTCCCCAGCGTGACCAGTGACAGCGGGCACGCCCCTGAGGCACGATGCGCTTCAGAGGAAACGTCATGTCGATCTGGGACTACGAATACGAGTACGACCCGAACGAAGATGCGTGGTCGGCCGATCTCGAAACCATGGATGTCAGCGTCGCGGAACGCTTTCGCGACGACAAGATGTGGCCGTTCTTCGCGCGGCTGCGGCGCGACGCGCCGGTGCATTACTGCCGCGAGAGCCGCTTTGGGCCGTATTGGTCGGTGACGAAGTTCAACGACATCATGCATGTCGAGACCAATCACAAAATTTTCTCGTCGGAGCCGGCGATCACCATCGTCGATCCGATGGAAGATTTTCCGTTGCCGATGTTCATCGCCATGGACCCGCCCAAGCACGACGTGCAGCGGAAAACCGTGAGCCCGATCGTCGCGCCGGAAAACCTCGCCAAGCTTGAGCCGGTCATCCGTCAACGCGCTGGTCGGCTGCTCGATGAAGTGCCGCGCGGCGAAGAATTCAATTGGGTCGACAAGATCTCGATCGAACTGACGACGCAGATGCTGGCGACATTATTCGATTTTCCTTGGGAAGATCGGCGCAAGCTCACGCGCTGGTCTGACGTGGCGACCGCGGCGCCAGGCGCGGGCATCGTTGAAAGCCAAGAGCAGCGGCAGGCCGAATTGCTCGAATGCCTCGGCTATTTCACGCAGCTCTGGAACGATCGCGCCAAGCAGGAGCCGCGGCCCGATTTGATTTCGATGCTCGTGCACGGCGAAAACACGCGCAACATGCCGCCGCAGGAATATCTCGGAAACCTGATCCTGCTGATCGTCGGCGGCAACGACACGACGCGCAATTCAATGACCGGCTCGCTCTACGCGCTCAACAAATGGCCGGAGCAGCAGAGGAAGCTGCGCGAAAATCCGGCGCTGATTCCGTCGCTCGTCTCCGAGACGATCCGCTGGCAAACGCCGCTCGCGCACATGCGCCGCACCGCGCTTGAGGACACCGAACTCGGTGGCCAGAAGATCAAAAAGGGCGACAAGGTCGTCATGTGGTACGTCTCGGGCAATCGTGACGACGAGGTGATCGCCGACCCGAACAATTTCAACATCGAGCGTGAGAACGTACGCCGGCACCTTTCGTTCGGCTTCGGCATTCACCGCTGCGTCGGGAACCGGCTCGGCGAGATGCAGTTACGTATCGTATGGGAAGAAATTCTGAAGCGCTTTCCCAAGATCGAGGTCGTCGGCGAGCCCCGCCGCGTCTTGTCAGCCTTCGTGAAGGGCTACGAAACGCTTCCCGTCGTGATTCCAAACTGACGCAGAAGCGGAAACCCTCGGACGCAAACAATCTCTCCGGCGTGCTGGATGAGATCGCCGACAAGGTCGATCGCGACGACACCCCGGACTCGCTCACCATCGGCGAGATCTTCGACTCCGTTGGCCGCCGCTCCTATGGGCCGTTGCTTTTGGTCATTGGCCTCTTCGCCATATCGCCCGCCACCATTGTGCCCGGCATGACATGGCTCACAGCCGCGCTCACGCTGCTCGTGGCGGGGCAGATGGCGTTGGGCATGAAACGCGTTTGGCTGCCTCGGAAGGCGCTGGGCGCGACTGTGCCGCGCGACAAGGTGCATGAAGGGCTCGAGAAGGCGCGGCCGATGGCGCGCCGTGTCGATGCCGTGCTGAAGCCGCGGCTGACGTTCCTGGCCAAGCCGCCGTTCGTGAATCTCGTGGCGCTGTTCTGCATCGCCGCGGCGCTCATCACGTTCCCGCTCGGCCTCATCCCGTTCGCGCCGCTCGCGCCGGGCCTCGCAGTGGTGTTTTTCGGCCTCGGCATGACCGCCCATGACGGCCTTTGGCTGAGCCTCGGAATGCTGGTTTTGGGGGCCGCTTTTTGGCTCGCCATGCCCTTGGTTTTCTGACTGAATTTTTGCCCTGCCTGCGACGCCAAAAACGCGCTGAAAACCGAGACTTTTGCGCCCCCAAACCCTATATTGGCGCATGTTTTCCCACACGATTCGACAGCCATGACCGCACCCGAAAACGCGAGCGCGGGCGAGCCCGCTTACGGCGCAGATTCCATCAAAGTTCTCAAAGGCTTGGATGCCGTTCGTAAGCGTCCGGGGATGTACATTGGCGACACGGACGATGGCTCCGGTCTGCACCACATGGTCTACGAGGTCGTCGACAACGCGATCGACGAAGCTTTGGCCGGTCACGCCAAGACGGTGACGGTAACGCTGCACCCCGATGGCAGCGCCGAAATCACCGACGACGGCCGCGGCATCCCGACTGATATTCACCCCAGCGAAGGCGTCTCCGCGGCCGAGGTCATCATGACCCAGCTGCACGCCGGCGGTAAGTTCGACCAGAATTCCTACAAGGTTTCCGGCGGCCTGCACGGCGTCGGCGTTTCGGTCGTCAACGCGCTCAGCGAATGGCTGGACCTCAACGTCTGGCGCAATGGCAAGCACCATTACATGCGCTTCCGCATGGGCGACGCCGAGGCGCCGCTGAAGGAGATGGGCGACGCGCCGGTCGAGAACGGCGCGCCCAAACGCGGCACCGCCGTGCGTTTCCTGCCAAGCCCGCAAACCTTCACCATGGTCGAGTTCGACCGCAAAACGCTTGAGCATCGCCTGCGCGAGCTCGCGTTCTTGAACTCGGGCGTCTCGATCCATTTCCGCGATCTGCGCGGCCCGGAGCCGTTCGAGGAGACGCTGTATTACGATGGCGGCGTCAAAGCCTACGTGCAGCACCTTGACCGCTCACGCACGGCGCTCGTCGAGCCGATCTACATCACCGCCGAACGCGACAACATCACCGTCGAAGTGGCGATGCAGTGGAACGACGGCTACCACCCGACCGAACTCTGCTTCACCAACAATATCCCGCAGCGCGACGGCGGCACGCACCAAGCGGGCTTCCGCGGCGCGCTCACGCGCGTGATCTCCAATTACATGCAGACCAGCGGCATGTCGAAGAAGGAGAAGGTCGACATCACTGGCGAAGACGCGCGCGAGGGGCTCACGTCGGTGCTCTCGGTGAAAGTGCCCGATCCGAAATTCTCGTCGCAAACGAAGGACAAGCTCGTCTCGTCCGAAGTGCGCCCGGTGGTCGAAAGCCTCGTCGGCGATGCGCTGTCGTCATGGTTCGAGGAAAATCCCGGCCCGGCGAAGATGATCATGTCGAAGATCGTCGAAGCCGCCGCCGCCCGCGAAGCCGCGCGCAAGGCGCGCGAAATGCGCCGCAAATCGACGCTCGATGTCGCTTCGTTGCCCGGCAAGCTGGCGGATTGCCAGGAGAAAGACCCGGCCAAGTCCGAACTCTTCATCGTCGAGGGTGACTCGGCCGGCGGCTCCGCCAAGCAGGGCCGCAACCGCGAATATCAAGCCGTGCTGCCGCTGCGCGGCAAGATCCTCAACATCGAACGCGCGCGCTTCGATAAGATGCTGGCGAGCGAACAAGTCGGCACTCTGATCACCGCGCTCGGCGCCGGCATCGGCCGCGACGAGTTCGACATCAACAAGCTGCGCTATCACCGCATCATCATCATGACCGACGCCGATGTCGACGGCGCGCACATCCGCACGCTGTTGCTGACATTCTTCTATCGGCAGATGCCGTCGGTGATCGATGGCGGCTTCCTCTACATCGCCCAACCGCCGCTCTACAAAGCGACCAAGGGCAAGTCGGGCCGCTATCTGAAGGATCAGGCCGAGTACGAAGCCTATCTGATCGAGGAAGGCGCCGCAGGCGCCGTGTTCGAGCTTGGGAATGGCGCGCAAACCGCCGGCGAAGATCTGATGCGCATCGCCCGCGAAGCCTCCGCTGCTGAAACGCTCATCAAGCGCCTGCATCAGCGCGCGCCGGATGCGGTGCTCGAACAAGCTGCGCTCGCCGGCGCCTTCGCGCCGGACGCGGGCGATCCGCAAGCGGTGGAAACCGCGCGCCGGCTCAATCTGCTGGCCGAAGAGGGCGAGGCCAATTGGTCTGGCCGCTTGGATGCCGATGGCGCCATCGTGCTTGAGCGCGTCGTGCGCGGCGTGACCGAGCGCGTCGTGCTCGATCGCCTGCTGTTGGGCTCAAGCGATGCGCGCCGCCTCGCTGATCGCGCCGCGGCCATGCGCGAGACCTACGAAAAGCCTGGCCAGGTGCGC
The DNA here is from genome assembly GCA_964653495.1 of uncultured Terricaulis sp. Taxonomy (GTDB): domain Bacteria; phylum Pseudomonadota; class Alphaproteobacteria; order Caulobacterales; family Aquidulcibacteraceae; genus Vitreimonas. The sequence goes on along the minus strand of CAZZFE010000027.1, from coordinate 6,995 downwards.
CGCGGCTCCGACGTCACGCCCGTGCACGGCCCGCTCTCGCTGCTGAAGGCTGTCGAAGAAGCCGGCGCCAAAGGCCTCTCCATCGCCCGCTACAAGGGTCTCGGCGAAATGAACGCCGAACAACTCTGGGAAACCACGCTCGACCCCGAAGCGCGCACCTTGCTGCAAGTGAAAGTCGATCACGGCGACGACGCCGACGATCTGTTCACGAAGCTGATGGGCGACATCGTCGAACCCCGCCGCGAGTTCATCCAGGAAAACGCGCTGGATGCGGATGTTGATGCTTAGGGGCCAACCCAAGCGTTAGGAGGTTGGAGCGCGCGCTTCCAAGCGCGCAATACTTCCTCTCAAACTTGGACGTGCGGGCTCAAAGCTCGCGAGCCCACTCCCCATCGTATGTGCTAGGCTGCCTGGATGGGGAGCAAGGGCTGGCACAGTCGCGGCTATCTTCCGCATTTTGACGGGTACGACGTCGCGCAGCACGTCGTCTTCCGGCTCTTCGACGCCGTGCCGCCGGGCGAGATCGAAGGCGATGATGTCTTGGATCGAGGGCTCGGCCTAGCGGCGTTGCGCGATCCCGCTTGCGCCTCGATCGTCTCCGAAGCGCTCAGGTTTCACGATGAAGAGCGGTACGCACTGAGCACTTGGTGCGTAATGCCGAACCACGTGCATGTTCTGCTGGCGACGCGCAAAGAGTTCGAGCTGGGCCAAATTGTACGCACGTGGAAGCAGTTCACCGCAAATCGGATTGACAAGGTTCTCGCGAGGTCCGGAACCCTTTGGGCTGCGGACTATTTTGACCGGTATGTGCGCGACGAGGCGCACTTTCAGACGACTAAGCGGTACATTGAGATGAACCCGGTGGCCGCAGGTTTGTGTGCGCGGCCCGAGGACTGGCGATTTGGCTCCGCAGGCTGGAGCGGTTGAGCGAGCGAAATGCGCGCTTGGAAGCGCGCGCTCCAACTTGTGACCGCTCGTGCAACTGCTTGAACATTGCGACACGCCCCGCCACTCTCGCGCGACATGAAGCTCGATCTCAATTTCGTTCGCGCGCAGTTTCCCGCGTTTTCTGAGCCGTCGCTGCAAGGCCAAGCGTTCTTTGAGAACGCGGGCGGCTCTTACACATGCGCGCCTGTCGTTGCGCGGCTCACGCGGTTTTTTCGCGAGCGGAAAGTGCAGCCTTATGCGCCGTACGAAGCCTCACGCCTCGGCGGCGCGGAGATGGACGAGGCGCGGTCGCGGCTGGCGGCGATGCTGGGCGTTGAGACGGAGGAGGTGAGCTTCGGGCCGTCGACGTCGCAGAACACCTACGTGCTCGCGCAAGCGTTCGCGCAATGGCTAAAGCCGGGCGACGCGATCGTGGTCACCAATCAGGATCACGAGGCGAACACCGGGCCGTGGCGGCGCCTTGCTGAGCGCGGCATTGAGGTGCGCGAGTGGAAGCTTGATCCGGAGACGGGGCATTTGGCTGTGGAGCGGCTGAAGGCTCTGCTCGACGAGAAAGTGAAGCTCGTCTGTTTCCCGCATTGCTCCAACATTGTCGCCGAGATCAATCCGGTGGCGGAGATCACCGCGCTCGCGCATGCGGCGGGCGCGTATGTGTGCGTCGATGGCGTCAGCTACGCGCCGCACGGGCTGCCGAATGTCGGAAAGCTGGGCGCGGATATCTATCTGTTCTCCGCGTACAAGACGTACGGCCCGCATCAAGGCGTGATGGTGATCCGTCGCGCGCTGGGCGAAACGCTTCCGAACCAAGGGCACTATTTCAACGCCGGCGCGCTCTACAAACGCTTCACGCCCGCCGGTCCCGATCACGCGCAGATCGCCGCCAGCGCCGGCATGGCGGATTACGCGGACGCGCTCTACGCGCATCATCATGGCGGCGAAGCGACGCCAGCAGCGCGCGCCGAAGCCGTGCACGATCTGATGCGCGCGCATGAGATCGAGCTGCTGCAGCCGTTGTTGGATTATCTCGATGCGAAGAATTCCGTCCGCTTGCTCGGCCCGCGTATCGCCGCCGCGCGTGCGCCGACAGTGGCGATGGTGTTGCGTGAGCCGGGCGCGGACGCCGCCGCGAAGCTTGCGCCGCTCGGCATCATGACGGGCGGCGGCAGCTTCTATGGCGTGCGCTGCTTGGAAGCGCAGGGCGTCGATCCCGCGCACGGCGCGCTGCGCGTGAGCTTCGTGCACTACACGTCACCCGACGAAGTGCAAAAGCTTATACGCGCGCTCGATCAGGTGCTTTAGCTAAGCGCCTTGCCCATGCGCAGAAGCGGCACTTCGGTGCCATTGCTGGTGCGTGAGCTGAACGGCTCGATCACTTCGTAGCCGCACGCGCGATAGAGCGGCTCGCCAGCCATAGTCGCAGCGAGTTCCACACGCGTGAAACCTTCCGCCCGCGCCGCATCTTCACACGCATCGAGGATCGCGCGGCCAATTCCACGGCGTGTGTGCGCGGGGTGTGTGTACATCGCCCGCACGCGTGCTGCGTCGTGCGCGGGATCGAGCAGGGCGGCGTCGCGGCCCTTGCTGTGATCGCCGCCGAACAGCGTGGCGCGCCGGCTCCAGCCGCCGCAGCCGACGATTTCGCCGCCATCGATCGCCGCGAAATAGGTGCCGTCCGTCACCAATTGCGTGTCGAGGCCCATGATCTCGAACGACGCCGCCACGCCCTCGGGCGGCAGGTACGGCTTCAGCAATTCGGCGATCGCCAAATTCATCAGCGCGTGCATGGGCGCGAGATCGTCGGCAGTGGCGAGGCGCAGCGTGAAGCTCATGCGCGCCAGCTTACAGCAGCGGCGCGAGGCTCCGCCACAGCATGTACGCAGCGACCGCGAAGACCACGAATGCAAACACGCGCTGCAGCGCGCCTTTTTGCTTCGCGAGCCGGCTCGACAACATCGCGCCGATCGTGCCGCCAATCAGGCCGCCGCCGATAAACAGGAACGCCACGCGCCAATCGATCAAGCCGTCGAGCGCGTAGGATGTCGCCGTCGTTGCGCCGAACGCGCCGACCGCGAACAGCGAGGAACCGACGGCGTGGATCATAGTCATGCCGCTTGCGGCGATGAGGCCGGGCACGATCAGGAAGCCGCCGCCAATGCCGAAGAAGCCTGAGAGCGCGCCGACCACAAGGCCAGCCGCGATCAGCTTCGGCGCGTTGCTGGCGGAGAGACGCACCTCGGCGTCGCCCTCATGGCCTTGCGCGCGCAGCATGCGCACGCCGACGACGATCATCACCAACGCGAACAGCGGCAGAAGGATCGCCGGATCGGTGAGCTTGCCGATCGCAGCACCGATCGCGGCGCCGACAATGCCGGCGGCCGCGAAGATCAGCGCGCAGCGCCATTTCACGTTGCCGCGCCGCGCGTGATTGATGAAGTTCGCGAAGGCGTTGACCGAAACCGCAAGCGCGCTGGTGCCGATGGCGACGTGCGGATTGGCAATGCCGACGACGTAGAGCAGAGCCGGCGTCGCCAGAATCGAGCCGCCGCCGCCGATCAGGGCGAGGATCAGGCCAACGGCTGCGCCGCTCAGGACAGAGAGAAGATCGCTCACGTCAGCCGCACGCTGGGCCGATTCCACGGCATCGTCTTGAGCAGAAGCGCCATGCCGCACCAGCCCGTTGCGCCTGCGAACAGCAAGCCCGCGCCAACAAAGCCCGAAAGCACATAGAACAACGGATTGACGAAGGCGCCGAGCGCGACGCCCAACAAGATCAATACGCCTGCAGCAATCTGCACTTGGCGCATGATCTCAAGCGGCGCTTTGCGGTTGGCGTGGACTGGAAAGCCTGCCGCCTTCCACGCTTCAATGCCGCCTTCCAGGAAATGCGCCTCGCGGAAGTCTTTCGCCAGCAGCCGCGCGGCGTTTGCTTGCGTGCGCATGCCGGATTTGCAGTGGAACACCGCGATCTTCTGCTTGTCGCGATCGAAATCGTGCGCATCGATCGCTGACAGTGGCGCGAGCCGTGCGCCGATGATGTGTTCGCGCGCGTGTTCGTCGCTTTCGCGGATGTCGATCAGCACGGCGTCGCCGGAATCGAGCTTTTGCTTTAGCGACGCGGCGCTGATGGGAGAGAGGCTCATTTGTGTTCCTCGGGAGGGCAATAGATCGAAGCCAGCGTTTCGATGACGCGCGCGGCTTTCGGATCGGCTAGACGATAGAAAATGGTTTGCGCTTCGCGCCGCGTGGCGACGAGGCCTTCCTCGCGGAGCTTGGCCAGATGTTGCGACAGCGCCGATTGCGAGAGCCCCGAGCCGCGCTGAAGCGCGCCGGCAGAGCGTTCGCCCTCGACCAATTGGCAAAGCACCATCAGCCGCGCCTGGTGGCCGAGCGCCTTCAGCAAGCGCGCGGCCTCGCCCGCTTGGGCGGCAAACTCGGTGGGAGAGAGGGTCAGAGCAACCATGCGACATATATATCAGTTGATTCTAATTTAGCAAGACCTAATATACAGACCAACGAGGCGCCGGCTGCGCCTGCTTGGAGGTTCTGATGTCCGCCCGTGCCCCAATTGTCCGCGCGTTCTTCGATGAGCCCACCTTCACGGTGAGCTATCTCGTCGCCGACCCGGCCACCAAGCGCGCTGCGATCATCGACAGCGTGCTCGATTTCGACGCCAAGTCCGGCCGCACGGCGACGACCTCCGCGCAAGCGATTCTCGACGCCGCGCACGCGGATGGCCTGAAGGTCGAGTGGATTCTCGAAACCCATGCGCACGCGGATCATTTGTCCGCCGCGCCGTTTCTCAAGGCTGCGACCGGCGCGCCGATCGTGATCGGCGCGCACATCACAGATGTTCAAGCGGTGTTCAAAAAGGTGTTCAACCTCGACGACATCATTCCGGACGGCCGTCCGTTCGGAAAGCTTGTGGCTGATGGCGAAAAGCTGCCGCTGGGCGAATTGGAGATCGAAGCGATCTACACGCCGGGCCACACGCCCGCGTGCATGAGCTACAAAATCGGCGATGCCTTGTTCGTCGGCGATACGTTGTTCATGCCGGATTATGGAACGGCGCGTTGCGATTTCCCCGGCGGCGACGCGCGCACGCTCTATCGTTCGATCCGCAAATTGCTCGCGCTGCCAGGTGAAACGCGCGTGTTTCTCTGCCACGATTACAAGGCGCCGGGCCGCGATGAATATAAGTGGGAGACCACGATCGCCGAGCAACGCGCCAACAACGTGCATATCCATGATGGCGTGAGCGAGGACGCTTTTGTTGTCATGCGCGAGGCGCGCGACAAGACGCTGTCGATGCCGGTGCTGATCCTGCCGTCGATCCAGGTCAACATTCGCGCCGGCGAGCTGCCGCCGGCGGAAGACAACGGCGTGCGCTATTTAAAATTGCCGCTCGACGCGCTTTAACGTACCGCCGGCTTCCAGCCGGCTTAGGTGAGATACACGTGTTGGCGCATGCAGGTTGGAGGCGCGCCTTAAGGCGCGCTGTGGGGCGGCGCTCCAACTGATGAGGCATTTGCGCAAAATGCCGGCTGGAAGCCGGCGGTACGCGGCGAGCATCCAAACGCATATCCGCGTGCATCCCTTGCTGCAGAGTGAGGGATACCCATGAACAAAATCGCGTTGGCCGCGTGCGCGGCTCTGTGTGCTTTTTCCAGTGAAGCGCTCGCGCAGGCGCCAGCGCCGACACCGCCGCCCGCGGGCGCGCAGGGCGTTGCGCCGGAGACGTTGCTGCCGGCGCTCATTGAGCACACGCGCCATGTCGGCGGCGTCGAGAATGGCCGGCTGACGGGCGACGCGGCCGAATTTCTGCGCGTGCTGAGCGCCGACGCGCAATTCGTGCTGATCGGCGAAGATCACGGCAATGCCGGCATCGCCCAATTCGTTGAAGCCTATTGGCGTGATCTCAACGCCAGCGGCTATCGCTACGCGGCGATCGAGACCGATCCGTGGATCGCCACTGCGCTCGAGCGCGAGCTGCGCGCGGGCGGTGTTGAAGCGTGGCGCACCTATCTGACGACGCGCGGCAGCGCGACGGCTGCGCCGTTCTTCACCTGGGCGCCCGAAGCGCAATTGGCGCTGACGATCACGCAAACGACGCCGGCAGGCGGCGAACCGAACTTGTGGGGCTTGGACCAAGTCTTTATCGGCGCCACGTACTGGTTCTCGAACGACATCGCGCAAGGCGCGCGCGATCCGCAGGCGCGTACGCTCGCCGCGGCGCTGGCGACGGAAGCGCAAGGCAGCTTGGACTTTCTCGGGCGTGTTGACACCGCGCGCCTCACGGAATTGCGCGCCGCGCTCAACGGCCGTCGCGATCGCGACTATGCGGCGCTTGTCGATGCGATGATCGCCTCGCAAGCCATCTATCGCCCGTTCACCGGTGGCGGCGGCGAGCCCTATCTCGCCAACACCGCGCGCGAGAATCTGATGAAGCGCCTGTTCCTCGAACGCTATCGCGCCGCCGAACGCGCCGATCGCGCGCCGCCGCGGGTGATGTTCAAGTTCGGCAGCAACCACATGTATCGCGGCGCCACGCCGACGCACGTGCAGGGGCTTGGCGGCTTCGTCAGCGAATTCGCGGTGCAGAACGGTACGAGCGCGCTTGCGGTTTATGTTGGCTGCGGCCCGGGCGGTGTCGTTGGCACGTTCGACAATCCGAATGTGCCTTGCGCGCCGGGATTCAATGAAAATTGGAGCTTCCTCGCGCCGTACGTCGATCCCACGCAAGTGACGGTGTTTGATCTGCGCGCATGGAAGCTGCGGCCGCGCCGCTGGCAGCACCTCTCCGCGGATATGCGCCAGCTGATTGATACGTATGACGTATTGGTGTTCCCACCGGCCGCGCCTGCTTCGCAATTCCTGCCAGGCCTCGCGCCGATGCCGCGCAGCGCCAACTGAAAACGTCTCGCAACAAACGGTATTTGGTTGAGTTGTGCGCGCGGCGCGCGTAATCAGCGCTCCGCAATTCGAGGGGGATTGTTCCCATGCGTCTATTCGTGTTGGCGGCGTCGGCCGCACTGCTCGCGGCGTGCGCG
>CAZZFE010000026.1:0-54561 GCA_964653495.1 uncultured Terricaulis sp. | reverse complement strand
GCCGCATCGGCAAGTTCGAGGAAGCGGACGGCGGCACGCTGCTGCTGGACGAAATCTCGGAAATGGATCTGCGGCTGCAATCGAAGCTGCTGCGGGCGATCCAGGAACGCGTGATCGATCGCGTCGGTGGCGCAAAGCCGGTGCCGGTGAACATCCGCATCCTGGCGACATCGAACCGCGATCTGGCGCAGAGCGTCCGCGACGGCGAGTTCCGCGAGGATTTGCTCTATCGCTTGAACGTCGTGAACCTGCGCATCCCGCCACTGCGCGAGCGCAAGGACGATCTCGCCGCCCTCTCGCGCTTCTTCATCGAGAAATATGCGCGTGCCAATGAGCGCCCCGCCCGCAAGCTCGGCGCCGATGCGCTGACGCAAGTGCTGGCGCATCGCTGGCCCGGCAATGTGCGCGAGTTGGAAAACGCCATGCACCGTGCGGTGCTGCTGGCGAACGGCGAGGAAATCGGCGCCGATGCGATCCGTGCGCCGGACGGCGCGCCGGTTGGCATGCGCCAGGATAGCGCCGGCGTTGCGATCGAAGCCGCGCAAGCGGCGGCGCGCAATCTCGTCGGCCGCACGGTGGCGGAAGTGGAGCAGGATCTGATTCTCGAAACGCTCACGCACTGCCTCGGCAACCGCACGCATGCGGCCAACATCCTCGGCATTTCGATCCGCACCTTGCGCAACAAGCTGAAGCTTTATTCGGACGAAGGCGTCCGCATCCCGCCAGCGCCAACGGGGCAAGCCGCCTAAGCCATGACCGACGCCGTCCAACCACAGCGCCCGAGTTTCGATTTCAACGATCTGCCGCGCATGCTCCTGCGCGGCGACGTCGCGCTGGCGGGCGGCGTGCTTGGCATTCTGGCGATCATGCTGGTGCCGCTGCCGCCGCTGCTGCTCGACATGCTGCTGGCGATCTCGCTGATCTTCTCGATCTTGGTGCTGATGACGGCGCTGATGATCAAGCGGCCACTTGAGTTTACGTCGTTCCCGTCCGTGCTGCTGCTGGCGACGTTGTTGCGCCTCGCGCTGAACGTCGCATCGACGCGACTGATCCTCGCCAACGGCCAGACCGGCGAACACGCGGCCGGCGAAGTGATCGCCGCGTTCGCGAATTTCGTGATGGGCGGCGATTTCGTGATCGGCGTGATCGTGTTCGCGATCCTGGTGATCGTGAACTTCGTGGTCATCACCAAAGGTTCGACGCGTATCGCCGAAGTCGCGGCGCGCTTCACCTTGGACGCCATGCCCGGCAAGCAGATGGCGATCGACGCCGATCTCTCCGCCGGCCTGATCAACGAAACTCAAGCCCGCGAACGCCGCAAGGCGCTCGAAGAAGAAAGCTCGTTCTTCGGGGCGATGGACGGCGCGTCCAAGTTCGTGCGCGGCGACGCGGTCGCCGGCTTGTTGATCGTGTTCATCAACGTCATCGGCGGCATCATCATCGGCATGGTGTCGCACGAGATGCCGTTCGAGGAAGCCGGCACCACCTACGTGCTGCTCACGGTCGGCGATGGCCTGGTGACGCAAATTCCGGCTTTGGTGATCTCGGTCGCGGCGGGCTTGCTGGTGACGAAAGCCGGCGTCGATGGCGCGGCGGACAAAGCTTTGGCGCGGCAATTCGCGAACTACCCGCAAGCGCTCGGCATTGTCGCGGCGTGCGCGTTCGGCGTCGCGCTGCTACCAGGCATGCCGAAGATTCCGTTCTTCATCCTCGCCGGCGCGGCGGGCGTGTTGGCTTGGCATCTGCACAAGGCAAGCCGCGTCGCGGCTGAGGCTGCTGCCGCCGAGCCGGAAGCAGCGCCCGTGGTGGAAGAAACGCCGGCGGCTTCGCTGGCGATGGACGATATCCGCGTCGAGCTTGGCTTCTCGCTGATCCCGCTGATCAACGACGTGCAAGGCCGCCGCCTCACTGACCAAATCAAGGCGCTGCGCAAAACCATCGCCCAGGATTTCGGCTTCGTGATGCCGAGCGTGCGCATCTTGGACAACGTGCAGATGGCGCCGGACGCGTACCAAGTGCGCGTGCGCGAGATGGAAGCTGGCGAAGGCAAGCTCAAGATCGGCGCGCTGCTGGCGATGGACCCGACCGGCGCCGGCATCGCCATTCCTGGCGACCCGTGCAAGGAACCAGCGTTCGGCCTCGACGCGATGTGGATCGCTGAAGGCGCGCGCGAGGAAGCGAGCTTCCGCGGCTACACGGTTGTCGATCCCGCCACCGTGCTCTCCACGCATCTCACCGAGATCGTCAAAGAGCACATGAGCGATCTGCTCACGTTCGCCGAAGTGCGTAAGCTGATCAAAGAACTGCCGAAGGAAACGCAGGATCTGCTGGGCGACGTCGCGCCGCAGCACATCTCCTGGTCAGGCGTGCAGCGCGTGCTGCAAAACTTGCTCAAGGAACGCGTCTCGATCCGCGATCTGACGGCGATCGTCGAAGCCATCGCCGAAGCCGCGCCGGCGATCCACGATCTGGTGCTCGTCACGGAGCACGTGCGCGGGCGTCTCGCGCGTCAGATTTGCTGGCAGCATCGCAACCACGAAAACGCGCTGCCGATCATCACGCTGTCGCCGAACTGGGAACAGACGTTCAACGAAGCGCTTGTCGGTGAAGGCCAAAGCCGTCAGCTCGCGCTCGCGCCGTCGAAGCTGCACGAATTTGTCGCCGACGTGCGCGGCGCGTTCGAGCGCGCGGCGCAGATGGGCGAAACCCCGGTGTTGCTCACCTCCCCGCTCATCCGCCCCTACGTGCGCTCACTGATCGAACGCTTCCGCCCGGCGACGGCGGTGCTCAGCCAAAGCGAAGTGCACGCAAAGGTGCGGTTGAAGGCGATGGGGCAGGTCTGACGCTCCTCCTCGAGCTGTCAGCGCGCGCAGCGCGATGACTGAGGAGGTGCGCCCGCTAACGGGGACGAACGAGCCTCGCGAGGCATATCCGTCAACATCGAGGGCGCACCCTCCCGCCGCTTCGCGGCGCCCTCCCATCGAGGGAGGGCTGACTGCGCATGCTCTGTGAAGCCAGCGTAACAGCTTAACCTCTCGCTAACCAAATCGCACCGCCTCGCTAACGACCCCTAAACGGAATCGGGCGCTATATCGGCTCATGGCCAGCTCCAAGACGAGCGCTCAGCAGATCGAGACGCCGCAGCCGCGACCGCGCGCTGCGCCGATTTATGCTGTCGCCTCCGGTAAGGGCGGCGTCGGCAAGACGTGGCTGTCGACGATGCTGTCGACGGCGTTCGGCCGCGCCGGGCAGCGCGCGCTGCTGGTCGATTGCGATCTGGGCTTGGCGAACGTCGACGTGCAGCTGGGCATTCGCCCGCAGGCGGACGTGCATTCCGTGGTGCGCGGGTTTCTGGAGCTCGACGCGGCGGTGACGCCGGTGCTCGGCGGGCCCGGGCGCCAAGGCGGCTTCGATCTGATCGCTGGCCACTCCGGCTCGGGCGCGCTTGGCGCGATCAAGCTCGAGGAAGTGGCGCGCATCGCCAACGGCCTGCCGAAGCTTGCGCCGCACTACGACAAAATCATTCTCGATCTCGCCGCTGGCGTCGATCCGACTGTGCTGCGCTTCGCGCGCACCGCCGATCGCCTCATCCTGGTGACGACCGAAGAACCCACCGCCCTCACCGACGCGTACGCGATGGTGAAGCTGCTGCGCCTGCAGGGCGCGAACGTGGTGCCGTGGGTGATCGTCAACATGGCCGAGAACCGCGTCAAAGGCCGCAAGGTGTTCGACCAATTCTCGCTGGCGTGTCACGAATATCTGGGCTTCAAGCCGAAATTCGCCGGCGTCATCTGCCGCGACCCGCGCGTGCCGGACTCGATCCGCGCACAAACACCACTGCCCGTGCGCCATCCGCAGAGCCAAGCGTACGAAGACGTGATCCGCATTGTGGAAGCGCTGAACGCGGGTTGAGCGCCTGCTCCTACAATACAACACTCAGTCATTCCGGAGCCGCGAAGCGGCATCCGGAACCCAGGGCAAACGACGAGCTTTGTGATCCCTGGGTTCCGGGTCTCGCTCCGCTCGCCCGGAATGACTGAGGGAAGTTAGGACCGCAACGCGCGCCCCGCCCGCATCGTCGCCATTTCATCCAACGCATCGGCGTCGCGTTTGTCCGCGGCGGCTTTGTCGCGTTCGGCTTGTAGTTCGAGCAGGCGTTCGAATTTGCGCATCTCGACATGGGCTTCGGCGATCAGTGTGCGCAGGCGATCGATCTCCTGGCCGATGGCGATGAGTTCGCCCTGCAGCGCAGCGCGGCCCGCGCGGGCGACGGCGGCATAGCCGCTGAAGGCGCGATGGCTTTCATAATCGCGGAGCGCCGCCTTCTGTTCGCTCAGCAGCGCTTGTTCGTGAACGCGGATGCGTTCCTCCACCGCGATCTGCTTGTTGAGCTGATCGCCCAGCGCGCGCTGCAGCAGATCAAGATCGCGCTTGGCGACGCGAAGAAGCGTGTGCAGGGCTTTCATGGTTTAAGCCCCCTCCTCTTGAGAGGAGGGGGTTGGGGGTGGGGTGATCCTCTGCATTTGAAGTTTCATCTCTGCACCCAGTTCAAATTTCTATCGACGGAGGTTCACCCCGCCCCCTGCCCCCTCCCCTCAAGGGGAGGGGGTTCTACGCGAGCGCCTCTTCCAGCATGCGGAATGCTTCATTGATGTCGCTCTGTTCGTCGCGGCCTTGGCTGAGCACGGCTTCGACGGCGGGGCGGACACGGATGGCGTAATCGGTTTCAGCGTCGGCGCCGGGCTTGTACGCCCCGATGCGGATCAGCTCTTCCATTTCGCCATAGAGCGCGAGCGTCGCGCGGGCGCGCTTCACCAATTCGTTCTCTTCCGGCGTGTGGCACATCGGCATGAGACGCGAGATCGACTTCAGCACATTGATCGCCGGATAGCGGCCGCGTTCGGCAATGGCGCGCTCCATGACGATGTGGCCGTCGAGGATGCCGCGCACAGCGTCGGCAATCGGCTCGTTGTGATCGTCGCCATCAACGAGCACGGTGAAAAGCGCGGTGATCGAGCCCATCTCGCCTTCGCGGCCAGGGCCGGCGCGTTCGAGCAGCTTGGGCAGCTCCGCGAACACGGACGGCGTGTAGCCCTTGGTGGTCGGTGGTTCGCCAACGCTCAAGCCGATCTCACGCTGCGCCATGGCGAGGCGGGTGACGGAATCGATCAGCAGCAGAACGTCGAGGCCTTCGTCGCGATAATGCTCGGCGATGGCCGCGGCCATGTGCGGCGCGAGACGACGGCGGGCGGCGGTTTCGTCCGAGGTGGCGACGACGACGACGGAGCGGCGACGGCCCTCCTCGCCCAATGTATCTTCCAAGAACTCTTTCACCTCGCGGCCGCGTTCGCCGACGAGGCCGATGACGATGACATCGGCATTGGCGCCGCGCGCCAGCATCGACATCAGCACCGACTTGCCGACGCCCGAGCCCGCGAACACGCCCATGCGCTGGCCGCGGCAGAGCGCAGAGAACACATTGAGCGCGCGCACGCCGGTATCCAAGCGCGCGCCGACGCGGGCGCGTTCGTGCGCCGAAGGCGGCGGTCCGCGCACGAGGCGCGGCTTCAAGCCCGGCGGTAGCGGGCCCTCGCCGTCGACCGGCTGGCCAAAGCAATCGATGACGCGGCCGAGCCACGCGCGCGACGGGCGCACCATCGGCTCGGCGCCCTCAAGCATGACGCGCGCACCGGGGCGGATGGCTTCGATGGAATCATACGGCGCGAGCAAAGCGCGGTCGCCACGAAAACCGACGATCTCCGCGCGCGTCGTGCGCGTGCCTTCGATCGAAGCACGCGCGCCCAAAGCAAGCGCTTCCATCGGGCCTGACGCTTCGATGAGCGCGCCTGACAGACCGGTAACGCGCCCGCCGTAGCGGCGCGGGTCGAGCGCTTCGATGTCGTGCGCGAGTGTTGAGAGGAATGAAGGCATGCGTCGCGAAATTTCTTCACAACTTCTGACGGCGTTATGGTTAGCGAAATCTGAATCGCCGCAAGGCTCGTTGGCGAGCCGATTCATTTCCCGCTGCTTGTGGCTGACAATTTCCCACACACCAGCGGTGGACACGCGAATCCAAATCAGATTCTAAGGTTCGTTAACGGGAAGCTGATGGAGCATCAGCGCTTAGGTAAGCACACCAGCTCGGTAAGATTCGTTACGACGTTTACGAAGATGAAACGGTTAGCAACGATTCTGTGAGTTAACTGTGCCGGGCCGTTGCGCCGACGGGGAGCATTCTATGCGAGTCTTGTTGATCGAGGACGATAGCGCTACGGCGCAGGGCATCGAGCTGATGCTCAAGTCCGAAGGATTCAATATCTACTCGACCGACCTCGGCGAGGAAGGCATCGACCTCGGCAAGCTGTACGATTACGACATCATCGTACTCGACCTCACCCTGCCCGACATGCACGGCTATGACGTGCTGAAGCAGCTCCGCGTGGCGCGGGTGAACACGCCGATCCTGATCCTGTCGGGCACCGCCGACATCGACACGAAGGTCCGCGGCCTCGGCTACGGCGCCGACGATTACATGACGAAGCCCTTCAACAAGGACGAACTGATCGCCCGCATCAACGCGATCGTCCGCCGCTCGAAGGGTCACGCTCATTCCGTTATCAGAACGGGCGACATCACGGTGAACCTCGATGCGAAGACCGTCGAAGTCACCGGCCAGCGCGTCCACCTGACGGGCAAGGAATACCAAATGCTGGAGCTGCTCTCGCTCCGCAAAGGCACCACGCTGACGAAAGAGATGTTCCTGAACCATCTCTATGGCGGCATGGACGAGCCGGAACTGAAGATCATCGACGTGTTCATCTGCAAGCTGCGCAAGAAGCTGGCGGCCGCGACCGGCGGCGAACACTACATCGAAACCGTGTGGGGCCGCGGCTACGTGCTGCGCGACCCGCAAGAGGCCGGCCAGATCGTCGCCGCCTAAGAGTTTCGGGAGGAAAACGAGAAGCGCGCGGCCTGCGGGTCGCGCGCTTTTTGTTTCTACCCCAGCGCGTTGTGCGTGATGCGTCCGTCGCTCACAGTGAGTATTGCTTGAGCACTTGGGATGGCGGAGAAATCCGCTTGCATCAAGTCGACGGAGAAGCAGCTAACGTCCGCGCGCTTGCCGACCTCGATAGTGCCGCGCTCTTGTTCCTGAAACGCGGCGAAGGCCGGGCCCCAGGTGAGCATGCGCAGCGCTTCTTCGCGGCTGACGGCTTCGCTGGGATTCCAGTCAGCGCCGGCCGCGCCTTGCAGATCGTGGCGATAAGCGGCGGCGTAGAATTCGATCAGAGGATTGCCCTTCTCCACCGGCGCGTCCGAACCAGCAGCGATCACCGCGCCGGAGTTCCGGAGCGATTTCCACGCATAGGCGCCGGCGAGGCGACTCGAACCAAGACGCGCGGGGGCGAAATAGAGATCGCTGATCGCGTGCGAGGGCTGCATCGAAGCGATGACACCCATCTGCGCGAAGCGCGGCAGATCCTGCGGTGAGATCACTTGCGAATGCTCGATCCGCCAGCGCGCGCGGCGAAGGCCATCGCGATCTTCGCCGAACGTGTCGCGATAGCCGTCGAGCACGAGGCGGTTGCCGCGATCGCCGATTGCGTGCGTCGCCACCTGCACGCCCCGCTGGCGCGCACGGCCGAGAAATTCGCGGATGGTCTCGACAGGCGTGACCAGCAAGCCATTGCCGGGCGCGTCGCTATAAGGCTGCAGCAAGGCCGCACCGCGCGAGCCGAGCGCGCCATCCATGTAAAGCTTCACGCCACGCACGTTCACGAGGCCGGAGCGATCGGCATACGGCCCGCGCTCAAACACAGTGCTTGAATCTCCCGGCGTGAGATAAATATCCGCGTGCAGCGGCAGGTCGCCGGATTGGGCGAAGCTTTGGAACAGCGCCGCTTCCGTCGCGCTGGTGCTCATATTGGCGACGCCCGTCCAGCCGCGCTGCGCGTAGAGCTGTGCGGCTTGGCGGAGTGCGTCGCGACGCTGCCCATCCGTCGACGCGGGCATGCGGCTCGCGACGAGGTTCACGGCGTTGTCGATCAGCATGCCGGTCGCGGCGCCGCTTGCGTCGCGTTCGATGCTGCCGCCGTCAGGATTGGCGGTGTTGTTGTCGATGGACGCGAGCGTCAGCGCGGCGGAATTGGCGATCGCGGCGTGGCCATCGACACGCTCCAGCAGCACCGGGCGATCAGCGACGACGGCGTCGAGATCGGCGCGGTTCGGGAAGCGCGCTTCCGGCCAATGGGTTTCGATCCAGCCGCGGCCGAGGATCGGCCCTTCGGTGTGCGACGCGGCGTAGGTGCGCAAACGCTCCTGCAGCGCGGCGATGGATTCAACGCCGACGAGATCGAGCACCATCGCCGCCATGCCGACGCCCATCAGGTGCACGTGGCCGTCAACGAAACCCGGAAACGCCGCAGCGCCGCGCAAATCGATCTCGCGCGCGGGGCCTGCGGCGCGGGCTTCTTCAAGCGTGCCGACAGCCGCAAAGAGCCCGTTGGTGATGCGGATGGCGTCCACGCGCGGCTTGTTCGGCGCGCCAGTGTAGATCGCGCCACCACGGATGATGATGTCGCTCGGCTCGCGCGCTGCGCAAGCAGCGGCGAGCGCGCCCAAGGAAAGCTGCGCAAAGCGCCGACGTGTCTGCATCATCCCTGCCCTCATCAGCTAGCCCAGGCGGCGGTGCTCAATAGCAGCCGTTCGAGGCCGTGGAAATGATAGGCGTCGCGGAAGTGCGATTCTTCGACGAGCTGCAGGCCGGGAACCCGCGTGAAAAGTGTTTGCAGCGCCGCTTGCAGCTCCAAACGCGCGAGCGGCGCGCCGACGCAAAAGTGAATGCCGGCGCCGAAGGAGACGTTCTTCTGGTCGCTTCGTTCCGGCTTAAACGTGAGCGGATCGGCATAGGCGCCTGGGTCGGTGTTCGCGGCCGCGAGCAGCAGGCCGACCTCCCGCCCCGGCTCAAGCGCAACACCCTGCACGATCTCGATGCGCTCGTAGGCGATGCGCGTGAACATATGCAAAGGCGGAGCGAGGCGGAGGCATTCCTCCACAGTCGCGGCGCTCGCTTCGGCGTTCGCAAAGAACCGACGCGGATCGCCGCCTTGCGCGAGGATCAGGCGCACCGCGTTGCCTGTTTGATGCACCGTGGCTTCGTGGCCGGCGTTGAGCAGCAAGATTGCCGACGAGATCAGCTCCGGCTCGGTGAGCCGCTGGCCCTCCTCCTGTGCGGCGATGAGCGCGCTCAACAAATCATCGCCCGGCGCGCGTCGGCGTTGGTCCACATAGCCGCGCATGAAGCTCACGAACTCGCGCGTTGCAGAGTTCGCATCCCGCTCCACCGCTTCGGTGCGGCCGTGCATGTACATGGCCACCATGCGGTTCGACCACGACACAAGCTGCGGCCCCATCTCCGCCGGCACGCCGAGCAGATCGGCGATGACGCGGATCGGGATCGGCGTGGCGTAGGCGGGCAAAAGGTCGAACGGCTCGCGCGGAAAGCCATCGATCAATTCGTTCGCGTATGCTTCGACTTGCGGACGCAAGCGCTCCACTTGCCGCGAAACGAAGGCGCGGTTGACGAGCGTGCGCAACTTGGTGTGCGTTGGCGGCTCGAGTTGCAGCATGGAACAGGCTTCGAATGCGTCAAAATCCGCGAGATGCGCGCGATCGCCAGCGAGTGGTTCACGCGGTTCACGGCCGAGGCGTTTTTCGCGAAAGATGCGATTGACGGGCTCGTAGCCGGCCAAGCACCAGAGGCCGTATTCCTCCCAGAACACGATCGGCGCTTCGCCGTGTAAGCGCTGATAGAGCGCGTGCGGGTTTTGCAGGAAGGCGCGCTGGTGTGGATCACAGCTCAAGCGCCGCGCGTCGGCGTCGAGTTTGAACTGCACGCTCATGCGAACGCGCGCCGCGCCTTGGCGAGCGCTTCGACGCCGGAATCGAGCGTTGTGTCGCGCTTGGCGAAGCAGAGGCGCACGAGCGCCGGCGCCCCGGCGCTCGCGTAGAAGGGCGAAAATGGAATCACGGCGACACCGTGATGCTCAACGCACGCCATGGCGAAAGCCTCATCGCTCAGCGCAATCCCAGAAGCCGGCAGATCGATGCTGAGGAAGTACGCGCCCGCCGCGGGCAGCGTGACGAACCCCTCCTGCTTCAACGCCGCGTCAAGGCGATCGCGCGAGCGCTGAAAGTCGGCGCGCATCTTGTCGAAATAGGCACGCTCGTATGCGAGCCCCTGAGCCGAGGCGATCTGCAACGCCGGCGGCGTCGTGAACGTCAAGAATTGGTGCGCCTTGGCGAATTGCTGCGTCAGCGCCGGCGCGCCGCAGGCAAAGCCCACCTTCCAGCCCGTCATCGAGAACATCTTGCCGGCGGAGCCGATCTTCAGCGTGCGGTCGCGCAGATAGTGCAGCATCGACGCGTGCACGCGGCCATCGAACAGCACGTGCTCCCAAACCTCGTCGCTAATAGCGATTGCGTCGAAGCGCCGGCAATATTCAGCGATCATGCCGAGCTCTTCCGGGCTCATCACGCTGGCGCTGGGGTTCAGCGGCGTGTTGAGCATCACGACTTTGGTTTTCTTGCTGAAGGCGGCGGCGAGCGCCTCCTCGCTGATGCGCCAGGGCGGCGTCAGCCGCACGAAGCGCGGCACGCCACCGGCGCGGCGGATCATCGGCAGATAAGAATCGTACATCGGCTCGAACACGACGACCTCGTCGCCTGGCTCAATGAAAGCCAGCAACGCCGCGGCGATCGCTTCAGTGGCGCCGGAGGTGATCGTCACCTCGCTTTGCCAATCGAGATCGAGGCTGTGATGGGCGTTGTAGTGCGTGGCCACGGCTTGGCGGAGGATCGCGAGCCCCGGCATCGGCGGGTATTGATTTGGCCCATCAATCAAGGCGCGCGCGGCGGCTTCGCTCAAATCGAGCGGGCCATCATCCTCCGGAAAGCCCTGCCCCAGATTGATGGCGCCCTTCTCGGACGCGAGCCGCGACATGGTCGTGAACACGGTTGTGCCGAGCGACGCATACACGCTGTTCATCACGCCCTCCCCGAATATCCATGAGCTAGTGCAGGGTTTATGACCAGTCCGTGAAAACGCGCCGCGACGGCTAACAAGGCTTTAATGCTGCGCACGATCCTACGACCTTGAGCCTAGGCTTCGCGCAAAAGGCGCCGCCTGCGTCATCAAGCGAGTGATTTTTCAGTCGCTCATGGTCGCATTTTTATGGGCGATGACTTGGCCGTTCATTCTTCATCCCCATATGCGGCGCATCATTGATCACGAAATCCGGGGGACGGGCCGCACGGGCTCGCGGAACTGCATGAACGTCGCATCGAAATCACTACGTCCGCTCGCCGCCGGACCGCTCGCCACACTCGCCATTTCGGCGAGTCTTTTGGCGTTGGCAGCATGTGGCAACAATGGCGCGCAGGCGCAGATGGGCGAGATGCCGCCGCCGGAAGTGGGCGTGGTTGAGATCGCCGCGCAGAGCTACCAGCACACGATCCGCCTGCCGGGCCGCGTTTCCGCATTTGAGATGTCGGAAGTCCGCCCGCAGATCGGCGGCATCGTCCGCAGCCGCAATTTCCGCGAAGGCTCGACCGTGCGCGCCGGCCAGGTGCTGTACGAGATCGACGCCGGCCCTGCCCGCGCCGACCTCGCCGCCGCTGACGCCGCCGCTGCTTCGGCGCGTGCGCGTTATGAGCGCTATCAATCGCTGATCGATATCAACGCCATCAGCCGCCAGGAATTTGACGACGCCCGCGCCGCCGCCGATCAAGCGACGGCCGCAGCCAATTCGGCGCGCATCAATGTTGGTTATTCGCGCGTGACCGCGCCGATCAGCGGCATCATCGGCGCATCGTCAGTAACGCCGGGCGCTTTGGCGACGCCATCGCAAGCTCAACCGTTCGCTGTGATCCAGCAGATCGACCGCGTCTATGTCGACATGACGCGCTCCAGCTCCGAGCTGATGGCGCTACGCAGCTCCGGCGGCGCCAACCAGCGTGCGACGGTGCGGCTGATCATGCCGGATGGTTCGTACTATCCGGTGACCGGCGAGCTGCAATTCTCCGACGTGACCGTGAACGAGATGACGGGCACGGTGACGCTGCGCGCGCTGTTCAGCAATCCGAACCACACGCTGCTGCCGGGCATGTTCGTGAACGCGGAGGTGTCGCAAGGCACGCAAGAGAATGCGATCCTGGCGCCGCAACAGGGCGTCTCGCGCAATGCGCGCGGCGAAGCCACGGCTTTGGTCGTCAACGCTCAAGGGGTGGTCGAGCAGCGTGTGCTCGAAACCGGCGCGACATCGGGCGACAAATGGGTTGTCCTCTCGGGTCTCAATCCGGGCGACAGATTGATCGTGGAGGGCGTGCAACGCGTGCAGCCTGGCGCGCAGGCCACGCCTGTGCCCGTGCAGCCAACGCAGCAGACCTCGATCGAGCTTCGCGGCCGGCAGAACGGCTAAGCGAACATGTCACGGTTTTTTATTGAGCGCCCGATCTTCGCTTGGGTGATCGCGATCGTCATCGCGCTTGCTGGCGCGATTTCCATCATCAACCTGCCTGTCGCGCAATATCCCGAGATAGCGCCGCCGAGCGTGACGGTGTCGGCGACGTATCCTGGCGCGTCGGCGCAGACGGTTGAAGATTCCGTCACGCAGGTGATCGAGCAGCAGATGCAAGGGCTCGATGGCCTGCGCTACATGAGCGCGACCAGCGACGCCTCAGGCTCCGCCACGATCACGCTGACGTTCAACCAGGGCATGGATCCGGATATCGCCCAGGTCCAGGTTCAGAACAAACTCCAGAACGCCTTGGCGCTGCTGCCGCAAGCGGTGCAGCAACAGGGCGTGAGCGTGGCCAAGACGACCAACACGTTCCTCATCATCGTCGGCCTGATCGCGGAATCGCCGGACATCACGGCGACAGACCTCGGCGATTTCGGCGCCTCGGTGCTGCGCGACCAGCTCGCGCGCGTCGAAGGCGTCGGCGGCGTCGAATTGTTCGGCTCGTCCTACGCCATGCGCGTCTGGCTTGATCCGAACCGGCTGCAAAGCTTCGCGCTGACCCCCGCGGATGTCGCCGCGGCGATCCGCGCGCAGAACGCCGAGGTCTCCGCCGGCCAGATCGGCGCGCAGCCTTACGTCGAAGGCCAGCAGCTCAACGCAACGGTTTCGGCGCAATCGCTGCTCGAGACGCCGGAAGAGTTCGAGGAAATCCTGCTGCGCACCCTGCCCGACGGCGCGTCGGTGCGCCTGCGCGACGTGGCGCGTGTGGAACTTGGCGCGGCCACTTACGGCTTTGACACGCGCTTCAACGGCCAAGCCGCCTCAGGCATGGCCGTCCGCCTGGCTTCCGGCGCCAACGCCGTGGCGACGGCGGAGCGCGTGCGTGAGCGTGTGCGCGAACTGGAACCGACGTTCCCGACCGGCATCCGCGTCAACTTCCCGTACGACACGACGCCGTTCGTGGAAAAATCGATCGAGGAAGTGGTCAAGACGCTGATCGAAGCCGTCGTGCTCGTGTTCCTGGTGATGTTCCTGTTCCTGCAGAGCTGGCGCGCGACCATCATCCCGACCATCACGGTGCCCGTTGTTCTGCTCGGCACGTTCGGCGTGCTCGCGCTGTTCGGCTATTCGATCAACACGCTCACCATGTTCGCCATGGTGCTGGCGATCGGCCTGCTGGTCGACGACGCGATCGTCGTCGTTGAAAACGTCGAGCGGGTGATGCGCGAGGAGAAGCTCTCCGCCCGCTTCGCCACGCGCAAATCCATGACGCAAATCACCGGCGCGCTGATCGGCATCGCCATGGTGCTGTCGGCGGTGTTCATCCCGATGGCGTTCTTCCCGGGCTCGACCGGCGTCATCTACCGGCAATTCTCGATTACCATCGTCGCGGCGATGTCCCTCTCGGTGCTGATGGCGTTGACGCTCACGCCCGCGCTGACGGCGACGCTGCTGCGCCACGAGGAGCCTCGCCCCGCGGGCTCGCGCATCGGCCGCGTGTTCAATTGGTTCAACCGCAATCTGCAAAACCTCTCGGACCGCTACCAGGGCATCCTCGGCCGCACGCTAGCGCCCAAGGCGGGCCCGCGCGTGCTTGGCGTTTACGCCATCGCGTTGGTGCTGCTGGCGTTCCTGTTCGTGCGCCTGCCCTCCTCGTTCTTCCCGGACGAAGACCAGGGCTATTTCATCACTGTCGTGCAATTGCCGGCGGGCGCCTCGGCAGACCGCACCAATGCGGTGCTGCGCCAGATCGAGCATTATTTCGACGAGAACGAGAGCGAGACGATCGAGTCTTATTTCTCGATCCAAGGCTTCGGTTTCGCCGGTGTCGGCCAGAACCAAGGCCTGATGTTCGTGCAGCTGAAGGATTGGTCCGAACGCCACGGCGCCGCGCAACGCGCCGACGCCATCGTTGGCCGCGCTTTCGGCGCGCTCAGCCAAATCCGCGACGGCATGGTGTTCCCAGTGCTGCCGCCGGCGGTGACCGAACTTGGCCAGGCGACGGGTTTCGATCTGCAAATGGTCAATGTCGGCAATCTGCCGCGCGAGGAATTCGTCGCCGCGCGCAACCAATTCCTCGGCATGGCGGCGCAAAATCCGCGGCTCGCGGGCGTGCGCCCGAACGGCCAGGACGACACGCCGCAATTGCAGCTCGACATCGATCAACACGCGGCGACCGCGCTCGGCGTGTCGGTGACGGACATCAACTCGACGCTGGCCGGCGCATGGGGCGGCGTCTACGTGAACGACTTCCTCGATCGCGGCCGCATCAAGCGCGTCTATATGCAAGGCGATGCGCCGTACCGCATGGTTCCGGAAGATCTCGCGCAATGGCACGTGCGCACCAGCACGGGCGAGATGGCGCCGTTCTCCGCCTTCACGCGTCCGCACTGGATTTCGGCGTCGCCACGGCTTGAGCGCTTCAACGGTTCGCCCTCGTTCAACATCCAGGGCTCCGGCGCGCCGGGCGTAAGCTCCGGCACGGCGATGCAACAGGTCGAGCAGATCGCCTCGCAATTGCCGCCGGGCATCGGCCTGGGCTGGACGGGCCTTTCGTTCGAAGAGCGCCAATCAGGCGCGCAAGCGCCGGCGCTCTACGTGCTGTCGCTGCTCGTCGTGTTCCTGTGCTTGGCCGCGCTCTATGAAAGCTGGACGATCCCGCTTTCGGTGCTGCTCGTGGTGCCGCTCGGCCTCTTGGGCGCGGTGTTCGCGGCGAACCTGCGTGGGCTCTCGAACGACATCTATTTCCAAGTCGGTCTGCTGGCGACGATGGGCCTTGCCGCGAAGAACGCGATCCTGATCGTCGAATTCGCGCGCCACTTGGTGGAGCAAGGCAAGTCCTACGCTGAAGCGGCAATGGAAGCGGCGCGCATGCGCATGCGGCCAATCCTGATGACGTCGTTCGCGTTCATCTTCGGCGTGCTGCCAATGGCGCTGGCCTCGGGCGCAGGCTCGGGCGCGCAAAACGCGATCGGCACCGGCGTGATCGGCGGCATGCTGGCGGCGACATTCCTCGTCACCGTGCTGACGCCGTTCTTCTACGTCGCCGTCTCGCAATTGTTCGACCACAATTGGTTCGGCCGCCGCAAGCCAGCGGAAGCCGGCGGCGAACCACATCCGGAAGCCGCAGAATGAGCGCGCAACGCACCCTCCCCCTCGCCGCTCTGCTGCTGCTCGGCGCCTGCGCCGTGATGGAGCCGCGCTACGAGCAGCCGGCTTTGCCGACGCCGAACGCGTGGCCGCAAGGCGCGCCGTACGATGCGGCGACGCAGGTTGAAGGCGCGGCGCAGCTGCCGGAATGGCAAACGTTCTTCGCCGACGAAAAGCTGCGTTCGGTGATCGCGCTGGCGCTGGAGCAAAACCGCGATCTGCGTGTCTCGGCGCTGAACATCGAGCGCGCGCGGGCGCAGTATCGCATCCAGCGCTCGGCTTCGCTGCCGTCGATCAGCGCGACAGGTTCGGGTGAACTCACAGGCGTGACGCCACAGGGCGGCGCGGAGCTGGTGGACCGCACCTATAGCGCTGGCGTCGGCGTTGCGGCGTTTGAACTCGATTTCTTCGGCCGTGTGCGCGGCCTCAACCGCGCGGCGCTGCAACGCTATTTCGCGACGGCCGACGCGCGCGACAGCGCGCAGATCAGCCTGATTTCCGAGGTCGCCTCCGCTTACCTCACCTATGCCGGCGATCTCGAGCTGCTGCGCCTTGCGCAAAGCACGTACGATTCACAACGCCAATCGCTGGACCTGACGCAACGCCGCTTCGAAGCCGGCGCATCCTCACAGCTCGACGTCTATCGCGCCCGTACGATCGTCGAGACGGCGCGCGCCGACGTGGCGCGCTTCACGGCGCAGACCGCGCAGGATGAAAACGCACTCGTGCTGCTGCTGGGCTCGCCCTTGCCGGCGGACTTGCGGCCAACCACGATCGACGCCGTCACATTCGGCGCGGCCGATCTGCCGCCAGGCCTCCCCTCCGAGGTGCTGCTCACGCGTCCGGACATTCGCGCCGCCGAACACACTTTGCGCGCCTCCAACGCCGACATCGGCGCCGCACGCGCCGCATTCTTTCCGAGCGTGACCATCTCCGGCTTTGCCGGCGAAACGGATTCGCGCTTCGAGAATTTGTTCACGGGCGTGTCGAACGAGATCTGGACGTTCACGCCGCAAGTGAACTTGCCGATCTTCCAAAGCGGACGCCTGCGTGCGCAGCTTGGCGTCGCCAACACCGATCGCGACATCGCCGTGGCGCAATATGAGCGCTCGATCCAAGTCGCGTTCCGCGAAGTGGCGGACGCACTGGCGACGCGCGGCGCCATCGGCGAAGAGTTGGATGCGCGTCAATCGCTGGCGGACGCGGCGCAATCGAGCTTCCAGCTTTCCGAAGCGCGCTACCGCGAAGGCGTGGACAATTATCTGAGCCTGCTCGACGCGCAGCGCGAACTCTACGCGGCGCAGCAAAGCTTGGTGACGGCGCGCGTGGCGCGGGCGACGAATTTCGTCACGCTCTACAAGGTGCTCGGCGGCGGCGTCTGAGCACGGCCAGCGATCAAGAGCGCCGCGCCGACAAGGCCGAGTGCTGTTAGCGCGAACGTCCACTCGAACAAACTATCCGGCGCGCCGAGCAGACGCTCGGCGTGCGATGAACGCAAGCGCACGATCGCGCCTATGCGGTGCAGCGCATGTCCGTTCATGGCGAGCGCTCCTCCACGCGCGGAGAACTTAGCAGAGCGCGCGCCATTCGCAGCGCACGTTTCGCTAGCAATGTCCGGAAGCGTCTAGTCGGCGGTCGCGACCGCGCCGATTGGCGCTTGGGTTTTCTTGTTGAGCGTCAACGCCAGCATCGCCGCCGCGAGGCAAAAGAGGCCAGCGGCGAAGAACGCCGGCAAATACGTGTCGAATGTCGTGCGTGTGAAGCCCGCGCCGAATGCGGCGGTCGCGGCGCCGAGTTGGTGGCCGGCGAACACCCAGCCGAACACGACATTCGCACGCTCCGGCCCGAAGCGTTCGGCGGTGAGCTTCACCGTGGGCGGCACCGTCGCCACCCAATCGAGGCCGTAGAACACAGCAAACAGCGTGAGCCCGGTGAGCGTGAAATCCGCGAACGGCAGGTAGAGGAGCGAAAGCCCGCGCAAGCCGTAATACCAGAAGAGCAGCCAGCGGCTGTCATAGCGATCGGACAGCCAACCCGAGCCGATGGTGCCGACGAAGTCGAATATGCCCATCATCGCGAGCATGCCCGCCGCCGCGATCGGCAACATGCCGAAATCGCCGCAGAGCGCGATGAAGTGCATCTGCACAAGGCCATTGGTGCTGGCGCCGCAGACGAAGAAGGTCGCGAACAGCACCCAGAACTCGCGCGTCTTGCTGGCGTCGCGCAGCACGCGGAGCGGTTCGAGGAGGAGTTGGCCGAAATTCGCGGTCTGCGGCGGCGCGGGCGCGATCTTGATGTCGCCATAGGCCGGCAGGTCGAGATCGGACGGGCGATCGCGCATCAGAGCAAGCACCACCAGCGACACCAACACGAGCGCGACGCAGATGAAGCCGAGCGATGTGCGCCAGCCAAGATTTTCCGTCATCGTCGCCAGCAACGGCAAGAACACGAGCTGCCCTGTCGCGGTGCTAGCGGCGAGCATGCCGACGACAAGGCCACGGCTTTTCACGAACCAACGCGTCGCCACGGTTGCGCCAAGCACAACTGCGGTGAGGCCGACGCCAAAGCCGACAACCACACCCCAAAGCAGGATGAGCTGCCAGATCTCGTTCATGAACAGCGACGCAGCGAGGCCAGTCGCCACCACGCCGAGCGCGATCAGCATCATGCGGCGCACGCCGAAGCGGTTCATCAACACCGCCGCGAACGGGCCCATCAGGCCGAACAACGCCAGGCGGATCGCCAGCGCGGAGGACACCTCCGCGGCGCTCCAGTCAAATTCCTGCTGCAGCGGCACCATGAACACGCCAGGCGCGCCAACGGCGCCGGCCATGGTGAGCATGGTGAGAAACGTCGCGCCGACAGCGACCCAGCCATAATGCACGTTGCGGCGGCGCAACGCGCCCGCGAGCCGGTCGGAGATCATCGCGCCTTTCCTGTGCGGCCGTTCTGTAGGGCCGCTTGCCGATAAATTACGTTCATCATATAACGAGTCAAGCGCGGGCCAACGGAGAATTTCTCAAATGAAAGTTAGCCGCGAACAAGCCGCAGAGAACCGGGCACGGGTGGTGAAAACCGCCACGCGGCTGTTCCGTGAGCGCGGCTTCGATGGCGTGGCGGTCGCCGATCTCATGCGCGAAGCCGGGCTGACGCATGGCGGCTTTTACGGCCAATTCAAATCCAAAGATGCGCTTGAGCTGGAGGCCTGCCGTGATGCGGCGGCTCTCGCGGTGCGTTCATGGGAGAAACGCGCCACTGCGGAGAACATCTACGGCTATTATCTCTCCGAGACGCACCTCTGCGATCCCGGCGGCGGTTGCGTTTATGCGACGCTCGCGTCCGACGTCAGCCGTTCGAAGAACAAGAAGCTGAAGCGCGTGTTCGCGGACGGCTTTACCCGCCTCGTCGATATTCTCGCCGCCGCCCTGCCCGGCGCCGCGAAGGCGCGCCGGCAAAAGGCGCTGTCGAGCTTCTCGATGATGGTCGGCGCGGTGTTGCTGGCGCGCGCGGTCGGCGACGATGAATTGAGCGAAGAAATTTTGGCGGCAACTCGCGCTGAACTCGGGGTTTAGGTCCACCCATCCCCGGATTCGCGTAGCGAAGTCCGGGGCCCATAACCCCAAATGCCTGAGTTTATGGGCCCCGGAATGTCCGCTGCGCGGCCATCCGGGGATCGGTGAATATTAAGGCGCGGGCTGCACCACTTCGACATCCAGCCCCAAGCCGCGCAATTGCGGGCGCACGACGCTGGCGTCGCCGACGACCACCCACACGAAACGGCGCGGATCGATGACGGCGCGCGCGGCGCGGTCCATGTCGGCGGCGGTCATGCTGCGATAGCGGCCGGCGACGGCTTCCCAATAATTGTCCGGGCGATTGTAGATGTCGTTCGCGCGCAGCGCGCCGAGAATGGCGGCAGCGGTTTCGAACTGGCCTGGCAATTGGCGGATGTTGCCGTTGATGGTGCGCGTGTGCTCGGCGGCGCTCACGCCGTTGGCGCCGTTGAACGCATTGATCTGCTCCATCAGCACGCGGATGCTGTCGCCGGTGCGATCGGCCTGCACGGGCGCGTTGATGATGTACGGCGTCTGATGCTCGCGCAGCACGACTTGGCCATTCAAGCCGTAAGACCAGCCGCGGCGCTCACGGATCTCCGTGTTGATGCGCGACAGAAAGTTGTTGCCGAGCACCTCGTTGGCGGCGTTGAGCGTTAACGTGTCGTCGGTGCCGCTGAGCGGCAGCACCGCGCCGGCATAGATCACCGATTGCGGCGATTGCGGACGGTCGACGATGACGATGCGCGAACGCGGCTGCGGGATTGGCACGGAGAAATTCTTCGTGCCCGCCGCAACGCCGGGCGCGCCAGCCCACGAGCCGAAGCGCGCTTCGAGCAACGGCGTGATCTCCGAAAGCGGACGATCCGAGACGATGAAGAAGCGCGCCGTCTCCGGGCGGAGCCAGGTTTGATGGAAGCGCACCAAAGCGGCGCGATCAAGCGCCTGCACGGACACTTGGCTGCCGAGGCCGGAGGCTGGGCGGCCATACGGATGGTTCGCGCCATAGACGAGCGCCGGAAACGCGCGCGTCGCTAGGCCGTTCGGCTGCGTCGCTTCCGCGGCGACGGCGGCGAGCTGCTGGTTGCGCAAGCGCTCCACTTCGCCATCGGCAAAATCCGGACGCAGAACGACGTCCGCGAACAGGTCCAGCGACGGTGCGAGATTGGCGGAGAGCGCCGTCAGCGTCACCGACGTGCGATCGAGCGTGCCCGCCGTGGCGATCGTGGCGCCGAGACGCTCGCGCTGCTCGGCGAGCGCCATGGCGTCGCGGCCATTGGCGCCGGCTGTGAGCAGCGACAGCATCAGACGCTGCGTGCCGTAGCCGCCTTGCGGATCGGCGGCCGCGCCGGCGTCGAAATCAACGGCGACCAAAGTCGCCGGGATTGCAGCGCGTTGCGCGTAGACGATCTCGACACCGTTCGAGAGCTGTGTGCGCTCGACATTCGGGAAATCGAGATCGGCGATCTGGCCGACATCCGGCATCGGATCGCGGGGCGTGACGGTCGGCGGGCGATTGTCCGGCGCGGGGCGATTGGTAGTGGAGGCTTCTTGGTACGGCTCGCGCTCGCCCGGATCGGTGCGCAGCGTGTGCGCTGGGCGCGTGAGCCAGCGGCTCATCGCGTCGCGCACGCTGGCCGGCGTCGCATCGCCGTACTCAAGCAGATTGGCGCGGAAATGGCCGGCGTCGCCGGTCATGATCGCGCCATCCGCAAGCACCCAGGCTTTGCCGGTGAAGCCGCCGATCTGTTCGATCGCGAACACGCCTTGCGCGATCTGCGTGGTGGCGACGCGCTGGATTTCATCTTCGGTTGGGCCGTTGGCGATGAAGTCGGCGACGATCTGATCGAGGCGCGCGGTGACGGCGGCCGGATCTTCGCCGGGCTTCACATCGACAGTGATGCCGAAATAGCTGACGCGCTGGAACGGCAGCAGGAAGCTGGTGACGTTCACGGCTGTCTGTTCGTCACGCACCAGGATGCGATCAAGCCGCGAGCTGGCGAGGCCGCCGAGCACCTGCGCGGCGACCGAGAGCTCCACCTCATCAGCGTGGCCTTGCCCTGGCACGATCCAGGTGCGCTCGATGCGCGTGTTGGACACGCGATCGTGCATCAGCTCATTGATCGGCGCGGCAAGCGTCGGCACGTCGGCGGCGGCGGGAATGTTCTCCGCGCCGCGCGGGATCGCGCCGAAATAGCGCTGCACATAGGTCCGCGCTTCGGCGACGTTGATGTCGCCGGCGAGCACAAGCACGGCGTTGTTCGGGCCATAATTCTCACGGAACCAGTTGCGCGCGTCCTCGAGCGTCGCCGCGTCCAGATCGGCCATCGAGCCGATGGTGGAATGGCGATACGGGTGGCCTTCAGGGAACAAAGCTTCGAGCTGGCGATATTCGCCCATGCCGTAAGGCTGGTTGTCGCCCTGGCGCTTCTCGTTTTGGACGATCCCGCGTTGCGCATCGAGACGCTCTTGCGTCAGCGCGCCGAGGATGTAGCCCATGCGCTCACTCTCGATGTAGAGCGCGCGGTCGAGCGCTTGCGTCGGGACGGTTTCGAAATAGTTCGTGCGATCGAACCAGGTGGTGCCGTTCCAGTTCGTCGCGCCCATTTCGCGCATCGGCTCGATCAGGTTCGGCACGTGCTCGGTGCCGTTGAACAGCATGATGTGTTCGAACAGGTGGGCGAAGCCGGTGCGGCCCTGCGGCTCATCCTTGGAGCCGACATTGTACCACGCAGCGATGGCCACGACCGGGGCTTTGCGATCTTCGTGCACGACGACGGTGAGGCCGTTCTCCAGCTCGAACGTCTCGTACGGAATGTCGACGCCGGCCATCAGCTGCGCAACGGAGGCTGGCGCGTTCGGATCGACCGGCGCGCTGGTGCTGGCGCAGCCGCTGGCGAACATGAGAACAGAAAGGGCGGCTCCCGCCAGCAAACGCTTCATCGATCCCTCCATCGAAATTTGAGGGAGATGCTTAGCGCGCGAACGGGCGGCCGCGCCATACGCGACCGCCCGCCCCACTCCGGAAAGCGATGAACGGCGCTGCCTACGCGGCGGCCAGCTCAAGTTGTGGGCGCTGCCGCGCGGCGCGGATGCCGGGCAGGAGGCCGCCGACAAGTCCGATAATCAGCGAAACCACCAATGCCGAGATGATGATCCCGGGCGACAATTCGAACTTGAACACAAGCTGTGTAAAGCCCGCGCCAAGCGTGGAAGTGGTGCGGCCGTTGAAGGCGATGAAGGCGAGGATGATGCCGAGCGTGCCGCCGAGCAGCGACAGCGCCAGCGCTTCAACCATCGTGCCGAAGAACGCCGCGATGCCGGAGAATCCGATGATGCGCAAAGTCGCGATCTCGCTCGCGCGCGACGCCACGGAGGAATACATCGTGTTCAAAGCGCCGGCGAGCGCGCCGATCGCCATCATCACGCCGAGCCCCCAGGCGATGAACGTGAACTGGCCGGTCGATTGCGATGCCTGGCGTGCGTAATACTCGCGCTCGCTCAAGGCTTCGAGGCCATTGAGGCGCGGGTCGTTCTCCGCCCATTGATTGAAGCTGGCGACCGCTTGCGGGTTGGCGAGTTGCACGCGCATGGTTTGGTAGACATTCGGGCGATTGAACAGGCTTTGCGTCACCGTCACGTCAGCCCAGAGCTCGCTTTCGAACACCGTGCCGGGCGCTTCAAACACGCCGACGATCTGCCACTCGCCGCCGCGCAAGCGGATGGTTTCACCGAATTCGAAGCCGGTGAACTCCCGCAACAGACCGGCGCCGACGACGATCTCGTTCGTACCCGGCGTGAACATGCGGCCTTGCGTGATGCTCACGCCACGCCGCAAAGCCAGGCCTTCGGGACCGATGCCGCGGAACGGCATGTTCGCCTTCGTGCCGGTGTCGCGCTTGATGCCATCGACGATCACCAATAGCTCACCCGAGACTGACGGCGCGCCGTTGCGCTGCACGACACCAGGGCCAGTCGCCAGAATGTTGAGCTGATCGCGGGTAACGACGCTGTTCAGTTCGGCATTCGACCCAGAGCGGATCACGACAGCGACGTCCTCCGCGCCGGAGCCCGCCACGGTGCGCTGCAAGCCGTTCGACAGCGCCAAGAAGAACAGCAGCACCGCAATCGTCAGCGCCACCGCGACGACGCTGGCGATCGACATCGCCCCGCGCTGCGGGATCGAACGCACATTCAGCGCCGTCACCGCGCCGATCTGGTTGAGCAAGCCAGCCATGGATCAATCCTCAATCAGCGGCGCGCGAAGGCGTCGACGATGCGCATGCGATAAGCCGACAGTGCCGGCGCGAGACCTGTGAGCAGGCCGAGGCCGAGCGCGATCAGCGCGCCCCACGCCAGCACGAACGGCGCGAAAGCGATGGGCGGTCCCTGCCCGCCGCCGGCGTTCGACATAAGCGCAAGCAGCCCAGCCGCCGCGGCCATACCGAGACCGGCGCCAACGAACGCCAGCAGCAGCGACTCGCCCAACACCATGCGCAGCACCCGGCCCGACGAGAATCCAAGTGTCTTCATCACGCCGAGCTCTTTCGTGCGCTCACGCACCGCGAGCGCCATGGTGGTGCCGACGATGAGCAAGATCGCCGCGAAGGCGGAGCCGACGACAAGCGTGATCACCAGCGCGATGTTGCCAAGCTGCGCGGCGAAGCCCTTGTTGAAGGTAGCTTCGTCTTGCGTCGAGGTTTCGTCCTGCGAATTGGCGAAGCGCTGGTCGATCGCGTTGGCGACGCGCTCGTTGACGCTCGCGGAGGTCGTCAAGAACGGAATCCAGCCGATGCGATCACGGCCGAAGGTGATCGTCTCGTTGAAATAATCGTAGCTGATGAGCACGCTGCCCGTTTGCGAACTGCCCGGCGGCGTCGGGATGGTGCCGACAAGCGTAAACTCCCAGGAGGAATTGCCCGTCGTGCTGTTGGTGAAAATGTTGCTGTTCAGCGGAATACGCTGGCCGACACGCCAGCCCCAACGCTCCGCCACAGGCTCGGCGACGAGCATCGCGGTGCGGTCATTGAAGAACGCATCGCGCTGCGCGGCGGGGATTTGCAGATCCTCGCTATAGACTTGGAAGTACGTCTCGGGATCGACGGCAAACACCGGCATGAAGCCGCGCACCGGATCCTGATAATAGCCGCCGAACCAATTCATATGCGTGGCGGCTTGCACGCCTTCCATCCGCGCGACGCGATCATAATGCGCGATCGGCAGAGATTCCGTGAAATTGATCTTGCTCAACGTCACCATGCGGTTCGGCAGCGCGTTGAAATTGCTGATCGCGTGATTGAAGCTCAGCATGACGCTGAAAATCAGAAACGCGATGAAGATCGAAATAATGAGCAAGGTCGTCCGCACCGGCTTGCGGAACAGATTCTTGCGCATGAGCGTGATGTCGTTCATGCCGCGAGCTCCCCGGCGTCGAACTGGCCTTTGTCAAGGTGGAGCGTACGCTTGGCGTATTTCGCGGCTTCAGCGTCGTGAGTGACCATGATGATGGTCTTGCCGAGTTCGCGGTTGAGCGTTTGCAGCGTGGACAGAATTTCGTTCGCCGTGGCGCGGTCGAGGTCCCCGGTCGGTTCGTCGCACAGCAGCAGCTTGGGATCAGACACGATTGCTCGGGCGATGGCGACGCGCTGCTGCTGACCGCCTGACATTTCGCGCGGGCGGTGCTTGGCGCGCTCTTCGAGGCCGACGATCTTCAGCGCCGTCGCCACGTTTTCGGCACGCTTCTTCGGCGAAAGCTTGGTGAGCAGCAGCGGCAGCTCGACATTCTGCGCCGCCGTCAAGATCGGCATCAGATTGTAGAATTGGAAGATGAAGCCGACATTGCCCGCGCGCCAAGCGGTGAGCTTGCCTTCGTTCAGCTTCTCGATGTTCTTGCCATCGAAGGTGATCGTGCCTTTATCCGGCCGATCGGTGCCGCCGAGCAGATTGAGCAAGGTCGTTTTGCCCGATCCCGACGGGCCCATGATGGCGACGAAATCGCCCTCTTCGAAATGCATGTTGAGCTTGTTGAAGATCGTGATCTTCTCTTTGCCGCGCGTGTAGCTCTTCTCGACATCGGTCAGGCGGATGAGGTCGGGCATGGGGATCTCCAGGATCGTATTGGACGCCGCGTTTAGCGGCTTAGTTTTGCTCTGGGTCTAGGAAGCGGACGCTGATGGCCATCTCAGGCAAGATGCGCTCATCAAGTTCGTCAAAGCCAATGCGCACGCGCACCGTCGCGCGGCTGCGGTCAGCGGCGGGGATGGTGGCAATCACGCGCGCGGGGAACGTCACGTCCGGATAGGCGTCGAGCACGGCTTCGACGCGCTGACCTTCGGACACGCGCGCGATATAGGCCTCGCTGACATCGACCTCGATTTCGAGGCTCGACATGTCAACGATGGTGCACACGCCTGTACGCGTGAAGCCGCCGCCGGCGGAGACAGGCGAAATGATCTCGCCCGGCTGCGCGGATTTGTTGACGACGACGCCGGAAAACGGCGCACGGATTTCGTAGCGCGAGAGCTGCGCTGACGCACGGCTCGCATCGCTGCGCGAAGCGTTGCGTTGCGCCAGCGCCAAATCGTAGCGTGATTGCGCCTGGGTGAGCGCGGCGTCGCTGGCGAAACCTTGATCCGACAAAGCGCGCGTACGCTCCAGAACGCGTTGCGCTTCGGCAAGATCCGCATCGCTGGCCGCGGCGCGGGCGCGGGCGCTGCCGAGTTCGGCGCGCGCCAAAGTTGGTTCAAGCACGGCGAGCACCTGGCCGCGCTGCACGCGCTGGCCTTCCTCGATCCGCACCTCAAGCAAACGGCCGGTGACCTCAGCCGCCACTGTCGCCTGCCGGCGCGCGACAACGTAACCCGACGCGACCAAGCTGCCTGCCCGCACGTTCTGCCCGCCGGCGGGGCCAGCACTTTCGACCGGCGCAGGCGGCGGAGGCGGCGGCGTGGGCTTCACAGCCCAGCCAATGCCGACACCGACAAGCAGCGCGACGCCCGCCGCGGCGGACGGCACGATCCACGGCGCAAGGCCGGCTTGCCCCGCTTCCGCATCGTCGCCGCCACGTTCGATGCGAAGGGATTTCAAAAGGTCTGCTTTATCGGTCACGCGCGTCCCACCCGCCACGATTGCACGCGGAACCTAGTGATCTCGGCGGCGCTCCGCAACGAAAGTCGCACCTGCATCGATTAAAAACGGCAAACGAAACAAGCGCGGCGTCATGGATCGCGTTACATTTGCTCGCCGCTCTCCTGGCGCGGGAGGCGTGGCGCACTGACATGCCGCTCAAGCGCGGGCACGTACGCAATTTCTACCGCCACGCCGTACACGGATTGGAGCAAAGCCGGCGTAAGGGTTTCTTGCGGCGCCCCGAGCGCGGCGACCGCGCCTTGATGCAAGACCAGCGCCCGATCGGCGCAGGCGAACGCGTGATCGGGATCGTGGCTCGCAAACATCAGCGCGCGGCCGGAGCGCGCGAGCTTCAGCAATTGCTCCAGCACGCGGACTTGGTTGCCGAGATCGAGGTTCGCGGTCGGTTCATCGAGGATCAGGACTTGCGGGTCCTGCGCGAGCGCGCGGGCGATCAGGGCAAGCTGGCGTTCGCCGCCGCTGATATCGGTGTAGGCGCGGTCCGCGAGCGATGTGAGGCCAAGCGTGTCGAGCGCTGCATGCGCTGCGTCGCGATCCTTGGCGCTGGGCGCGTCGAACACGCCGATGCGCGCGGCGCGGCCCATCAACACGATCTCCCGCACGCTGAACGGAAAGAACGTCGCGTGCGCTTGCGGGACATAGCCGATGGCGCGGGCAATATCGGTGCGGCTGAGCGCGGAGAGCTCTGCGCCATTGATGCTGATCGAACCGCCAAGGCTGGGCATGAGGCCAAGCAAGGTACGAAACAAAGTTGTTTTGCCGCTGCCATTTGCGCCGAGCACGCAGAGCGACTGGCCCGGCGCCAGCGTAAAGGAGACGTCGCGGACGATCGCCTTGCCGCCATAGCCGATCGCCAGGCGCTCAACGTTCAGCATCAGCGCCATCCTCGGTGCGAGACGCCAAGCAGATAGAGGAAGAACGGCGCGCCGATCGCGGCCGTGAGCACGCCAAGCGGAATTTCCGTCGGCGCGATGCTGCGGGCCATGACGTCAATGGCGATCAAGAAGCCCCCGCCCAGCATGATCGACGCCGGCAACAGCCGCGTGAAATCCGGCCCGACGATGAGGCGGGCGATGTGCGGGATCAGCAGACCGACCCAGCCGACGACGCCTGCGATCGAAACGGCGGCTGCCGTCGCCAACGTTGCGCCGACGATCAACGCGCCGCGCAGGAGCTTGGTGTTCAGGCCAAGCGCGCGCGCTTCATCGTCGTCGAGCGACATGATGTTCATGCGCCAACGTAACAGCGCCATGGGCACAAGCCCGATCAGCATCGCCGGCGCGGCAGCGGCGACATCGCCTCTGGTGACAGAAGCCAAGCTTCCAAGCAGCCAATACGTGATCGCCGGCAATTGCTCGTACGGATCAGCAAGCACCTTGATCAAAGACACGCCGGCGCTGAGCAACGCGCCGACGGCGACACCCGAGAGCACAAGAACCAACAGCGGATCATACGCGCGCAGCCGCGCGCCGATTACATAGACGAGCGCAACCGCGCCAAGCCCGCCCAGGAACGCCGTCAGCTGCACGCCAACGATGGGCAAG
The DNA here is from genome assembly GCA_964653495.1 of uncultured Terricaulis sp. Lineage (GTDB taxonomy): Bacteria > Pseudomonadota > Alphaproteobacteria > Caulobacterales > Aquidulcibacteraceae > Vitreimonas. The sequence goes on along the minus strand of CAZZFE010000026.1, from coordinate 26,646 downwards.
CCGAAATAGATGCCGAGCACTGCGCCCAAGCTCGCGCCGCCGGTGACGCCGAGAATATCTGGCGAGACGAGCGGATTGCGGAAAAGCCCCTGGTACGTCGCACCGGCCGCGGCGAGCGCTGCGCCAACGGCCAAGCCGCCAAGCACGCGCGGCAAGCGGATTTGCCAAAGTACGTTGGCGGCGGCGGTGTCGCCCTGCCCGTTGAGCGCGCTCCACAGTTCACCGAGCGAGATCGGGTAGCGGCCAGCGCAAAGCGCAAGGATCGTCAGCAGCACGAGCGCGATCGGCGCGATCCAGGGGCGCAGCGCCTTCATGCCTCGGCGAGCACGGCGTCAAGCTGCGCGTCGCTGACATCGACATGGTAGAAAAGCTGGAAGAAGGTGCGCGCTTCGTCACGCAACGCGCCCAAATCGCCACCATAAAGTTTGTGGATCAGCCAGCGCACGCCGATGAGCCGATTCACGCTTGGCGGCGATTCAAACCAACCGAACGGCGCGTTCGGCGGCACGAACACTTTGCGCTCACGCACCGCCTTGAGCGACGACCAGCGCGGCTCAGATAACAACGCGTCGCGAAAGCTCGGCAGCTGCGCGAGGATGATGTCTGGGTTCCAGGCCAACAATTGTTCCGGGGAAATCTGCGCCAGCTCGCCGGAGCCCGCTTCGGCGGAAACATTCCGCGCGCCAACGACGCTGATCAGCTCGGCATTGATCGAGCCTTCGAGACCCGTCTCCAAGCCATCGCCGCCACGGCCATAATAAACGCGCGGCCCCTCGACCGCCGGACGCGCCGCGAGCATGGCGAACGTGCTTTCGGCGTAGGCCGCAAGACGTTCCGCTTGCGCTTCCACGCCAAGCAGGCCGCCGAGCGCACGCAAAGTGTCCGCGCTCTTGGCGAATGCGCCGTCGAGCATCACGTACGGCACGCCGGCTTGTTCCTGCACGCGATCGGCAAGCGACGCATGCGTTCCGTTCACGGCGCCGGCATCGAGAATGAGATCGGGTTGCAGCGCTAGAATCTCTTCGACGTTCGCCGTCGCGCTGCGGCCGGTCAGGCGGCCAAGCTCCGGCAGATCGCGGTACGGCGCGGCGAGCAGCGCTTTCTGCTCGTCAGTCGGCGCGCGCGCCCAGCCGAGCATCTTTTCCGGCGCCAAGGCATACATCAGCACCGACGCTGGCGGTCCGGCGGGTACGACGCGCGAAATTTGCGCGGGAAGCTGAACGGAGCGCCCAGCGGCGTCAGTGAAAGTCGAGCGCACCGGCTCGCGCGCGCCGCACGCCGACAGCGCCGCAGCGCCCAACATCAGAAATCCGCGACGCGAAACCATGCGCCTGCCCTAGTCCCGGCAGGCGGCGGAAGTCCAGCCCCCGCGTTCTACCAACCCCGCGTTCTAGACGGGCGCGGGCTCGCGCGCTGCCGCTGTGGCGGGAGCGTTGCCGTTGGCCCACACGCGCACGTGACGCGGCGACAGGCGGATGCGATCACGCGGCGAAAGCTTGGCGGCTTCGTCATGCGAGATGCGTACCTCAAGCGCACCGCCGCCTTCGAGCGCGCAATCGACGCGCGCGTCCGGGCCGGCGAGGATGAGGTTGCGCACGCGCGCATGCAGGCCGGGCCCGTCGCCGGTTTCGATGTTGAACTCGTCGGGCCGCGCATAAGCGATCGCGGCGCCGCTGCTCGGGTGCGCGCCACGGATCGGCGCGCCGAAGCCATCGATCACGGCGATGCCGCCGTCGATGGTGCACGGGAATTGGATTGTGTCGCCGAGAAAGTCGAACACGAAGGCGCTGGCCGGTTCGTGGTAGAGTTCCTCCGGCGTGCCGACTTGCTCAAGCGCGCCATCCTTCAACACGGCCACCCGGTCGGCGAGTTCGAGCGCTTCTTCCTGATCGTGGGTGACGAAAATCGTCGTCAAGCCGGTGCGCTCGTGCAGATCGCGCAGCCAGCGGCGGAGTTCCCGGCGCACCTTGGCGTCGAGCGCGCCGAACGGCTCGTCGAGCAGCAGAATTTTCGGTTCGATCGCCAGTGCGCGCGCCAGCGCGACGCGCTGACGCTGGCCGCCGGAGAGCTGCGCCGGATAGCGCCCGCCCAAACCATCGAGCTGCACCATTGCCAGCAGCTCGGCGACCTTCTCGCGAATCTGCGCTTCCTTCGGCCGGTCAGCGCCACGCTTGGCGCGCATGCCGAAGGCGATGTTTTGCGCCACGCTCATATGTTTGAAGAGCGCGTAATGCTGGAACACAAAGCCGATGCCGCGTTCGCGCACGGGCTTGGCCAACAAATCCTCGCCGCGAAACGACACCGCGCCGGCATCCGGCAATTCGAGGCCAGCGATGATGCGCAGCAATGTCGTTTTGCCGGAGCCGGAAGGCCCCAGCAGCGCCAGGAACTCTCCGTCCTCCGCGAACAGCGACACGCCTTTCAGCGCTGGAAAGCGGCCGAATTGCTTGGCGACGGAGGAGATTTCGAGCGGCATGAGCGGCCTCTAGCGATTGCGTTGCGCAGCGAGTTCGTCAGCGAACTGCGCTTCGAGCAGCGTCTTCACAGCCAGCGTCACCAGCGCGAACAGCGCCAGCAAAGACGCGACCGTGAACGCGGCGGCGGATTGGTATTCGTTGTAAAGAATCTCGACATGCAGCGGCATCGTCGCCGTCTCGCCGCGGATGTGACCGGAGACGACAGCGACCGCGCCAAACTCGCCCATCGCGCGCGCCGTGCAGAGCAGCACGCCGTACATCAAAGCCCAGCGAATGTTGGGGAGCGTCACAAAGAAGAACGTGCGCCACGGCCCCGCCCCAAGCGTGGCGGCCGCGGCCTCTTCGTCTGAGCCTTGCGCTTGCATCAGCGGGATGAGTTCGCGCGCCACGAATGGCAACGTGACGAGCGTTGTCGCCAGCACGAGGCCTGCGACCGTGAAGATGATCTGGATGTTATGCTGATCAAGCCAGGGGCCGAACCAGCCATTGGCGCCGTAGAGCAACACGAACACGAGGCCCGAGATCACCGGCGAGATCGAGAACGGGATGTCGATGAAGGTGACGAGCGCACTTTTGCCCCAGAACTCGAATTTCGCCACCGCCCAGGCGGCAGCCAGTCCGAAGATGGTGTTGAGCGGCACGGCGATCGCCGCGACCAGCAAGGTGAGCTGCATCGCCGCAATGGCGTCCGGTTCGTTGAGCGCTGTCCAATATTCGCCGAACCCGCGCCGCAGCGCTTCGACGAACACCGTGACCAACGGCAACAGCAGCACCAGCGCGAAATAGGCCAGCGTCACGCCGATCAGGATGGCGGCGAACAGCGGCGGATCGCGGCGGGCGACGGAGCGGCTCATGCGCGGCCCCTGCGGCTGAGCAGGTTCTGCAGCACGTTGAGCAATAGCAAGATCGCAAACGAAGCGAGCAGCATGACCAAGCCAACGCCAGCCGCGCCCGCATAGTCAAATTCCTCAAGCCGGATCACGATCAGGAGCGGCGCGATCTCCGACACGTTCGGGATGTTGCCGGCGATGAAAATCACCGAGCCGTATTCCCCCACTGCGCGCGCGAACGAGAGCGAAAATCCCGCGAGCAAAGCCGGCGCGATGGCAGGCACGACGACGCTCCAGATCGTGCGCAGACGCCCCGCGCCAAGCGTGGCGGCCGCCTCTTCCGCATCGACATCGAGATCCTCCAGCACCGGCTGGATCGAGCGGACGATGAACGGGAAGCCGACGAACACGAGTGCGATCATCACACCGAGCGGCGTGTAGGCGATGCGGATATCGTGCGGCGCGAACAGCGAGCCGACGATGCCGTTCGGCGCATAGATCGCGGCGAGGGAAATGCCGGCGACGGCCGTCGGTAGCGCGAACGGGAGATCGACGAAGGCGTCGAGCAGTTTGCGGCCAGGGAATTCGTAGCGCACCAGCACCCAGGCGACGATCGTGCCGAACACGGCGTTGATGCACGCCGCAACGAAGGACGCGCCGAAGCTGAGCTTGAGCGCATCGATCGTGCGCTCGGAGGTCATCACGTCGAGAAAATGCTGAAGCCCGGATTCCCATGGCCGCAGCGCCAAGGCGGTCAGCGGCAGCAGCACGAAGAATGAGAGGTAGATCAGCGTGAAACCGAGCGCGGGGCCAAAGCCCGGCAGCGCGCTTGGCTCGACGAAACGCCAAGGCCGCTTGATCGCGACGCTGCTCATTGCGCGCGCTCGGCGAAGATCTGATCGAACACGCCGCCATCGGCGAAATGGACGTTGTGCGCTTCCGACCAGCCGCCGAACACATCGTCGACGCTAAACAGCTCGATATCGGGAAACGCGGCGCGGTTGGCGGCGAGGATCGCCGGATCGGTGGGGCGATAGTGCCAGCGCGCCGCGAGGTCCTGCGCCGCGGCGCCATAGAGGAAGTGCAGATACGCGTCGGCCAATTCAGTCGTGCCGTGCTTCTCGGCATTGGCGTCCACCAGGGATACCGCCGGCTCCGCCAGCACGCTGTAGGACGGATAAATGATCTCGAATGCGCCCGCCGCGCCCTCTTCGAGAACAAGCTGCGCCTCGTTTTCCCAGGCGATCAGCACATCGCCGATGCCGCGCTGCACGAACGTCGTCGCTGAACCGCGCGCGCCGGTGTCGAGCACTGCGACCTTTGCATACAATTGCGCCACGAACGACCGCGCCGCTTCCTCGCCGCCCGCGCGCAGCGCGCTTGCCCATGCCGCCAGATAATTCCAACGCGCCCCGCCCGAGGTCTTTGGGTTCGGTGTGATGATGACGACATCGCTACGTGCGAGATCGGCCCAATCGCGGATCAGCATCGGATTGCCGGCGCGGACCACGAACACAATCGTCGATGTGTAGGCCGCACTGTTGTGTGGCAGCCGCGTGCGCCAATCCGGCGCGATCAGGCCGCGGCCGGCGATTGTGTCGATGTCGAACGGCGTCGCCAGAGTGACGACGTCGGCCTCAAGCCCGTCGATCACCGCTCGAGCCTGCCGGCCGGAACCGCCGTGGGACATTTTCACCGCCGGCGGACGCTCGCCGGCGTGCGACGCATTCCACTCCGCCAGGAACGCCTGATTGATGGCTTCGTAGAGCTCGCGCGTTGGATCGTACGAGACGTTCAGGAGTTCCGCGCCCGGCTGCGCCGGCTGGCAGCCGCTGAGCGCGCCGGCAGCCAAACCAGCTGCGACGGCGCGCCGCGATACACGCGAAATCTTTACCTTGCTGCCCACGCCGGGATACGGCTGCATAAACCCGACCGGGTCAATAGACTTGCTATGCGGTATTACACAGCCGGCCTAAAGCATTGGATAGCTTTAGCTTCGTCGTGAGATTTGATCGAACACGCCGCCGTCCGCGAAGTGCGTGGCGTGCACGCTCGCCCAATCGCCAAACACCGCATCCACCGTGAACAGCGGAATGTCCGGCAAACTTGCCCGGTGCGCCGCCAGGATCGCCGCGTTGCGCGGGCGGTAATGCTGCTCAGCGGCGAGCGTTTGCGCGGCGTCTGAATATAGGTAGCGGAGATACGCTTCCGCAGCCTCGCGCGTGCCTTTGCGATCAACGACGCGGTCCACCACCGCGACAGCAGGTTCAGCCAAGATCGAGACCGACGGATAGACGATCCGGAAATTGTCGGCGCCGAACTCGGCCAACGCCAGATGCGCCTCGTTCTCCCATGTGATCAGCACATCGCCAATGCCGCGCTGCGCGAACGTCGTGGTGGAGCCGCGCGCGCCGGTATCGAGCACTGGAACGTTGGCGTAGAGGCGGCGTGCAAACTCGCGGGCCGTCGTGTCGTTGCCGCCCGGCTGACGCAGCGCGTAGCCCCACGCCGCAAGATAGTTCCAGCGGGCGCCTCCAGAGGTCTTCGGATTTGGTGTGATGACCTCCACCTCATCCCGCGCCAGATCACTCCAATCGCGGATGTTCTTTGGATTTCCGGCGCGCACCAGGAAGACGATGGTCGATGTGTAGGGCGCGCTGTTGTCCGGAAGCCGCGAACGCCAATCGGCGGAAATCAAACCAGCAGCGGCGATTTGGTCGATATCATAGGGCACCGCGAGCGTGACGACATCGGCCTGTAGCCCGTCGATCACCGCGCGCGCCTGACGGCCTGAGCCGCCATGCGATTGCTCGATATCCACCGCCCCCGCATCGGGATGCTCGGCCGCCCACTCGGTTTGAAACGCCGTGTTGTAGGCCTGATAGAGCTCACGCGTTGGATCGTAGGATACATTCAGCAGCTTGATCGTCGGCGCTTCGGTTTGCGGTTCGCCGCCGCACGCCGCGAGCGCCAACATGCCTGCCGCGACGATGGCCTTCAGTGCGTTTCTCATCTCATCCCCTCAGAACGTGCCGCGCAAGGTTACGCCGATCGTGCGCGGATCACCCAGCGTGCCGACGATGAGGCCCGAGCCGCCGGATTGCGTGGCGAGGATTTCATAATACTCGGTGTCCGCCAGATTGCGGGCCCACACATAGACATCCCATCCATCGCTGGCGCGGAAGCCGACGCGGGCGTTCACCAGCGAGTAGCCGTCGATGACGAGATAGTCCGAGCCTGCGGGGTCCGACGAAAAGTCGGACCGATAGCTCGCGTCGGCGGCGACGAAATACTCACCTTCACGGCCAAGGAACGCGCTCGGGATCGTGTATTCGCCGCCAAGCGTCGCTGCCCAATCGGACACGCCGGGCAAACGCTCGCCGGAAATGTCCGTGAACGGCGCGGTGATCGTCAGCGGATTTGAACTGCTGGTCGGCAGGCCCGGATTGTAGTTCGGGTTCGGGATCGGCCGGCCGGCTTGTTCGATCGGCAGCGGCGAGTTCGGGAAGCTCACATATTCCGCGTCCGTGTAGGCGACCGAACCATAGACGGAGAACGCATCGGTGATCCGCGCCGAAGCATCGATCTCAACGCCGCGCACGCGAACTTGCTCGGCGTTCGCAAGATAGCCGCGCAGCGTGCCGACGACGTTGGCGACCACCGTCGTCTGATAATCGTCGATATCGGTGTTGTAGGCGGTGATGTTGAACGTCGCGCCGGCCCATGGCCGCGTCTTCAAGCCCGCCTCGATGTGCGTCACCGATTCCGGCTCCACCACCACCGGCGTATTCGCTGGCACGCCGGCGACGTTGAGGCCGAACGATTTGAAGCTCGTGGCGTAGGTCGCGTAGGCGTTGATGTCATCGGTTACGTCATACGCGACGGTCAGCTGGCCAGACACGTTGGTGTCGTCGGTCTGCGCTGAATAGGTCTGACGCGACAGGATCGAATTCTGCGCCGCGCGAATGGCGCCGGCGCCGAGATCGGGGCGATCGGCCGGATTGAGGCCGCCGGTCACCGGTGAATCATAGCTCGTGGATTTCTCATCGTAATTGTAGCGAAGGCCTGGGATGATCCGCAGGCGATCGGTGACCGACCACTCGATCTGGCCAAACAAGGCCGCGCTCGTGGTTTGCGTGTCGACGTACTGAATCTGCGTCAGGCCATCGAGCAATTCCGGAATGAACGCCGCGACATTGCCCGCAAGCGTGGTGCTGTCGCTGCCTGTGTAGACGTTCGACGCACGCGGATCGATCAGCCAGCGCGACGCCGCCCAACCTTGCGATTGCGTGTTCCGCGTGTTGATCGTCTGATCGAAATAGAACGCGCCGACGACGAAGCTGAGGCTATCGGAAAGTTCGCCCGCGTAGCGGATTTCTTGGCTCCACTGATCCTGGCTCGAACGATTGTTCGACGCGGTCGTGATCGGCAGGCCGATAAAATCGCGGTCGTTCGACGGATACCATTCCCAATGCCGGTGCGCCGTGATCGAGGTCAGCGTGCCTGGGCCAATCTCCCAATTCGCGGTGATCGATTGGCCGTTGATGTCTTGGTAGGAACGGTGCGGTACGTCCGCATCGGTGATGCGCGCGAACGCGTCGAACTCGGCGTAGATGCCATTCGGACCCGTCGGAATGCCGCCAACACTGGGATTGCTCACCACCTGACGGAACGTCTCCGTCTGTGGAACGGCATAGTTCAGGCCCGGATTGGAGGCGTTGATGGAATCGATGATGCCGAAGAATTGGCGGTTGGCAGTGCGATATGTCGGCGCCACACGCACCGGCACTTGGGCATGCCCTTCCGCACGTTGGCGCGTGTGATCGACGGCCGCGAGAATTTCGAAATTGTCGCTGAACTCGAACAAAAGCTGACCGCGAACGCCGAGATTGTTGGCGTCGTTGAGATCATCGCCGAAATTGTTGTCGCTCACGCTGGTGAGGAAGCCATCGCGCTGCGTGCCAGAGAACGAAAGCCGCCCCGCGACGACATCGCCCCACACCGGGCCGGTGACCGAAGCCTTGAGTGATTGATAGCCGTAATCGCCGTACGAGAGCTCAACATTGGTTTCTGGCGTGAAGCTCGGCTGCCGCGTCGTGACATTGATTGCGCCGGCCGTGGTGTTCTTGCCGTAGAGCGTGCCCTGCGGCCCGCGCAAAACCTCAACGCGCTCCACATCGATGAAATCGAGCGCCGCTTGCGCCGGGCGCGCCCAGAACACGCCGTCCACATACAATCCGACGCCCGGCTCAACGCCATCATTGGTGAGGCCAAACGTCGTGCCGAGACCGCGAATGTTCAGCGCCGTGTTGCGCGGGTTCGAGGAGAAGATTTGAACCGATGGCACCAGCTGCTCGATGCTGAGCACGCTCGACGTGCCGCTGTCGGCGAGCAATTGGCCGCCAATCACCGAGACCGGGATCGGCACATCCTGCACATTCTCCGAAACCCGCCGCGCGGTGACGACGATCTCGCCGCCGCTTGAATCTTCCGCGTCCACACTGACGTCGGTGCGGACCGCGTTTTGTTGGGCCTCGCTCACATCGTTCGCTGTCGCCGCTCCTGCCAAAGCCAGCCAGCTCGCGCCCGCCGTCGCCCAAACTCTCAGTCCCATTTGCCAACCCATCCCACGCGTTCGGCCGCCCCAAGGACGGGGCGGCCGGCTGGCTCGGCGAAAACGAGGGGGTGGTTTCGCCGGGCTTCTTGCCCAGCAACCACATTCCATTAAGTCCACCGGATCAATCGAGATTAACTAAAGCGATCGTTTAGCGCCGATGGCGAGCGCGGACGGGAACGCTTTTGGGACGGCGCTAAGCGGCGGAGCCGGAACCGGATTTCTTAGCCGCGACCTGCGGCGCCGCAGCCGGCGCATTCGCGGCGTCGGCCAGGCTGGTGCCCTCGAGGATATGCGCGCTGGCGTCACGCACCTTGATCAACGTCTTGCGCAACGAGCAGGTGATCTCGTCCTTGCAATCCTCGCAGCGTTGATAAGCGGTGCGGCTGGTGCACGGCGTCAGCGCCAACGGCCCGTCAATGGCGCGGATTACGTCAGCAAACGTGATAAGATCGGGCGCGCGCGCGAGCGCGTAACCGCCGGACTTGCCGCGATGGCTGACCACCAGCCCGTGCTTGCGCAGCTCAAGCAGGATGTTTTCCAGGAAGCGGCGCGGAATGTCCTGACGCTCGGCGATGTCGCCGATGAAGCAAGGCCGCCGCGGCCCTGCCTCGCTCTGGGCGGCGAGATCGATCATCGCCCGCAGCGCGTATTTCGCCTTGCTCGTCAGCATCCGCCCGTCCGCCGCCAGCGAACCGCCAGCTCCAGTACAAGCCCTAACCCGACCGCTCCTGTAGACTCAAGCAGGTTCGGCTGGTGGATGAACGCGGGATGCGGGGGGTTGTGGCGGACAGAGAGGGATTCGAACCCTCGATACGCTTGCACGTATACACGCGTTCCAGGCGTGCGCCTTCAACCACTCGGCCATCTGTCCAGCGGGCGGGGTTATGGGGGCTGGGCTGGGCGTCGTAAAGGGCCTGCGCCTGATGAAATCTGGCGTCGCAATCCAGGCCCGGCTTTTCTAGGCGGCAGCCGGCTGCACCTTCGGCGGCGCACACATGATCACCAGCCACGCAACGAAATCGCGCAAAACGTTGGCCGTTCAACGACAGCGGAACCCGACCAGCGATCGGGAGCGCGTGCGCTCTAACAATTGTCGGCGGACGGCGCGGGAATCACGTGCTACCTAGACGCGATGACCGCACCGGACGCACTCGCACGGATTTGCCTGGTCGACGACGACATCTTCGTCCGCGATGCCTTGGCGCTCGGGCTCGGAGACGCTGGTTTTGAGGTGGTCTCCGCTCCCGGTGCGGCAGCCGGCTTTGACTTGGCGGAGCGCGAAAAAGTCGACGCCATCGTGACCGATATGTACATGCCCGGCACTGGCGGCGCGCAATTCATTCCGCAATTGCGCGAGCGTTGGCCAGCAATGCCGATCATCGCCATTTCCGGCGCGGGCGTGATCGATGGCAAACCTACAGAACAAGCCGCACGCGAACTCGGCGCCGACGCCGCCATGGTGAAGCCGTTCCGCGCGCGTGATCTGGCGAATTTGATCTCAACGCTCCTGGCGAAGCGCGGCTAGCGGCATGGCGGCGCGCAACGAGGCATCTCGTCTTCGCGCGGTTGTCGATACGGCGGTCGATGGCGTCATTCTGATCGACGCCGACGGCGCGATCCTCATGTTCAATCCGGCGTGCGAGCAGCTCTTCGGCTATGCGGCCGCTGAAGTAATAGGGCGCAACGTCAAAATGCTGATGCCTGCTCCCTACCAGAGCGGGCACGACGGCTATCTTCGCAATTATCGCGAGACCGGCGCACGCAAAATCATTGGCATTGGCCGCGAGGTGCAAGGCCTGCACAAGAGCGGCGAGAGGTTCCCGATGGATTTGTCCGTCGGTGAGGCGGAGGAGGACGGCAAACCGATTTTCGTCGGCATTATCCGCGACCTCACCGCCCGCAACGCCGCGGAGGCGGCGCTGCGCGAAACCGCATCGCGCCTACAGACACTGGTCGAGACCGCGGTCGACGGCGTGATCCTGATCGATGCGCGCGGCACGGTGATCACGTTCAATCCCGCTTGCGAACGTATGTTTGGCTATTCCGCGCGAGAGGTGCTGGGGCAGAACGTCAAGATGTTGATGCCGGAGCCGTACCACGCCGAGCATGACGGCTACCTCACGAACTACCTGCACACGCGCGAAGCAAAGGTGATCGGCATTGGCCGCGAGGCGGTGGGCCGGCGCAAAGACGGCTCGACCTTTCCGATGGATCTTTCCATCGGCGAAGCGCAACAAGATGGCGGCTCGATCTTCGTCGGCATTCTGCACGATCTGACGAGCCGCAAGCGCACCGAAGAACAGCTCGCGCAAGCGCAGAAGATGGAGATCGTCGGGCAATTGTCGGGCGGCATCGCCCACGACTTCAACAATCTGCTGACGGTGATCCTCGGCAACGCGGAAGCGCTGAGCTTGCGCATGAAAGACCGCGAGGATGTGCGCTTGCTGGCCGACACGATCATGACCGCCGCCGAGCGCGGCGCCGAGCTCACGCAACGCCTGCTCGCTTTCAGCCGTCGGCAGGTACTGCAACCCTCGGCGATCGAGTGCAATGCGCTGGTCGACAACATGCGCGTGCTGCTGCGGCGGGCGCTGCGCGAGGACATCGAACTTCGCGTCGCCACCGCGCCGCTCAACGCGCACGCCATGGCCGATCCGGCGCAATTGGAATCGGCGATCCTCAATCTAGCGCTCAATGCGCAGGACGCGATGCCCAATGGCGGCGTCATCACACTGACGACCGCCGAGATCGAACTTGATCCGCACACTTTGGGGCCCGGCTTCGAGGTGAAGCCTGGCCGCTACGTGATGGTGTGTTTGACCGATAACGGCGTCGGTATGGGCCCGGACGTGCTCGCCCGCGTCTTCGAACCGTTCTTCACCACCAAGGAAGTCGGCAAAGGGTCAGGCCTTGGCCTGTCGATGGTCTATGGCTTCGTGAAGCAATCGAACGGGCATGTCACGATCTACAGCGAGCCCGGGCTTGGCACGAGCGTGCGCATCTTCCTGCCGGTCACTGAGAACGTTGATCGGCTACAGTCGGCGTCGGAGCCAGCGAAGACCGGCGCGCCGCGCGGGCACGAATGCGTTCTGGTCGTCGAGGACGACGCGTTCGTGCGCGCGCACGCCATCGCCTCGCTAGAATCGCTTGGCTACCAAGTGATGGTCGCATCGGACGGGCGCCAAGCGCTGGCCATGCTTGAGGGCGGCGCGGCCCCCGCGCTCCTGTTCACCGACGTCGTGATGCCTGGTGGTCTGAACGGGTGGGACCTATCGGCCGCCGCGCGCAAGCTGATGCCGGAGCTCAAGGTGCTCTACACGTCAGGCTATCCGGTCGAGGCGCTCGCCGGCCGCGTCGAGCTTGAGCATGGCGCGAACATGCTGGCGAAACCGTATCGGCTAGCGGATTTGGCGCGGCGTGTGCGTGAGGTTCTCGACGGCCGTTAGACCGGCCAGCGCAGGCCAATCTTGCGGCGTTGCTGCAGCGTGTTCTCGGCGCGTTGCAGCGCGCGCAGCGCCACTTCCGCCTGCTGCAGCGAATCCGTGGAGCGCAGAGCGTCCATGGCAATGCGCAAACGGGACACGCCCTCTTCCAGCTTGTCGCGCGCGCCTTCGCGCTCGCCAAGCGCGGTGAGCGCACGACCGATTTCCTGCTGCGCCGAACCCCACGCGCCCGGATCGGTGGTGCGGTCAACGCGATCGATGTAGCGCTGGCGCGCATCGAGCGCTTTGCGCAGCCATTTCACATCGCCGCCGCGCTCGCCGAGGCTGAGTGCGCCGGAAGCGAAATCGCTCAACAGATCGAGTTGCAAGCCTTCGCTGACATCGTTCGGCGAGGCGTCGACCATCTTGTCGAGGCTTTCGACGATCGGCTGCAAGCGCTCAGGCTTGTAATCCTGCGGACGGTTCAGCACCGGGCGCGCTTTGCGCGCGAGCGCGAACGCGAGCGCGCGTTGCACCAATTCATCCGGACGGCCGGTGCGCCAATTGAGTTGCAGATCCTGCACCTCGTGCGTCCGGCCATAGCCCGGCAGCGTCATGATGCGCAGATCGATCTTGCCGAGCAAATTGCGCTTGCCCCAGATGATCACTTCGCCAGCCGAGCGCTCAAGCGCATCAGCGGCTTCGACCGCAACACGGCGGCGGGATTCGGGATGCGCGTTTTGCGGGATAACTTTGAGCGAGACGGGAAACAGATCGACCTGCACGTCCTGCTCAAATGAGAAGAGACCGAAATTGTCTTCGATCGCCTCTTTCATTTCCTGACGCAGGTTGTGACCAGCCCCGGCGATCTCGCCGATCAGCACGAGCGCGCGATGATCCTTGGCGCGGCGCAGAGCTTGCGCACGCAGCGCGACACGCGCGGCGCTGCTGGCGCGCATCATGCCGTTGAGCACCCAGAAAACAGAGATCGCCACCGCGGCGATGCCCATCGACATGAAGAGCATGAACACGTTGGGCGATTGGACGAACGCGTCCTGGAAGTCCCTGGGAAGCAGCCGCATCAAATTGGACGCCGCTTCGGGCGCCCAGGCTGCGGCTTGGGAAACGTTAAGCATTCAGGCTCTTACCCCGTCGAGCCACGACCTGTAGCACCGCCGCGCCGCGGCGCACAACGGCTCTAGGCGCCGGAATCGTGCGGCTTTTCTCCACAAAAGCAGCTTTGCCGGCGCGGACCCGCGCCAAGCGCGAGTCCGTCCGGGTTCGGCGCTTCGCCTGCGCTTCTACTGACCTGGAATCCTGAGGTTTCCGCCGAGGTTATTCAGATCCATCACCTGCACGCCGGCAGGCATTGTGAACAAAGCCGCGTCCTGCGGACCACGACTAATGCTGGTCGTTTCCCAGGTGGTTTGTCCATTAGTGGTAGCGCGCAAGATGATGCCGTCCTGGGTGACGCAGCCAGTGCTCGTCGTCTCGCCCTCGACCCGGCTCCATTCACTGCCCAGTTCAGCGCCGACGGTGCACGGGCCGACGAACGTCGTGCCCGTCTGGCTCGTCCAATCCGCGTTCGGATCACTGACCTGATCGCCGCCGCTACGCATGGCCATTTGCCGGCCGCCAGCATTGATGAGCGTGAAGGTCTCGTTGGCCTCGGGGTTACTCACAATCACCATCGCGCCCTGTGGGCCGCTCATCTCCCAACGCACCTTCTGGCCGCTGCGGATGATCACCACCGGCACAGTCTGGCCGCTGTCGGGATGGGTGAGCGTCGCTTCGGCGCGATAGGACGCTTGGAACAGATCAGGGAACGCCGCTGTCGCGCCGCCGCCGGCATCTCCACTCGGCGCGCTCGGATTACACGCCGTCAGCACCGCCGCCGCCAACACGGCCAAACCCAATCTGCGCATGCCGCGCCTCCTCGTTGTGTTGTTCCCTCGGGCGCGGATGCTAGTCGGCAGGCCGTTTCGTCGCAAATGGCTGTTTGCCTGCCGCCCCGGCGCCGGCGAACCTTGCCGCGCCCGCTTTGGAGAGCCAAAACGCTCCCCAAACTTGGCCCGTGCGGGGCCGGATTGGGGATCATTCCATGAAACATCGCATTTTGGCAGCGGCTCTGCTTGCCACGACGGCGCTCACCGGCTGCGCTACCAGCGTGAGCAACGAACCTGTCGCCTCCGCCGCCTACACGCAGGCGCAAACCGACGTCGCACGGCTGACAGCCGAAGCGAACCAGAACGCGCTGCTGAAGCCGTGGTCTGGTCCCCATGGCGGCGTGCCGCCATGGGATCAAGCGATCGCCGCCAATGTCGGCGCCGCGCTCGATCTCGGCATCCGCCTGCAAGAGGCGGAAGTGCAAGCCATCGCCAACAATCCGGCCGCGCCCACCTTCGACAACACAATCGGCGCCATGCAGAACGCCGGCCGCCACCTCGACCGCGCGACGACGATCTTCTCGGTGATGACCGACAACGTCTCGACCGAAGAAGTGCAAGCCGTCGAAGCCGAATGGTCGCCGCGCCTCTCCGCCGCCGGCAACGCCATCACCTTCAACCGCCCACTGTTCCAGCGCATCGACACCTTGTTCCAACAGCGCGCGACGCTCGGCCTCAACGCCGAACAGCTTCGCCTGCTCGAGCGCACGCGCGCCGGCTTTGTCCGCGCCGGTGCGGCGCTGACTGCGGAGCAACAAGCGCGCGTTGGCCAAATCAACGAGCGCCTCTCGGCCCTCTTCTCCGATTTCGGCCGCCGCCTGCTGGCCGATGAGAACACCGCGATCTTCATCACCCGCGAGCGCGATCTCGCCGGCTTGCCGAACAATCTGCGCGAAGCCTACGCCGCCGCCGCCGCTGAGCGTGGCCGCGCTGGCCAATGGGCAGTGGTGAACACGCGTTCGAGCGTCGATCCGTTCCTCACCTTCTCGTCCAACCGCAATCTGCGTCAGCAAGTGTGGACGGCGTTCAAGAACCGCGGCGACAATGGCGACGCGAACGACACCAATGCGGTGATCGCCGAAATCGTCGCGCTTCGCCAGGAACGCGCGCGCATCCTCGGCTTCGAGACGCACGCTCATTTCCGCATGGACGACACCATGGCTCGTGATCCGGCGCGCGCGCAGGATCTGATGATGCGCGTGTGGACGCCGGCCGTCGCCCGCGTGCACGAAGAAGTTCGCGACATGCAGGCGATCGCCAACCGCCAGGGCGCGCGCATCACCATCGAGCCGTGGGACTACAATTTCTACGCCGAGCAAGTGCGCCGCTCGCGCTACAATCTCGATCAGAACGAACTGCGCTCATATTTCGAGCTCAACAACATGGTGCGCGGCGCCTTCTATATGGCCAACCAACTCTATGGCCTCTCGTTCAACGAGATCACCGGCCAAGTGCCGGTGTTCCACCCGCAGGTGCGCGTGTTCGAGGTCACTGATCGCGACGGCTCGTACCAAGGCCTCTTCTACCTCGACAACTTCGCCCGCGCTGGCAAACGCTCGGGCGCATGGGCGCAAGGCTATCAAGGCCACGAGACATTCACCGGCACGACCATCACGCCGATCACCTCGAACAACAACAATTTCGTGCAAGGCGCGCCGGGCCAACCGGTGCTGATCTCGCTCGATGACGCGCAGACCCTGTTCCACGAATTCGGCCATGCTTTGCATGGCCTCGTGAGCGAGGTGAATTATCCGGGCCTCGCCGGCACGCCGCGCGATTACGTCGAATATCCGAGCCAAGTGCACGAGCATTGGGTGCTGACGCGTCCGATCCTCGATCAATTCGCGCTGCACTACCAAACCAACCAGCCGATGCCGCAAGCCTTGGTCGATCGCGTCAACAACGCCGCGACCTTCAATCAAGGCTACGCGACGGTGGAGTATCTCTCTTCCGCGCTGGTCGACATGGCGATGCACAATCGCACGACGCCTGTCACGGACGTCGATGCGTTTGAGCGCGAGACGCTGGCGTCGATCAACATGCCGCGCGAACTGGCGATGCGTCACCGCCTGCCGCAGTTCGGGCACCTGTTCTCGAGCGACGCCTACTCGGCCGGCTATTATTCGTACCTCTGGTCCGAAGTGATGGACGCCGACACCTGGGAAATGTTCGAAGCCAGCGGCAACGTGTTCGACCCGACCGCCGCCGCCGGCATGCGCAATATCATCCTGGCGCCCGGCAACACGACGGACCGCGCGGAAGCGTATCGCCAATTCCGCGGCCGCGATCCGGACGTGAACGCGCTGCTCCGCACGCGCGGCTTCCCGGTGCCGACGCAGGGCACGACGGGGAACTGAGGTTCTCACAATAAGTACGGAAACGGCCGGGCTCACGCTCGGCCGTTTTTGTCTGTGCCACACTCACCCATTCCCGGATTGCCCGCAGGGCAAGTCCGGGACCCATAACCCCATTGGATCAGCGTAACGCTCCGCCGCTCGTGTTTATGGGCCCCGGACTGCTTCGCATCCGGGGATGGGTGCTTGAACAATCCGGCAGTGCTAAACTCACCTCATGTCCGAATATGCCAAAGCAGCCGCCGCCATTCGCGCACGTGCAGATATCGCGCCGAAGACCGCCATCGTTCTCGGTTCCGGTCTCGGCGATTTTGCGGACCGCATCGAGAATGCGGTCGCGATCCCCTATTCGGACATTCCGGGCTGGCCGGTCTCAACCGCGATCGGACACGCGGGCAAGCTGATCGTCGGCACGTTTCGCGGCGTGCCGATCGCGGCGATGAAGGGCCGCGCGCATCTTTATGAAGGCCACGCGCCAGCGAAGGTCGTGTTCGGCGTGCGCGCTCTGGCGGCGCTTGGCGTTGAAACGTTCGTGTTCACCAACGCCGCCGGCGCTGTGAACGCGGAGTACGCACCGGGCGATCTCGTTCTGTTGAACGATCACATCAACCTCACCGGCGCCAATCCGCTCAGCGGCGCAAACGACGACGCGCTCGGGCCCCGCTTTCCGGACATGGGCAATTGCTATGATCGCGACCTGCGCGCCATCGCGCATGAAGCAGCGAAAGCTGTCGGCCAATCACTGAAGGAAGGCGTCTATCTCGGCCTGCTCGGGCCGACTTACGAGACGTTCGCGGAGGTGCGCATGGCGCGCATCCTGGGCGGAGATCTGGTTGGCATGTCCACCGTGCACGAGGTGATCGCCGCGCGGCACATGCAGAAGAAGTGCATCGCCATCTCCTGCGTCACCAATATGGGCGCGGGCATGACCGACGCCGTGCTCGACGGCGAACACGTGATCGCCACCGGCAAAGCCGCCGCCGCGCGGTTCGAAGCGCTGGTGGGCGAGATTATTCCGCGCTTGCCGCGTTGACTCCGCAGCGGACCGCCGGCGTCCCGCCGGCACTTGAGCGTGCGCCAGCCTTCGACAGGCTCAGGCAGGCGCATGGATAGAGTTGCGCCACTACCTAGTGGCGCCTCCCTGAGCTTGTCGAAGGGCGGCGCTTGCGCGGAACGAAGATGCCGGCGAGACGCCGGCGGTCCGCTATTGCTCAGTACAAAATGCTGGGCGATTGGCCTGCTCCAGCAATCCGCACGAGCGCGCAATCTCCGTCTCCATCATCACGCACGTGTTCTGCACGTTGCACGGCGGATGCGTGGCCGGCGAAACCTGCACGCATTGCTGCACCAGAGCCTGCGCCGCGGCCGCGCCACGCTCGGCTTCGCACGACGCTTCCGTCGGCTCGGACAGATAGAGCGCGACGCCGGCCCGCAGATCGTAGCCATCGGGGCTGGTGATGTTGTCGACCTTCCAGCCGTCAGCCGCCTCCACCATCGCGAAATTCATCTCGCGCGGGCGCCCGTCGGTGTTGAAGTTCGCGCGGACGCTCGCCTGCCCGTTCGCCGGTGGCGAGGTGACGCTGATAACGAGATCGGTGAACGTCTGGCAATCCTGACAGCCGGTCGCGAGATCGCCATCGATGAACGGCTCGTTGCGTTCCTCGGCGCGGCGTTGGCCCTCTTCGATTTGGCCGCCCAGCGCGTCCGAGAGCGGGATGTAATCGTAAGGCACCTCGCCGCGCGCGATCGCGCTCGACGCCGTTTCATAGATTTCCGCGACAACCGCTTCCGGCGTGCTGGCCGCAGGCGGCGTGCACGCAACAGCGAGCATCGCCGCCAGGCCGATCACAAATCCACGCATTAGCCCCTCCCCAGGTCCGCCTTACGCGAGCGGGATGCGATCCTTGTTCGCTTCCGCCCATTGCTTGAACGTCAGCATCCCCGGATTGATGCGGCGCGCAACGGCCAAATCGCGTGCGGCGCGGAATTGGGTTTCGAAATCGCGCTTGTACTGGAACATGTTGCCGAGATCGTCGGCGCCCGGAAAGCCGAAGCCACGGAACACGTCCGGCGGCACGGCCTGGTGATAGATGTCCTTGCCAAGCACCTCAGAGAGCGTCGCCGCCATTTCCGCGC
This sequence comes from uncultured Terricaulis sp., assembly GCA_964653495.1. GTDB lineage: Bacteria > Pseudomonadota > Alphaproteobacteria > Caulobacterales > Aquidulcibacteraceae > Vitreimonas. The sequence continues at coordinate 7,864 of CAZZFE010000026.1, read as the reverse complement.
CGCTGACATGATCGCCGGCGATGCCGACATATTTGCCGATCAACGCATCGCCTTGCTTGAACACACCGAAGGCGCTGCGGCCAATATCCTCGGCGGCGATGCCGGGCAGCTTTGCGTCATCCATCGGCAACACGAAAGCGAAGCGGCCATTGCCATCGGGCTTTGGATTCATGCCAAAGCCGATCAGATTGTCCCAATAGAACGACGTCAGCAGGAACGTCGTCGGCAAGCCGGCGAACAGCGCGTCGGCTTCGCCCTTGGCGTCGAAGTGCGGGACTTTGTACTTGCCCATCAAGGTCGGCATGCGCGGATCATCGAGCGGCACGAGCTTGCGCGTGTCCTCAAGCGTCGACCAAATCACGTGCTTCAAACCGGCTTTGCGCGCCGTGTCGGCGATGAGCTTGGCTTCCGCCAATTCGCGCTCCGGCGAGAAATGGTCCCAGAAGAACGTCACGCCGAACGCGCCGTAAGCGCCGGCGAACGCGCGCTCGATGCTGGCGGGATCCGTCAGATCGCCCTGCACCACCTCGGCCCCAAGCGCGGCGAGCGCCTTGGCTTTGTCCGAGTTCGGATCGCGGGTGATGGCGCGCGCTTGAAACTCGCCGGACGGATCCGCCTGGATGGCGCGGACGAGGCCGCCGCCTTGCGCGCCGGTCGCGCCCAGCACGGCGATGATCTTCTTGGACATGAACCCTGGCTCCTGTTGCCGGCGGTATCTAGGCGCCCGCTTCGCCGCCCGCCAGCCCGTTCAGGCGTGATTCAGGTTGCATTCAGCCGCGATGGCGCAGCGTCGGGGTGGGAGCATATCTATGAAACGCAAGATCATCGCCTGCGCGACTGCCTTGGCGCTGGCGCTCGGCAGTGTCGCGCCTAGCGCCTATGCCTATGAGCGCGATCGGCACGGCTATTATGGCGGCCGCCACTATGACCGCGGCTATGACCGCCGCCGTCATCGCGACAATGACAATGACGAGATCGCCGCCGGCGTCGTTGGCCTCGTTCTCGGCTTGGCGATCGGCGCTGCGGCAAGCCAGCCGCGCAATCCGCCGCCGCAATCGCGCTGCTACGACAATTATCAGCGCTGCGCGCCGCCGCAGGGCTATTACAACCAGCAATACCAGCAGCAGGGCTACGATCCGCGCTACTCCAACTATCCCGATCAGGGTTCGGCGTATGAGCGCGATTACGGCTATGCGCCGGACGACGAATATTACGAGCCCTATCGCGGCGAACCCCAATGCACGCGCCGCGAGCGGCAATGGGATCGCTACGCAAACCAATACGTGGTCGTGGACGTTCCCTGCTAAGACTTGGCCCTGCTGAGCTAAACCACGTACGAGCGGCGGGCGGGCGCGCCACTGTTGGAAACTTTCAGCAGCGGCGCGCTTAGCCGCGCGCGAATTCTGCGCTACATTCTGTTCATGCGGTACATCTGCGACGCGCCGGGCGGGCGGACGTGGTTCGCGCTCGACACGGAAGCCGAGGCGGAAGCCGAAGCTTCCTTGATGCAACATGCGGTCGATAAATATTTCCACCGTGCGCTGGAATTGGCGCGCGACACATATGTGCCGCGCCCAGGTCTGGCGGCGTTCGAACGCGACATCGGCCTGAAGGATCATCTGACGAAGAGCGCGCCGCTCTTCCTCACTTTGCGCGATGGCGAAGGCCATGGGCTGGCGACAGCGATGCTGCCGCCGCTTGGCCGCAACCAGGCGCATTTCCGCTCGATCATCGTCGGCCCGGGAAATTCCGATCCTTACGCCGCGCACGCTGACGCCATCGCGGTGCTGGCGCAGCATTTCGGCATCGAGCTCAAGCGCGAGGCTTGTTACCCGTACGGCTAAAGCAAAACGCCGCCCCTTTCGGAGCGGCGTTGAAGCTTTCGCGACCAGCGTCCAGCTTATTTCGGCGCAGCGCCGGTCGCGGCGAGCACGCGCGCGCCGGCGTAGCACGGCGCCATCGTGCAATTCTGCATCAGCAGACGCGCGATATAGGTGCCGTTGGCGGTGGGCGTGAAATTCACCACCGGAAAATCGTCCGGCAGCATATCGCTGGCGACGACGCCGCCGGTTTGCGTATCGATCAGTTCGATATCGACATTGGTGCAATCGCCGTCGCACGCGCCGACGATCGTGTACGCGGTATTCGCTGTCATGGTGACGTTCCAGCGGTGATCGGTGGCCGGCTGCATCGGCACGATCTCATCATTCATTCCTTCAGGACGCGTCGAGCCTGCGCCGAAATTCTGCGAGAATTGATCGAGCTGCTGGCCGATATTGGTGATCAGCTGTTGGCGCACTTCGTCGGTGACGTTGCCCTGCTGCACGCCCGGCTGCGGCGTCTGCGTTGACGGCGCCTGCGCGCCGGCCTGCACGGGCGGCAGCGACGGACCGGTTCCGGCTTGGCCACACGCAGCCAGGGTCAAGGCCGCGACGGCGGCCAACATCATGCGACGCATCATAGAATTCCCCTCACATTTGTTGCGAGCGCGCCAGCGTTAGACCGGCGCCGCTCGGCTGTAAACGCCGCTCTGATGGTGGAATTGCGCCGGCGCGACTGTGCCCGAGGTCACAGTGCGCGCACCTTACTCAAACGTCACGCAAGAGCGTTCGACCACCAGCGCCACCGCCTGTTGCTGGAATTGCGTCTTGTAGGCGTTGGCAATCAGATCGAGCTTTTCGTGATCCTCTGCCTCGTTGGTGAGGAACAGCGTGAGCACTTTCGACGGCTCGCGCACGATCGCGCCGGTTTCGCTATCGCGCCATTGGCCGTCGACATCGGTGACGGTGAGGCCATCGGGGAAACGCGGCGTCACCTCGGTATCGAGAAACGCCGCCCATTCCGCATCATCGACGCCAAGCGCGCCGCCAATGTTGCGCCCGAAATACATTGACGCGACCACGCGCTCGGCTTCGTCAGCGGAGCAGGATGATGTCTCCGTCGGCGGCGCGGCGGGCGTGCAGGCGGCGAGGGTGATGGCGAGGATCAGAGCTCTCATACCGCCATCTATACTCAGCCATTCCGGGATCGCGAAGCGATACCCGGAACCCAGGGCAAGCGACGAGCCTGTGGCCCTGGGTTCCGGCTCTACGCCGCTGCGCGGCTCCGGCCGGAATGACTGAGAGATTTATTTGCGCGCTGTTGGAAAAGTGAACCGCAACACCGCCCGCGGCGGCGCGTAATTGAGGCTCGCGTGATCCGGCGTTGGCTGGCGCACGGGCGTGGCGCGTCCGTGGGCGACGAGGTGCGCGTGCGCTTCTTCCCAGCTAGGCAGCGTGTCGCGCGACCAGCCGGCGACGGCGGACTCGATGCTCCAATCGACATTCTTCGGCATCACCCGCCCATGCGCGCCGCCGGTCTTGAACGAACGCATCGCCGCTTCGCTCTCCCACAGCGACATCGTCCAAAACACCGCATGCGCCTCCATGATCGACGCCCCGCCAAGAAAACCCGGCGCGCGCATGAGCTGCATGGTGATGGGAATGTTGGCAAAGAAGAAACGCGGGATCATGAGCCGCGAACGGAGACGGAGGCGGGTGAGGTAGAGGACTTTGCCGGCCATGCCCGTCAGCCGTAGTTCAGACGCTCGACGAATAGCGCCCACAAATGCTGCGCGGCAGCGCTCGGATCGAGAACCACTTCTTCTCGCGCGCGCATTCCTGACACCTTGAGCCCCAAGCTGTCTTCGGTCGGCTCCACAGAAAGCCACTCATTCATGCTGTTCGTCTCGCCGCTATCGTTGCCGACATAGCAAATGGAATTGGATTGGAATGTGCCGCCTCCAATCCAAACCGTGCATGCGGCCGCCTTCTCACCATTGCGATAAATCGTGCCCGTAAAGCGGTTGGCATCGATCCTCCGGAAAGAACCAGAGAGGTTGCCGCTCAGCGCTCGAAGGGACACTTCAAACCGCGACGCGATATGATCGAACGCTGAATTCTTGAAGTCGTCGCGATCCCTGTCTGTGAACCGCTTCTTCGAGGTGACCCGCATTGGTTCGGCTGTCGTGGCAGGTGCGGGAGTAGCCGGCTCTTGCACATCCGCCCTTTGCGCCGAAGCGCGCACCGCTTTGTTGGCGCTAGCGGCGGCGGCAGCGGCAACCCCACGCCCGACAATCGTCCATGCTTCGTCCTTGTCAGTCCAATTGCCGGACATGATCGGCTTGCCATCAGTTGGCAGCGCAAGGAGCCGGCCAAATGGCGCTGTCTGCCACTGGCAATCGCGAACAATAATCGGAATTACGCGGGCGTCACCGCTCTCGTGTCGAGCAACGGCAGCACGCATTTCTACGTCGTAGCAATAATCGGAAGCGAGGAAATCCGGGCTAACCAACAGCGCGACTAGCTCCGCTTTCTCAAGCGCAGATCGAACGCGCGCGTCAATGTCGTCGCCAGGCAGCAAATATCCGTCAAACCAAGGAACAATCGCACCAGCGCGCTCGAGCGGCTTGAGATGGATTTTCAGAATCGCGAGCAACGCCGCATCAGCATGCGAGTACGATATAAACAGTTTTCTCGGGCTCATCGTCGATCCGCGCTAGCCTCATTTGACTCGTCACGATAGGCGAATCATGAGGCAATATGACCCCACGTTAGCGCTTGCGCGCGCCCAGGATAAGGTCACATGCCGACTACGAAACGGTACAAATGCGTGAAATGCGACGCGAGCTTCGACGTGGCGACGTTCACCGTCGAAGAACAGATGGAAGCGCGCCGCCGGAAGCCAGTACAGAACTTCGGCCCCGTGTCGTGCCCGGAGTGCGGTGGCACTGCGGTCGTCACGCTTGAGGCGTTGCGCGGCCGATAGCGTTCACTCTGCGCCATGATCCCGGATCGCCCCCGGCTTAGCGCCGGGGCCGTCCGGGATGGATTCTGACTGACGCTCGCTTCGCGTGCGTCAGTCAGAATCCATCTTCAACGCCGCGATGAACGCTTCCTGCGGGATATCCACCTTCCCGAATTGGCGCATCTTTTTCTTGCCCTCTTTCTGCTTGTCCAAAAGCTTGCGCTTTCGGCTGGCGTCGCCGCCGTAGCATTTGGCGGTCACGTCTTTGCGCAGGGCTGAGATGGTTTCGCGGGCGATGATGCGGCCGCCGATGGCGGCTTGGATTGGAATTTTGAACAGGTGCTGCGGGATCAGCTCCTTGAGCTTCTCGCACATGGCGCGCCCACGGCTCTCGGCGCGGCCGGCATGCACCAGCATCGACAGCGCATCGACCGGCTCGTCGTTCACCAGGATCGACATCTTCACCAGATTGCCGACGCGGTGATCGATGATCTGATAGTCGAAGCTCGCATAGCCGCGACTGACGCTCTTCAAGCGATCGTAGAAATCGAACACGACTTCGTTGAGCGGCAGCTCATACACCAGCATCGCCCGCGAGCCGACGTAAGAGAGATCCTTCTGAATGCCGCGCCGATCCTGGCAAAGCTTCAGGATGGAGCCGAGATATTCGTCAGGCGTGAGGATCGTCGCTTTGATCCAGGGCTCTTCGATGTCCTTGATATAGACGACATCCGGCAGATCTGCCGGATTATGCAGCTCCAGCAAATTGCCGTCGTTCAGATGCACGCGATAGACGACGCTGGGCGCGGTGGCGATGAGTTCGAGGTTGAACTCGCGCGTCAGCCGCTCCTGGATGATCTCCAAGTGCAGCAGGCCAAGGAAGCCGCAGCGGAAGCCGAAGCCGAGCGCGGCTGAGGTTTCCATTTCGAAGCTGAAGCTCGCATCGTTCAGGCGCAGCTTGCCCATGGCGGCGCGGAGGTCTTCGAAGTTCGCGGCGTCTTGCGGGAAGAGGCCGCAGAACACGACAGGCTGCGCCGGCTTGAAGCCCGGCAGCGCTTCGGCCGTCTCGCGGCGATACTCGGTGATGGTGTCGCCTACGCGCGCGTCCGACACTTCCTTGATCGAGCCAGTGAGCACGCCGACTTCGCCGGGGCCAAGCTCGGTGACATCCTCGCGCTTGGGGCGCAGCACGCCGAGCGTATCGACGTTATAATCCGCGCCCGTCTGCATGAGCTTTACGCGCATGCCCTTCTTCACCACGCCATCGATGACGCGGAAGAGCACGACGACGCCGAGATAGGCGTCATACCAGGCGTCGACCAGCATGGCTTTGAGCGGCGCATCGCGGTCGCCGGTTTTGGGCGGCGGCAGGCGGGTGACGATGGCCTCGAGCAGATCGTCGATGCCGTCGCCGGTTTTGCCGGAGGCGAGGATGGCTTCGGAGGCGTCGAGGCCGATCACGTCCTCGATCTGCTGCTTGACGCGATCAGGCTCGGCCGCCGGCAGATCGATCTTGTTCAGCACCGGCACGATCTCAAGATCGAGATCGAGCGCCTGATAGACGTTGGCCAGCGTCTGCGCTTCGACGCCCTGGGAGGCGTCCACGATCAGCAGCGCACCCTCGCACGCCGCCAGCGAACGGCTGACCTCATAGGCAAAGTCCACGTGCCCAGGCGTGTCCATCAGGTTGAGCACATAATCCTGGCCGTCCTTGGCCCGGTAATCCAAGCGCACCGTCTGCGCCTTGATCGTGATCCCCCGCTCCTTCTCGATATCCATGTTATCGAGCACCTGCTCGGTCATCTCCCGCGCCGACAACCCCCCCGTCCGCTGTATCAACCGGTCGGAAAGCGTCGATTTGCCGTGGTCGATGTGCGCCACGATCGAAAAGTTGCGGATTTTGTCCCGGGGAGTCATGGGGCCGGTGCGTATATCAGCCCGCACGCAACGCCAAGCTTAGGCGCTGCCGCAGGGGTGTAGGATAGATTTTTCGAAAGATGGTGCCCAGGACTGGACTCGAACCAGCACGGAGTTACCCGCTAGTACCTGAAACTAGTGCGTCTACCAATTCCGCCACCAGGGCATCGGGCGCACCTTGCGGCGCGTTCCGAGGCGGGGGGTTTAGGCGAGCGGGCGGGCGGCGTCAATGCGGGGCGCTTGGTCGCTTCCGCCTGGGACGCAGCGGCTTGGCGTGGTAGCGGCGTGGGCCATGAAAAAGCTCACCTTCGCGCTGGCCCCCTTTGCATTGGCCTTGGGCCTCGCCGCCTGCGCCACGGCGCCCTCCGCCCCCTCCATTGCCGGCATTGCGCCGAGCTTCGACGCCGCCCGCACCGAACAAATCCTGGCGCGGACGCAGCGGCTGCATCTGGCGCCCGACCTCTCGGCGCTGACCGCTGGTGAACGCGCGGCGGTGACGGAGCTTTTGGCGGCGGGCGACCGCATGCACCGGCTCTACATGGATCAGCGCCATCCGCAGGCTTTGGCGGCGGCGGCGTATCTGGAAGCGCATTCGGAGCTGGGCGGCGAGCGCGACCTCTTCCGCATGAACAGTGGGCCGGTGACCTCGACTTTGGACAATACGCGCGAGGCGTTCCTCTCGGTGCAGCCCGAGGCGCCGGCGCGGAATATGTATCCGCCAGGCACGACGCGCGCGACATTGGACGCTTTCTTCGCGTCGCATCCCGAACGCCGCGATGAATTGCTGGATGATCGCGGTGCCGTGTGGGCGGCGACGCCAGAGAACCGCCGTCGCGCGCTTGCGGCGCTCGACCGTCACCCGGCGCTTGATACGCTGCATCCTGGCCTGCGCGCTCGGTTGGCAACGAGCGAGATCTATCTCGCTGTGCCCTATTCGGTCGCGTACGCGGAGGATTTTTTCTTCATCTTCGATCGCCTGAACGCGGCGGCGGATTATGTCGAGAACGGCGATCCGGCGTTTGCGCGCTATCTGCGTCTGCGCGCACGCGATCTGTTGGCCGACGATTACGAAGGCGGCGACGCGGCTTGGGTGACGGGTGATTTCACCGGCAATCTCAACGCGCAGATTGGCGCGTACGAGACCTATGACGATGCGCTCTAT
>CAZZFE010000025.1:0-56172 GCA_964653495.1 uncultured Terricaulis sp. | reverse complement strand
ACAAGGTCGGCGAATTGCGCCGCGATCCGTTCGCGATGCTGCCGTTCTGCGGCTACAACATGGGCGATTATTTCGCGCATTGGCTGGCCGTCGGCGAAAAGGCCGACGCCTCGAAGCTGCCGAAGATTTTCTTCGTGAACTGGTTCCGCAAGGATCAGAACGGCAAGTTCGTGTGGCCGGGCTTTGGTCACAACAGCCGCGTGCTGAAATGGGTGTCCGAGCGCATCGACGGCACCGCCGAAGCGCGCAAGACGCCGATCGGCTACGTACCGACGCCGGAGGCGCTCGACACGTCGGGCCTCAATCTTTCCGATGACGCGCTCGAGCTGCTCACCAGCGTCGATCTCGACGTCTGGAGCGAAGAAGCCTCGCTGATCCCGGCTTTCTACAACAAGTTCGGCGATCGCCTGCCGAAGAAGCTCTGGGAACAGCACGCAGCTCTGGGCCAGCGCCTGGAGGCCGCGCGCGGCGCGAAGGCGGCGGAATAGCGCTCCACTGTTCGCCTAGTCTGGAATGTGCGGGCGCGCCATGCTACCTTAACGGGCATGAGCGCCTTCGCCCCTTCGAGCAACGTCGCCGGCTTCCTGACCAGCAAAATGCCGGAAACGACGGAATCCACGCAGAAGGTCGTCCATGCGGGCGACCATGCGGCGCGGCTTGTTGTCGGCGCGCTCTCTCAGGCTGGGCCTATGACGCTGGAAGCGCTGCAGAAACAGGTTGGCGACGACACCATGCCTGGCCTCGACTACCTGAAAGAGCTTGAGTGGGTTTCGGTCGATTCCGGCAAGATTGAACTCACCGACTTTGCCAAACGCGCGGCGCGCGCGTTCGTCTTCAAGTGACGGCCGCGGCCGCTTTCGCACAAGCGGCCTGCGCTCTGAACTGCCCCGAAGTTTCCCCAACCGCGATATACTACTACGTGGCGGCAATCGTATTTGGCGCAATCGTGGGTGGTGGCGAGATCGTCTCGCGCTATCGCACCGATCCTTGGCGTGCGCTCACCACGACAACCAGCTTCGCCTATGTCGCGATCAACGCGCTCGCCAGCCTCGGCGCTCTCTACATCGTCCGGCGCATGAACTGGCTGATCGACGCCGAGGCCACCGCCGACCACAATCTGCTCATGCAGACGCTGGCGGCGTCGTTCGGGGCGATTGCGATTTTCCGCTCGTCGCTGTTCACGCTGCGCGTCGGCAATAGCGACGTTGCGGTGGGCCCGATGGCCATGCTGCAGGCGTTCCTCGCCGCCGCCGACCGCGCGACAGACCGAACCTGCGCGCAGCCGCGGGCGGTTTCGGTGACGCGCATCATGGCAGGCATTTCGTTCGAGCGCGCCAAAGTCGCGCTGCCGACTTTGTGCTTCACGCTGATGCAGAATGTCAGTCTGGAAGAGCAACACGCCGTCGCGGCTGACGTCGAAAGGTTCAACGCGGCGACGATGGAAGACGCCGACAAGGCGCACAATCTCGGCCTCACGCTCTTATCGGTGGTCGGCGAAGAGGTGCTGCAGCGCGCAGTGGACTTGTTGCGCCGCTCGATACGGCTGGTGCGCAAGAGCCCTGACCTCGCCCTTGTGCAGCTGACCAAGAATCTGTCGTTCAAGACCCACGCCGACGACCTCGTGAATCTGCTGCTGCTGATGACCGGCCAGCAAGCCAACGCACAGAATCTGTTGGTCGCCGAACTCAAGCGCATCGACAAGGTGAACATTGGCGACACCGACAAGCTGCTCGTGCTGCTGGGATTCCTGCTCGCGGAATTTGGCGAAGAATCCGTCCGGAGCGCGCTCGGTTCGATCGCCGCCGCGGCCACGCCGCCTACGCCTTAAATCGCGTCCAACGGGGGCGTGACCAAGGGCACAGCGATATGCCGAGGGGTCTAATACCTTCTCCTCATCGGATCGAATTGATCCGGGGGAGCAAAGCAAATGACCAAGTTTTACAGCCTGATCGCCGCCGCCGCCGTGTTCGCCCCGATGGCGTGGACGGTGATGAACCAAGCAGCGCAGATCGTCGCCTGATCCGCCTATGACAATCCAAACAAGCTGAAGGCCCGGATCGCTCCGGGCCTTCATTCATTTCCGGCGGCGTTCTTTTTGTACTTGCATCATCGGCTAATTAGCCGTATGTGCAAATACATGAACAGCGAAGCCCAACTCGACCGCGTTTTCGCGGCTCTGGCGGACCCGACACGGCGAGCGATCCTTGCCCGGCTCAGCCTCGGGGATGCGACCGTCAACGAGATCGCCGCGCCCATCCCGATCAGCCTGCCGAGCGTCTCCAAGCATCTCAAAGTGTTGGAAGGCGCGGGCCTCATCAGCCGCGGGCGCGACGCGCAATGGCGGCCGTGCCGGCTCGAAGCGAAAGCGCTGCGCGATGTGGACGATTGGCTCGGCCGCTATCGCCAGCACTGGGAAGGCAGCTTCGACAAAATGGAATCCTACCTCGCAGAACTCGCGGACAAGAAAGACCCCAACGATGACGACGCAAATTAACGAACGCCTCGAACTCTCGATCACACGCACCTTCAACGCGCCGGCGTCAGCCGTTTGGGAGATCTGGTCGAAACGCGAACACATGATCCGCTGGTGGGGGCCGAAAAACTTCGACACCATCGAGCTTGAGTCGGATTTCCGCGCCGGCGGCGCCTATCGCGCTTGCATCAAGCACAAGGAAACCGGCCGCGAGAGCTGGATGGCGGGCCATTTCGTCGAGCTCGTGCCGAACGAACGCATCGTCATGACGTTCAAGTGGGAAGTGAGCACGCAGGCGCAGGGCGTCGAGACGATGATCACTGTCACCTTCAGCGAACAGGACGGCCGCACGACGCAGACCTTCCATCAGACGCCATTCCAAAGCGCCGACGTCCGCGACGATCACATCAAGGGCTGGACCAGCTTCATCGACAACGAGCAGGCCTACGTCGAACGCCTCGCCAAGGCCTGAACAAACACCAGAGATCGAGGAAACAACACATGATCACGATCACGACGTTCCGCATGGTGCCGGATTTCGCCAAGGGCCTGGTGCGCGATCTTCGCGTGCGCTGGGCGCTTGAGGAAGCGGGCCTCCCCTATCAGCAAAAGCTGATCGATTTCGGCGAAAACAACGCGCCCGCGCACCGCGCGCTGCAGCCGTTCGGCCAAGTGCCGGTGATCGAGGACGGGGCGCTGACATTGTTTGAGACCGGCGCGATCCTGTTGCATATCGCCGAGAAGAGCGACGCGCTGCTACCGCGCGATCCAAATGCGCGCGAGCGCGCGAAAGCGTGGGTGTTCGCGGCGCTCAACTCGCTCGAGCCGGCAATCGCCAATCTCGTGCAGATCGACCTGTTCAACGCCGACCAGGAGTGGGGAAAGCTGCGCCGGCCCGCCGCAGCGGAGTTTCTGCAATCGCGGCTCGCAGCCATCGCTGATTGGATTGGCGACAAAGACTATCTCGAAGGCGACATGTTCACCGCTGGCGATCTGATGATGGTCACCGTGCTGCGCATTCTGCGGCACACCGACCTTGTGACCGGCCACCCGGTGCTTGGGCCGTATCTGAAACGCTGCGAAGCGCGGCCCGCGTTCCAGCGCGCGCTCAACGCGCAAATGGCGGTGTTCGCGCAGAACGCCGCCTAGGCAAACAAACCCAGGACTGGCCGCGTCGTCACGTGCATCCGCTTGCGGTGCGCAAACGATGCGGCGCGCCTTAGGATCAAGACGATGCGCAGAATTATTGGCGGCATGCACGTTTCGCTCGACGGCTTCATCCAAGGGCCGAACGGCGAACAGGATTGGGTCGAAGCCTGGGACGATCCGTACGATCTCGCCAGCGAGGTCGACACCTGCCTGCTCGGCGGCGGCATGTGGCCTGGGTACGAGCAATATTGGACGGCCGTGATTGAGCGGCCCGACGATGCGCTCCCCTTCTCCGGCAAACGCCCGACGCCGGAGGAGATTCGTTGGGGTGCGTTCGCGCAGCGCACGCCGCATATTGTTTTGTCGAACACGCTCAATGCGTCGCCCTGGCCGAACGTGAGCTTCATCCGCGATCTCGAAGCAGTGCGGGCGCTAAAGGCGCGCGCGGGCAAGCCGATCTACGCCATCGGCGGCGCGGCCCTGGTGTCGTCCTTGATCAAGGCCGGCTTGCTCGACGAGCTGCGGCTCATCGTGCACCCGGTTCTGCTGGGCGGCGGCAAGGCGCTGTTTGCTGGCGTGGACGAGCGGCGCTGGTTCGACATCGTCGATACGCGAGCGCTCAAATCTGGCGATGTGGCGATGGTGGTGCGCCCGAAATCGGCGGTGTGACCGGCGGCACAGCGATACCGCGAACGGCCTATTACCTTCCTCTCATCGGATCGAGATTGATCCGGGGGAGAAAGCAAATGACAAAGTTCTACAGCCTGATCGCCGCCGCCGCCGTTTTCCTGCCGATGGCCATGGCCACCCTGAACCAAGCTGCTCTGATCGTCGCCTGAGACGCTCACATGCCAGTACAAGCAAGCTGAAGGCCCGGAGCGATCCGGGCCTTCGTGTTTTTGCGCCGCGTCATGCCGTGGCGACAATCTCGCGCCGGCGCCGCGCTTGGACTAGCCTCCGCATCAGGGAGGAAGCGCCATGACAAAAACCGCGCTCCTAAACGACAATGAGCTGACCGAGCGCATCTTCGCGCACATGGCCGAGCGCTCGACCGACATGGGCGAGGCGATCTGGCGCGAGCCGGTCGCGAACTACAAAACCCAAGAGCGGCTCGACGCAGAGATCAGCCGCGTGCTGCGTCGCATGCCCGTCCCCTTCTGCCCGAGCGCATCGCTGCCGGATGTCGGCAGCTATATCGCCCGCGACGCGGCCGGCGTGCCGATCGTGGTGGTGCGCGGCGAGGATCGCGTGGTGCGGGCGTTTCAGAATGTCTGCCGCCATCGCGGCATGCGCGTCGCCGCCGAGCAAGGCTGCGCGGCGAAACTGGTGTGCGGCTATCATGGCTGGTCCTACGGGCTCGATGGCGCGCTGCGGTTCGTGCCGGGCGAGAAGGAAGGCTTTCCGGGGCTCGACAAAGCGAAGCACGGCTTGAAGCAGGTGCATGCGGTTGAGCATGGCGGGCTGGTGTTCGTTACGCAGGAGAGCGAGCCGCGCGCGGATGCGTTTGACGACATCCCGACTTTGATCAGCGCCGATCAGCACGTCTATTCAAGCGGCGTGCGCGACACGCCAGCGAACTGGAAGATCGTGCTGGAAGGCTTCCTCGAAGGCTATCACATCAAGCACACGCACCCCGAAAGCTTCCTCCCCTACGGCTTCGACAATCTCAATGTCGTCGAACATTTCGGTCGCAACTCGCGTGTGATCTTCCCGTTCCAGCGCATTGAGAAGCTGCGCAACGTGCCGGCGGAGGAGCGCCGCGTCGGCGGCTATCTCACCAAGGTGCATCACGTGTTTCCCAATTCGCTGGTGATCCAGCTGTCGAGCCACACCGTGATGATCGTGCTGGAGCCGAACGGCGTAGCCGCCACCAACACGCACGCTTATCTGCTCACCAACAAGGGCCGCGATGAGGACGCGTTGGCCGCGGCCAAGAAGGACGGCGCGTTCGTGAGCCAGACGGGCGCCGAGGAAGACCGCGCCATGGTGATGGCGATCCAGCACGGCATGCAGGGCGACGCCAACGACGCTTTCACGTTCGGGCGCTTCGAGGCGGCGATCGCCCATTTCCATAAAAATATGGCTGCTGCGCTGGCGTAGGGAACCGTGTCGGTAAACGCACGTTTATGACTCCGGCGCCGGGTGGTCCGCGCGCGAGGAGGGAAATCATGCTGAAATTCATCGCGCCCGCGACGGCGGCTCTCGCCATGTTCGCTTTGGCTGCTTGCGGTCAAACGACGACGGTCGAAACCGACACGCCAGCCGAGAACGCGCTGGAAAACGCCGGCAACGACATCGAAGACGCCGCTCGCGAAGCCGGCAACGAGATCGAACAAGCTGGCGACAACGCCGCGGAAGCTGTCGAAGACGCGACCGACGGCAACCCGAACACCAATCCGTAGTCAGGCGCGCTGCAGCGCCGACAATTCGCTGTGGTCGTGTGAACAGAACAAAGTGATGTCCGCGCGCTCTCGTTTCAGGGCGCGCAGACGTTCTTGATTGCGCAAACGCGCATCATGATCGGAATCCATCACGCGTTCGTAGAGCGCAAGTCCTGGCGGACAGAACGGGCGGTCGAGCTTCATCTCGCCCGCATGCAGATAGGCGTCGCCGGCGTGCAGCATCCAGCCATCGGCTGCTGCAACGGCGACGCCGGCATGCCCCAATGTGTGGCCCCTGAGCGGGACCATCAGAATCTCCGGCGGCAAGCCCTCAAGATCCCGCACGGCGTCAAAGCCGAGCCAGCCGGCGCCATCCGCGCGGTAGAGCCGCCAATCGCGTACACCATCCCACAGACCCGGCCGATAGCGCTGATTGCCGACAAAGCCGCGATGCGCCTTCGCCGCCGCATGCTCATCGGCCAACACATGCACGCGCGCTTCAGGGAAATCCTCAAGCCCACCGGCGTGATCGAAATCGAGATGCGTCAACACGATGTGGCGCACATCGCGCGCGGCAAAGCCTAGCTTTTCCACTTGCCGCACGGCCGTATCGGCTTCGCGCAGACGAACGTTTAGGATCGCCGGCCACAGCCATGGCAAGCGCGCGTGCGGGCGGCGCACGTCTTCGAGACCATACCCGGTATCGACCAGCACGAGCCCAGAGCTGGGCGTTTCGATCAGCAGGCAATGCGTCGGGATGTTCGCGAGCGGCCCGACGCTCGCGCCGTCAAACAGCGCGCCGCCGAGCGGGCAATGCGTCCCGCAATTGAGATGATGAACGTGCACGGCGCCTCCCACGAACGCGCATTATGCTGCGTTCGCCGGGCCGATCACCTCATACCTTCGTCCAATCCATCAGCCAGTTTTCCTCCCAGCTCGCGCCGGCGTCCCGCGAGACGAGTTGGCGCCAGCGGCAGGAATTCGGCGTGATGCGATCCCAGATGCCGCGCACTTTGATCGGCGTCTCGCCGTCCATGTCATCGGCCTCGAACGTACCAACGCCATCGATGAAGCCGCCGGTCTGACCGGGCGGCGTCAGCGCGCCGCTGCGTGCATTGACCCAGAAATCATTCCAGACGCGCGCTTCGACATCGAGCAACCTGAGACCCATGCCGGCGAAATTGCGCGCAGGGATGCGCAGCTCTTCGATGCTGCCGACGCCGCCGAGAATGCTCCAGCAGGTCGCCTCGCCTTCGAACACATCCCAAGTGTTCGGCGCGGTGAGGCGGCGGTGAGCGATGCGCCATTCGCCGGCGAGAAAATCGAACTGGCCAGGCCGGCCTGGCGGCACGGCGCGCGGTGTGGCGGGGCTGCCGCCTTGGCTGGCGGCGCGGGCGCCGGCGGCGGGCAGCAGGGCGGCGGCGAGAAGCATGCGGCGTTGTTCGTTCATGGGCGGGCTCCTGAGGACCCGCGCAGGTTCGCCCTCTATACCTGACAGGACACGTCAGGTTTTTCTGCTAGGCTCGAAAAATGCGCGCGAGCCGCCTGCTCCAGATTTTGATCCTGCTGCAAATGCGCGGGCGTCTCAGCGCGGATGCGTTGGCGCGTGAGTTCGAAGTCTCGGTGCGCACGATCTATCGCGACATCGATCACCTGAGCGCCGCCGGCGTGCCCGTGTACGCCGAGCGCGGCCGCACCGGCGGCTTTGCGCTGCACGAGGGCTATCGCACGCGGCTCACCGGTTTCACGGCGGCGGAAGCGGACGCCATCCTGCTCGCCGGCGCGAGCAGCGCGGCTTCCGATCTCGGGCTCGGGCCAGAACTCGCGACAGCGCAGCTGAAACTGCTCGCGAGCTTGCCGCCGGAGTCCGGCGCAAGCGCGCAGCGTGTGGCGGCGCGGTTTCATCTCGATCACGTCGCCTGGTACAGCCCCGCCGCCGCGCCCAACATTCTGCCGCTGCTCGCCGCCGCGGTGTGGCGCGAGACACACATCCGCGTGCGCTACGAAAGCTGGAAGGAGCTGGTGACGCGCGAGCTTGAGCCGCTCGGGCTCGTGCTGAAAGCAGGGCTTTGGTACCTCGTGGCCGGCGCGGGTCGCGGCGAGCCACGCACGTATCGTGTGTCCAACATCAAAGAGCTTGAAGTGCTCGGCGCGACGTTCAAACGCCCGCAGCACTTCGATCTCGCGCGGCATTGGGATGCGTGGGTGAAAGATTTCGAGTCCCGTCAGATCAATGCGACGGCTGTGGTGAAGCTCTCCCCTGCCGGCCTCAAATTGCTGCGCGACGTAAGCCCTGCTTCCGCGCAAGCCGTCGACACTGCGCACAAGGCGACGTCGCCGAAGGGCTGGGTGAAGGCGGAGATCCCGGTCGAGAGCATCGACTATTCCGCGCGCCATCTGTTGCGGCTCGGCGCCGAGATCGAGGTGCTGAAGCCGCCCGAGCTGCGCGCCCGCGATCGCCCGCGAAGCGCGCAAGGTGGCGGCGCTTTATGAGAAGCGGGAGCGCGCTTAGCCCTGCAAACGATAGCCGCCGGTTTCGGTGATCAGGAGCTTCGGGCTTTGCACGTCCGGCTCGATCTTTTGGCGCAGGCGATAGATGTGCGTCTCCAGCGTGTGCGTGGTGACGTTGGCGTTGTAGCCCCAGACTTCGCGCAGCAGCTCTTCGCGGCCGACCGGCTTTTCGCCGGAGCGATAGAGGTAGCGCAGGATCGAGGTTTCCTTGTCGGTCAGCCGGATCTTCTTCTGCGCGCTATCGACCAAGAGGCGCATCGCCGGGCGGAATTCGTACGGGCCGATGGCGAACACCGCGTCTTCGCTGGCTTCGTGGCTGCGCAGATGCGCGCGGATGCGGGCGAGCAGCACCGAGAACTTGAACGGCTTCAGCACGTAATCATTGGCGCCGGCGTCGAGACCGTCGACCTGATCTTTTTCTTCGCGCGCCGCGCCGGTGAGCAGGATGATCGGCGCGCGCACGCCTTGCTCGCGCAATTGCCGGCAGGCTTCGATGCCGTCCATGTCAGGCAGGCTGACGTCGAGCACGATGGCGGCGGGGCGGGCTTCGTTGGCGAGGATCAGGCCCTGCCCGGCTGTGCCCGCGCCGGTGGCGGCGAAGCCGTCTTCCATATCGAATTGCTCGACCAACGCCTCGCGTAGGTCGTTGTCGTCATCGATCACAAGGATGGTCGTATCGCGCGATGCCATCGCCAACTCTCTGTTTCGCAACGATGATGCTGCGCTTCAGAACGTTTGCAAGACGTGAAAACTCTTAAGCGAAGGCAATGACGTGGACGTGATCGTTTACCGTTCGGACGGATAAATGCGATCGCCGAACAGCGCCGAGCCCACACGCACATGCGTGGCGCCGAAGCGGATCGCGGTTTCGAAATCCTCGCTCATGCCCATGGAAAGCGTGGCCAAGCCGTTGCGGGCGGCGATCTTCGCCAGCAGCGCGAAGTGCGGCGCCGGCGGCTCCTCGGCCGGCGGGATGCACATGAGGCCAGCGATCGGCAGGCCATATTCCTCGCTCGCGGCCTTGATGAAGGCGTCCGCTTCCAGTGGCGCAACGCCGGCCTTCTGCGGCTCCTCGCCGGTGTTGACCTGGATCAAAAGCTCCGGACACCGCCCAAGCTTCTGCGCCAGCTCCGCGAATGCGGCGGCGAGCTTTGGGCGATCGAGCGTCTCGATGACGTCGAACAGCGCGAACGCGTCGGCGGCCTTGTTGCTCTGCAGCGGGCCGATGAGATGGAGCTTCAAATCCGGGAAGCGCGCGCGGCGTTCGCTCCAGCGCGTCTGCGCCTCCTGCACGCGGTTCTCACCAAACACACGCTGGCCGGCGGCGAGCATGGCTTCGATGCGCTCATCCGGCTGCACCTTCGAGACGGCGACAAGCGTCACCGCACCCGCATCGCGCTCAGCCGCTTTCGCGGCGGCGGCGATGCGGTCCAAAATGGCGTCGCGTGAAACACGCGCGGAGGTTTGAGCGTCGCTCATGGATGATCGTCAGGCACTAGCGATACTGGCGGCGCGGCTCAACCGCGATGCGGGCCGGCCGGCGATTCCATCGCTCTATTTCTTCACGGACCCAGAACGCACCCCCGATCCCGTGGCCAGCGCCGAAAAGCTGCCGCGCGGCGCGGCTGTGGTTTTTCGCCATTTCGGCGCGGCGGATCGCTTGGAGACGGCGCGTGGTTTGGCGCGCGTGGCGCGACGGCGCGGGCTGAAGCTACTGATCGCCGCTGACCCTGCTCTCGCCCGCCGCGTCGGCGCGGACGGCGTGCATTGGCCGGAGCGCCTGCTTCCAAGCGCCGAGCGGTTCGGGCTCACGACCGTCGCTGCGCATTCCGCCGAGGCCGCAGCGCGCGCTGCGATGATCGCTGACGCCATCATGCTGAGCCCGGTGTTTCCGAGCCGCAGCCCTTCCGCCACGCATCCGCTCGGCGCGTTTCATGCGAGCCAGATCGCCCGCGCGTCGGCGCGACCAGTCATCGCGCTGGGCGGTGTGAACGCGAAAACGGCGCGCATGCTTGTTGGCCGCGGGTTCGCGGGCTGCGCGGCGATTGAAGCTTTAGCTTAGAAGCGGAACGCGGATTCGAGGCGGACGTTCGCGGCCGCCTCTTCTTCGCGGCGACGCACCGGGGCGGCAATCGCCGGGCCACGGGCGGTTTCGACGCTGACCTGGCCGCCGACGCGGACAGCCGGAGTAAATTGGTAGAACGCGCCGACCGAGGTCTCGTCGCCACGGCTGCCCACCGGGTCACGCTCGACTCGGGCGGCTTCGCGGACGTCCACTGTGACGCCCCAACGCTGGCTCAGCGACCAGGCGGGCGGCAGCAGGCGGTCATTTTCCTGGGAGCCGGTGATGCTCTCGGTCAGGCCGTGGGAGGTGGTGAAACGCTGGTACCAGGGCACATCCGAAGACGGGCCGGCGCTGATCCCGGGGGCCACCACAGGGGCTGCCACCGGGGCCGTTTGGGCATGCGCTGCGCCAGCTGTGGCTAGCACAGCTCCCGCGATCGCCACCATGACGGCCGGCCTAAACAACCCAATCCCCTTCTGTTCGCCCGAGACAGACCAACCCAATATAGACGAGTCCGTTGCCTAAAGGCGTGAACTTTAGGCCACAGCTACCCGAATATTTCGTCAAAACTGGGGTCCCTCCAGGGGCTTACCCACCGAAATTTCGGCCCCGATATGGCCCTGGAGGGCTCTCCGTCAAGCCGCCGCCACAACATCGCCGGCTTCGCAGTGGACCCCTGGCCCACGTGACGCGCATGATATATGAGCGGGCGCCGGCGTCGGGGGATGACGCTGCAGACAGATTTGTGGCGGAGGAAACTCGATGGTTTTGGCTGGGCGCTCGCTGGTGAAAGCCGCGATCATGCTTTCCGCGGTGCTGGCGCTTTCGGCCTGCTCGATGTTCCGGAGCGACGATGAGCGCCAGACGGGCGATTCCCGCGCGGACGATAACCGCCGTGGCGGCATTTCGCTGTTCGGCGGCGGCAATGATCGCAGCGACAGCGAAACGGGCGGCATCGGCGTCAACTCGTTCCTGTGGCGCGCTTCGCTCGACACGCTGAACTTCATGCCGCTGGCTTCGGCCGATCCGTTCGGCGGCATCATTATCACCGATTGGTACTCCGACCCGACGACGCCGACCGAGCGCTTCAAGGCGACGGTGTACATCCTCGACACGCGCCTGCGCGCCGATGCGCTGAACGTCTCGATCTTCCGCCAGCAGCAAACCGCCGCCGGCTGGACGGACGCGACGGTCGATCCGGAAACTGAAATCCAGATCGAGAACGCGATCCTGCAGCGCGCGCGCCAGCTTCGGCTTGCGCAAATCGGGGGCTGACAAAGCGCCGGGTTGCGGAGGTTCTTGCGCCCGGCTAGGGCGTAAGAAATGTCGCGTTACAATCATCGAGAAGTAGAGCCGAAATGGCGTGATGCATGGGCGAAAGCCGACGTGCATCGCGCGCTTTCGCCTGACGAGGCCAAGGACAAGAAGAAGGCTTACGTCCTCGAGATGTTCCCCTACCCGTCGGGGCGCATCCATGTCGGCCATTCGCGCAATTACACGATGGGCGATGTCATCGCGCGCTTCCGGCGTTCGAACGGTTACAACGTTCTGCACCCGATGGGTTGGGATGCGTTCGGTCTGCCGGCGGAAAACGCGGCGATGGAACGCAACATCCATCCGAAGGGCTGGACCTACGACAACATCGCGGCGATGCGCGAGCAGCTGAAGCTGCTGGGCTTGGCGATCGATTGGTCACGCGAACTCGCGACCTGCGATCCCTCTTACTACAAGCACCAGCAGGCGATGTTCCTGGCCTTTTGGGAGAAGGGTCTCGTCTATCGCAAGAAGCAGAAAGTGAATTGGGATCCGGTCGACATGACCGTGCTCGCCAACGAGCAAGTCGTGGACGGCAAGGGCTGGCGGTCAGGCGCGCCGGTGGAGACGCGCGAGCTTGAACAATGGATGTTCAAGGTCACCGCCTACGGCGACGATTTGCTCGAAGCGATCGGCACGCTGAACAAGTGGCCGGACAAAGTGCGGCTGATGCAATCGAACTGGATCGGCAAAAGCCAAGGCGCGAAAATCTGGTGGGACATCGCCAGCGCGCCAGACTTTCTGCCGCCCTCGCCTGCCGGTGAACCGAACCACGCGCGCGACCCGATTGAGGTTTACACAACGCGGCCCGACACGCTGTTCGGCGCGAGCTTCCTTGCGTTGGCGCCGGATCATCCTCTGACCAAAGCGATCGCCGCGCATCGGCCGGATGTGGCGGAGTTCGTCGCGCGCGCCGGTCAATTGGGCACGTCCGAAGCCGACATCGAGAAGGCGGAAAAGTTCGGCATTGACCTCGGCGTGCGCGTAAAACATCCGTTCGATCCGAGCTGGGAATTGCCGGTTTGGGCGGCGAATTTCGTGCTTTCAACCTATGGCACCGGCGCGATCTTCGGCTCGCCCGCGGGCGATCAGCGCGATTTGGATTTCGCCAACAAGTACAAATTGCCGTTCAAGCCGGTGGTGCTGCCACCGGGCGCGGACGCGGCGACGCACACGATCACGACGGAAGCGTTCACCGACGACGGCGTAATCTACAATTCGAAATTCCTCGACGGGCTCTCGACGCGCGAAGCGATCGCGCGCGCGATCGATGAGCTGGTGAAGCTGAAGGCCGGCGAAGGCACGACGCAATATCGCCTGCGCGATTGGGGTGTTTCACGGCAACGCTATTGGGGCTGCCCGATCCCGGCGATCCATTGCGAAAGCTGCGGCGTTGTGCCGGCGCCGAAGGAGAGCCTGCCGATCACGCTCCCCGAGGACGTGACCTTCGACAAGAACCATCCCGGCAATCCGCTTGATCGCCACCCGAGCTGGCGCAACACCACCTGCCCCAAGTGCGGCGGCAAGGGTTTGCGCGAGACGGACACGCTCGACACATTCGTGGATTCGAGCTGGTATTTCGCGCGTTTCACGGACGCGAACAACGAGAGCGAGCCATTCGACAAAAAGACCGCGGCTTACTGGCTGCCGGTCGATCAATATGTCGGCGGCATCGAGCACGCGGTGCTGCACCTGCTCTATTCGCGCTTTTTCACGCGCGCCATGCGCGATTGCGGCTTCCTCAACGGCGTGCCGAACGGCGAACCGTTCGCCTCGCTCTTTACGCAGGGCATGGTGGTTCACGAGACCTACAAGTCCGCCACCGGCGCCTGGCTGTTGCCGGAAGACACCGAGATCCGTGACGGCAAGCGCATTGAGCTGAAAACCGGCGCGCCAGTTGTCGTCGGCGCGATCGAGAAGATGTCGAAGTCTCGGAAGAACGTCGTCGATCTCGACGCGTTCGTCACCGAGTTCGGCGCTGACGTTGCGCGCTGGTTCGTGCTGTCGGACTCACCGCCCGAGCGCGACGTGGAATGGACCGCCGGCGGCGTTGAGGGCGCGTGGCGTTTCGTGCAGCGCGTCTGGACGTTGGTGGATGGCCACGGCCAGCCGGCGCCGAAGCCGGGCGATGCCGCGCCCAACACGGAAGCCGATGCGCATGCGCTCCGCCAAACCGCGCACCGCGCCATCGCTCACGTCACCGATGCGATCGAGGGCTTCCGCTTCAACAGCGCCGTCGCGCGCTGCTACGAACTGGTCAACGCCATCGCCAAGCTGAAGGGCGATGATGCGGGCGCCGTGTTCGCGCGCGGCGAGGCGCTGCGCATCCTCACGCAGCTGGTCTCCCCTTTCATGCCGCACCTGGCCGAGGAATGCTGGGAGCGGTTGGGCTTTGCGCCGTTCGCGGCGACCGCGCCCTGGCCGGTGGCTGATCCCACCTTGGCGGCGTCCAACACCGTCACCCTGCCGATCCAGGTGAACGGCAAGCGCCGTGGCGAAATCACCGTCGATAAGGGCCTCGCCTCGGACGCGGTGGAAGCCGCCGCGCTCGCCAATGAGGACGTGAAACGCTTCCTCGAAGGCCAGAGCGTCCGTAAGATCATTGTCGTGCCCGACCGGATCGTGAATATCGTCGCGGGTTAGGAGAGCTTGATGCGCATCCTGTTGGCGTCGCTGACGCTGCTTCTGTCGGCCTGCGGCTTTCAGCCGATGTACGCGCAGTCCGCCGGCGCGGCGATCGGCAACATCCACGTGCAAGAGATCGAGGGCAAAGCCGGCCACGTGCTGAAGACCGAGCTCGATCGCATCCTCGCCGTCGAAGCCGGCGCGGGCGAAGCGACGGATCTCCGGATCACGCTTGAAGAGAGCGTCACCGGCCTCGGCATCCGTCTCGATGAATCGGCGACACGCGCCGAGCTGCGCATCACCGCCAATTACGTGCTGACGCCGCCGCAAGGCAGCGGCCGCCAGATCATGCGCGGCTCCGTCAACGCGATCGCCAATTACGACATCCCCGAAGCCGCGTTCGGCGAAATCGCCGCGCAGGACGATGCGCGCGAGCGCGCGGCCGAAGTGCTGGCGCAACGTTTCCGGGCTGAGCTTGCGCTGCGCATGGCGCAAGCGCGGGCGGAACAGAATTGAAGATCGCCAGCGCCGGCGTTCGGCGTTTTCTCGACGCGCCGGACAAGAACGCGCGCGCCGTTCTTCTCTACGGGCCGAACGAAAGTTTCGTACACGAAGCCGCGCAGAAGCTTGCCGCCTGGGCGCTGGGCAAGTCGGACGATCCTTACGCGGTGACGAAGCTTGGCGAGGATGAAATCGCCAAGGACAGCGCGCGCTTGGCCGATGCGCTGGCGGCGCAATCGCTGCTCGGCGGGCCGACGATCGTGTGGGCGCGTGTGGACGGAAAGCGCGCTGACCCGGCTTTGCTCGATGCGCTGAAGCAGATCGAGGCGGGGGCGCCGAGCGGCTATCTGATCATCGAAGGCGGCGATTTCGCATCGACCGCCGAGATCGTGAAAAAGTTTAACGACGCGAAGAAAGCGGCCTGCCTCCCCTTCTATGAAGAGAGCGAAGCTGATCGCCACCAGTTCGCGCGGGCGCTGGCAGGGGACCTGGGCGTCGAGTTCGAGCGCGACGCGCAAGACGCCTTCCTCGCCGCCCTGCCCCCCGATCGAGGGCTAGTGCGGAAGGAAATCGAGAAGCTGGCGCTTTACGCGCACGAGCTTGGCCGCAAGCTCAGCATCGCCGACATCACGCAATTGATGGCCGGCGAAAACGAAAGCGCGCTCGATCTTGCGAGCCTTTACGCCGCCGCGGGCCGTGTCGCGGATACAGTCGAGTCGCTGGCGCGGATCGACAATCTCTCTGGTGTGTCGGCGCTGCGCGCGCTGGGCCGGCGGATGCTGCAATTGCGCGACGTGCGCGCGGCCATGGACGAAGGCGCAAGCCCCAGCGACGCTGTCGCCAAGTTGCGGCCGCCGGTGTTCTGGAAAGAACGCGACGCCGTCGCCGCGCAAGCGCGCTTGTGGAACGCGAAGAAACTCAGCGCCGCGTTCGACGTGCTGTGGAACGCCGAGCTGCGCGCCAAGACCGCCGGCGCGCCGCAAGAGCTGATCGCCGCCGACGCGTTCCGCGGCGTGGCGAAGCTGGTGGGGAATTGATCGCGCTCAAGTGCGCCGTGAAACACTGAGCGCAGCATGGTTGAATAAGGAGCCAGGCATGCGGATTGTTTCAGCGTTGCTGGCGGGATTGCTTGCCGCTTGCACCAATGTCGCGGAGCCGCCCTCCTCCGGCGCCAATCTCGGCACGGGCGATGTCACGCGCGGCTTGGTCTACGCACGTGAGAATTGCGGCGCGTGCCACGGCGTGGGCGACGGCGACCATAGCGTCAATCTGGCGGCGCCCACCTTCAACCAGATCGCCGACACGCCGGGCATGACCCGCATCGCGCTCAGCGCCTGGATGCGCTCCGAACACGTTCTGATGCCGCACTACGTGGTCGCGCCGGACGATATCGACGATGTGTGGGCCTATATCGCCACGTTGAAGGCTAGCACGAAGCCGTAGCGCTCTCATCCTCAAGGAAAGCCGAGACACGCTCACGCACCTCGGCGTGATGGCCAAGCAACAAATGGCCTCCCCTCTCAAAGGAAACAAAGTCGGCATTGGGGAGGCGGTGGCAAAGCGCTTCGCTGATCGCGAAATCATTCAGCCGATCGTCGCGTGCGTGAACAACGAGCGCCGGCGCCGCAATGCCCTCAAGCGCATAGGCCGCGCGCGGATCAATCGCCGCGCCTTCGTTGCGCACGCCGTCAAGACGATGCGACGCCGGCATGAAGGCGTCGACAAGACGTGAAACGAAGGCGTGCTCATCGGCGGAAAGGCCAGCGCGCAGTTCAGGGCGCGCATCAAATGCACGCCCCAGCGCAGCGGGAGCGAGCCGCGATAACGTCCAGTAGATCGCGTCGTTGCCGAAGAGCGCCTGATAGAGCCAGTCGGGTAGAGCCCGGGCCTGCGTATCGGGCGCATAAGGCGTGAAGGGCGCGGAAGAAAGCAGCGCGATCCTGCGAACGCGTTCGGGATGTCGTTCAGCGAACTGCAGCGCGGGCGGCGCGCCGCCCGAGAAGGCGAGCACGTCCACGCGCTCAATGCCGAGGTGATCTAGCAAGTCGGCGAACGCATCCGCTTGCGCCGCTGTTGAGGCATCCGGCGGAAGCGGGCTGCCAAGATAGCCAAAGCGCGACGGCGCGATCCAGCGGAAGCCTTCGCCGCCACAGGCCTCAGCGATCAATCGCCCCTGATCGAAGCCCCCGCCAGCGCCGTGGATGACGAGCACGGGCGGCCCCTGCCCCCAAGTCGCGTACTCGATCGGCCCGTTGCGCGTGGGCGAGATCTGCCGCTCCGCCGCGAGACGCGCCGTGCGTGCGCGTACGTCTCCGGCCGCAAGGCACGCCACGATCACGCCTGCGCCAACAAGCGCGATCGCCGCTAGCCCGAGCCAAGACCGAAATCGCATCGCTCACCTGCCTCACACGCGATCTTCGCGCGTCGCTTCGATTGCGCAACCGTGTATCGTGGCGGCGATGTCAGACATTTCGCTCCACTTCACGCCGCTGGACTGGATCATGATCGCGGTCGTGATGGGCTGGCCAGGCCTGCTGTTCGGCGCGGCGTTCGGCGCGATGGTTTGGCCGAAACGGCGCATCGCCGCGGCCGCCGGGTTTGGCGTCGCGGCGATGCTGGTCGTGTTCTTGGTTCGCTTGTTGGTGCTTTAGAAGCCGCCGCGCAGACGGCGCGCGACGTCATCGAGCTGCGCGAGCGTGCGATACGAGATGCGCAGCTCGCCCGGCTGATCCCCCTTCCCCGTGATCGTCACGGTGAGGCCAAGCGCTTCGCTCAAGCTGCGCTCGAGCATCATCGTGTCGGCGTCCTTGCCAGCCGCGGCCGGCGATGAACTGACACGCGGTCCGTGCTTCTCGTCCTTCGCTTGCTGCGCCAGGCGCTCAACTTCGCGAACGTTCAAGCCTTCGCTGATCGCGCGCTGCGCCAGCGCGTGTTGATCGGGCGCGGTGAGAATTGCGCGTGCGTGGCCGGACGAGAGACGCCCGTCGCGCACCATCTCTTGCAGATCGTCCGGCAGCTTCAGCAAACGAAGCATGTTGGCGATGTGCGGGCGCGACTTGCCGACAGCTTCGGCGATCTCTTCCTGCGTGCGGCCGAAGCGATCGATCAAAGCTTGGAAGCCTTGCGCTTCTTCGATCGGGTTGAGATCCGTGCGCTGCACGTTCTCAACGATGGCGATCTCGAGCACCTCAACTTCGTTGAGCTCGCGCACGACGGCAGGAATGTTGTGCAAGCCCGCGCGTTGCGCGGCGCGCCAACGACGCTCACCGGCGACGATCTCGTATTTGCCGTCCGGCAACGGACGCACGAGGATCGGCTGCAGCACGCCGTGTGTGCGGATCGAGTTCGACAGATCGCTCAGTTCGCTTTCGTCGAAGTGACGGCGCGGCTGGCTCGGATTGCGTTGCACGAGATCGATCGGAATGCCGCGCGGACCCACCTCGCCTGCCGACGCATGCGTCGGCGCCGGCGTTTCGATTTGCGCCGCGGGCGGCGTCGGTGCGGGCGTGTGCGCGACCGGCAGTTCGAACACGTTCGTGGTCGCGGCCGGCTTCGGCGGTTCAACCTCGAACGGCGGCGCCATCACCGGCGGCGCTTCCGGCGCACGGTTCTCAACCGGCGCAACGGGCGGCACCCAGGCTGGCTGCGCGGGCGGCTGCGGCGCGGGCTTCGGCGCGAGGTCCGCACGCACCGGTTCGCCGAGCAGCGCCGACAAGCCGCGGCCCAGTCCGCGCGGTCTCGGAAAATCGCTCATATCGTCTGCTCCTGCCCCAAGGTGCGAACCCCTGATTCGCTCTCGTGCTTAACAAGCTGGTGGGAAATCGTTGCCCACCGGTAAAAATTTCCCGGCGTTTAGGCAGCCGCCGCCCTCGCCCGCTCACGTTCCAGCAACTCGCGGGCAAGATTGATGTACGCAATCGAACCGGCGGCCTTCTGGTCGTAGATGATCGCCGGCAGGCCGTGCGACGGCGCCTCGCTCAAGCGCACGTTCCGCGGGATCACCGTCTGATAGACTTTGTCCGGGAAATAGTTGCGCACTTCGTCGGCGACTTGATCAGAGAGCGCGGTGCGCTTGTCGTACATCGTCAGCACGACGCCTTGAATCTCAAGCGTCGCGTTGAGGTTTTCCTTCACGGCGCGGATCGTATCGAGCAATTGCGCGAGGCCTTCGAGCGCGAAGAATTCCGTTTGCAACGGCACCAAAACGCCGTCCGCTGCAGTGAGCGCATTCACCGTCAAAGCGTTCAAAGACGGCGGGCAATCGACAAGCATGAAATCGATCGAAAGATCGCTTTCGGCGCGGAATTGATCAGTTGCGTTGCGCAGGAAGAATTGCGGACGCAGCTCGCCCAACAACTCCCCTTCCACGCCGGAGAGCCGCGCATCGCCTGGCGTGATGAAAAGGTTCGGCACCTTCGTCGGCAGGATCGCTTTCGACAAAGGATGATGCGCGATCAGCACGTCATACGAGGAGACGGTGCGATCCCCAGGGTGGATGTCGAGCCCAGTCGAGGCGTTGCCTTGCGGATCGGTGTCAAAGATCAGAACGCGCGAACCAGCCGCGGCCAGAGCCGTACCGAGATTGATGGCGGTGGTTGTCTTGCCCACCCCGCCCTTCTGGTTGGCGATCGCCAGAACCCGCATGTCCCCTCACTCCGCATTTCGCGGAGAGCAAACGGGATCAGCGGGCCTTCGTGATGCGAAGCACGCGGCCGCGCGGATCGCTGATGCTCTCCAGCACGTCCACTTGGTACGCCCCACCATTCAGAGCGTTGGTCGCGGCCAGTTCGGCGTCTAGGTCCGCGCCTTTCAGGAACAAGCCCTGCGCACCGCGATCGAGAATCGGCTTCGCATAGCCCATGAGTCGCGGCAAGGGCGCGAGCGCACGTGCGGTAACCACGTCATAAGGGCCATCGCCGGCCCGAAAATCCTCAATGCGGTCATTGAATACCTTCGCCGGTAAGCCGATGACGCGGATGCATTCTTCGAGGAATTTGGCCTTCTTGGTGGTGGCTTCCACCAGGTGCACCGAAGCGCCCGGCGTGTCCGCCAGCAGGCAGGCCAGGATAATCCCCGGAAACCCTGCCCCGGCGCCCAGATCGACCCAGCGCTTCGCCTCAGGGGCCAGCTTGGGCAGCTGGCCGCAATCGAGCGCATGGCGGCCCCAATAGAGCTCGAGCTCCTTCGGGCCGACCAAATTCATCCGCTCAGACCATTCCCCAAGCAGGCGACGATGGCTCTCCAGCCGGGCGATTGTTTCTTGTGAAACGTCGAGATCGCGCCGGAGGTCTTCTGCGCGATATTGGGTCACCAACGGCCTCCCATAACCGTCATTCCGGGGCTCGCGCGGCGAGAACCCGCCTGCGCGGCCGAAGCCGCTTCGGCGTGGCGAAGGCCCGGAACCCAGGGGGTGACGGACCTGCGTGTTTGCCCCTGGGTTCCGGATCGCGCTCCGCGCGTCCGGAATGACGAAAAGAGGATCACGGATGCGGCCCCGCCCCGCCATAGGTGGCGGCCAGATAGCGCGACATCGCCTTGGGGTCGTCCAGGAAGGCCCTGCCCGTCGTGGCGGCCACCTTGGCTTCCGGCGGCACCGGCGCGCCCTCGGGCAGCACCAGGGCCGGCAAGCTTTGGTTCTCGACGCCGATCAAAGCGATCACCTCTTCACGCGGACGCGGGAACGCGACGCGACGCACGTCGATCAGTTCGCTCCAATGCGGATTGGCGAACAGCGCGCCTTCCATCATCGCGCACGACGCGCAGAACCAAGGCTCGCCCAAATCCTCGAACGGCGCGGAGATCAGGAACAACACATCGCGCTGCATCACGCCCTCTTCTCGGTCTTCGCCTTCGGGCGTTTGACGTGCGCCAGCAGCGCCGTCAGCGCGCCGGGCGTCACGCCTTCGATGCGCGCGGCTTGGCCGAGCGTCACCGGCTTCGCGCGCGTCAGCTTCTCGCGCACCTCCGCCGACAAGCCGCCAACGCTGGCGTAATCGAGCGCCGGATCGAGGCGCAGATCTTCGTCGCGCTTGAACGCTTCGACATCGAGCGCTTGGCGTTCGAGATAGCCGGAGTACAGCGCGTCGATCTCAAGCTGCTCGCGCGCCTGCTTCGACAACGCGCCAAGCTCCGGCCACACGCCGCGCAGCTTTTCAAAGTCGATCGACGGATACGCCAAGAGCTGCAGCGCATCGCGGCGCTGGCCGTCTTGGTTCACTTGCAGACCGGCGCGCGTTGCTTGCACCGGCGTCAGCTGCAGCGATTTCGCCAGCGCGCGCGCCGCTTCGATTTCCCGCATTTTATCGGCGAATTTGCGCGTGCGCTCGGCGCCCACACAACCCAGCTCAACGCCCTTCGGCGTGAGACGTTGGTCGGCGTTGTCGGCGCGCAGCGACAAGCGATACTCGGCGCGCGAGGTGAACATGCGATATGGCTCGGTGACACCGCGCGTCACGAGGTCATCGATCATCACGCCGATGTAGCCCTCAGCGCGGGTCACCTCGAACGGCCCCGCCCCGCTTGCAGCGCGCGCGGCGTTGAGGCCAGCGATCAAGCCTTGTGCGGCCGCTTCTTCGTAGCCGGTGGTGCCGTTGATCTGGCCGGCGAGATAGAGGCCGGCGATGCGCTTCGTCTCCAGCGTCGGCATGAGTTCGCGCGGATCGACGTAATCGTACTCGATCGCATAAGCGTGGCGCTTGATGACGACATTCTCGAGCCCAGGGATGGTGCGGATGAAGCGCTCCTGCACATCCTCCGGCAGCGATGTGCTGATGCCGTTCGGATAGACGGTGTCGTCGTCCAGCCCTTCCGGTTCGAGGAAAATCTGGTGCGCGTTCTTCTCGGCGAAGCGCACGACCTTGTCCTCGATCGACGGGCAATAGCGCGGCCCTCGCCCGCTGATCGCGCCGGAATAGACGGCGGACTTGTTGAGCGATTGCTCGATGATCGAATGAGTTTCGGCGGTCGTGTAGGTGACGCCGCACGGGACCTGCGTGTTGGTGATCCGCTCGGTCAGGAACGAGAACGGGTACGGCTCTTCGTCGCCGTGCTGCAGCTCCAGCGAGGCCCAATCGATGGAACTGGATTGCAGCCGCGCCGGCGTGCCGGTCTTGAGCCGACCGAGCGCGAAGCCGGCGGCGTAGAGGCGGTCTGACAAGCCAATCGCCGGCGCCTCGCCGTGGCGGCCCGCGGGGATGCGCTTGTCGCCGATATGGATGACGCCCTTCAGGAACGTGCCAGTGGTGAGGACGACGCGGGGCGCGCTGAACTCCTCGCCTGTTGAAGTCCGCACACCCACCACCTCTTCCGTCATCCCGGAGCTGCGAAGCGGCATCCGGGACCCAGGGGCCGATCCGTCATTGGCCCCTGGGTCCCGGGTCTCGCTGCGCTCGCCCGGGATGACGGTGGTGATGAGGTCCTCCACCGCTGCAGCGAGGATCGTGAGATTGGCTTGTTCAGCCAAAGCCGCCTGCATGGCCTGGCGATAGAGCTTGCGGTCGGACTGCGCGCGCGGGCCGCGGACGGCTGGGCCCTTGGAGCGGTTCAGCAGCCGGAACTGGATGCCTGCGGCGTCGGCCACGCGGCCCATGATTCCGTCGAGCGCATCGATCTCGCGGACTAGGTGCCCCTTGCCCAGGCCGCCAATGGCGGGGTTGCAGCTCATCTCGCCGATGGTCTCGAGCTTGTGCGTCAGCAGCAGCGTGCGCGCGCCGAGGCGCGCGGCCGCCGTCGCGGCCTCGCAGCCAGCATGGCCGCCGCCGATGACGATGACGTCGAAGGAGCGCTCAGAACTCATGTTGCGGAAGCTCATATAGGACGCGCGCGGCGGCGTCACGGAGATGCGCTGCGCTTGCTTATTGAAGCACCCATTCCCGGATGCGCGAAGCGCAGTCCGGGACCCATAAACACAGGCTTCGAATGCGTACGCTCGATGCGCGGAAACTCGCTTGGGTCTTGGGTTATGGGTCCCGGGCTCTTCGCTGCGCGAAGCCCCGGGAATGGGTGAGCTTGGATTGATGCGTTCGCGCTCGACACACGCACAACACGAGCGCGTTTTCACGCGAAACGTATGAACAGCGCTTTCACCAGTTTCGCGTGAAACGCCGCATTCCATGCGGGTTTTCGCGCTGGTGTTATTTGCCGATGCAGAAGCTTGAGAAGATTTCTTCGAGCAGATCTTCGACATCGATGCGGCCCGTCAAACGGCCGATCGCGTGCGCCGCGCGACGCACATCCTCCGCCGCCAATTCGGGGCCTGCACTGAGTGCCGGGATCGCACGCAGCAGCGCGTCGCGCGCCTCCTCCACCAACCTCCGATGCCGCGCCCGCGTGAGCACTGGCGCCTCCTCGCGGCCTAGTGCTTCGGCGACGCGCTCCACCAAGTGCGCGGTGAGTTCCGGCACCCCTTCGCCAGTCTTCGCCGATACCCAAGGCGGCTCGCCCCGGCCAGTGGAGTCGCTGATCTCGAGTGCCTCCGAAAATCCGTAGCCCATTGTGCCGAGGTCGCGTTTGGTTATGACCAGAAGGTCGTGCGAACGAAGGTGTTCGTGGACGGCGTCAGCCTCACCCTCTGCGCCGGACCCATCGACCACCCCGATCCGCAGATCAGCCTCCTCGGCCCGCGCCAGCGCCCGGCGCACGCCTTCGGCCTCGATCGCATCCGCCGCCTCCCGCAGCCCCGCCGTGTCCGCGATCCAGACTGGGAAGCCGGCCAGCACCAGACGCACCTCGACCACGTCGCGCGTGGTGCCGGGGATGTCGCTGACGATCGCCGCCTCGCGCTGGGCCAGCGCGTTCAGCAGGCTCGACTTGCCGGCGTTGGGTGGGCCGATGATGGCGATGCGGAAGCCGTCGCGGATGCGCTCGCCGCGGTGGGTGTCGTCCAAGTGGCGGGCAATGTCGTCGGCCAGCGCCTGCAGGATCGGGCCTGCGCGGCGTGAGAGCTCGCCGGGCAGGTCTTCGTCCGGGAAATCGATCTCGGCCTCCATCAGAGCCGCCGCCTCGATCAGGCGGGCTCGCCAGCCCTCATAGACCCCGCTCAGAGCGCCTCGGCGCTGGCGGAGCGCTTGGCGGCGCTGGCCCTCGGTCTCGGCGTCGACGAGGTCCGCAAGGCCCTCGGCCTCGGCCAGGTCGAGCTTGCCGTTCTCGAAGGCGCGGCGGGTGAACTCGCCGGGCTCGGCGGGCCGCACGCCGGGCACGGCGAGGCACGCCTGGATCATCGCCGCGACGACGGCCGGGCCGCCATGGACGTGCAGCTCGGCGACGTCCTCGCCGGTGAAGCTCGCCGGCCCCGGAAACCAGAGCGCCAGTCCGTCATCGAGCGAGAGCCCGCTTTCGGGCTCGCAGAATGCGCGGCGCGCGGCGATGCGCGGCGGCGGCGGCGGGCGGTCCGTCAGCGCTTCCAACGCCGCGCCCGCTTGCGGTCCGGACAAGCGCAGCACCGCGACGCCAGCGCGTCCAGCGCCGGATGCGAGAGCGACGATAGTCCCCGGTTTCATGTGAAAATATCTAAGCGCCGTTTAGGGCTTTTCACGTGGAGCAGATGCGCCGGTGACGCCCGCGGTCATCAGCTTCACGAACGCGTCCTGCGCCTGTGTGCCGACGCTCATCCACGAGTTCATCATGCTCTCGCCGCTCATCAGCGCGAGGTTCTTTTCCATGCGCTTGCCCATCTCTTCGACGAGCTTCTCGTTGATCGGCGTGACATCCGGCAGGCCCATGAAGCGGCGCGCTTCCTCAGGCGAGCATTCGACGTTGACGGTGAACTTCATGGCTCTTCCTCGCTTCGGCTTCGCGCGGCTGTCTTGAGCCGTCTATAACCCGGACGAGCGGCGGCTGACAGCCAAGGAGACGATCATGGGTGAATGGGTTCAGGTGCAGGGTCCGGACGGGGCGTTCAAAGCCTACGTCGCCCGCCCAGCAGGCACGCCGCGCGGCGCGGTGGTGGCGATCCAGGAGATCTTCGGAGTCAACGCGGTGATGCGCGGCAAGGCCGATTGGCTGGCGCGCGAAGGGTTCCTGGCGATCGCGCCGGACCTGTTCTGGCGGATCAAGCCGGGCATCGACCTGACCGACCAGACCGAGGCCGAGTGGAAGCAGGCCATCGACTACATGAACCAGCTCGACAAGAACGCGAGCGTCACCGACATCCAGGCCACGCTGACGCATGCTCGCTCGATGGGCCCGGCGAAGGCTGGCGTGATGGGCTATTGCATGGGCGGCTACATCGCCTTCCTGGCGGCGGCGCGCACCGATACGGACGCCAGCGTTTGCTACCATGGCGGCGGCATCCACACCGCGCTTGGCGAAGCCCACAACATCAAGAAGCCGGTGATGCTCCATAACCCGATGAAGGACGCCTTCATCCCGGTAGAGGCGCTGAACACGATCCGCGAAACGCTGAAGAGCAATCCGCTGGCGGTCGTGCATGAGTACGCCGAGCAAGATCACGCGTTCACCCGCGAAGGCGGCAAGCACTACGACGAAGCCGCCAAACAACTCGCCGATGGGAGAACCGTCGCGTTCCTGAAGGAGCATCTCTCGTGAAGACGCATCTGTTCGCAATATCCCTGATCGCGCTCGCCGCCTGCACGCCGCCGGCGACGGAAACCAACGACACGCTGGTGCAAACAGCCGCTGAGGCGAACGCGCTCGCGCCGGCCGACGTTGGCGCGTTCTTCGATTGTCTGCGCACGAACAGCCGCACCATCGTCGCCGCGCACCGTGGCGGCCCGAGCTCCGGTTATGCCGAGAACGCGATCGAGACGTTCGAGCATGTGACGAGCCAGGTCCCGGCGCTGCTGGAGATCGACATTGCCCGCACCAGCGACGGCGAGCTGATCCTGATGCACGACGACACGCTCGACCGCACGACCACCGGCACGGGCGAGGTCCGCGCGCACACGCTGGCGGATATCCAGGCGCTGCAGCTTGAGGACGATGCGGGTACGGCGCTGGACGCGCGCGTGCCGACGCTCCGCCAGGCGCTCGATTGGGCGAATGGCCGAACCATCCTGCAACTCGATGTGAAGCGGGGCGTTTCGTACGAGGACGTGCTGGCGGTGGTGCGCGAGGCGAACGCGCTGAACCGCGTGGTGTTCATCACCTACAGCGATGACGCCGCCGTGCGCGTTCACAATCTGGCGCCGGAGATGATGCTGTCAGTGTCGATCGACGATGCGGCCGACATCGCCACGCTTGAACGACGCGGCATCGATCTCACCCGCGTGCTGGCGTGGACCGGCACCGAAGAGCCAAACTCCGCGCTCAACATCGCCCTGGCGGAGCGCGGCATCGAGCCAATGTTCGGCACGCTTGGCGGCGCGAATTCCTGGGACAATCGCTTCGCCCGCGATGGCGCTGAGCAATACGCCGCGTTCGCGGAGACGGGGCTCACGCTGATCTCAACCGATCGGCCTGTCGAAGCCAGCCGAGATCTCGATGCCAACGACGGCGCCGACGGCATCGCGGCGCTGCAGTGCGCGGCGTCGAGGTGAGATTGCTCCGTCATCCCGGCCGACCGAAGGGAGAGCCGGGACCCAGCGGATCGTAGAGCTGTGCGTTTGCCCCTGGGTCCCGGATCACGCTCCGCGTGTCCGGGATGACGATTGAGGGAGTATCGGCATGAAAGCCATTCGTATTGAGCAGACGGGCGACGCGAGCGCGCTCAAGTTCGTCGACATCGACACGCCGCAACCCGGCAAGGGCGAAGTGCGCGTGAAGCATCACGCCATCGGCGTGAACTTCATCGACACCTACCATCGCAGCGGCCTCTACAAACTCCCACTGCCGACGGGCCTCGGCCAAGAAGCAGCGGGCGTTGTCGATGCAATCGGCGAAGGCGTCACGCGCTTCGTTGTCGGCGATCGCGTTGCGTACGGCACGGCGACGCCAGGCGCTTACAGCGAAGCGCACATCGTGCGTGCGAACTCTGTTGTCGCGTTGCCGGCGGGCGTGTCGTTCGACATCGCGGCAGCGTCAACGCTCAAGGGCATGACCGCGCGTTATCTTCTGAGAAAGACGTTTCGCGTGGAACAGGGACACGTCGTGCTGATCCACGCCGCTGCCGGCGGCGTTGGTCAGATCGCCGTGCAATGGGCAAAGCATCTTGGCGCAACAGTGATCGCCACCGTCGGCAGCGATGCGAAAGTCGCGCTCGCGAAAGCGCTCGGCGCAGATCATGTGATCGTGTCGTCGCGCGAAGACATCGCCAAGCGCGTGCACGAGATCGAGCCGAAGGGCGCGCATGTCGTGTACGATGGCGTCGGCAAAGATACGTGGGATGCGTCGCTCGATAGTCTGCGACCGCTCGGCATGATGGTGAGCTACGGCAACGCGTCGGGCGCAGCGCCGCCGTTTAGTCCGCTGGTGTTGTCGCAGAAGGGGTCGCTGTTTCTCACGCGGCCGACTTTGTTTCACTACACGTCGACGGTCGAAGCGCTCGATGAAACCGCGGAGGATTTGTTCGATGTGATCGCCAAGGGCGCGGTGAAAATCGCACCGCCAACGCGCTACGCGTTGGCCGATGCCGCGCAAGCGCATCGCGATCTGGAATCGCGCAAGACGACGGGAAGCTTGGTGCTGACGCCGTGAGCGCCGACATTTCGGACGAAGAGAGGGCGAACCTCGGCTGCCTCGGGGCCGTGTCCGGAATTGGCTGCACCGTGACGGTGCTCGTGATCGGCTTCGTCGTCGTTGCCGCCGCCACGGTGTTCGCCATCTCCTGAAACGGTGCCTACTTCACCGCCGCGGCGCGCTGGAAAGCAGGGCGCTGCGCGAGGCCTTCGTAATAGGTGCGCACGCGCGGCGGCACGATGTCTTCGATGCCAGCGAAGCCCGACGCGGTGACGATGTAGGCGACCGAGATGTCGGCGGCGGTGAAGCGATTGGCGGCGACGTAGGGCTTGTCACCCAGGCGCTCAGCGACGAACTCAAGCCGCTTGGCGATGGCGGTGCGCAGATAGCCGGCGGTCCAATTTTGCTTCTGATCGTCGGGCGCCATGAAGCGCGTGGCGACGAGGGGATTGCCGTAGGCGGCGACGCCGGCCTCGCCGAACAGCAGGTATTGGAGGTAGTCGGAATAGCCGGGTTCGCTCGGCTTCACCTCGAGATCGGTCGGGCCGTGCTTCGCCATGATGTAGATCATCATGGCGACGGACTCGATCATCGACACATCGCCGTCCGTCATCGCCGGCACGGTGCGCAGCGGGTTCACGGCTTTGAACTCGTCGCTGGGTTTGAAGAAGGACGCTTCCGCCGTCTCGTACGGCACACCCATCTCTTCGCACAGCCACAGCACGCGGAATGAGCGTGCGCCTTGTGAGTGATAGATTTTGAGCATGAGCGTCCTCCGTTCCGGAGGTGTAGCGCAGCGGGCAGGAGGCGCCAAAGCAAAAGGGCGCGACTTGCGCCGCGCCCTTCGTACCGCCGGCATCTTGCCGGCAGCGCTGTTGATGCCGCCTAGAAGGCGGCGGTACGTCTAATTGTTCATCGACTGGAAGAAGTCGTCGTTGTTCTTCGAGCCGCGGAGCTTGTCCAAGAGGAACTCGATCGCGTCCTGCGTGCCCATCGGCGAGAGGATGCGGCGGAGCACGTACATCTTCTGCAGGTGCTCCTTCGGCGTGATGAGTTCGTCTTTCCGCGTGCCGGACTTGAGCACGTCGATGGCCGGGAAGATGCGGCGGTCAGCAACCTTGCGGTCGAGCTGGAGTTCCGAGTTACCGGTGCCCTTGAACTCTTCGAAGATGACTTCGTCCATGCGCGAGCCGGTGTCGATGAGGGCCGTCGCGATGATGGTCAGCGAGCCGCCTTCTTCGAGATTGCGCGCCGCGCCGAAGAAGCGCTTCGGACGCTGTAGCGCGTTGGCGTCGACACCGCCTGTGAGCACCTTGCCGGAAGAGGGCACGACGGTGTTGTAGGCGCGGCCGAGGCGGGTGATGGAGTCGAGCAGGATGACGACGTCCTTGCCATGCTCGGCAAGGCGCTTGGCTTTCTCGATCACCATTTCCGCGACAGCAACGTGACGCGTGGCGGGTTCGTCGAAGGTCGAGGAGACGACCTCGCCCTTCACGCTGCGCTGCATGTCGGTCACTTCTTCGGGACGTTCGTCGATCAGCAGGACGATCAGAAACACCTCGGGGTGGTTCGCTTCGATCGCCTTGGCGATGTTCTGCATGATGACGGTTTTACCCGTCCGCGGCTGCGCGACGATGAGCGAGCGCTGGCCTTTGCCGATCGGCGCGACGATGTCGATGATGCGGCCGGTCTTGTCTTTGATGGTCGGATCGTCGAGTTCCATCTTCAGCCGCTCGGTCGGGTAGAGGGGCGTCAGATTGTCGAAGTGCACCTTGTGGCGCACGCGATCGGGGTCTTCAAAATTGACGGAATTGACCTTCGTCAAAGCGAAATAGCGTTCGCCTTCCTTCGGCGCGCGGATCTGGCCTTCGACGGTGTCGCCGGTGCGCAGGCCGAATTTGCGGATCTGCTGCGGCGAGACGTAGATGTCGTCCGGGCCTGGCAGATAGTTCGATTGCGGCGAGCGCAGGAAGCCGAACCCGTCGGAGAGGATTTCGCAGACGCCGGCGCCGCCGATCTCGACGCCGCGCTCGGCGACGGATTTCAGGATGGCGAACAGCATGTCCTGGGTGCGCAGCGTGTTCGCGCCCTCGATCTCCAGCGATTCCGCGAGAGCGAGAATTTCGGCGGCGGGCTTGCGCTTGAGCTCCTGCAGCGTGAGCTGGGTGAGCCCTTCAATGGCTTGTTCTTCAGTCATGTAATTTCGTGTGGGTTTGCGGCCAGAACCCACGCGCACTTCGGGCGGGGCAGGGCCTGAGGTTGGAAAGAGAAATCGGCGGTTAGGAGGGATTGGTGTGCGGCGCCGCCGTCGCGTGCGCGGCCAGCCCGAGGGGCCGGAAGCGCGAGCCGATGTACGCCATAAGCCGGCTAAGAGGTCAAGATAAGGTTGCCGGGTGGCGACTTCTTGGCGCTGCCTGAACCCAAACCCAGCCGGGAGTTAGTCCGAGTATTAGCCCCTGGGGCCAGGCTCCAGGGTGGCCAGCAGCACCGCGGCGATGGCGACCAGGAAAGGGATTTCGCTCATCAGCCGCCAGAATTTCTCAGTGTGGCGGCGCTCGCCAGCGGCGATCTTGCGACCCGCGGAAGATAGGAAGCCGTGGTAGCCGGACAAGCCCAGCACCAGAAGAAGCTTGGCCCAGAACCAATGCGGCGCCCCCGCGACGATCTCACCGAGGGGCCGGTTGAGGTCGCCCACGAGATATGTGACGAACAGAAATAAGCCGAACGCCCAGGCCAGGACCAGCGACGGCCCGAGGATGATCATGCGCAGATTGTGGGCCGCCTTCAGCATCGCCGCCTCCAGTTCGCCGCCCGGCGTCGAGGCGCTGATGTAGGCGTAGAAGCGCGGCAGCATGAGCAGGCCGGCGATCCAGGCGATCACCGCGATGATGTGCAGCCCGCGCGCGAGGTCATAGCTGATGACGTGTTCCACGTGCGGCTTCCCCTCAAGCGGCGTGCGGGCAGAGCCCGAAGCGGGCAGGGCAGAGCCGGCCCCCGCTCTCAGACTGCAGCTTACCCGGCGCGTCAAGCGCGCGCTCTGCCAAATCGGCCAAAGCGGCAATGAAGCGCGGGGCGGCTCCCAAAGCCGGAGCGCGCAGGTAAAATGGCACGCCAGCTTCGCGGGCGAGTTGCGCGTACTCAATGTCCAGCTCGACCAGGGTCTCGACATGGTCGGAGACGAAGGCGATTGGCGAGACGATCAAGCCCCGGTTCTCAGTCCCGGCCGCGCGCACCTCGTCGTCGGTGGAAGGACCGATCCATTGTAGCGGTCCGACGCGGGATTGGTAGGAAACGCGCGTCTCCCATGTCGCCGGCAGTTTGGCGCGCACGGCGGCGGCGGTTTGCTCCACCTGCCATTGATAAGGATCGCCACGATCGACCACGCGCTGCGGCAGACCGTGCGCCGAGAACAGCACGCGCGGATTAGCTGGCGAGCCCGCGTCTTTCCATGCTTGCAGGATGGCGTCGGCGTGCGCTTCCGCGAATGTCGCGCCGGCGGGATAACAGCAAAGCGTCGACGCCGGCAGGTCGGAATGCTTGCGCCATTGCTTCAGCGAAGACGCCGTCGTCGTGCTCGAGAATTGCGGATAGAGCGGCAGCAGGATCGCATCGGTTGCGCCCCAAAGCTTCGCGGCGCGGGCGGCGTCCTGCGTGAACGGTTTCCAATAGCGCATCGCCAGGAAGCATTTGAACGTCACGTTCGGCACGCGTTTCGCCAGTTCGTGCTCAAGCGCGTCGGCTTGCTTCTGCGTCTCCGGCACAAGCGGAGAGCGGCCACCCATGTGGGCGTAGTTTTCTTGGGCCGTCTTTTCGCGGGTGCGCGAAATCAGTTGCGCAAGGAGGAAGCGGAACGGCTGCGGCAAGCCGATGATCGCTGCGTCATTGAACAGGTTGAACAGAAACGGCCGCACCGCTTCCGGTTCGTCCGGGCCGCCGAGATTGAACAGGATCACCGCGACACGACGCGATGTCATGATGCGCAGGCCTGCGCCTTCCTTGCGATCGGGGGAGGGCGCGCCATCCTCGACCGGTTCAGCGCTCACGCATCACCTTTCACGAGGCGCACCAGATGCGCGACGTTTTCAGGTGACGCGTCGGGGGTGATGCCATGTCCAAGATTGAAGATATGCGGGCCGCCACGGAACGCGTCGACGACATCGTGCACAGCCTGGCGCAGCGCGTCGCCGCCGACGACAAGCGTTTGAGGATCGAGGTTGCCTTGCAGCGCCATGCCCTTCGGCGCAACGCCGCGTGCAAAGATCGCCGGCGTGCCCGTATCGACGCCGAGCGCCGTGACGCCTGTCTGCTGTACGTAGGGCACGATCAACGGGCCGGCGCCGCGCGGAAAGCCGATCACAGGAACGGTGACGCCCAGTTCGCGCAAACGTGAAACAAGCCGCTTGGTCGGGTCGACGATCAGCTTGTGGAACAATATCTCCGGCAGGCCCTCGGCCCAGCTCTCGAAGATCTGCACACAATCAGCGCCGGCGCTGACCTGCTTGGCGAGATGCTGCGCGCTCATTTCCACCAGCACGTCGAGCAAGGCTTCGACATCGGCCGGGCGCTCATAATAGGCGCGGCGGCAGCGATCCTTATCGCCGCCTTCGCCCTGGAGCATGTAGGTGGCGACCGTCCACGGCCCGCCGCAGAAGCCGATCAGGGCGATGTCCTTGTTCAGGCTGTGCTTGATCCGCTCAACGGCCTCATAGACTGGCGATAGCCGCTGCAGCGCCCGTTCCGGATCGTCGAACGCCCATCTCTCTTCTTCGATCAGCGGGCGCAGGCGCGGACCTTCGCCTTCCACGAAAGAAACCGCCCGACCCAAGGAGTCGGGGATCACCAGGATGTCCGAGAACAGGATCGCCGCATCGAGCGGAAAGCGCCGTAGCGGCTGCATTACCGCTTCGGTCGCCAGGGCAGGGGAGTAGCAGAAATCGAGGAAGTTCTTCGCCCGCGTCCGAAGCTCGCGATATTCCGGCAGGTAACGGCCCGCCTGTCGCATGATCCAGATCGGCGGAACCGCGACGACTTCTCCGTCGAGAACACGGAGAAGCTTCGCCCGCTCCTTGCTCCCGTCTCGATCAGGGGTTTTCAAGTCGGCCATGCCCTTCTTCTAAACTTAAATCTGAAATGAGTTTAAGGGAGGGACTCTTGTTGTAGGGCCACTCGTAACGGGACAAGTTCTTTGTCCACAGTCTATCCCCAGATTTGCTCCAGGAGAGCAATGCGGCGAAAACGCTTTGCGGAGAGACGCTTGAGGGGATTCTTCGCCGCGCAATGATTCCTCTATGCGACCGAAGCGCACTTGTGGGCAAGCGCTGAGGGAATCGCGGAGGAGGCGAAGTCAAACGCGCCAGTTTCGGGCGCCGACCGCTTGGTCGGGACGTTGCACACGGGTTTCCCCCCAACTTGCTCACAGCCTCGCCATGCACGATATGAATTGGCTCTCATGCGTGAACGCCTCGCCATCGTCTGCAATGTCCACCTCGTCTCCGATTCGACCGGGGAGACCTTGGCCGGCGTGCTGCGCGCCAGCTGCGCCCAGTTCGACCGAATCCAGCCCCTGGAGCATTCCTACTTCATGGTGCGCTCCACCCGGCAGCTGGAGCGGGTGATGCGGGAGATCGAGGCCGCGCCCGGCGTCGTGATGTTCACGCTCTCCAACCTCGAGCATCGCGACATGCTGGAGGCGCGCTGCAAGGAACTCGGCTTCCCGGTGATCGCCGTGCTCGATCCGGTGCTCGATTTCATGTCGCGCTATCTGGGGCAGGAGACCAACCATCGCGTCGGCGCGGCGCGGAGCCTGAACGCGGAATATTTCAAGCGCATCGATGCGCTTGATTTCGCCATGTACCACGATGACGGCCAGCAGGCAGTGGAGCTGAAGGATGCGGACGTCGTGCTGCTCGGCGTTAGCCGTACCTCGAAGACGCCGACTTGTGTCTATCTCGCCCATCGCGGCGTGAAGGCGGCGAACGTGCCGCTGGTGCCGGGCGCGGAGCTGCCGCCGGAATTGTTCGCCGAGAAGCGCCCGCTTGTTGTCGGGCTGACGATTTCGGCCGACCGCTTGATCCACATCCGCAAGAACCGTCTCGCGGCGATGAAAGAAACACGGGCAGGGGATTACACGGATGAAGAGGCCGTGCGCCGCGAGGTGATGGACGCGCAGCGTCTGTTCGAGCGCCAGAAATGGCCGACGATCGACGTATCGCGGCGCTCGGTTGAGGAAACCGCCGCGGCGATCCTCAACCTGCTTGCCGAGCAGCGCGACAATGAGCGCGCCCGGGCATGAGCCTCATCCTTGCTTCCGGCAGCGCGATCCGGCGCAAAGTGCTCGAAGCCGCGGGCGTTGCGTTCGAGGTCGATGTTCCACGTGTTGACGAAGAGGCCGCGAAAGCGAGCTTGCGGCGTGACGGGCTGAAGCCGCGCGACCAGGCCGATGCGCTGGCGGCGCTCAAAGCCCTCTCTGTTTCACAGCGCCGCGAGGGCTTGGTGATCGGCGCCGACCAGATGCTGGCGATCGAAGGCGAGACCTTGGACAAGCCGAGGGATCGCGCCGAAGCGCGGTCGCATCTCATGCGCATGCGCGGCGAATC
Organism: uncultured Terricaulis sp.; assembly: GCA_964653495.1. GTDB lineage: Bacteria > Pseudomonadota > Alphaproteobacteria > Caulobacterales > Aquidulcibacteraceae > Vitreimonas. Next base: position 21,984 of record CAZZFE010000025.1, on the reverse strand, counting down.
GCATGAATTGCTGTGCGCTGCTGTGATCGCGCGCGGTGGCGAAGTCATCTGGCGGCACATCGAAACGCCGCGTCTGCGCATGCGCCAATTCTCGGACGCGTTCCTTGAAGATTACCTCGATCGCGGTGGCGATGCGTTGCTCTCGTCCGTCGGCGCCTACCAACTCGAAGGCCTCGGCGCGCATTTGTTTGAGCGCGTGGACGGCGACTATTTCTCCGTGCTCGGCTTACCCCTACTGCCGCTGCTGGCGTTTCTGCGTGAGCAGGGGGCCGTGCCGCGATGAGCAAGCCGGCGCGCTACGCGGTGATCGGCGATCCCGTGAGCCACTCGCTCTCGCCGCTGATGCACAATGGCTGGATCGCGGATCACGGACTGAACGCCACGTATGAAGCGCTGCTGCTGCGCAGTGACGATGCGGCGAAGGCCATCCGCGAGCTTGAAGGCTTCGCTGGCGCGAATGTCACGGTGCCGCACAAGGAAGCCGCCGCCCGCGCCGCGACTGGGTTCGGCGGCGCTGTTGCGAACACGCTGCGCTGGGAAGCCGATGGCCGCATTTCCGCGTGGAACACCGATGGCGATGGCTTTCTCGATGCGCTGGATGAGGCCGTGCCTGGTTGGCGAGAGAGAGTGAAGACCGCTCTGATCATCGGCGCTGGTGGTGCGGCGCAAGGGATCGCCGCTGCACTGGGAGATGTTCCGCGCCTAATACTAGCAAATCGGACCTACCCGCGCGCGTCTGTGCTGGCTCACCAATTTCCAAACGCCCGGGCTGCCCTCTGGGAATCTCTGCAAGCCGTGTTTTCTGACGCTGATTTGATTATCAATGCCACTACGCTCGGCATGTCTGGCGCTCCAAGTCCGGAGTGGCCGATTGCTCGGTGCGTGAGAGGGACGATCGTTGTCGACATTGTCTACCGTCCCCTCGAGACGCCGCTTTTGAAAGCAGCGCATGAACAAGGCCTGACTACTGTGGACGGGCTCGGCATGCTGATCCACCAAGGCGCGCGCGCGTTTGAGCTTTGGTTCGGCGTGAAACCGGACGCCGCGAAAGCCCGCGCGCGTTTGATCGAGGCGTTGCGCTCATGATCATCATCGGCCTCACCGGCTCCATCGGCATGGGCAAATCGACTGTCGCGAAAATGTTCGCGGAGGAGGGCGCGCCGACATTCGACTCTGATGCAGCAGTGCACGCGATGTACGCCAAAGGCGGCAAAGCCGTAGCTGCGGTGGAAGCGGAGTTTCCCGGCGTCACTGTTGACGGCGCGATCGATCGCGGATTGCTCGGGCAGCGTGTGCTCAACAAGCCGGCGGCGTTCAAGCGGCTCGAACAGATCGTCCATCCCTTCGTGCGCGAGGCGCAGGTGGATTTCTCCGAGGCGCAACGCGCGCTCGGCAAGAAATGGGTGGTGTTCGATATTCCGCTGCTGCTCGAAGGCGGCTCCAGCGATTTGTTCGATTCCATCGTCGTGGTGTCCGCGCCGGCGGACGTACAGCGCGCGCGGGTTCTGGCGCGGCCAGGCATGACGGAAGAGAAGTTCGAAAGCCTGCTGGCGAAACAAATGCCGGATGAGGAAAAGCGCAAACGTGCCGATTTCGTCATTGATACCAGCACGTCGTTTGACGCCACGCGCGCCCAGGTCAGGGCGGTGCTGGACGCGCTCTGCGAATAGGATTAGCCCCGATTCATGCGGGAAATCGTCTTCGACACGGAAACAACCGGCATCTTTCCGAACCACGACGATCCAAAGATGCAGGATCGCATCGTTGAGATCGGTTGCGTTGAGCTGTTCAATCTCGAGCGCACCGGCCGCGAGTACCACGTCTATATCAATCCTGAGCGCGACGTGCCGGAGGAGGTCGTCCGCGTGCACGGGCTAACGCGTGACTTTCTGCTGAAGCACAAGCGCTTCGCTGAAATCGCCGAGGAGTTCCTCGATTTCATCGGCGACGCGACCTTGGTCGCGCACAACGCCACGTTCGACATGAATTTCCTGAACGCGGAACTGCGCCGTCTCGGCCGCCCGCCGACGCCATTTGAGCGTTACGTCGACACGCTGGCGATCGCCAAGACCCGCTATCGCGGCGCCTCCAATTCGCTCGACGCGCTGGCGAAGCGCTTTCAGCTCGATCGCTACGGCTTCGATCTCGCCAGCCGCAAAGGCGCGGGCGGCCACGGCGCCTTGGTCGACTCGCGCATTTTAGCGGAGGTTTATCTCCAGCTGAAAGGCGGGCGCGAACAGAAGCTTGTGTTCGAGGAAGAAGTCGCAATCGACGCAACGCAATCTGCGTCGCAAGTCATCTTCACGCCGCGCCCGCAACGCCCCAACGCGCTGCCGCCCCGCGGCACCGAGGAAGAAGCCGCCGCGCACGCCGCCTTCGTCGAGAAGCTCGGCGAGAAAGCGCTGTGGCGTAAGTTCGGGACTTAGAGCCGCGCCTAGCGCGGTTCGCCGAACGGGCTGCCAGGATCAACCGGCGCGCCTTTGGCTTCACGCTCTTTCAGCTCCGCCCAATAGAGCGGGGTGAAATCGATCGGGTTGATCAGCAGCGGCGGGTAGCCGCCTTCGCGGGTGATCTCCGCCAGGATCTGCCGGCTGAACGGGAACAGAAGCCGCGGGCATTCGATCCAGAGCAGAGGCTCAACGTCGCCCGTCTGCACGTTCATGAATTGGAAGAGGCCGGAATAGGTCAGGTCGACAGAGAACATCGCCTGGTCTTCGCGCTTGGCGTCGACGCTGATGTGCAAATCCACCTCATAGGCCTCGCCCGTATATCCGATCGGGCGAGATTTAACCTCGACGCCCATGTCGATCGTCGGCTGCGACTCCGCCGCCCGTGCCGAAGCGGCCGCCATCGGGTTGCGGAATGAAAGTTCCTTCACATATTGCGCGATGACGCGCAGGTGCGGGGAATCCGCTGGAGGTGGTCCGCCCTCGGGCGTTTGCATGCTCATTCGGCAGCTCTTTTGCTGTTTGGAGGCAGGCAGGCCGGCTAACACGCGCGCCGCCTGGCCGCAATCGTGGGCGGTGGCGTAATCCCCGGCTTGGCACTATGTTAGACGGACCCGCTCGCCAAGCGGGCGCAGGAGTTTTCGCGTTGGACCAAGGCCTTATCGAAATCGCCGTGCTGGCCGCCATCGCCGGCTTTGTCTTGTACCGGCTTTATTCGACGCTCGGTAAACGCAGCGAGCGCCCGGCTGAGCCGCGTCCGCAGCCCGCGCAAGGAGAATTGCCGCGTGAGGATATGGGCCTGCCGCCGCGCACCAAGGCGCCGCCGAGCGGCCCGGCAGGCGAGGGGCTCATGGCCATCGTCCGCGCCGATCCGATGTTCGATGTGGAGCAATTCACCAGCGGCGCGCGCTCTGCTTACGAGATCATCGTCGGCGCCTTCGCCAAGGGCGATCGCGAGGCGCTGAAGAATCTGCTGACGCCGCGCGTGTTCGAATCTTACGACCAAGCGATCACCGCGCGTGAAGCCAAGGGTGAAGCTGGCCCTGAGCTGGTGCGCTTGAAGAGCGCTGAAATCATCGACGCCGATCTCAATGGCTCGGTCGCGCGTGTGACGGTGAAGTTCGAAGCCGAGCTTGCACAAGGCGCGCACGGCGTGCGCGACGCGCGCGAGAAGTGGACGTTCGAGCGCGATGTGCGTTCGCCTGATCCGAACTGGCGGTTGGCGCGCGTCACCGCGGCGTGAGCCGAAAGAAGCGCGATCTCTCGGAAGAGGAAAGTTCGCTGTGGCGGCGTGTGGTTGCCACGGTGAAGCCGCGTCGTAAGGCGACGGTCAAGGCTGCTGCGCCGACGGCGCCAGCTTCTGAAAGTGCAAGCTCGAAGCCGTCGAAGGCTGTGCCGCACCTTCCCTCGACAAATTCAGCGAGGCGCGCTGATGCGAGCGCTCCCAAGGCCGTTGCGAAGAAGGCCCCGGCGCCACTCGCGGATCGTGGCGGTGAAAAGCGCATCCGCCGCGGCAAGCTGGAGATCGATGGCTCGATCGATCTGCACGGCCACACCCAGGACACCGGCCGTGCGGCCCTCATGCGCTTTCTGCAAGCCGCGCACGCGCGCGGCGATCGCACGCTCATTGTCATCACCGGTGCTGGCCGCGCGGGGCAGGGGGTGCTGAAGCAACGCCTGCCGGACTGGCTTGGCGAGCTGAAACCGATCGTCGCTGGCTACGCGCAAGCGCATCGCCAACATGGCGGCGCGGGCGCGTTCTACGTGTTCCTGAAGCGGCGCGGTTGATGGACGAGATCGAGCATCCAGCGCTCGGCGTCCTGCGGCTCCACTTTGAACACGGCTGGCTCGGGCAAGCCGTCGGCGCGGATTTGCGCATCATGTTCCCACATAGTGTGGATGCGTTTGATGTTCCGCCGCCACCGGCCGACATTGCCTTGGCTACGCTGGCGGACGCGGTGCGCGCCGCTGATGCGCTAAGAGCCAGCGCGGTGGATACTGTCTGCGCGGCGCGCGAAGCGCGGCTCAATTGGCGCGCCGGTCCGCCCGTGGAGGCCTGGTCGATCACCGAACTCTGCATCGATCGTGATGGCGCGCTTTGGCTTGCGCTGCACGAATACGAGACGGACGAGTATTCGCGCTGGCTGGTTCGCGTTGATCGCGACGTTATCGCTGAAGTGCGCCGCGCGCCGGCGATCGAGAATTACGGCGCGCCAGGGGAGGCGGGTGTTCCCGTCTAGCGCAAACGAAAACGGCCGGCGCATCGCACCGGCCGTCTCCGACAACCCTTGAAAGGGTATGTTCAGTTACGCGTCGTAACTGGCGCCGCTTTCAGCGGACGCGCATTTTATCGGAAAACCGCTTCGCACTTTCCCGAATGCGCGTGTTAGCGGCCGCCCATCACTTGCGCCTTCATCACCGCCGATTGGCGGAACGCAAGCTTCTTCGACGCCTTGATCTTCACCGGCTCACCCGTTTGCGGGTTGCGGCCCATGCGGGCCTTGCGGGCGCGGATCATGACCATGCCGATGTCGCCGATCTTCACCTTCGAGCCCTTGAGCACGTAGGCCTTCACAACGTCCACGTAGCCTTCGACGAGCGTCTTGGCTTCGCTCTTCTTGACGCCGAGGTGGTCGGCGACGCTTTGCAACAGCGCGCTCGCCGTCACCGTCTTGCCGGCGACCGCGGTCACCTTCACTGGCTTCGCAGCCGGAGCCGCTGCCTTCTTGGCCGACTTCTTCGCCGGAGCCTTCTTCGCCTTTTTCGCAACTTTACGGGCCATTTTCGTGTTCCTTCTTTCAAGTGTTGTCGTGGGCTTAACTCAACGCGCCGACCGAACCGCTTGCCTCTATTGGGTGCGTATTTCCGCCGGCGCATAAGAAATGCGCCTGATTTCTTGAGAGAGAGTTTCCGGAAATGGCCGCAAGCTTCCAAAAAGCCGCATTTTTAGCGGCTTTTTGCATCAAGGCTCGATTTCGCGAATACAGACCGCAACGAAAACGCCCATTTCAGTGGGTTTTCGCACCTGATTCGTGGTGTGCGACTGCGAAGGCTAGCGCGCCGCCTTCTCGTCGTGGCCGGAAACACCTTTGCGCTTCTCCAGCGCGGCGGCCACTTCATCGGGCGAAACGCCGCTCGCTTGAAGCGTCGCCATTAAGTGAAACAACACGTCCGCGGCTTCGTGCGCGAGATTGGCCTTATCGCCGCTGACGGCGGCGATCGCGGCTTCAACAGCCTCTTCGCCCAGTTTCTTCGCGCATTTCGCAGGCCCGCCGGCGAGTAGGGAGGCGGTGTAGCTGGTGGCGGGATCGGCGCCGGCGCGTGACGCAATCGTTGCCGCGAGCGTGTCGATGGCTTGACCAAGTGTTGTCATGTCGTCCTCACGGGCGCGCCGGCATTGCGCAAAGCATCGCGCGCCTCTGCCAGAGTATGCGTGCCGAAGTGGAAGATGGAAGCGGCGAGCGCGGCCGATGCGCCGCCATCACTGATCGCTGCGACGAGATCGTCCAGCTTGCCCGCGCCGCCGGACGCGATCAGAGGCACGCGCACACGGTCTGAAATCGCGCGCAACAGGGCGATGTCGTAGCCGGTCTTGGCGCCGTCGCGATCCATCGAGGTGACGAGCAATTCGCCCGCGCCGCGATCGGCGGCCTCTGCGGCGAATGCTACGGCGTCCTTACCCGTCGGCGTGCGGCCGCCATGGGTGAACACTTCCCAACGCTCCGGGCCGACTTGCTTTGCATCGACGGCAACGACGATGCATTGCGCGCCGAACTTGCGCGAGGCCTCGTCGATCAAGCCGGGATTGGTGACGGCCGCGGTGTTGATCGCGGCTTTGTCAGCGCCGGCGAGGAGGAGGGCGCGCACATCCTCCACGCTGCGCACGCCGCCGCCGACGGTGAGCGGCGTGAAACACCGCTCCGCCGTGCGCCGCACCGCCTCAAGCAAAGTGCCGCGGCCTTCGTGGCTGGCGGAAATGTCGAGGAAGCAGATCTCGTCCGCGCCCTGCGCATCATAGAACGCCGCCAGCTCCGCGGGATCGCCAGCGTCGCGCAGGTTCACGAAGTTCACGCCTTTGACGACGCGTCCGTCCTTCACGTCCAAGCAAGGAATGATGCGCGCGGCGAGCATCAGGCCCGCGCGGCGGCGAGAGCTGCGGTGGGGTCGACATCGCCGTCATAAAGAGCGCGGCCGAGGATGCAGCCATGAATGGCGCGGCCGGGGCGGGCTTTCAGCGCTTCGATGTCGGCAACGGATTTCACGCCGCCGGACGCGATCACAGGAATAGTGACCGCATCCGCGAGCTTGCCGGTGAGTTCGACGTTCACGCCGGTCTTCAGGCCGTCGCGCGAGATGTCCGTAACAATGAGCGCGGCGACGCCCGCATCCTCGAACTTGCGCGCCATCTCGGCGGCGTCGATTTCCGTCTGCTCCGCCCAGCCAGAAACAGCGACATTGCCGTCGCGCGTGTCGAGCGCGACTGCGATCTGTTGCGGGAACTCACGCGCGGCGTTGCGCACCAGCTCCGGATTGCGCACCGCCGCCGTGCCGAGGATCACGCGCGAGGCGCCGGCATTGAGCCAATAGGTGATGTTTTCCATTGAACGCACGCCGCCGCCGATCTGCACAGGGATATGCAGACGCGCGAGAATGCCCATCACCGCGCCGGCGTTCTTCGGCTCGCCCGCGAAGGCGCCGTCGAGATCGACCACGTGCAGCCATTCGAAGCCGGCGGTTTGGAACAAGGTCGCCTGCGCGACCGGGTCTTCGTTGAAGATGGTCGTATCTTCCATGCGGCCTTCAACCAGGCGCACGCAGCGGCCGTCTTTCAGATCGATGGCGGGATAGAGCAACATTACGGAGACCACGCGATGAAGCGGGCGAGAAGGTCAAGCCCGGCCTGCTGGCTTTTCTCAGGGTGAAATTGCACGCCGACAATATTGTCGCGCGCGACGGCGGAAGCGAACGTCTCGCCATATTCCGTCAGCGCGGCGCGGGCCGCCTCGGGCGGCTCGATGATATAAGAGTGCGCGAAATAGCAGTGCCGGGCAGGGGCGAGGCCGTCGAGCACCGGATGCGACCGTACTGGAGCAACCTCGTTCCAGCCCATGTGCGGGCGGCGATTGGTCGGGCCAACCTCAAGCGCGCGGCAGACGCCGCCGATCCAGCCCAGGCCTTTGTGTTCGCCGTGCTCGAGGCCAACGTCCGCCAGCAGCTGCATCCCGACGCAGATGCCCAGGAACGGCGCGCCGCCCTTCAACACCTTTTCGCTCAGCGCCTCTATTACTCCCGCGCGCGCGCTAAGGCCGGCCATACAATCGTCAAACGCGCCTTGGCCAGGCAGCACGATGCGCTCGGTTTGGGCGATGATCGCTGGATCGTCCGTCACGACCACATCGCCGCCCGCCTGCATCAGCGCGCGTTCAGCGGAGCGAATATTGCCCGCCCCGTAATCGATGAGGGCGATGCGGCCCATGGCGCGTTAGAGCGAACCCTTGGTCGAGGCGAGCTTGATGCGGGGGTCGGCTTCGGTCGCCGCGCGCGTCGCCCGCGCCAGCGCCTTGTAGCAGCTCTCGATGATGTGGTGCGTGTTCTCGCCGTAGAGATTTTCCACGTGGACGCAGGCGCCGGAGTTCATCGCGAACGCCTGGAACCATTCCTTGAACAGCTCAGTGTCCATCTCGCCGAGCTTCGGACGCGGCAATGCGACGCGCCAAATCAGGTACGGCCTGTTCGAAAAATCGACAGCGGCGCGCGACATCGCTTCGTCCATCGGGATGTAAGCGTGGCCAAATCTTCGCACGCCGGAAAAGTCCCCTAACGCTTCCTTGATGGCCTGACCCATGCAGATGCCGACGTCTTCGACGGTGTGGTGCATGTCGACGTGCAGATCGCCTTTGGCTTCGACCTTGAGATCGATGGCGGAGTGCTTCGAGAAACTCTCAAGCATATGGTCGAAGAAGCCGATGCCAGTGCTGATCTGCGACTTTCCCGTGCCGTCGAGATCGATCTCAACGACGATGCTGGTTTCCTTGGTTGCGCGCTCGACGCGGCCCTTACGCACTCTTGCCTCCGGCAATGCTTCGATAACTTAGCTCACCAAAGTGTTGAGCGCACACGCGCCAAGCAAAAGCAAGCATAGAACAGCGGTTTTTATGCACTTCTAACCAATAACGGCAAGTGTGCTCGCTCGCGCGCACGCACATCGCGCGGAAATGGAGGGCCGATGACGAACGCCGCGCACGACCGCCGCCCAATGGGGCTGGCGACGCGCGCCGTCGCGTTCACCATTGGCCTCGTGCTGTTGCTGGCTTTGGCCATGACGGCCGCGGTCTGGTTCGGGGTCAGCCGCGAGCAAACCCGGCACCAGCATGCGCTAGCCGTGCGCTCCGCAAGCGTCTGGGTGGAGTCCATGCGTCTGCGGATGACGCAAACGGACCTACCTGTCGCGGACACTATTCGCGCCGACATCGCCGAATGGTTGCCTCGCCGGCCGGACCTGCACCTTGTGAGTGTGCGGGATGAGCGCGGCAGCTTGATTGGCGAAGGCGCGCTGGACGAGGCGGATCGGGCGCCCACCGCGCATTTGGCGGCGGAGGCGCTCGCGGAAAGTCGAACTATCGTTCGCGAGATCGACGGATGCATCGCGGTCGCCATGCCCATTCGTGATCAGGGGCGCGTGCTGGGTGTTTCGGTGGTGGTTTGGGGGCATCAGGCTCACCAGTTCAACCTCACTCTTGCTCTGGCGCCGTTTGCGCTGATGCTGTGCGCTCTGCTGCTTGTGGCGATCCCCGTGTCGATCCGCATGGTGCGCCGCTCCATCGCACCGCTCGATACGCTCACCGAGTTTGCCGAGAAGATCGCCCAGAGTGGCCACACGAAGCCGATCGACCTGACGACCGGCGACGAGTTCGAGACGCTGGCCAACGCCTTCAATCACATGATCGCCAAGCTCGACGCGTCGATGCGACACATCCAGCAAGTGGCGTTCGTCGATCCGATCACGCAGCTGCCGAACCAGGATCGGTTCCAGCGCGACGTCGATTCCTTCATCCTGCAAGCCAAGACGCCTGAAGACGCCGGCGCGCTTCTGGTGTTCGAGTTCCAGCGCCTGCCGAAGCTGTTGCAGACGCTCGATCCGGAAGCCTCGCGCGAATTGGTGCGCTTGGTGGCGGAGCGCTTCGTCACCGCTGTGCGCACCGTGGATCGCCTCGTGCGCATGCGGCCGCAAGGGGAGGGCATGGTCGCCGCCCGTATCGGTGCGCAGGATTTCGCTGTGTTCGCGGCGGGCGTCGGCACGCCGGCCGAGGCCGCGCGCTACGCGCAGCACCTGAACGCCGCGCTCAATCAGCCGTTCGACTGGCGCTCGCACAAGCTTTCGCTGGGCGCCCATTGCGGCGTCGCGTTGGCGCCGCGCGATGGTCGCGACGCTGACGCCGTCATCCGCCACGCCCGCATGGCGCTCGGCGCAGCGCACACCGCGCCGGCGCGCCTCAAAGTGTTCACGCAATCGCTCGATCGCGAAGCGTCAGCGCGGCTTATGTTGGAAAAGGAAATGCGCGGCGCGCTCGACCGCAACGAGTTCCGCGCCTACTTCCAGCCGAAGATCAATCTCGCAACCGGCCGCATCGAAGCGTGCGAAGCGTTGGCGCGTTGGGTGCGTCCGGACCGCACGATCGTCAGCCCGGGGCGCTTCATTCCGGTGGCTGAGGAAAGCGGGCTGATCGGGCCGCTGTCGGACGCGATCATGCGCGAAGCGTGCTGGAAGGCCGCGGCATGGGCGCGTGCGGGCACGCCGGCGAAAGTCGCGGTGAACGTTTCGGCGCTGCAGTTCCGGAGCGAGAAATTCGCGGAACAGACACTGCAGATCGTGAAACATGCGGGCCTCTGCCCCAGCCAGCTTGAGCTCGAGATCACCGAATCCGTGGTGATGGAAGATCCCGATCGCGCGCAACGCTTGATCGAGCCGCTGCGCGCCGCTGGTGTGCGCTTGGCGATCGACGATTTCGGCTGCGGGCATTCGAGCCTCGCGGCGCTTTCCAAGCTGCCGTTCGATGTCATCAAGATCGACCAGCAATTCGTCCGCGCGCTGGAGCGCGGCGACACGCAGGCGACGGCGATCGTTGAGATGATCCTGGCGCTCGCCAAGGCGCTCAATCTTGAGGTCGTCGCCGAGGGCGTGGAGCGCCGCAACGAGGCCGAGTTCATGGCCGAGCGTGGCTGCCACTGGATTCAGGGCTTCCTCTATGGCGCGGCGGTTTCGGCGCCGGAATTCAGCGAAATGCTGCGCCGCCAGGCCGGCGAGGACGTGATCGCCGCAGACGACGCGGCTTGATCCGAAGGCGCTCGTCCGCCACATCCAGTGCATGAGTGATGACGCATGTTGGCACGGGACGACGATCCTGTGCGTTCGCAAAAACGGTAAAGTCGTGATCGCCGGCGACGGGCAAGTCTCGGCCGGGCCGACGATCCTGAAAGGCAATGCGCGCAAGGTGCGCCCGCTGGCGGGCGGCGCGGTGATTGCGGGCTTCGCTGGCGCGACGGCGGACGCGTTCGCTCTGTTTGAGCGGCTAGAGCAAAAGCTTGAGCGCTTTCCCTCGCAGCTCGCGCGCGCGTGTGTTGAGCTTGCGAAAGATTGGCGCACCGATCGCGCGCTGCGCCGTCTCGAAGCCATGCTGATCGTTGCGGACAAGAACGAGACGTTCCTGCTCACCGGCTCCGGCGACGTGCTTGATCCGGAGCATCCGGTGATCGCCGTGGGCTCGGGTGGGAATTTCGCACTCGCGGCAGGGCGGGCGCTTTATGCTTACATCGACGATGCAGAGGTCATCGCTCGCAAATCCATGGATATCGCCGCCGACATATGCGTCTATACCAACCGCAACCTGACGGTGGAGACACTCAGTGGCGGACCGGGCTCAGCTTGAAGCAGCAGCGGCGGCGGGGATCATCAGCGGCGAACAGGCCGCGCAGCTCCAATCATTTCTAGAAGCGAAACCCGTAACCGCGCCAAGCGGCGAAGAGGACCTTCGGTTCATTCGCAATTTCCACGACGTATTTCTCGCCATCGGCATTTGCCTGTTGGCGGTCGGGCTCGGCGTCGCCATCGCCGTGTTCGCCTCCGGCGCCGCGAACGCGCAGGAGGGCACCCTGCGCGCAGGCTTCGGCGGCGTTGGCGCTGCGGTGTTGATGTGGGGCCTGGGCGAGGTGTTCGCGCGGCGACGCCGCCTGTTCCTACCGGCCATCGCCATTGTGCTTTCGCTCACCGCGTTCGCGGTGTTCTCAGCGGCGCTGCTCTATGCCGGTGTCCTCGTTGGACGCGACTTTCAATGGGAGCCGGATTTCCGCGCGATACCGCCGGAGCTGCGCTACGGCGTGCTGATCGCGATGTCGCTGGCGATCGCCGCGCCCGCCGCGTTCTACGCGCGTTTCCGCTTGCCATTCTCGCTCGGGCTCGCCGGAGCAGGGGCGGCGGCGTTTGTGATGGTTGCGTTTCTCGTCACCGATGCCGAAGGCACGATGCAGATCATGCCGGCGCTGCAATTGGTGCTCGGCCTGTTGCTGTTCGTCGCCGGCGTGACGTTCGACGCACGCGATCCGGCCCGCGCCACGCGCATGTCCGACAACGGCTTCTGGCTGCATTTCGCCGCCGCGCCTCTGATCCTGAACGGCGCGTTCGGCTTGATCAGCCGGGCGTTTGGCGAGCCGATCTTGTTGGCGCGCCTCGGCGGCAGCATCGATAACGAGACAGCGGCGGCGCAAGCGGCGGTGACGTTGCTTGTCGTCATCGCGCTCGGCTTGTTGTCGCTGCTGATCAATCGCCGGGTGCTGATCGTCTCGGCGTTGCTCACGACCGGCGTGGCGATTGGTGTTTTGCTCAACGCTGTTGGCCTGGGCGCAGGTTCGCTCGCGGCGGCGACCTTGATCACGCTTGGTGCGTTCGTGCTGATCCTCGGCGCCGGTTGGCATGCGGTGCGCCGCGCTTTGCTCGGCTGGGTCAAGCCGGATGGATTCTGGGCGCGCGTGTTTCCGCCGGAGAGCGCGGCGCCCGCTTAGCATCAGCAGCGCGCTTAACGCCTCGGAAATTTTCTAAGCGCTCTGCTTGGCGCATGACACCGCGCATTTCCGTCGGCGAACGCATCCCACAGGCGACTTTGGGTTGCCTAGTCGATGGCGAATTGCAGTTCGTGGAATTGCATGAGTATGTCGCCGGCCGGCGCGTGGCCGTTGTCGGCGTTCCCGGCGCGTTCACGCCGATCTGTTCGTGCCAGCACATTCCCGACCTCATCGCTAGCGCGCCGCAGCTCCGCCGTGCGGGGATAAACGAGGTGATCGTGGTCGTGCCGAACAGCCCGTGGGCTGTGGATTCATGGGCGCGTGAGGTCGATCCGATGGGCCGGCTGACGTTTCTGTCGGACGGCAATCTCGTTTTCGCCCGTGCGCTTGGCTTGGCGATATCGGCGCCGGAGCTGATGCTGGGCGACATTTCCGCCCGCTATCTCATGGTGATCGATCGCGGCGTCGTGCAGCGGCTCAACATCGAAAAGCAGCTCACACAGGTCGCCTGCACACGTGGCCGCGACGCATTGATGCTGGACTAGCGCCTTCATTTCGGGCTCGCCCGGGCCTAGATATGGCGCGCATGACCAGCTTTTCCCCGCGCGAAATCGTCTCCGAACTTGATCGCTACATCGTCGGCCAGAATGACGCCAAACGCGCCGTCGCCATTGCGCTGCGCAATCGCTGGCGGCGCAAGCAAGTGCCGGAGCCGCTGCGCGAAGAGGTGACGCCGAAGAACATTCTGATGATCGGCCCGACCGGCGTCGGCAAAACCGAGATCGCACGGCGCTTGGCGAAGCTTGCCGGTGCGCCGTTTCTGAAGGTCGAAGCGACCAAGTTCACAGAGGTCGGCTATGTCGGCCGCGACGTGGAACAGATTATCCGCGATCTGGTCGAGGTCGCGCTCAACATGGCGCGCGAACGCCGCCGTCGCGAAGTGCGGGCGCGTGCGGAAGCAGCGGCGGAGGAGCGCGTGCTCGATGCGCTCGTGGGGCAGGGCGCTTCGCCGGCGACGCGCGAAAGCTTCCGCAAGAAGCTGCGCAACAACGAATTGGGCGATAGCGCCGTCGAGATCGAGGTGGCCGAAGCCGGCCCGGCGATGCCGAATTTCGATCTGCCCGGTCAGCCAAATGTCGGCGTCGTCAATCTGGGTGAGATTTTCGGTAAAGCGTTCGGCGGACGCACCAAGCGCGTGCGGATGACCGTGAACGAGGCCTTCGAGCCGTTGGTGCGCGAAGAGAGCGACAAGCTCGTCGATCAGGACGCGCTCACGAAAGAGGCGCTGAAGCTCACCGAGGAAGACGGCATCGTTTTCCTCGATGAGATCGACAAGATCGCATCTCGCTCCGAGCGCGTGGGCGGCGGCGATGTTTCACGCGAAGGCGTGCAGCGCGATCTGCTGCCGCTGATCGAAGGCACGATCGTTGCGACCAAGCACGGGCCGGTGAAAACCGACCACATCTTGTTCATCGCGTCGGGCGCGTTTCACGTCGCCAAGCCTTCAGACTTGCTGCCTGAGCTGCAAGGCCGCTTGCCGATCCGCGTTGAGCTCAAGGCGCTCACCCGCGACGATTTCCGCCGCATCCTCACCGAGCCGGAGGCGAGTCTGGTGACGCAATACAAAGCGCTGCTGCAGACAGAAGGCGTCACGCTCGATTTCAGCGACGATGGCGTTGAAGCGATCGCAGAGACCGCGGCTGACGTGAACTCAGCTGTCGAGAACATCGGCGCGCGGCGGCTGCAGACGGTGATGGAGCGGCTGCTGGACGAGATCAGCTTCGCCGCGCCCGACCGCAACGGCCAGACGATCAGGATCGACGCCGCCTACGTGCGCACGCACGTCGGCGATCTCGCGAAGAACGCCGATTTGAGCCGTTTCATCCTGTGATTGTTCCCCTATAGGTTGTAGAATGGTCGTCAAAGGGAGGCGGCCATGGCGAGCGTGTTCGGGACAATACCGGGGAAACAATATGTCGTAGCCGAGCGAAAGCTTGGCGCGGAAGATTGCCTTCCGCATCCTGAGAAGAACCACGAGGGCTTCACGCAAGAACTCGTTCGAGGGACGCCGATATCAACGCTCATAAACCCCGGTGGCGCCGGGCTGTTGCGTTCGGGCTGGACCGGTGACGACGGTGTGCGCTCTTTTTGGTCGAAGCCGCCGCCGCCGCCCGCTGGCGGCGCTCCGGAGCTTCGATATTTCGGCGAGAAGGCCGCGGCCGCCGCGGCGAGCGCCGACGATCAATTCCGATTGTTCAATTTGGAGCGTGCCGGAGATGAGGTCGTCCTTGTTGATCCGCACGAGTCCACGCCTGTCGTGGTTGGTTCGGCCGAAGCGCCGGACGTGCGCGCGCGCATTCAGCTCGCCGCGTTCAACGCTGGTGGTGGTGACGCAAAATCGGCGCACGCAACGCTGCGCTTTGATGTCGGCCAGGATGAATTGGCGCAATCGCCGTTGCGGCCGCTGTTCTGGTCGATCGCCGCGGGGCTCGATCTGAGCAACCTAATCAAGGGCGACCCAGACGCACCAAAGGACTACAATAGCGACTTCACGCAAGCTCAGTCAGATCGGCCAATTGAGATTGGCGGCGGGCTCTGTGAGATACGTTTCGAAGTCGTTCGGCACGTAGAGAAGCCATGGTGGCGAGAGATATTCTCCTTTGCAAAGTCGCGAACCGGAAAGGCGCTCATATCGGCCGTAGGCTTTCCAGGCATTGTCAATGAGGCGGTGGACCTAATCGACAAGGCCTTCGACAATTTGAGCGGCGCCACGCCGCAAGTGCTGTTTCGCAGCGCGAAAATGACGTTCGCTATGTCAAAGTGGGCGCGGGACGAGTTTTCGCTCGGGAGCGGCGTCGCGGACATAGGCGTGATGAACCAGGGCTTCTCTGTGCTGGTTCCGCAGCGCCATTATGCAATTGTGGCCGACCTTCATCCGCGCTTCTTCGCCAGCCACGGACGGCTGGTGGCGAAGGGTGTGACGATGAAGCAATTCCTCGACCCGGCTTACGTGGATCCGCTTGCGAACGTTCCCTACGCAGTGCTTCGGATTAAAAGCGAAGAGGCGTCCCTGAAAGGGGCCCTCTAGCCGCTAGACCTTCATCCCGCGCTGCAGCGCCAGGCCGCGTAGGCTCACGTCGGGGCGCGGGCCCATGTGCGAGATCACTTCCGCCGCCGCGAGCGATGCAAGCGCGCCGCATTCGGCCAACGGGCGCTCGCGCGAAAGGCCGAACAGGAAACCTGCCGCGTATTGATCGCCGGCGCCGGTTGTGTCGACGAGGGTGGCGACGGGATCGGCCTTGATGTCGATTGTCTCGTTGGCGGTGACGATGATCGAGCCCTTCTCCGAAAGCGTGATCGCCGTCAGCGGCGCGTGCTTGCGTGCGGCTTCGATGGCGTCCTTCAGGGAAGATGTTTCATACAAGCGCAGGATCTCGCGCTCGTTGGCGAACAGGATATCCACGTGACCATCGACCAGATGCAGGAAGCTCTGGTGATGGCGATCGACGCAGAACAGATCCGAAAGCGTCAGCGACACTTTGCGGCCGGCGCCCTTGGCGATTTCCGCCGCGTGCACGAACGCCATCTTCGCCGCTTCGCGGTCGAACAGATAGCCTTCGAGGAACAGCACGCTTGAATCGCGCACCAGCTGATCGTCGACATCGACGCTGCTGAGCAGGGAGGAGGCGCCGAGGAACGTGTTCATCGAGCGGTGCGCGTCCGGCGTCACCGCGATTAGCGAACGCGCCGTGCCCGGAGGCGCGGAATAAGCCGGCGTGTTGAACGTCACGCCCGACGCCACGAACTCGCGGCGATATTGCGCGCCGAGATCATCGTCGGCGACCTTGCCCATGTAAGCGGCCTTGCCGCCGAAGCTGGCGACGCCGGTCATGGTGTTGGCGGCGGAGCCGCCGGGCGCGACAGTGGCGCTGGTGAATTTCGAGGTCAGGTAATCGGCGCGCGATTCCTCGATCAATGTCATCGAGTCTTTCTCGATGCCCTCGTCGATCAGAAACGCATCCGGAATGGGTTGGATGATGTCGATGATCGCGTTGCCGATCCCGGCCACGTCGTAGCGCGCACTGCTCATTCCGTCCGTCCTGTAAGGGAAGGGGGCGTTTAAGCCTGGGGAGGCGCGGCTGTCCAGCATTGCGGGTGCGGCCAATGGGCGGCATGCTGCGGCCATGCGATTCATGGCCCTGATCGCCGCGGCAGCGCTCGCGGCTTGCGCAACCACCACAGCCCCAAGCGCCCCAGCGGCGGGTACGCAACCGGCGGCGAGCGCCGCTGCGCCCGCGCCCTCGCGTGTGGCGGCGATGCTGCGCCGCGCCGGTGGGAACGATGCGCCGTCCGAGCAGGATGTGGCGCGGCTGATGGGCCAGCCGGATCTCGTGCGCCGCGAAGGCGCGGGCGCGGCGATCACCTATCGCTATCAGCAATGCGCGTTGCTGCTGCTGTTCACGGCCGATGATCGCAACACGATGCGCCTGCGCGAGGCCTCGCCGGGCGCGCGCCAATCGGGCGCGCAAGCGCCGACGCTGGATCAATGCGCTGTAGAGGCGGACGCGCGCTCCTAACGCTGCGGGTTGTCGGCGGGCTTCGTCTTGTCGCGGAACAAGCAAATATCGGCGATCACACAGCGCGGGCACGCGGGCTTGCGCGCGATGCACACGTAGCGCCCATGCAAGATCAGCCAATGATGCGCGCCGTGCAGATATTTTTGCGGCGTGATCTTCATTAACGCCGCTTCGACTTGATCCGGATTCTTGCCGGGCGCGAGGCCGGTGCGGTTCGAGACGCGGAACACGTGCGTATCGACGGCGATCGTGTGTTCGCCGAACGCTTCTGACAGCACGACATTCGCGGTCTTGCGGCCCACGCCGGGCAGCGCTTGCAGCGACTCGCGATCGTGCGGCACTTGGCTGTCGTGCTTGTCGATCAAGGCTTGCGACAGCGCGATGACGTTCTTGGCTTTGTTGCGCCAGAGGCCGATCGTTTGGATGTGCTTGCCGACTGTCGCTTCGCCGAGCGCGGCCATCTTCTCTGGCGTGTCGGCGATCGCGAACAGCTCTTTGGTCGCCTTGTTCACACCCTTGTCGGTCGCCTGCGCCGACAGCACGACGGCGACGAGCAACGTGAAGGGGTTGATATAATCGAGCTCGGTCTTCGGGTCAGGACGCGATTTGGCGAGCCGTTTGTAGAGCTCTTCCGCCTGGTCCTTGGTCAATTTGCGGGCGCGTGAGGGCACGTGTCGATGGTCCTTGGCGCTTTGGCCGGCGGCGCTAGTGTAGACGCGATGACGCCCCGCTGGGAACGCACCGCGACGCCGCCTTCGTTCGAAGGGGAGGCGCTGTTCATGGACGCCGAGCTGCGCCCGCACCGCAGCCTCAGCGCCAAAGCGTTCAAATACATGCTGATTGCGGTGATCGGCGTGAACGCGATCGTCGCGGCGGTGTTCGTCGCGCAGGGCGCGTTTCCGGTGGCGGGTTTCCTCGGGCTCGACGTGCTGGCGCTGTGGTGGGCGTTTCGGGTGAATTACCGCGCGGGCCGCGCTCTGGAGCGCGTGCAGGTGGCGGCGGGGCGGGTCTATTGCGAGCGCCGCGAGCCGAATGGGGCGAGCGTGCATTGGGTGCTCAATCCGCTGTGGGCGCGCGTGGCTGTCGATGGCCGTGGCGTGCTGATCCGCGCCGGCGCGGAGCAATTGCGGATCGCGACGTTTCTCTCGCCGGATGAGCGCACGGAATTCGCGGAAGCGTTGTCGCGGGCGCTGTGGCGCGCCAAGCGCGGCTATTAGAAGCCGAGCACGTCACGCATCGAGTAGAGCCCCGGCGGCTTGTCCGCCGCCCAGCGCGCCGCTGTGAGTGCGCCATCAGCAAACAATGCGCGGTCCAGCGCTTGATGCGAGAGCGTCAGCACTTCGCGTTCGGACGCAAACGTCACGTCGTGTTCGCCGATGATGCCGCCGCCGCGGATCACGGCGAAACCGATGCCGCCTTCCGGCCGCGCACCAGTGACGCCATCGCGCGGCGCGAGGCGCTTATCCTTCAGCGCAACGCCACGGCCCGCCGCTGCAGCGTCGCCAAGCATCAAAGCCGTGCCCGAAGGTGCGTCGACTTTGCGGCGGTGATGGGCTTCGGTGATTTCGATGTCCCACTCGGGGCCGAGCTTCTGCGCGGCTTGCTCCACCAGTGCGGCGAGCAGGTTCACGCCCAAGCTGAAATTGCCAGAGCGCACGATCGCTTTGCGCTTCGCTGCTTCGCGGATCGCTGAATCGTCGCTTTCGCTCAAGCCCGTGGTGCCGATGATCGCCGCGCGAGCAGGGGTGGCGGCGAGGGCCGCGAGCGTGGCGGCGGGCGTGGTGAAATCGATCCAGACGTCCGCAGCGATCGCAGCGGCGTCAGCGTTGATGGCGACGCCCAGCGGCGCGTGGCCGGCGAGGGTGCCGACGTCGAGGCCTAGTACAGGCGAACCGGTGCGCTCGGTCGCGCCGGCGATGCGCACGCCTTTTTCCAGGGCCGAACTCACAAGCGCGCGCCCCATGCGCCCGGCGGCGCCAGCGATGGCGATGGATAAGGTCATGGCCGTCTCTTGGACCGCCGGCGTCTCGCCGGCAAGACCGCACAGGCCACGCACTGACCATGCCGGCGGGGACGCCGGTGGTCCGCTACGGTGCTAGCGTGCCGGCGGCTCTTGGTGGGCGTCGAAGAAGCTCTTTACGCTGTCGAAGAAGCCTTGCGTCTGCGGGTGCGCTTCGTCGCTGCAGGACTTGGCGAATTCTTCGAGCAGTTTTTTCTGCTTCGCGCTGAGGTTCACCGGCGTTTCCACCAGAAGCTCGACGTGCAGATCGCCGCGATCGCGCGAGCGGAGCTGCGTCATGCCCTTGCCCTTGATGCGGAAGCGACGTCCGGTCTGCGCGCCGGCGGGGATGGTGATCTTGGTGCGATCGCCGTCGATGGTGGGGATTTCCATCTCGCCGCCGAGCGCGGCTTTGCACATCGGCGCCGGCGCGCGGCAATAGAGATCGGGCCCGTCGCGCTCGAACAGCGTGTGCGGCTTCACCGAGAGGAAGAGATAGAGATCGCCAGGCGGGCCGCCGCGCGGGCCAGCATCGCCTTCTCCGGCCAGGCGGATGCGCGTGCCGTCTTCGACGCCGACGGGGATTTTCACCGCGAGTTTGCGTTCCTTCTGCGTGAGGCCGCGTCCGCCGCAGCTCTTGCAGGGGTTTTTGATCATCTGGCCGCGGCCGTGGCAGCCATGGCAGGTGCGCACGACACGGAACATGCCCTGATTGGTGCGCACTTGGCCGACGCCATTGCAGACGCGGCACGTCTCAAGCGGCGCGTTGGCTTCCGAGCCAGAGCCGCCGCACGGTTCGCACGCAGCAGCGCGCGGCACGACGATCTCGCGCTCCATGCCTTTGAACGCTTGTTCGAGCGTGATCTCGACATCGTAGCGCAGGTCCGCGCCGCGCTCCGGCCCATTGCGCGCGCCGCCACGGCCGCCGCGCGCGAACATGCCGTCCATGTCGCCGAAGATTTCGCTGAACAGATCGGAGAAATCGCCGAAGCCGGCTGACCCAGGGCCGAAGCCGCCGGGGCCCGCGCCGCCATTCTGAAACGCTGCTTTGCCGAAGCGATCATATTGAGCGCGCTTCTCGGCATCCGAGAGCACGGCGTAAGCTTCGCCGATTTCCTTGAACTTCTCTTCCGAGACTTTGCAGCCCGGATTTTGGTCCGGGTGCATCTTCATGGCGAGCTTGCGGAACGCCGACTTGATCGTCGCTTGGTCCGCGTCGCGCGCGACGCCCAGGATCTCGTAATAATCGCGCGTGGCGGTCATGGCGCCACCCAGGTGAGAGAGACATGCTCTCCCTGCAAGAGGGAGAGCTGCCTATCGTCGTCACGTGTGAGAAGCACGTACATCTGTCCGCCCCGCTCTGGCGTTACGCGCTTTTCTTGTTCTGGCCGTCGACTTCCTCGAACTCAGCGTCAACGACGCCTTCCTGCGAGGCGCCGCCGGCTTCCGCTTCACCCGCAGCGCCCGGCTGCGAGCCGCCATAGAGGGCTTCGCCGATCTTCATTGACGCTTGCACGAGCGCTTGCGTCTTCGCGGCGATGTCAGCGGTGTTCTCCGTGCCGAGCGCGGTGCGGAGTTCGACGATCGCGGCTTCGATGCTCGATTTATCGCCAGCCGGGATCTTCTCGCCGTTTTCCTGCAGCTGCTTCTCGATCTGGTGGATCAAGCTCTCGCCTTGGTTCTTGGCTTCCGCGAGTTCACGGCGGGCCTTGTCTTCGCCCGCATGCTCAGCCGCTTCACGCACCATGCGCTCGATGTCGCCTTCGGCGAGACCGCCGGACGGCTGAATGCGCATGTTCTGCTCTTTGTTGGTCGCCTTGTCCTTGGCGCCGACTGAGACGATGCCGTTGGCGTCGATGTCGAACGTGACCTCGATTTGCGGCATGCCGCGCGGGGCAGGGGGGATGCCGACGAGGTCGAACTGGCCGAGCGGACGATTGTCCGCGGCCATTTCGCGTTCGCCCTGGAAGACGCGGATGGTGACCGCGTTCTGGTTGTCTTCCGCGGTCGAGAAGATTTGGCTCTTCTTGGTCGGGATCGTCGTGTTGCGTTCGATCAGGCGCGTGAACACGCCGCCGAGCGTCTCGATGCCGAGCGAGAGCGGCGTCACATCAAGCAGAACGACGTTCTTCACTTCGCCTTGGAGAACGCCAGCTTGAATGGCCGCGCCAACGGCGACGACTTCATCCGGGTTGACGCCCTTGTGCGGCTCGCGGCCGAAGAATTCCTTCACCAGCTGCTGGATCTTCGGCATGCGCGTCATGCCGCCGACGAGCACCACTTCCTGGATGTCGTTGGCGGTGAGGCCAGCGTCTTTGAGCGCCGCTTTGCAGGGACCGAGCGTCTTCTGCACGAGATCCTCGACCAAGCTTTCGTACTTGGCGCGGGTGATCTTCATGTTGAGGTGCAGCGGGTTGCGGTTCGCATCCATGCTGATGAACGGCACGGACACGTCGAACTCGGTGCGGCTCGAGAGTTCCTTCTTCGCTTGCTCAGCGACTTCCTTCAGACGCTGCAGCGCGAGCTTGTCCTGACGCAGATCGACGCCGTTCTGCTTTTTGAACTCGTCGGCCAGGTAATTGAGGATGCGGACGTCGAAGTCTTCGCCGCCGAGGAACGTGTCGCCGTTCGTGGAGCGCACTTCGAACACGCCGTCGCCGATCTCAAGGATCGAGACGTCGAAGGTGCCGCCGCCAAGATCGTACACGGCGATGGTCTTGTTCGAGCCGGTCTTGTCGAGGCCGTAGGCGAGCGCCGCGGCCGTCGGCTCGTTGATGATGCGCAGCACTTCGAGGCCGGCGATACGGCCGGCGTCTTTGGTCGCCTGGCGCTGCGCGTCGTTGAAGTAGGCCGGAACCGTGATGACGGCCTGCGTCACTTGCTCGCCGAGATAATCCTCAGCCGT
>CAZZFE010000024.1:0-56936 GCA_964653495.1 uncultured Terricaulis sp. | reverse complement strand
CCGAATTCCGGGCCTGGGACCAGGTGTTTGGCGTCCTTCAGGACTGGAATCGAAGCTTGGTCGCCCAGGAGCCACCTAAGGACGGGCCTTGAAGGCTCAAACGCCTTTCCGGACATTTCCGACGTGTGGCTCTCCCGTTAGAACCGATAGCGGCGACTGATCGAGATAGCGGGGAGCCTCGGTGCTTCCGAAGACCTCAGACCTCGCGGCAACGCGCCGGAGGCTTACGAGAAACTGAAGGAGCTCGCCGAGCTGATCGGCAGGCAGCTGGCGCGCGAGGAGTTTAGGCGTCGCACCGACAAGCAACGGTGAACGGGTTTAAGTCGTCCTCGTCATGCTCTTACCCGTGGTCGCCCGCCGCAGCCTGCATCCAGCGCAGTGTGGCGAGTGCTTCGAAGTCCCACGTCCAAGATGCGCTCCACGGCGCATGGCTCACCATGTCGTTGCGGTCGCGTCACCGAGGCGATGATTTCCCGCCGTTTCCCGACGTTTCCCGCGCGGAAAACTGCAACGGCTCGTCACGCCTTCGGCTTGCCGTCCCTCTTCCAGGGATCGCCTGGCAAGATTTCGATCAGTCGCGTGCGCACATTGTCGGCGGCCGCATCTATGTCCCACTCGTAGCCCGGCGCCAGGAGCGGGGCGATATCGGCGCGAAACATTGGATCGTCGAGCTTCCCGGCGAAGGTCTTCTCGAACATCGCGCGCGTCGTCGGATGGCCTTCCTCGTCCATGTAACGACGAAACACCTCGACAATGCGCGCAGGATCGGTGGCGCCGCTTTTCAGGGCGAGATGAAGGTCCAGAAGATCGCGTCCCTTCCGGCGTTGGTGCAGTGCGCGCATCTTGGTGCCGAGCAGTTCGTCCAACTCGTAGGTGAGAATTGCGCACTCGCCCTTGAACCAGGGCGAGTCTACGGCGAAGGGCTGCGTCGCCAGACCATAGACAGTGAAGTGCTCTCGCGTGTTGATCTCGACCTTCAGCCGGAGCTTGATCGGCGGCTGACCTTCTGACTCAAAGCGATAGAAGAAGGTGACGCGGCCTTCGCTTTGCTTGAAGGTCGGCTTGCCTAGCCATGGATCAAGCACCTCGTGCAGCGCGTCCATTATGGGCCCGGCGCGTGCTGCCTCCACCTGCACCAGATCGATGTCCTCAGAATAACGCGCAGCAGGCATCAAGAAGAGCTTGTAGAGGGCCGTGCCACCGCGGAACGCGAGCGCCTTCGACAACAGCGGATGGGAGAAGATCGCGACGAGCGCGCGGCAGATGACTAGATCCTGCTCGACCTGAATGTCTTGCACCCAAGGCGCGCTTTTACGCCAAGCGGTGATGTAATCGCGCGGGATCAAACCTCAGCCTCCACGCGCTCATTGACGAAGAGCTTCCAGTTCGTGTCGCGTTCAGCTTCTACCGAGTCCGCCGACGACAGAAGCGGCGCGTAATCGTGTGCGAGTGCTTTCACATAGTCGCGCAACGGCCCTGCCCGATCGCCCACGCCGATGTGATCCAGCAAATAGCCCAGACGCTGCGCCCAAGGCAGCGGCGCCGTCCGCGCGGCGTCCACCAGCTTGGCTGCATCGATCTGTTCTGCAAGTTCGGCGAGGACCGTGGCGACGTTGTCGAAGCCGCCGACATGATGATGATAGCCGACGAGATCAATCGCCGTCGCCTCAGGCGTTGAGACGGCGATCGTACCGCGGGGCGTATTGAACAAGCGCGTCGCGACAGCGGAGAGGTTGCGGCGAGAGTAGAAGGCGACACGCACGGCGCCGCACGTGATATTTAGACGCCGGCGCGGAAGCAGCACCTGGAAAACCTGCGGCGCGTGGTGCGCTGCGCCGTAGTACTGAGCCGCCGACAAGAGGCCGGCATAATAAGAGAGCCCCTGCCATTGCATGAGCGCCGGGATGAATTGGTCGCCCGGCAGGCAACCGAGCGCTCGATATTCGGGGGGCACGATCACGTAGAAGCCGCGCGCCGGAGAGGCCACAAGCTTCTGCTTAGCCAGGCGGCCGAGGGCGAGCTTTGCTGCCGCCGGCGACACGCCTAGTGCGTCCTGGGCCTCCGCGGACGTGAAATGGTGACGGCCAGAGGCTGCCAGGCCGTCCACGTAGGCGCGGGCGTGCGGGGGGTTAGGCTCCGACTTCATGTACGCAAGGTATCACAAAGGGATACTTTGAGAACTTAGTTTCTTTGCCGAACTGGCCTAATGCTCGTAAAGCATCAAAATATGATGCTTTGCGTGCAGTTATCCGCCATCGCCCATCTATTGAATTTATCCTTCCTCGTCTGGCGAGGGGCAGGAATTCGCTGAGGATAAGCAGGTCTTACCCTCCAATGTGGGAAAATGGCGGCGACCAAAGAAAGCTAGGTTAATTCTCCCGACAGAAAGCAGCCGACAGTGCTGCGTACGCTGTCTGAGCTTGTTTATAAAGCCTTTTCAATCATCAGAGCCGTACTCTGGCACCCACACAATTTGCGCGCACAGCCTATTGACTCCAGGCGAGTTACAACAATATTGTTGTTAGCATGATTCCGGCGCTCATTTCTTTGCCCGGCGCGCCTTGGGATGTGCTGCCGCCGGGCCTGCACCCGGCGACCCTTGCCGAGGTGAAGGAGGCCTATGCGTACAATCCGCCCCGCCGCGCACTGTTCGAGGGATTGGTGAAGCTCGCACTGGACCTGCGCGAAGCCGGTTCACCGGCGTTCTACCCGGACGGCAGCTTTGTCACCGCAAAGCCGATCCCCGGCGATTTCGACGCGATCTGGGATTGGGGCGGCGTCGATGAGACCAAGCTTGATCCAGTGTTTTTCGACTTCGAGGGAAAACGCGAGGCGCAAAAGGCCAAGTACGGCGGCGAGTTCTTCCCACTGGACGACTACTTCTACCGGCTCTTCCAAACGGAAAAGGACACCAAACTGCGAAAGGGAATCCTCATCGTCGACCTGACGGCTGACCCCATGCTGATACCCGGTGCGTCATGATCCACACCGACCGCCAACTCACGATCACGCGCGACGAACTCCACGAAGCACAAACCGCGCTCACCAAGCTCGAAGCCGGCGGTGACACGGGTGAGCCTGCCTGGGTGATGAAGACCAAGATCGCTGCTTTAAAGAGCCAGATCTCTGAGTTTGAAACAGATATCGCTGAGTATGAGATGCTGCGCTCTCGCAGCGTTCGCGTGGAGGAAAACGCCTCGCTGCAGGAATTGCCGCGTATCCTCATCCAAGCGCGCATAGCCAGCGGCCTCTCGCAGACCGATCTCGCCGAGCGACTCGGAATGAAGCCTCAGCAGATCCAGCGCTACGAAGCCTCGAACTATCAAAGTGCATCGCTGTCGCGATTGATCGAAATCGCCGACGTCCTTGGCGTACGCATCGCCAATTCTTTCGGCGCGCCAGACGCCACTGGCACGCTCATAAGCTGGAACAATCCCGACGACGTCATCTGGAACGAATTGCCGGTAAAGGAGATGACCCGGCGCCGTTGGTTCGACATCCCAGTCGAACTCACGCCGGTCGCGGCGGCGCGCGATTACGTCATGGCCAATGCCGGCCGCCAGCTCGCCTCCGCCTTCCATCGCAAAAAGGTTCGCAGTGGCGGCAGCCCAAACGCTTACGCCCTGCTCGCTTGGCAGGCCCGCATCTTGGCGCTGGCGGAGACGTACATCGCGGCAACGCCCATGCCCGAGTTCGAACCTAATGAGAGCTGGCTCTCCTATTTTGTGGGGCTTTCGCGGCTCAATGATGGGCCGGCGCGCGCGCGCGCGGCGCTCGCCGAATGCGGCATCGTGCTCATTATAGAACAGCACCTGCAGGGCACTTACCTCGACGGCGCGGCGCTGCTGACCGATCGGGACATTCCCGTTGTCGGTCTCACGCTTAGACACGATCGGCTCGATAATTTTTGGTTCACGCTATTCCACGAGGTCGGCCACATTTTCCGCCACCTTGCTATCGGCCTGCGCTTCGACTTCTTCGATGAAGGCGACGCCGCGCTGACGGACGATCTAGAACGAGAAGCGGACGCCTTTGCCCTAGATACGCTTATCTCGCCCCACGAATGGGATCAGTGTCTCTCGCGTTTCGTGATGACCGAGCAAGCAGTGCGCCTAGACGCGGAGCGCTTGGGCGTGGGCTCAAGCATTGTGGCCGGGCGCATTCGAAAAGAGCGCGACGACTACACCATCCTCAGCTCGCTAGTGGGCCTGAATGAGGTGCGGGCCCAGTTTCCGGAATACGCAAGATGATCCTATTGTCCAAGACCTATTGCCCGGCGCTTGGATGGCGTCAGGGAGAATATCAAGCCCTGCTGCGCTTGGATGACGAGACCAAAGACATGGTCGCGCCTATCATCACCGTGCCGCCCATCGAGTACGACTTCGAAGAACAGCGCGCCAAGCGCACCGTGAAGGCGCACATCGAACCCTTCGCCAGGCGCTTCGGGCAGAAATGGAAGGGCCGCTTTGCCTGGGTGTCCGCCCATCCCGAGCTGCAAAAAGCAGGCGGCGCCGAATCCATCAACGTCACCAAGCAACTGTTCGATGATCTGCGAGCAGTGAAAGCGAACGTGGTGCCGGTCTGCAATATCGCCGACGGCACGTTGATGAAGACTCAGGCGGCCATCATCGCCGCAGACAAGCGCGGCTGCGCGATCCGCGCCACGCTCGAAGACTTCATGCGCCCCACCTTCGAGGCCGAGTGCAAGACGCGCATCAAGGAACTGGACGTCGAGCCCAACGAAGTCGACTTCATCCTCGACCTGCTCTCACCGACCTTCGAACCTTATGCCGTGTTCGCCAATATCGTCGCCGCCAAGTTCAAGGCGTCGAAGATGGTGCTCGACGCGCGCAACTTCGTCCTTTTGGGCAGCGCGATGCCGACCTCACTGGCAAACGTTGAGACGCCGTGGGGCGAACTTCCGCGCCATGACTGGCTCTTCTACAAGGCGCTCCGTGCGCAAATCCAGGGCGGAGCGCGCAAGCCCCTCTACGGCGACTACACAACCGTCAATCCGGGCTTTGTCGTGCTCGACATGCGTAAGATCAAAGTCGCCGGCAAGATCGTCTACGCCGACCAGAACCGCTGGATCGTCCGCAAGGGTAAGGCATTCCGCGCCGAACCCGAGCAGATGCACACACATTGCGCCGAGATTGTGAAACACAAAGCCTATGGCGGCGCCGATTTCTGTGATGGCGACGACTACATCGCCAAGTGCGCTAAGAAGTTGGAAGGCCCCAGCACGCTGACCCGCTGGAAGCAGGTCGGCATCAATCGCCACATCACGCTTACTGTAGACCAGATCGCCAATCTTGCCGCTTGAGCATAAACTCGCGCGCGACTGCGGTCAGTTCGCCGGTGGTCATCAACTCACCCAAGCGGGCGTAGAGTGCGGCGCGCGGCCGGCGCAGCGTCGATCTAGCTTCGTTCATGCGCCCCAACACTTCAGCCGCTTCGGCGCGCCACAAGAGGTGGGCGATCATCGACGGCGAAGCGTTGGGATTGCGCCCGGCGCGCCGTACGCCCTCAAAATGGATGCCTCCGCGCGGGCCGCGAGTAGCCTTAACCAGACCCACCCAGCGGGGCGCCATTTTGCGCACTCGCTTCAGGTGGCGATCGGCGCAGACAATCGTGAGCTTCTCCAGCGAGCCGGAGTAGATTTCGAGCTGCTCCGGCAGGCGATCGAGAGTGTCGCGCCCGCTCTTGATCTCAAAGCCGTGCAAATAGCCATTGAGAACGGCTATATCGACGCGCGCCTTCGCGTTGACCAAGCCCAACTCCTCGACGATCAACGTGTCCGGCTGCGCGCGCATTCGCGCGAGCTTCTTGCGCATAAACGCTTCACGGATTTCCTGGTCCGTCGTCGTCACACAAAGCCCCTCGCGCCGCGGACCGGTTTGATCCCCGCCTCGTCGTTCTCGCCCCACGCCGCTGCACCTGCATCGATTCGGTTAAGCAATGGCGGCAACACTTATCCACAAGCGTATCACAGTCGGCGCAGCCGGAAACGCCGCGCCTACCAACGCGCTGAAAGCACTTGAAAAACCCACCCCATGTTCGACGCTGAGAAGCTGGCGCTCTCCCCTTACTATCTCAACCCCCGCCGCCTGGAGGTCATGGGCGCGACCGAGATTGGCGCCGCCGCGCAAAGACCGCTCTTCACCAAGCCGGTTTCGGCCGCTTTCCTCCTGAAGGGTCCATCGGTGCGCGGCGAGATGCACCCGAACAACCTCGGCAAACGCGGCGACCAATTGATGCGCGCATTCGACGAGCCTGTAGACTTGGTCGTCGTTCAACACTGCAACAAAATCGCCAACACGGTTGTGCGCCAAGCCGAAGCGCTCGCCTACGATCCGCGTCATCCACGTCGGTACTGCATTTTGGACGGCGCGGACACTGCCGTAATTCTTCGAGCCCACGGGAAGCTGACGTGATGCACAAAGCGTCCGCAGCTGAATTGTATGGTCTCGCAGGATCGAGGGCCATCCCATGGCCGCGAGCGACAAAATCGCAAGCCGGCGTTAGTTTTGTGCAAGCCGCTTCACAGGATCGGAGCGAAGACCGTGATACTTGAACACGTCGAGATATCGAACTTCCGCAGCATCGGGGAAACGCAAACCCTTCGGCTGTCCGATACCGTCACCACGCTCGTCGGCGGCAATGGCGCCGGAAAAACCGCTGCGCTTGCTGCTCTGGCGAAGCTCTTCGGCATCAGCAAAGCGCAGCGCACCCTCCAAAAGTCCGACTTCCATCTCGCGGCGGACGCAACCGAACTGACCTCCGGCGCCACGCTCGCAATCGACGCCTTATTCGCGTTCCCCGAGCTCTCGACCAACGGTGAAGACCCCACCGGCGCGGTGGCCGAGTTTTGGAAACAGATGGCCGCCTCCGCTCCGAAAGAGCCGCTCAAGGTTCGAATCCGGCTGCAGGCCACTTGGACCGATGACGGCACGCCGGATGGCGCCGTTGAAGAAGACCTGCGCTGGGTCTCGCGGCTCGATGACCCCTTCAAGTGGGAAGAATGCCAGAAGGTTTCACCTGCCGACCGTGGTGCGGTCCAGATGATCTACATTCCTGCGGTGCGTCTCGCGACCGAGCAGGTGCGCGCCCTTCTCCGCGGGCGGCTCTGGCGCGCCGCGAACTGGTCGACCGGACTCTCCGGGAAAGTCGCCGAACACGCCAAAGCGCTACAGGAAGATTTCTCAAGCGAGAATCCAATCTCATTCATCCAAGATCGCGTGGCCAAACGCTGGCGGCAAGTGCACACCGGCGACACCGACACCGACCCAGTCATCCGCTTAATCGAGAGCCGATTCGAGACGCTGGTGCGCAACGCCGAAGTGCGCTTTCAACCTGCTCCCGAAGGAGCGGAACGCGAGCTTGACCGATTAAGTGACGGTCAGCGCTCGCTGTTCCAAATCGCCTTGACCGCTGCAACGCTTGAGATTGAGCAAGAAGCCGCCGCGCTTGAACCAAAGGATGCCCCGTTCGATCAAGCGAAGCTGCGACGGGTGCAACTCACCTTTCTCGCGATCGAAGAGCCAGAGAACAATCTGTCGCCTTTCTTCCTCTCGCGCATCATGTCTCTCGCAGAAGACATCGGCGCCATGAGCACTGCGCAAGTGATAATCGCGAGCCATAGCGCCAGCATACTGTCGCGCGCCGAACCGGTAGCCACACGCTTCTTCCGACTCACCAAAGATCGGGAAACACAGATTCGGCCTATCCCGCTTCCATCTGTCGATGCTGAAGCACGGTCCTTCGTCCGACTAGCAGTGCGTGCATACCCCGAAATATACTTCGCGCGGTTCGTTGTACTGGCGGAAGGTGACTCCGAACAGATCGTCATCCCACGGGTGTCCGAAGCACGCGGCGTGCCGCTCGATCGGTCATTCGTCCCGGTCGTGCCTCTCGGCGGGCGCTTCGCCGGACATATGTGGAAACTGCTGACCGAACTTGGCATCCCTCACGCCACGCTGCTGGATCTCGACCTCGGGCGCGCTCACGGTGGCGCCGATGCGATACGCTCGACTGTTCAGCGCCTCGCGCTAGTCGGCATAGACGTGATGGAAGACTTCTCGTCCTTTGCCGACGATGCAAGCGAAGACACGCTCAACGCGCTTGTCGACGAAGACCTATACGACATCTACGACACCGCTAAGAACGGCGCCCGTTGGATCGCGGCGTTACGACGTCACGGTGTCTTCTTTTGCGATCCGATCGATCTCGACTTTTCTATGATGAGCGAATTTAGGAGTGCCTACCAAGTCGCGCGACCAGGGGGAACCGGCCCCGCCGAAGGTGACGAAGCGTTAAAAGGACAAAAGGCCGTGACGCTCAAGAGTGGTGGCAATCCGGACATTTATGGCGACGCCTTCGATGATGATTTCCGCTGGTATCCTTACCTTTTCCTGCAGAAGAGCAAACCCGAAGCGCACCTCATCGCGCTTACACGGATCGAAACCTCCGACCTTGCCAAGGGAGCGCCGCGGGAGCTTCGCGACTTGATCGATCACGTTGCGAAAGAGCTCGGCGTAGCGATCGAATGAGCTACATCGCCCCGGAGGACTGGCGCCCGGAGGGCGGCATTTATCTCGAACCTAACGCGTGGGATGCGCTTCACGCATCGAATCGCAGCGTCTGCATCGTCGCTAGCGCAGGCGCGGGAAAGACGGAGTTCCTCGCTCAGAAGGCCTCATACCTCTTACAAACGAATATCTGCCCGGCGCCAAAGCGGATCTTAGCAATCAGCTTCAAGCGTGATGCTGCACGAAATCTCCATGACCGGGTGCGCGCGCGCTGCGCACCTGGGCTAGCGCGAAGGTTCGATTCCTTGACGTTCGATGCATTCACCAAGAGCATCGTTGACAGGCTCGGTCCTGCCCTTCCGGACCCGTTTGCTAAGGCGGCCGACTACGAGATCACGTTCCCCACCCGTGATCAGGTGGACGACTTCTTGCAGCGTCTTGGCGCCCAAAGCGTAACCCACAAGACACTGCACGATATCGTCGCAGCTGCGCGGCTGCCCCTCGCGACGGCGCAATTAAGCGAACGCTGGCATGAGCTGATTGCCCACTGGTGGAGCGAAGCCCTCAACTCAAAACCCGCCAACCTCACCTTCGCCATGATCAACCGCCTGGCCGACTATCTTGTGCGCACTGACGATCAAATCGCGGCGGCGCTCCGCCTCACCTATCCTCACGTTTTCCTCGATGAATTCCAGGACACAACCGAGGCGCAATACGAACTCTTGACGGCGATCTTTCAACCCAGCGCCGCCAAGCTCACGGCGGTTGGCGACGATAAGCAGCGCATCATGGTCTGGGCTGGCGCGATGGAGGACGGTTTCGAGCGTTTCAGGAGTGACTTCAACGCCGACGAGATCACGCTTCAGAGCAATTTCCGATCGCATGAGGACCTTGTCCTCATCCAACATGCGATTGCCCAGCGCATTAATCCGGACTCGGCTCCACCGGATGCACGCGCGCAGCGGGAGGTCGAGGGAGACGTTGCAGCCATCTGGGGCTATCGCGCCGCTGAGGAAGAGTGCGCTGGTATTACCGAATGGGTTGCCCGGGAAGTCGCCGAGCAAGCGCTCAAGCCGGATGACTTCGCGATACTAGTGCGCATGTACGCTGATCGTATGGAAGAGGAATTGGCACCCTGCTTCCAAGCCCAGGGATTGGCGTTGCGCAACGTCGCACGCAACGTCGGCAACACACCCATCCAAGACACGCTCGCCGAAGACTTGACGGATGCCGTGTTGCCGTTGTTTCGGCTGGCCGCGCACGAGCGGTCGCCGGCCAATTGGGCCCGCGCCTACGCCACGCAACGAGACCTGCGCGGCGTTGTCGACGACGATGACGATGCCGAACAACGCATCCGCTTGGATCTTGAACACTTTGTTGTTGAATTCCGCCGCCGATTGAGGGCCAACGCACCGCAAACCGCCGACATCGACGCTCTCACCAACTTCGCGATTGATTTTGTCGGCGAGCGCGCATTGCGGCGCGCCGTGCCGGCCTATCGCCGTGACCTTGACTATGCTCGCGTCAAACGAGGCCTCGTCGAACTTCTGAGAGAATCGGCCAGCGTTGCGGTAGACTGGGCCCAAGCTCTGGATCGCTTCGAAGGCATCGGACAAGTCTCGCTCATGACCATCCATAAGAGCAAGGGCCTCGAGTTTCACACGATGATCTTCATGGGGCTCGACGACAAAAGCTGGTGGAGCCTGGACCCCCGCAAGACCGAGGAGTTAAAGTCATTCTTCGTGGCATTCACGCGTGCAAAACAGCGCGCGTTCTTCACCAGCTGCGCCGGACGCGGCGGGGCAATCGGCTGGATAGACAAGCTACTGGCGCCGGCCGGTGTTGGGCGGGTAGAAGGCCCCGGCTGACAATCACACGCCTGAATTCTCCTATCGGACATTGGACCGAATGTTACGAGAGAATGTGATGGATCTCGCCGAAGCTGAACGCCTCATACGTTCAAGTCCGGCTCATCGCCTGCTGCGTCGAGTGCCCGCGCCTGCGGACTGGGCGTTCTCCCCAGCGAAAGGAGAAATCCGGCGAGCCGTGCTAGTCGACACCGAGACCACTGGACTGGATCAGGACTTAGACGAGGTGATCGAACTCGCGGTCCTCCCCTTCGAGTACGAACGCCAAACGGGAAGGATCGTATCTGTGCAAGAAGCGGAGGCGCTTTCTGCGTTCCGCGAACCATCGAGGTCCATTCCTGAGGAAGCTACCAGGCTCAACGGCATCACCAATGAGATGGTAAAAGGCCATATTATCGATGCGAACCGGTTGAATGCGATCATTGAGCCCGCGCATCTTGTAATCGCACATAACGCGGCCTTCGACCGACCGATGGTGGAGAAACACTGGCGAATATTCGAGGAGAAGCACTGGGCCTGCTCGTTGGTCGACATTGACTGGACGGCTGAAGACATCGGTTCGGCCAAGCTCGACTACCTCCTCTATGCGCAAGGCTGGTTTCATGACGGGCATCGCGCTCTATCGGACGCACTGGCAGCGCTCTTTCTCCTCACGCTGCCCCTGCCCCGATCGAAGAAGCTCGCGTTGAGTTCTCTGCTTGATTCAGCACGGCGGCCATTGCGCGCTGTGCGTGCGGAAGAGACCGCGTTCGAGCAACGAGCCGCGTTGAAGGCGCGCGGCTATCGTTGGGATGAAGGCAAAGGCAAGCGCGTGAAGGCCTGGTGGATCATGACGAATGATCCAGACGCCGAGGTCGCTTGGCTGCGGTCAGAGATCTATCGCGACGATCGAGAAATCAGCGTCGTCAACGTTCCGCCCACGCGGCGATACTCTTCTCGCCTTTGGCCGGAAAGCTGACGGCATCGCTATTTAATGTATCCGCCGACGTATTGCGCCGCTTCTTCGTCCGGCACGATCTCAAGCGCATCGGTCGATAGCACACGCGACTGGATCGTCTCGACCTGGTCCGGCGCCGCATTCAGCCATTGGCGGCACTCAAACTCGCTCCGGAGGACCACCGGCATCGCCTTGGCGTGTACCGGCCGAACAAGGTCATTGGCCTCGGTGGTGAGGAAACTGAAGAGCTGGTGCGTGCCTTCGTTCGGTTCTATCTTGGTGCCGTAATCGCCGTACCATTCGCCGCAAATGCCGGCGAAGAAGAGCAGACTCCTATCAGGTGGAGCGAACCAGCGGATGACCTTCTTGCCTTTGGGCGAGCTATCTTCGTATTCGCTGAACGCAGTGAACGGCAACAGACAGCGGTGCTGCGTCTGCAGAAGCGCGCGCCAATGCGGGCTCTTCACATTGCGTATGTTAGTGACGGGCGCTGAACCGAACTGCGGCGGACTCGGCGGGCCCCAACGCATCTTCATCCATTCGAGCTTGCCGCTATCGCCGATCTTAAGAACTGGGCCGAAGCTTTTCGGAAACACTTCGAGCACGGCGTTGCCGACGATGGGGTTGATGCGCGTTTCGCTCCATTCGTCGTGGCCATAATAGTCGCGCTCTTTCCCGGCTTTGCGGATGTCGGAGGCGTAGCGGTTACACATTGTGCGAGATTATTTTCTCCGGCTACATTGCGCGAGCGGATTGGTCGATATCTTGCGACCCCAACACATCACGGCGTCGCAGGCCAAGGCAAGCCGTAGCTGCTGGCGCTGAGCTCCTCGCAGAGCTTGGCGTGCGGCTGCGCAAGGTCGGCCTTGCTCAACACAACGAAGAACAGGCTTTCGGCGATGATCTGAGCAGTGTTTGCCGATGACCAAAACACGGATCGGTTGCCAGCGTGCACCAACGCGGACCGAAACACATAGAGCTTTCTGATTGCACTCGCCATGGCAGCGCGCGCGGCGTTGTCGTTCGTGAGCAAGACGGCGGAATGCCGCGCGATCGTCTGTACCACAGGCGCGGTCTTATCATCGCTCGACAACAGAGCCTCGATTGCCGTGAAGAAGTACAAGAGACGCTCAGCGCGATCAGCCGACTGGCGTCCTCGAGTGAGCCAGCCCAGGCCCTGACTAACTCTTTCGGCCAAGGTCTTGGCGGGCGGATCAGAAACGAGCTGCGCTTTCGCGATGAACCCGGTGTCGATCGTCTTAGCGGACACCACCTCGTCGACCTCGTACCAGCCCGGTGTTTTGCCTCCGCCGAATGAAACGGTGCTACCCTGATACTTTACGCTTTCGTCGTGTGGCGTCGGGACCTTGATCGGGTGCGGTTCTTGATCACCTGGTCCGGGGAAGAGGCCCTGCCACTTGTCATGGTGCAGGCGCAGCAAGCTGACCGCGACATCAATCAGCCATTTGCCCTCCTCCTCGACGTTTTCGGCGGCCGCATCCACCTCCACAACCCAACAGATGGGCAACATGGTCACGTACATCTTGCCTGCCGTGGGTAAGCCGAAGGAGAACCCGCCGCCCACGACGAGTTTGGCAGCATCGTCCGGGTACTTCTTCTTCCGCTCAGCGGCGAACGCGGCCGTCTGCATGACCCGCACGCGCCCGATGCGCACTTCTAAGATTTCCGGCGGCAAGCGCACCAGATAATTGGGCGCCACGAAGACGAAACTGGCCCCGCCCGCCTTGAACACCTCATCGATCAAGGCGCTTGCTGCGGCCTTCGGGGGCGATGCTTTCGTAACCTGCACGTGGGCGTGTTTCGTAGCAATCTGAGAGATGGCCTTTTCATGCGCGGCCGCTGCACCCATGAGCTTTGCTGCGCGATGAACAAAATCCGACAGCGCCTTTTCGAGGTCACCCGTCATCTCGACGAAGCCCGCGGCGCCATAGGAAAAATTCAGCCCCGGCATCTTGTCGGGTTGCTTCTGCTCAGCGGCGCACTCGGCGAAAAGCGTCATGAACGCCTCGGCATGCGCAACGAGATCCTTGTCCTTCTTTTTCGCGTCGTTCGTCACGCCTCTCTCCTTCTGGGATGCTCGCCACTTGCAGCATAGTCGGATCGCGCGCATGCGAGACCGATGGAGCGGCAGACGCGCGAGCTCTTCATTTGTAGCGCGTCCGCGTTTTCCGCGAACGCAGCCGATGCGGAAGCTCCAGGTACAGCGCCCACTGCTCGCCGATGAGCCTCGCATCGTAGCCGGGTTCGGCGCATTCCAGCGCTGCTTCGATCAGGCGACGCGCTTCGTACTCACAAGCCCTGGCCGCCGCTTCGAAGTTGGGAACTCTCCAAGCGAACCCGCACGCGCACTCGCGTACCAGAAGTCTGGATGAAGCGCCTTGGACTTAGGACCGGCGCGAACGTCGAAGCGATACGCGAAACCAAATTCCAGCGTGTGCCGCTCGTCGCCGCCGACGCTCCATTTGCTCCAGCGGCCTTGGCCCATCTCGTATTCCTTCGGCAGCTCTTCGCGCCGGTTGAAGGCGCGTTCGGCAACCATCCAATTGGCGCGCGTCATTGCGCTTGCGTTCCATGTTTGTTCTGATAGTGTCAATGCCAACGCGTGCGTGGGCTTGAGAGCAATCAAGCAAGCTGGCGGGTAACGGCTATGAAAGCGCGCGAGATGTATGACGCACGTTTGGAACGCGTGCGTGAGTTCTAGCGGCTGACGGCGCGACTCTCCTGTCGCCGTCATGCCGGGCCCTTTCGTTTTCTCGAACGAAGGACCACGCGTGTACGCTTCTCTTTATTCTTATGCCGTCTCTACCGAAGCCTGTGGCGTGTCGTGAGACGCGAGCGCTGGCCAATGCGCGGAGAGCGTGAAGGCGTTCGCGGACCCATCGCCGAAGCAGGCGGCGTGAGATCCTGGCTGCGCGCCGACCAACCTGAGCCCGATGGCATATGATGAACGACGCCCTTTCCCTTCTTCAGCACGCGCTGCTCCTGATCGGCATGTGGGCGATGCTTCGCGTGTGGTTTGCGATCGATCGAGTCGTCCTACGCATCAGCACAGTCATTCTCCTCCTGGTGGGTTTGTATGCCTGGGCGCAGCTGACCTTTGTCGTGCTGTGCGTCGCAGAAAGCGCCCATCGCGGGCTGATGGCGCAGCGGCGCGACGCCGGGTTCTACAATGGTCTCTGGATTGATTGAGCGGATCCAAACTTCATCGCGAAGATTAGCGGCGACGAGCTTGATGTTGAGGACGCACCTTGGCCAAACGCCAGCGTGTCGGCCGCGGCGCAGGAATGGACCAATGCCGACGACGGCGGACTTCGAGCGACGGCGGGCGTCGCCGCGCAGGCGCGGCCGCGATCTCGTGGCTTCGCCATCGAGCCGCGCTCGCGGCGGGTCTCGCCGCTTCGCGCGTCGATCGCTGACGCGGAACCGCGAGTGCCATCGTGCTCGCGCGCGTCAAGCGAAGCCACGCATCGACCGCGCTGCGCGCGGCAAATGCGCTTGACCCGCGCTGCGCGCGATGGCCGGTTCGTTGGCGTCGGGACGCGGAGCGTCCCTTCATCATGTTCGACCTCGCCCTACTCGGGCGGAGGTCGAACACGGAGCAGCCGACGTGAGACGCAAGCAGCGCGAAAAGCCCCGTCAGCCCGGAACAAGGTCCGGCCGCCTGCGCCTCGGGGTTCATAGACGGCAATCGAGCGCTTCACCCCAGCGGTGCAGTCCCAGGAGCTGTTAGTCGAAGAGGTCGCGTTGCGGTGGACGCGGTGGGGGCTTGGCGCTTGACGTCGCGGGCTTAGCGGCGCGCAAGCGCTTGAGCTTTCGCTCCGCCTCTCGATTGCGCTCGAATACGCCGCGGCCTTTGAACTTGAGCAAGGCATCTTCCAAGTGGTCGAGGTCGGCCTTCCGCCAGAACACGGCGCCTTGAACAATCACTGGCGGCGGAAAGCCTTCAAGCTTGCTTGAGCGTGCACGCCAGAGTGTCGTGATGCTCACGCAGAGTTCGTCGGCCACCGCTTTCTGTGGAATGAGGTCCTTTCGCCTCACGGCGTGCGCGGCGCGAGGTAGGGTCTAAGTTCGATGTCGCGTGTCACCAGGACGCGCACGGGTGCGCCGGCGCGGACACGCAAGGTTGGACGCACTTCGAGTTCGCGGTCGACGATGCGGGCGCCGGTCTGGGCCGCTTGTTGAGCGGCGGCGTCGCCGACACTTTGCGATAGCGAGTTGCTGTTCTCGTCGTCATCCTCCGCTTCGTTGGCGACGACGCTGATGATGGCAGAGAGACCGATAGCGATTCCAAGCCGGCCGAGATGATTATCCGTGCGATCAGTGAGGCCCGACGCCCCGCCGGGATCTGTCGCATTCATCTCCTGCAGGTTGATGGACCAGCCATTCGGCAGTATGAGCCGGCTCCAAACCAGCAGCAGACGACGATCGCCATAGCGTGTGCCATTCGTATAAGTGCCGATCAGCCGCGATCCTTGTGGGATGAGCAGATGCTGGCCCGTCACGGTGTCATAGACCGGCGCGGTCACCTGCGCGATGATACGACCTGGCAGATCAGAATTGAGTGCGGTGACCAGGGCCGCCGGGATGACATCGCCGGCTTTGATCTCATAGCGTGAGCCAGGTGGCGTGAGGCGCGCGTTTAACCGCTCATCCGAGTCTTCGTTGGCGTTATCTCCATCAGCACGAGTGAAAAGGATCGGGGATGTCCGCGCTACAGCTTGAGGATCCGGCGCTGGCGCGGCGGTAGAGGCGCCTGCGCCTCCATTGGAGCTATTCGCCCAGGCAGGATCACGCGGCGGCTGAAGCTCCGCGGTCTCGTCGGAAACTAATTCCAGCTCAGGGTCAGCCAATTCAAGCTCGGCGCCCGCGAGATCGTGAGCGGCGTACTGGTCACCGGCGCCTCGAATAGATTCTGGCGGGCCGCCTGCAGCGACGACCTGCTGTGCTTCCGCCGCGCGGCGATCGGGACGTTCAGACAACCCGTTGACGAGCGCGAACGCAACGACAGCGCCAGCCAGCAACATGCCCGCGAGCAACACCTTGCGCGATAGCCGTCGCGGTGAAGGCGGCTTCGCACGGATTGCCAGGTTGGGCGGCCCTTCCGTTGGGGGCGTGATGTGAGCGGTTGCGCTCATGGCCGCGCTCCATGCCGCGACCGCGTGCGAGTGCGATCGACCGGATTGCGTTCGATGCGTACGATGGTTGGCGAGCGTGTTCCTAAACGAAGTTCGGCGACGTCGAAGATGCGGTCTATCATGTAGCGCTGGCCAGACGGCCCCCGCAGCGTTCGGTAGTTGACGAGTTCGGGGCCCTCGCCGGTCACCGCAAAGAGCGGCGGTAGATCGCCGGCCTCGACATCGGGCGCGAACTCGATCCAAGTGCGGCGCCCGTCGTCGAACACGCGCGCAGGCAGCCACGCTGGACGTGCGCCGCGCGTGGTGCGGATCCTGTAATTGAGATTGATGCTGTCGAGCAGCGCAGCCGGCCTTGTCGCTTCGGATCGAGGATAAGACCACGCGATCTGGGCTGAGTAAGCAGACCCGGACTGCGCTATCGCCTCGATGAGATAAGTGCGCCGGTCGGTAATGAGGACGATGTTGGTCCGAAGGCCGCTCGCATTCGGCTTCACCAGCACGACTGTGCGCGGATCTTCCGCCGTCTCGCTCTCGGCTTGTGTCACCATCCAGCGCGAAGTGTCGCCGGCGGCGATGTCGGTGAGCGCCTCGCCGGGCTCAAGGAGGATTGTCGAGACGTAGCTTGGATGCGCGTACACTTCGTATATGGCGCCCTCCTGATAGGCGTACACATGGCGCGCTTGCACGAAACCCTCGCGCGTTGGGCTTTGGCGCGCAGCAGAGTTTGCGGCCGCCAGGGTCTCGACCGGCGTTTCTGCGCGAGCGCGTCGCGATTGTGCGTCCGCGGGTGAGGCCGCGAGCATCACGAGGCTGGCAACAACGAGCGCCAAAGAGGAACAGCGTACGATCATCGTTCACGGCTCCAGGAGAAATCAGAGATCAAGAGGCCCAGCGGGTTGTTGGCGATCTCGTCGGCGTTGCGCGGCGCGCGCGTCGTCAGGGTGAAGACGCCGGAATAAACTTCCGGATCGGTCGTCCCCGTGGCGTTCGTGGCGCGTTCAATCCACGTCACCTCCCAGGCGTTGTTGGAGCGGGCGATGATGGAGCGAATG
Organism: uncultured Terricaulis sp.; assembly: GCA_964653495.1. Classification (GTDB taxonomy): domain Bacteria; phylum Pseudomonadota; class Alphaproteobacteria; order Caulobacterales; family Aquidulcibacteraceae; genus Vitreimonas. The sequence continues at coordinate 39,395 of CAZZFE010000024.1, read as the reverse complement.
TGCACGGTGCGGCCGACCCGGCCGAGAGAGAGGAACGGATCATCCTGACGCGCTATCTCGGTGAGCTGGGCCGCCGCTTGCGGCGTCAGGAAGCGATAAGCCTGGAGCCAGTTTTCGCGGAGCACGACGCCGTCGGTCGGGAGGGAGCGAACCAGCCTCACGAACTGACCAAGATGGTAGGCCTTTTGCGCCTCGGTGGCGGTCCAGCGTCCGTCAGCGGCGCGCACGTTCATCACCTGCCCTTCGGGACTGACTTCGACGACATGCACAAACGTGCGCTGTTGTAGCGCGACGACAACCAGCGACATGACACTGACGCCAAGCAGGCCCAGCGCGCCAAATGCGATGGCGCGCCACGACCGGGCCGACAGCACCGCCGAGCCCATGCGCGCGTCCCATTCCTGTTGAGCGCGTTTGTAAGGCGTGTCTGCGGGGGCGGCGGCGTACGAGCGGGCTGGTGAGCGAAAGGAAAAGTTCATGGACCGGCTCCGGACGATCTGGGCTTGGGCTGCATGGCCCCGTAATTGATGGGCGCGCGCGGTGCGCCGCCGCTTCCGCCGCCTCGACCGCGGTTTCCGCCACCGCCGCGGCCGCCGCCGCCGCTTAGTCGGTTGGATGTGCTCATCATGCCGCCTTTGACGGCCTTGTAGACTGCGTGCGCCATGTAGACGCCGCCGGCGGTTGCGAAGGTCGCGCCTACACCGGTGCGAATGGCGTCAGAACCGGAAAGATGCGGCTGACCTTGCACCACTTCGCTCGCCAGCATCGGCGCAAACCACGCGAGCGCGAGGACCGTGAGGCCAAACAGAAAGACATTGAGCACGCCGCCAGCGTTGAGGGTGAACGTTGCTGGCAGCGTGTTGACGAACGTGATGGCGATCGAGGCGATGAAGGCGAGAACAAAGAGTCTTATCGCGCAACCAGCCACCCAGCCGAGCGGGCGTTCGGCAACCCAGGACGTACCGTTGAAAACACCCCAGGGGAGCGCGACGAACGCAGCTAAGCTTCCGAGCTTGAAGGCGATCAGCGACACGAAAAGTTGCATCGCTAGGACGAAGAAGCCGAGCATCACCAGCACGGCCGAGACCCAGACCGTCGCCATGGCGAAGGCGTCGGTGAAGATGTTCATGCCTTCGGCCATCGCCGCGGTGCGGCCGAAGAGTTCGACGCCAATCTGGCCGACGCGTCCTGGATTGTGCAGATCGGCCATGCTCATACCGTTGCCGCCAGCACTGAGGCCAAGCTGCGCGCCGGAGCGGACGATGATGGTCGAGAGGCTCGCCCAATTGTTCACGAGGAAGGCGAAGAGACCGACGAACATAACTTTACGGAACAACGGCGCCATCGGCGCTTCGCCGGCAAGCGCCCATTGCGCGCCGGCGAGCGTGATGGAAATTACGATCAGAGCATTCAGGACATAGGTGACGTCGCCTTGGATCAGGCCGAAGCCTGAATCCGCCAGCGCCAGGAACTGGTCGAGAAACGAATTGAGCGAAGCCGGATCCATGTCAGAATGCCGTTCGCGCCGGTTCGGTTGAACGCGTGGTTTCGGTCGGGAAGGCGCGGCGCTGGATTTCACGGGCGCGTTCTTCGCGCGCGAGACGTTCCATGCGCTCGGTTTCAAGCGCACGCCCTTGCGCGATCAGGAGAGCATGGATTTCAGCGAGCTGGCTTGCAGTGACGCCGAGCAATTGGTTGCTGGCCTGGATGGCGCCGGTCTGGCCTTCCGCACTTGATGACGACTGAAGCGCGCGGTCGATGCGATTGCGCGAGCCCTCAATCGAGCGCGCGGCGCGGGCTTCCGCTTCCATGGCGCGCTGCAGACTGTCGCGGCTCTCCTGCTCCCATCGCTCGGATTGCTGCAGCACGCCTTCAAGATCGAAGTCCTCCCAGGTTTCGGGATAGAGCGTGCGCAGGTTTTCCCCGACCTGATTGACCTCGAAGGCGATGCCTTGGGCGGTGTTGAAGAGTTCGCGCGCTTCAGAGATTGATTGGGTTAGCTCGGGCGAGAGCTGCAGCGGGTTCTGCCGCAGCATTTGCGTCGCCTGCTCGATCTGGCGGATCTGATTGTTGATCTGCTCGAGCGCGCGTGTGGCTTGCAGCAGATTCTGCGCCAGGTTGGTAGGATCAATGACGGCCATCTGCGCGCGCGCCGGCGCCATTGGCGTCATCGCGACGATCGCGGCCAAGCCGAGCATCACGAGAGATCTGAGTGCCTTCTGCATGGTCCCTCTCCTATTCCGCGGCGATCAAGGATTGTCCGGCCGACATTGGTGGCGATCCGGCCTTTTGCTTGAAGCGCCGCACCGCATCAGCCGCGTCGCCGAGGCCGCGTGCTTCAAGCCAGGCGAGCGCGAAGTTTTGGGCGCCACCCTCCGCGATGACGCGATCCATCCACGCATGGTCTTCGGGGCGCGAGGCAGCGACGAAGGCGAGCGCGGCGGGGCCGAGTCCCAGCTCGAACAACCGGCAGCCTGCGCGTGAGGCTAGATAATAGTCGCGCTTCGGCGTCGCCGTGGCGACGAGCGCGATCTGGCGAGCGTTGAGCCCCAGCGATTCATAGAACGCGGCCGAACGTGGCTCGCGGGCGCGGTCGTTGGGCAGGAAGATGCGGGTGAGGCAGGCTTCGATGATGGTCGAGGCAATCGGGCTCGCCTCAACGTCGGCGAGTTCCTGGCTAGCGAAGATAACGGCGACGTTCTTCTTGCGGAGCGTCTTCAGCCAGTCCTGAATTTGGGAAGCGAACACCGCGTCCTTAAGGAAGAGCCACGCTTCGTCGAGAACGAGCAAAGTGGGCTTGCCGTCGAACCGGCGCTCCAGCGCGTGGAAGAGCACGGACAGAACCGCGCTCGCCGCATGCGGACGGCGCATCAGATCGCCCATCTCGAACGCCTGGACGCGGCCATAGCCCAAGGTCGACTGATCGTGGTCGAGCAAGCGCCCGTATGGTCCCGCGCGCGTAAACGGCGCCAGCGCAGCGCGAACGGTCGCGTCCTGGGCCAATGCCGTTAAAAGGGTCAACGTCCGGTCTTCGAGCGGACGCTGAGCCAGCACATCCAGCGCGCGCCAGAGCTCGGCGCGCAGTTCGGGCGTCACTGTGACATTGGCGCTGGCGATGAGGCTCGCAATCCAGTCGAGCGCCCAGCTGCGCTCGGCAGTGTCATCGATCGTTGCGAGCGGCTGGAGGCCTAGCGCGTCCTCCTCGCCAAGATCGAAGAAATCGCCGCCCAGACCGAGGATGGTCGCGCGCGAGGACCGGTCCTTGTCGAAGAGGAAAACCTGCGCATCGACGTAGCGCAGCCATTGCGCCACGAGTGTCGCGAGCAGCACCGATTTGCCGGCGCCCGTTGGTCCCACAATCATCGTATGGCCGACATCGCCGACGTGAAGGTCGAGCCGGAACGGCGTCGCGCCATCGGTCGCGGTGAGCATGAGCGGCGGTGCGTTGAGATGGGCGTTGCGCTCCGGTCCCGCCCACACCGCACTGGTCGGAAGAAGATGCGCAAGGCTGGGCGACAAGAGGATTGGCCGGCGTACGTCGGCATAAGCTTGGCCTGGCAAGCTGCCCAGCCAGGCCTCGACGGCGTTGACGCTTTCGACTTGCGTGACGAAGCCCAATGCATCGGCGACCTGCTGGACCTGCCGGACGGCTTCGTTCGCGTGCTCGTCGTCGGCCTCAGCGACCGTGATCGTCAGTGTCGCATATCCTGCTGACACAGCATCTGCGCCAAGTTCTTGCAGCGCGACATCGGCGTCTTCCGTTTGGTTCGCCGCGTCATTGTCGAGGAGCGCCGCCTCTTCGCGGAAGAGCGCTTCGCGCAATAGCGTGAGCAAACCCTTGCGCTTGGAGAACCAGCGCTTGCGGATTTTCTCCAATTCGCGCCGCGCCTCTTCGCGGTCAAGCGGCAGAAAGCGCGTGACCCAGCGATACGAGATAGGCAGGCGGTTGAGTTGGTCGAGCAGCCCCGGCTCAGTTTCGGTGACGAAGCTTCTAACCGAAATGACTTTCAGATGACTGGCGCCAAGTGTGGGCGCGAGTCCGCCGACGAGCGGGGCATCCGTCAGCAATTGGTCAAGATGGAATGGCGTCTCAGGCACAGCGACGCGGTGCGGCCGATCTGAAACGCAATCATGGAGGTACGTCAGCGTCTCTTCGTCCGAAAGCCAGCGCGCCTCAGGCATGGCGGTCTCAAGCAACGCGATGAACTGGTCAGCTTCTTGCTGGAAGCGTTCGAGATGACGCCGATAGTCGATGATGGCCGCGGTCTCTGCGCCGCCTTCAAAGACGAGGCTTTCAAGTTTTCCTTGCCGTTCGGCTGGCGCTAGCCACGCGAGCGTCAAGAAATAACGGCTCTCGAACCGCGCACCGGCCGTCTCGAATACAGCGCGACGTTCTTCGTCGATCAGCCAAGACACTGCGTCTGGCCACTCGCCATCGGGATAGCCAGGCGCCGGCGATCGGCGCGCTTCGACGTGGAAGCACCAACCCGAACCGAAGCGGCGGAAAGCGTTGTTCAATCGGCCGCTCGCACCCATGAGCTCGGCGGCGACGGCGGAGTCAAGATCGGGCCCGCGAAATGCGAGCGTTCGCTGAAACGCGCCGTCTTTGTTCAAGACCACGCCGGGGGCAATCAGCGCCGCCCACGGCAAGAAGTCGGCGAGCTTGGCGCCGCTCGAAGCGTAAGGGCGAAGATCAAGCATACGCGTCACGCTGAGAGATAGACGGGCTTGGCCAAGTGCCGCGGCCAAGTATCGAGAAACCAGGGATCGCGCGTGGCCGCCCACGCAGCGGCGCCTTGCAACACGGCCCAGAGTGGCAAGCCGATGAACGGCTGCTGCAGGCCAAAGCCGATCGCGGCGCCGATGGTGGCGTTGAGGATTGCGAAGGCGCGCGGCACGCCGCCCAGCAGAATTGGGCGTGTCAAGCTGGTGCGCAAAGGCGTGGCGTATCCGTCTGGCTCTTCGTCGTTCACGAAGACCTCCTTTGTCGTTAGCACTCACTCAAAACGGCTTCAGCCCTGCGCTGTCAGATCAGCGCCCCGCCGGCGAAGCCGAAGAAATCCAAAAAGAACGAAACCGCCGCAAACATGATGGCGATGCCGAGGCCCACGAACGCGAGTTTGCGCACGCCGCCACCGCCTTCAGAAAAGATGATGGTCACTCCGGCGATGACGATAGCGACGACCGCGGCGGCGCGCGCCACCGGTCCCGTAATCGAATCGACGATCTGTTCGAGCGGCCCTTCCCACGGCATGCCGGAGCCGGACGCATAAGCTGGTCCTGCAATCGCAATGATTGTGATTGTAAGAGCTGCTGCTCGTGCGCTGACCTTACGCATCGTGATATCCCCGCCTCGTAGAGGCCTATTGAGGACAGTTTCCACGAAGACGCGCTCGACGAAATGGCTTTCAAGCCCTGCGCGCAGCCGCAGACGCGTGCACTCACAGCGCGCGCAAACACCTCGTCGCACCTCGCCGAGTTGCGCTTCAAGAATGCAGCCTGCATCCCGCGGCGCGCATGAAGACGCTGCGTGTTGCTGCAATGTCGTAGTGCTTAGAGTGAGGGGTTCGAGATCAGAGCCGGTGCTGCACAATCTCGGTGATGATACGGCCGGTCTCGGTGCGGGCGATGAACACAACCATATCCACGGCCGCGTTGATGAGGCGTGTGGGCGGCGCAGCACTTGCCTCCATCGCCAAATCCTCTAGCCGCGGCAGCGCATCTGCGGCTGAGTTGGCGTGCAGAGTGAGCAGCCCGCCTGGGTGTCCGGTGTTCCACGCTTTGAGAACCTCAAGCGCCGCGCCGTCGCGAACCTCCCCAACCACGATCCGATCGGGGCGCAGCCGGAGCGTCATCTTCACCAGGTCGCGCATCGACGTTTGCGGCTCGGTTCTCTTGGTCAGCATCTGCACGCTGTTGGGGCTGGCGCAATGAAGTTCGCAAGTGTCTTCTAAAATGATGACGCGTGCTGTGAGGAAAGGTGTTTCGGCAAGTAAGGCATTTAGCAGGGTCGTCTTTCCGGATCCTGTGCCGCCTGCGACAACAATGTTTCGCCGGTGCGCCACGGCTGCGCGCAAGACATCGGCTTGAGCCCTTGTTGCGATGCCAGCTGTCACATAGTCGTCGAGTTCAAAAATACGCGACGGACGTTTACGGATAGCGATCACCGGCGCCTCGACGAGCGGCGGCAGCAGCGCCTGCACCCGGGCCGCACTATCGGGGAGAATGGTCGAGAGCGCCGGGCGTTCGGCGCCCACCGTTTCGCCTGCCTCGTGCGCCAGCAAACGAATGGCGGTTTCGCGCTCCGCGATCGAGAGTGTGTGCGCAGTCGGTTCAAGGCCCCGTCCTAATCGATCGAGCCACAATCTACCGTCCGCGTTCACCAGCGCCTCGACAACGTCGGCTTCGCCTAAGGCATGCGCGACGGCCGGGCCCAGCGCGCGCACCAAGGCAGAGCGTCGACGGGCCGAGACGAGCGCATATCCATCGCCGCTCATGGCGCCGTTGCTCCGAAGTCTCCGCCGGCGCTAGTCGCGTCCTCGCTATTCGGCACACTGCCGCCGCTGATCGAGCGCCCGCCCCGCAGAGCATTGGCGACCATTTGAAGGAACCGCTCGAACCGGGCCTCCGCACTCGCGGCAGCGCTGTCTTCTAGCGCTTCGTCTATCGGAGGATTGTGTTCGAGCCACACGCGGATAAAGAGCAGCAACACTTCTTTGACGATGAGCCCCTCGCCGATGACCTTATCGAGGCGCGCGTCCAAACGGCTTGCCTGCCGCTGGTCGCTGACCGGCGGCAGCGGGTCGCCATCTCGGCCAGCATAACGTGCGCGCACCGCCTCGGCGATGACTGACGATTCCGAGCGGTGCTGATCGCGGGCGATCTTCTCGATTTTGACTTCGAGATCGCGCGTCAGATAAACCGTGATGCCCTTGCGCGGCATGGCGCTCAAATCCCCTTCGAGCGCGGCGGCTCGGTCATCCGCGAGCCATCGGGATTGCGAAAGCTGGCGAGCGCCAGATCGGAGATCTTCGGCCCCGCTTCGGCGGGCGCCGGTGGCGGCGCGGTCGGCGGCGCAACCTTCGCTTCATCCGCTTCGAACAAGTCGGTTTGCGCGCGGGGCGGCGTTGACGGCTCCGGCCGCTTCGCTGGCGTCACCGGCTTTTTCTCCTTCGCCAGGCGGCCGATAGCGCGCACGTCGCGCCACTCATTGTCATGTTCGAGCGCGGCGACGCTGGGCGCGGCGGGGCGCAGGCGCTCGGCAAAGATCCGCTCCTGATCGAAGCGCAGTTTCTTCGAGCGGATGGGCTTGCAGCCAGAAACGAAAATGAGCTGTTGGTCTTGAGGAAGACCGCGCACGTCTCCAGGCAGCAGCAACGGCCGGCGCTCTTCGCGATAGGTGATGGCGCCTTTCTGCGGACCCAGGATTGAGCGGGGCCGATGTTCACTTTCCTGAGGGCGCATCTCCCACACTTCGCCGCCCATTTCGGCGATGTGTTTTGCGGTCTCTGGATCGGCTGCCGCGAATGAGGTCACGCAATGACAATTGTCGAGGATGATGTTGTCGCGGCCGTAAGCTTTGACGACGTGATTGAGCGACTGACAAACGAGGAACGCTTTGAGGCCATAACCGGCCATGGCGCCCATCATCTTTTCGAAGAAGTCGAGACGGCCGAGTTGAGGAAACTCGTCGAGCATCAGCAACAAGCGGTGGCGCTTCTCACGGCCATGGCCGTCCCGGGTCTGATCTTCCATCAAAGTGCGCGCGACCTGACCGATGAAGAGACGCATCAGCGGCATGAGGCGTGGGCCATCTGACGGGGGCGGCTGGAGATAAAGTGTGACCGGCCGCTCTGCGCACATGAGATCGCCGATGCGAAAGTCCGAGCGGGTGGTTTTCTCGACCACAACCGGATCGGCGAAGATGCCAAAGAAGGATTCCGCAGTTGCTTTGATGCCCGAGCGAAGGCGCTCCTCGCCGGTTAGATAGGAGGTGGAGGCGTGCAAAACTTCGGGGTGCACCTCTGGCATGTTGGTGCGCGGATTAAGGCGATGAAGCGTCAAGCGCATCTCGTCGGCGGCGCGGTCGAGGTCGGCGAGCTTTTCGCGCACGACCGCAAGCGTTTTGCGCTCCACCGGTTCAGTGTAGAGCACGTGCAAGATGACGCCGGTCAGAATGTTCTTGGCGCTGTCATTCCAGAACCGCTCGCCGCCGCGTGTTTGCCCGTGTGGATCGACGATGATGTCGACCACGTTTTGGACATCGCGGACTTCGTTTTCACCTTTGCGAATTTCGAGGAGCGGATTGAAGCAATTGGATGAGCTCTGGGTCGGCGCAAAGCGCAACACTGGTCCCAACAGCGCGCGATACCCAGACGCGCCCGGAAAGCCGTGCCGGGGGTCGCCGTGGTCGAGTTCTCCTTTCACGTCGAGCACGATTGCTGAGCCGCTCCATGACAGAAGCGTCGGCACGATGTGCCCGCGGCCTTTGCCCGAACGCGAAGCGCCGATCAGAATCTGATGGCCCGGCCCGTCATAAGCCAGGATTTCATTCTGAAACCTGCCGAGGATCACGCCCTGCTCTGCAAAGAGCCCGGCCGACTCTATGTCGGCGAAGTTTGCCCATGCGTCCTTGCCGAACGGTTTGAGCTGAAACCGTTGTCGTAACCCGAGAGCCGCGACAAGAATACTCGCCGCGAAGCCGGCAAGCACGACAAGACGTGCGACCGCGAATGGCTTGGGAAAACGATCTGACCAGCGCTCAGTCCATTCGAACACCGCCCAAGGTGCATAGAGAGCGCCCACTTCCGTTCTCATCCACGGTCCCCCCAGCGCCGGCTGATACGCGAAAACCTGCGCCAGATATTGCGTGGCGACCCCTGCCCCGATCAGCGCGATCAAAAGTGAAACGGCAATGATGATTGCGCTGCGCATGTGCACTCGCATTTGGCGTCGCTACCATCTTGAGCCCTGGGACGCGCAGCGTCATTGGGCCGAAGGGCCCATTGCCAAGAGGTTGATTCCCTAGCTACGGGAATTACGCGAAACGCTTGATCTCCTAACGGCCTGCGTCCTGATTTTCGTCAGGGGAGGTGTTCGCTTCTTTCAGTTTGATACGGTGGCGTGAGTAAATAGGTTTCGACCCGATGGGACACGCAACGCAGCCTGGATTTGACACGCTCGGTGATGTGGCGCGCCACTGCGAGAAGCATTTCAAAACACACGGCCTAACTATCCTCGCCCGGGTGCGGGAGTCAGATCGAGCTATGGACCTAGCGCTTAGTTCGACCGCTGGGGATGTTCGAACCGTTGTACGCTGCGTCGTGCGTATCGAACCCCTCGATTATCGCGCTTTGCGGACGATGCTCATCGAAGGGGACTTCAACGACGCCGCACTGGTCTTCACGGCGGAAGACCAGCCACACCTTTCAAGTGAGGTACCATCCTATTCTCTGGCTCGGGTCGTCGAACTTGCTGCTTTGCTCTCCAGGGACGGCGCCGAATAACCAACGCGCTCCAGTTGGCCGTCCTCTTTCTAGGAGGCATTCGCGGCTAACTCACACCACTGCCCTCATGCGCTCGAAGAGCTGGCCAGCAACGGTGCAGCGGCTGATGCTTTCACGTTGAAGCCATGGCTCAAGCATCCACCGTTTCGCGCACGGGCAGCCGTCTAGCGCTTCAAACGTACACCTGCGCCACCGTCTTTGTTCGACTTAGGCTCGAGAAAAATAACGCCCGCACCTTCCAGTGCACGGCGAACGGCTTCCACATTCGCCTCCGTACTACCCGATGGGCCGCGCGCCCCCTCCATCCGCCGTATTGTGAGGACGGACAATTTCGTCTTTTCGGCAAGCTTCGCCTGGCTCCAATCGACCAGCGCGCGTGCCGCCCGAAGTTGACCTGCTGTAAGTTCCATTTTCGCACTTATGTTCTATTTGCGTTGACGCCGACTCGGCCGCCTGTTAGCTTTTCGATCATCATAGATGAAAAGGGTTAGTAATGTCCCGACGACCGCCTCCAGCGGCGAACGAGAGCGCGCGCCCGGATCCCAGCCGCCGACTAATCTTAAGCGCTGCGGCCGTGCCGCTCTTCCCCGGCGCGGCGCGCGCTGCCGATCCTGCTGCTGAGGCGTGCCACGCTTGGCTCGCGCGCAACGCTGAACATGAACGTCTCGCGGTTCAATGGAGCCGGCTGGAGGCCCGCCTGCATCGCGAGCACAACTGGATGAAGCTAACGCGCGCTCAGCGCCGGCGTTTTCCTGAGAGCCGTGAGTTGGACGATCTCGACGATCGCATTGAGGTGCTTAGCGATGAAAACGGCGCCGTGCTCAAGGCGCTTCCAGCCATCGTCGCCGCGTCGCCGATTGGCATTTGCGGCAAGCTCACGATCGCCATCAAGGAGACGAAGAACGATTGTGAGGATGTGCACAGTCTGATTGTGAGCATCCTGCGCGATTATCGCGCCCTGCATGGAGGCGCGTGAGGTGGCCCGCGCGTCCCGCCGCAACGTGCTCGCCGCGATCGGCGCAGCACCCCGGTCGATGCGGTTCTCCTCTTTGACTTCAAGCTAGAGCGAGACGAGTTCGATCGTGCCGCCCTTTTGCTCGAACGAACGGAATTTGCCGAGGGATATGGACTGACCGAGCGAAGCATGAACGAGCAATCATCGAGCATGGCTAGCAGGCTTTCAATCCGCCTTCACGCTTGGTGACAACACAAAGCATGACTCTCCCTGCGGAAGGCTTGGGGACACGAATTCTGGCGGGCTCAGGCCAGAACTCGACCTACCGGGCTGACGCCATCGACGGCGCGCCCTCAAGCAGAACCTTCACCGCATAACGTACATGGTCGGAAATCTCATCGTCAGTCAGGCCATAGTCGTCCTCCAGTGTAGCCCGATACTGGTGGGGGCCGCGCACCAAGGCGAAGAACGCAATCGCAGCGGCGTGCGCATCGTCGAATTTCACCGATTCCTTGGCAGCCCGCTTCTCCAAATAGTCGGCGACGGTCTCGACCACGCGATTTGGTCCAACCCTAAGGCATTCCTTCGCGGCCGCCGGGAAATCGGCGCTCGCCGCAACTATCATTTTGAAGAACCGGCGCGACTCCGCGCTCAAGGCGCGACGAAGATAGTGCTCCCCAATCCGCTGCAGGCCCGCTCGCAACGCAAGCGATGGATCGGCTACCGGGCAGAGATCCGCGGCGAGCCTCGCATTGCATTCCTCCAAGACCGCTAGAAACAGGCCCTCGTTATTGCCAAACTGGGAATAGAGCGTGGCAAGAGAACCGCCGGTCAGCTGCACGATGTCATTCACGCTGACCTGCGAATAACCACGCTCGCAGAAAACTCGTAGCGCGGTTTCCAAGAACAGCCGGCGGCGAGCGACGCCGCGATCACCGGATGTCGATGCTGCACCTTGGCTCATGGTCCAATCGCCTCGGAATTCCTCGGTGGCGGATCATGCTACCAAACGGAGAGCTGCACCGCCATGGGTGCCCCCAACCACGTTTGGAGCTTCACACGCGCAGATCGGGCCGCAGTCGGAACGCAGGCATTGTTCGAGGCATGGTGGCCGCGGCTGTTCTGGCCTGAAGCGCAGAAATGCGGGGTTTTATCCAGCAGGCAGGCTACAAAACCTCAAACGACACGATCAAACGGGCGCGGGAGAAGGCATCCGCCAGACGCACTGAAGGCTCTGAAGACGATGTGTACGCTTTTCCGATCCTGCCACACTAACGGCATCAACTTGGAGAGGCCGTCTGCCCTGCCCGCCCCGCAGCGCGCTCATCTTGATTGCTCCGAACCTCCGATGTCTCATCGACAGGGACGGCGGCCATGGAATGGTCAAGCGACGGGCGCGCACCAACTAAACGCACTTTGCGTAACGAGACGATTCGCCTGACTCATCTTCAAGACGCTGACAGGTTGCGATGTCCTTGCTTGCAATGTCGTCGAGCCGGCGGTCCATTCAAGCGATAAGGGTTTTGTCCCACCATTCCTGCGATGCCCCACGCACATGCGCCTCCTAAGTACGGAGCACGTCCATGACCACAGAGATCGACGCAATTGTCGGCAAAATCCGCACGCTTGAGCACGAATTGGAAATCGAGTTCGCCAAGCGGCGCGCCGGTTTCCGCTACGGGCTGGAGCGCGGCAAGATTCTCTTCGAACAAGAAGTGATCCGCCGCCATCGTGCTTTGCGCGTGGGGCTGGGACGTTATCTCCTCAGGGCGCGCCCGCTTGTCGTCCTCACGGCGCCGATCATCTATTCGCTGATCGTTCCATTTGTAGTGCTTGATCTTTGGGTGTCGCTCTACCAGGCGCTTTGCTTTCGCGCCTACGGCATCCCTCAGGTCAAACGCGGGCGCTACATCATTCTCGATCGCGCTGGACTGCCCTATCTGAACGCGCTGGAAAAACTCAACTGCGCCTATTGCTCTTACGTCAATGGCGTCATCGCCTATGTGCGCGAGGTTGGATCGCGGACCGAGCAATATTGGTGTCCAATAAAGCACGCCAAGCGCGTGCTTGGCGCACACCCGCGCTACGCCGCGTTTGAGGAATATGGCGATGGGGAACGCTATCGGGTGGAGCTTGAACGCCTTCGCATCGCCTTGCAAAGCGAGAAGGACGAAAGCGGCCAAACCATCGGCGACACGGCGCTTGCCGCACTCGACGCCGCAGATTCCGACGGCGCGCGCTGAGGCGGCACAATCCGCCTCACCGGAGGCGCTTCTCCCGCGACCTGTGCTCATCGCGCTGGGCCGCGCTTGCCCACCAAATCAAGACTCGATCGGGGCGCCCAACGCAGTGCAGAGGCGCGCGATCGCCAGAAGGTGGGCGCCCCTCGCGCGGGCCTGAGCACGCCGCGCGAGATTGGCCTGCCTCTGAGCGTCGATCACCTCGGGCAGCGTGCCAGCCCCCGCCTCGTAAGCGCGACGGGCCAAGCGAAGGCTTTCCTCGGCCAAGGCGGCGCCCTCCTCGCGGAGCTGGCGCTCAGTCTGCGTAGCGGCGACATCCGCGTATGCGTCGATCACCTGACCGAACGCACGCAAGACCGTTGCTCGGTAGCGTGCGTCCGCGCGCATAGCCTCTGCTTCGGCGCGCCGGACATCGGCGCGCCGCGCCCCCCCTGAAAAGAGCGGCAGTGAAATACGAGGTCCGACAGACCAGCCGGCGGCCGCGTACTCAAACAGCACATCGGGGTCGAGGGCCGTTTGCGCATAGTCTGCAGAGAGACGCACCTGCGGATATAAGTTTGCGACGCGCACCCCGATATCGGCGGTGGCCGCATGCAGCGAGGCTTCCGCGGCCCGAATGTCGGGACGATTATGCAGCACTTGCGAAGGTACGCTGCGGGGGATCGCAGGCGCCACAAAATCTTGCAGCGGAATGGTGGCAAGCGGCGCTAGGCCTGGCGTACGTCCCACGAGGATTTCGATCTGTGTCTGGGCGGCGATCAGCCGGCTGCGCAACCGCGGCAATTCGGCAGCGTCTTGGGACAGTTGAGTCTGCGCCCGAATGCGATCGATTGTGCCGACCGCACCTGCCCGCAGCGCGGCTTCGACCAGTTCAAGTGTTTGACGGTCGTCCGCGACGATCTGTTCGATCGTATCGATTTCCGCCCGCAGCACCGCGGCCTCGAGCGTCGCGGCAGTGATGTCGGCCGCAAGGGTGAGCCGGGCTGCGTCGTAGCGAAAGCGCTCGGCCTGAAGCCTAGCTGTAGCGGCCTCGCGGGTTCGCCGGCCGCCGCCAAACAGGTCGAGGTCGTAACTGACGCCTAAGCCCGCCGTGTAACGCGATATCTCAATCGTCGGAAAACCGCCAAAGCCGAAAGCCGTCGCGTTGATGCGCGCGCGCTCAGCGCCAAGCGATCCCTCCGACTGGGGAAACAAACCGCCATAAGCACTGTCACGCGTCGCGCGCGCTGCGTCGAGCGTCGCATCTGCCTCGTCAATGGTAGGGCTGGCGGACAGCGCCTCTGCGACGAGCGCGTCAAGCTCGGCCGCGCCAAACGACCTCCACCATGTATCCGACAGGGTGACTTGCGCGTCGGCAATATCCGCACCGGGAAAGGACTGCGGGGCCGGAGGCCGGGGCGCGACGAAATCGGGGCCCACGCTGGCGCACGCGCTCATTTGGGCCGCGGCGACCAAAGCCATGCATGCTCTTATCTTATTCGATGACATGGACCGCTCCGCTCTGCATTGACGCCTGTGCGGGGCGCATAAGAAAGGCGATCGGCATGGCCGCCAATGTCAGCAGCATGATCAGATGGAAGTCGCTGACATAGGCGACCATTGCCGCCTGACGCGCAACTTCCGGCGCCCACGCCGCCAGATCCTGCGCTTCAGCGCCGTAAGGAGCGAGCATTGGATTGTCCGGCCGCAAGTTCTGTACAAGCTCGGAGTGCGAGGCCTGCGAATTTATGAGGAAGATTGCCTGCATGACCGATATGCCAACGGCGGACCCTATGTTTCGCACAAGCGTATTGAGTGCGGCGCCATCGGTTCGCAGCGCCTCAGGGACTGTAGAAAATGCAAGCGTGTTGGATGGGATGAATACGAAGCCGAGCCCTACACCCTGAATGACGCTTGAGACAATGATGAGGTGTGAGTCCATTTCGAGGTTGAAGTGGGTCATCTGCCAGGCGGCAAAAGCATTGAGCGCAAAGCCGACCGCCATGAGATGGCGCGAATCGAACCATCGCATCAGCCTGCTGATGACGATCATCGAAGCAAACATCCCGATACCACGCGGCATGGTGACGAGGCCGACTTCGAGCACCGGATAGCCCATGAGATTTTGCATCATCGGCGGCAACAGAGCGAGCGAAGCAAACATCAGCATACCAACAACGAAAGTCGCCAGGCTGCCGAATATGAAATTCCGATCGCTTAGAAGTCGTCGGTCAAAGAATGGCCGCTCCGCGCTCAGAGTATGTACGGCGAACATATAGAGCCCAGCGAGCGCTAAGGCCGCTTCAAACCGCACTTCCCAAGACTGCAACCAATCCTCGCCAGGGCCCCGGTCGAGCATAAGCTGGAGCGACGCCACGAACAGCGACAACACCGCAAAGCCTATGAAATCGAATTTGGGCGGAGAGGGCCGCGGCGCCTTCGGCAAGAACAAAAACACGCCCACAAAGGCCAGCACGCCGAGCGGGACATTGATCAGGAATATCCAGCGCCAGCTCGACGTCTCCGTGATGAAACCCCCAAGCGCCGGGCCGATGATGGGGCCAAGCACAATGCCCGCGCCAAAGACAGACATCGCCTGCGCGTGCTTCTCGGGGGGATTGATATCGAACAGGATCGCTTGCGAAAGCGGGATAAACGAAGCCCCGCCGATCCCTTGCAGCACGCGAAAGAGTATCATCTGCTCGAGGTTTTGCGCGAGGCCGCAGGCGATGGATGCGCCTACAAAGACAACGATCGAGACGAGCATCAGTCGCCTTCGGCCCAGCCGCACGGCGAGCCAGCCGACAAGGGGCGTCATCAAGGCTTGGGCGACGATGAACGACGTCAACACCCAAGTGATCTGGTCGAGGCCAGCCGACAGGCCGCCTTGCATGTGCGGCAATGCAACATTGGCGATTGTGCTGTCGATTGTGAACATCGACGCGGCGAGCATGATCGAGATGGTGAGCGGGATGCGCTGCACGCTTTCGGGTGTCATCCGCTCGGTCACGGCTTATCGGCCTCGCAAGCGATCGGGGTCTGACCGCGTGTCGACGCGCGCGTGCGCGCTCAGCCCGGCGCGCAAGACCATTTCGGGCGGCGGATCGACCAGCGTGAGCCGCACCGGCACACGCTGGACAACCTTCACCCAGTTTCCGGTCGCATTCTGGGCCGGCAGCGGCGAGAAAACGGCGCCCGTTCCGGGGGAGAAGCTGGCCACTCGCGCCTCGAACTCGCGCCCGCCGAACGTGTCGATGCGCACCCTCGCGCGCTGGCCGACCCGCATGCGCCCGATCTGGCTTTCCTTGAAGTTGGCCTCGACCCAAGGTTCACCAGCAATGAGCCAGAACAGCGGTTGGCCTGCAGCGACGAACGTGCCGACCTGGACCTGATCGACGCGGGTCACGATCCCGGCTTGGGGGGCAATTACTTCGGTGTAGGAGAGCGCCAGACGTGCGCGCTCAAGCCGCGCCGCCGCTTCGCGGACGGTGGCGTGCTGGTCCAGCTCGGCGTCGGGATCTCCGTCAAGATTGGCCAGCGCGGCGGCCAGGGTTTGCTCAGCCGCCGCCAGTTCCGAAAGCGCCTGCTGCAGCGCGTGCTGCGCTGCCTCAACGTCTTGGCGTGAGGCTATGCCCTCGGCGCCGAGGTCTTGTGCGCGCCGCAATTCCGCTTGCATGAAGGCTACGCTTTCGCGGCGCGCATTCACGCTCGCCCGGCGCGCTCGATACTCCGCCTGCAAGGTCAGCACCCGGGCCCGCGCCGAAGCAAGTGCAGCTTCAAACTGGGCGACGTCCGCTTGTGGATTTGCGCGGTCCAATCGAAACAGGACTTGCCCGGCAACCACCTGTTCATTGTCCGTCACGCGCATCTCGACGATGCGCCCGGACACGCTGGTGCTAATCGGCACACGCGCGGCCTGTACATAGGCGTTCTCTGTCTCCTGGAAGCGGCCCGCCATTAGCATCATGACGAGAAGCAGCGCGATCGCTATCGCAGGAACACCGTACATCACCAGCAACCGCGCCCTACCGGTCAGGCGGGAACGCAACCGCGCCAGCAACGGCGGCGGCGCTGCGCTCTCCTCGGTGGCGCGCGTGTCCATCACAAATTCTCCTTCCGACCCGATCGGGCGCGAACCAACGCAATTTGATCACGCAGACGCTCAACGAGCTCACTCAAGAACGCGATCTCCGCATCGGAAAACGCCGCCGCCAAGTCCTCTTCAAACTCGCGCATGATGCGCAGCAGAGGCGCGTGTTGAGTCCGGGTTCGTGCTGTTAGAAAAAGGCGCCAGCTGCGCCCGTCACCCGGATCCAATCGTCGCTCGATGTGGCCGCTTGCTTCGAGTTGTCGGGCCATAAGACCAACGCCGGCGCGCGTCACTTCCAGCCGCCGGGCAAGTTCAGCTTGGCTCAACCCATCCTGGCGATGGAGATGGGCCAAGAGCCGCCAGTTCGACCCCTGCAGGCCCAATTCGCGCATCCGAGCGCCAAAAGCCGCCCGCATCAGCCTCGCGCTGTCGGCAAGGCTGAATCCCAGTTCGCTCAACTTGGTGCGCGCTGGCGAAACATGTGGCTCGATATTCGCACCCATCGCAAAGGCCCGGCCAGATCAACTCTGTAAAGCACTTTACTAGATTGCACGCGTAAAGAAACTGTCTAGGAGGCTTGGCGCCGTCGATGTCGGCGAATATCGGGCCTGCCCGACTTCGCCAGCGCGAAATTCACCGGCAGAAGTGATTGCGCTCTTCAGGCGAAATCCGGGTACGCCGCGCCAAGCGGCAGCTAGCTTTTAGGACCCAGGCCTATCGCCCCGAGCAGCAGGCGCGTCTTGCAGGCCAAGCAGGTGCGCCCTCAGACGCCCCACCAGTGCGGTCAGCTGCGCAAATTCCGCCTCGGAAAAAACGCTCAGGCACTCTTCTTCAATCGCGTTCGACACCGCGAGATAATTCTCGAGACTGGAGTGCGATTTGGGGCTGAGAAATACCTTCCACGAACGCCGATCCGCGCTGTCGGCCCGCCGCTCGACGAAATCAGCCGCTTCCAATTTGTCGATCATTTGCCCGATCGCCGGTCGGCTGATCTCAAGCATTTCGGCGAGCTTCGCCTGACTCAGTCCGTCATCCCTATAGAGATAGGCGAGAACCCGCCAACTCGCGCCGCTCAGCCCTTCCGCGCTCAGCCGGACATCGTAAATCGAGCGCAACAAGCGGGTGACGTCCGCTAGCGCAAAGCCGAGCAGCGCGCGTGGCGATAATGCCGCATCGGTCGCCTTTTGCGCCTTTCCGCTAGGGCGTGTTCTTGAAGATCGTCCCGACATTATGTAAAGTGCTTCACTATAAATATCTTTACTAACTTCGGACGCCGCGCGAACCGAAGACGAGGGGGGATTACCATGAGAAAAATGTCAACACTTGCGCTCCTTTCCGGCGCGTCGCTCGCCGCGATTGGGGCGTTGAGTCCGGCTTTCGCTCAGGATGAAGCCGAAGTATCCGAGGAGATCGTCGTCACGGCGACGGGGCGGCAGGCCGCTCTCCAAGACGTTCCAGTTGCAGTTACCGCCGTCACCGGCGAGCAATTGCAGAATTCAGGCGTGCAAGACCTCCGCGACGTCAGCCAACTCGCGCCATCGTTTGAGATGGGCACCGGCCAATCGAGCGCGGCAACGACGGCTCGCATTCGCGGGATCGGGACCGGCGGCGACAATGTTGGTTTCGAAAACGCCGTTGGCATTTTTATCGACGGCGTTTATCGCGCGCGCGCGGGTGCGGCGCTCGCAGATCTTCCCGACATCGAGCGCATCGAGATCTTGCGCGGCCCCCAAGGCACGCTCTTTGGCCGCAATACCTCCGCTGGCGCAGTCAGTGTTGTGACCGCCTCTCCTCACTTCGAGCCGGGCATGTATCTCGAAGGGGCGGTGGCTTTCGACGATCTGGAAGAGACAGGCGCTCGCGCCGGCGTGAACATTCCGCTGTCCGATAATCTGGCGCTCTCGTTCGACGGCTCAATCCGTGCACGCGACGGTTACGTCACCGATCTCATTTCGGGCGAGGATATCAACACCCGCGACCGCTGGTTTGCGCGCGGGCAAGCGCTTTGGGACATCAGCAGCACCGCGTCACTTCGCGTTATCGTCGACGCCAGCGAGGCCGATGAAGTGTGCTGCGGCGTGACGCCCCTCATCTACGGGTCGACCCAAGGGGCAATCAATTCCATCGTGAGCGGCGGCGCGATAACATCGCCCACTGGCATCACCATTGCCACCCCGGCCATCAACCCAGAGGGCCGCGGCATGACCGTGTCCCCAAGTGCGGCCGCGTTTCCTTCGCTTGGGCCGGGGTTGCCTTCGCAACCGGCCCATTCAGGGCGCGATCTTAGCGATTTCACCGAGGATTTCGGCGTATCCGCACAACTCGACTGGGATCTTGGTGGGATCAACCTGACCTCGATCACAGCCTATCGGGACTGGCAGCAAACTCGCGGTCAAGACATTGACTTCAACTTCCTCGACATCGCCTACCGTGATGGCGTCGTGGTCGGCGTCGAGAACTTCACCCAGGAAATCCGCCTGCAGGGCGAATACGGTCCGGTCAACTGGCTCGCCGGCGTCTTCTATTCGGATGAGACCGTCATCAACAACGACCGCATTCGAATTGGTGCGCAAGCCAATCTGTTCGCCAATGCCTTGGCGATCGGGGGCACGCTGCCGTTGGCCGCGATCGGCGGACCGGCCGGTGGATGCGAGCTTTTCGATTCGGGCGCGCCCGGCGCCGAACCAGATGCGCGGCCTTCCTTCTTCTATTGCGCTAGCGACAACCCGGCTACCCCGCTCGTCTTCGATCCAAATCCTGCTCTGGCGCCCTTCTATCTCAGTGGGTACGTCGCAGGCGACGGCCAACAGCGCGACAACTGGACGGCAGATGGCGAGAGCCTCTCGTTATTCACGCACAACGAGATCGCTTTAAGCGATCAGCTCATGCTGACGGTCGGCGCCCGGTTCACACGCGACACCAAGGACATTGCCGCCGATCTCAACTCAGTCGCGCCCGCGTGCGACGCTATGCGGGCGATCGAAATCGGCACTGATCCGTTCATCGGCGGCGCCGCAGACGGCGTCGGCTTAATTGAGGTGTTGCAATCAAGCGCGACGGCTGGCGGCCTCATGAACATCGCGTGCAGCCCAGCGGTCAATCCGATCGCGAACGGACAATGGGCTGGCGGCAGCGAAGAAAATGAGTGGAGCGGCACGATCTCGCTCGCCTACAATCTGAACAGCGACCTGATGATCTATGGGGGCTACGCGAGGGGATATAAGGCCGGCGGTTACAATCTCGACCGTCAGGGCTTCTTCATGCGACCGGACACGACGAGCGCCGCGAGCCTGAACATCGAGCAGACGCATTTCGACCCGGAGTTCACTGACTCTTACGAGATCGGTCTGAAGTCCACGTTGTTCGACCAAACCACGACGCTCAATCTCGTCGCATTCTATCAAGAGATTCACGACTACCAGCTGAATGCCTTCAACGGCTTCAACTTCATCACCCGCAACGTACCGGAGATGATTTCCCAGGGCGGTGAAATCGAACTGGCGACGCGGCCGGTCGAAGGCCTCTCGATCAGCGCCGGCGTCACCTATGTCGACGCCTATTTCGACAGCGAGGTTCGCTTCAATCCGCTCACCGCTGGACTCGGCGCAGCTGACCCCAACGCAGTTTTTGTGGGTCAGCCGCTGGCGCTTTCGCCGGAATGGACCGCAACTACGGCCATCTCGTACGAGATGCCGCTGGGTGGCGACCTACGGGCGCTGTTCTATGTCGATGGCCGCTGGAACAGCGAATATCGCACCCAAACTCTGGGCCGCGATCCGCTGGGCCGCACTGACAATGAGGCGTTCGCCATCTTCAACGGCCGCGTTGGTATCGGCCCGCAAGACGAGCGCTGGTCGGTTGAGTTTTGGGGACGCAATCTAACGGACGAATTCTATTACGTCGGGGCGTTCCAAGCGACGCTCCAAAACACGTTCGTCATCTATCCCAACGAACCACAGACTTATGGCGTCACCTTGCGCGCGCGCTATTGACGCCCCCTGCTGCAGTCGCCTCCCGCGGCTGTAAACTCGCGCGGTAGCGCCCTCCCAGGCCAGCCGCGACGCTTAACCCCCCGGCTCTCTCGTGGAGCCGGGGTTTTTTTGCATGGAGCAGGATGGTGGGGCGTTCGTCAAGTCCGTGGCCGGGGCTGTTGCATCGATCGCGATGACGTGGGGTTGCCTCGAGGCCAACCTAATCGACTTTGCCCAGAGCCGAGCAGTCCGCTCCGGCTAGTAAGAGCTGGCTCCCGCCGACAAGACAGAGGGACAAGGCGCCCGCTCGGGAGCAGTTACCCGCTCGGCTCGCCCGTCGAGAGCGAGAACCTGTTCGGCGGCATCGAGCCAGATCAATCCCTGCGCTGCACAGGATCGGCCATACTCGAACAGCGCGCTCATATTGTTCTGATTAAACGCGAGGGAGCCGCCGTCCGGATAAGCATGGGGAATTGTTGTGAAGCGAAAGTGCATTCCATTGCGCGTAGCAAAATCTTCCGCTTGAAGAAGCGCATCGCGAGTCAGATGGTCCAACACCGCCGAGAGACTGCGCGAGGCGATAGACGCCGTGTCGGCGGGGGTCGTGCGAGCGGGTCTCGTCAATTGAGCATTCGAGATGACGTATGCATTCGCCCCGCGCAACGCTTCCGGACCCGAGCCCCTCAAGACGATAATATCCGGGGCCACGAAGAGCGGTGTCGTAACGCCGCCATCAACGTGCATCTCGTGAAAAATCTCACCGCCGTGCTCGACCTCGAATATGATCGGCGGAAACACACCGGGCAAGCTGGCGGAGGCGATAAGAACGTCGCGGAAGAGTTCTCTTGCGCGCGGTCCGCCTTGTTGAGCGATGGCGCCAAGATTCCAGATCGCGGTCTCCTCGCGATCAAGATTGGTCGTGGCGACAAAAAGACCTCGACCCAGCGCGGCTTCGCGAGCGACAGCCGCGAGTAAGTCGTCGGTTACGAAGCGGTCAACTAGCTCCCGGAGAGGCCGCCCTTGGAAGAGCCCCGCGCCAAACAGGACCCCTACGCCCCGCGAAACCATGAGATGCTCGCTCGCTCCCCCGGTATAGGCTTCTGCAAGTTCATCATCCCAATCGGAACCGAGGAAGGCGAATGGAGCGATTAGGGCCCCTGTGCTGACGCCGGTCACGACTTCGAACTGAGGTCGGGTTCCCGCCTCGGTAAGGCCGACTAAAACCCCTGCGCCGAACGCACCGCCTGCGCCTCCGCCAGAGAGTGCTAACAAGTCCAGAGAACCATCTGTCGCGGACGCGGCCACCCGCTCCGCTATTTCGCTGGCGTGCGTTTCAATGAACACGCGATCAAGCGAGTATGTGCGGATTGCAGCCGGAAACCCGGCGGGCGCCGCCGCGAGCGAAGCCGCAGGTGGCGTCTCAAGACGCGGTGCGGTCGCGCATGCGGTGCAGGCGGCCACTAACGCCACTACCGCCAGAGCGCGCATAGGGGAACTTGCGCGCAGCGTGCTTTCGTGGGGTTGAGAGCATGCGGACCCGTGTGGCGGTTTGCCCCCTGCCCGTGGCCGGCGCTGGACGCCTGATCCGCGCGCAAGCGACAGATGCTTAGTCATCTGCTGGATCAGTGTTCAATCGGTAGATGAATCGGAGGCCGACATAGTCCAATCCCTGGTTTCGCCCAGTATCAAGAATCTGCCCGTGGCTCATGTGCTGCCAGTAGAGCTGGCCCGCGAAGTGATCACCAAACTCACGCTCAAGCGCGAGCGATGTGCGGAAAAGGTCCCGTGAGCCGAGCAATTGATGCTCTGCCTCAAACGCTGCAGCAGCTGGTGATCCAGCAGAGAATGGATTGTCGATTTCGCCGTCGTGGATGATGTAGCCGAAACCCGGTTCGAACGCCCAGCCGTCGGCAAACTCCCAGCGCCACAGCACGCCCACTCCGCCGAAGGACACGCCGCCATCGTCTGTAGCGATGGAACCCATAAGGTATGGGCGTGGCGAGCCGACAAGATTGAGCAAATCGGGCGAACTCGAGACAATCTCGATCTCGATGTTCGCGCCTTCGTGCTTGCCTTCGACGATGTCGCCGTGGTCGTTGCGGATGTTGCCCACGCTGCCGACGCGAATCTCGTCAATGTTCGCCTCGGCGGGAGCGGCAAGAAAAGCCGCGACCACCGCCAATCCTCCAAACAGCGGCTTAAGCTTCATGTTCCACTCCGGTGCGACGCATTTTCGCGCGGGCTGGCCAGCAGCGGGAACTTCGCCTTCTGGCGCAAAGAGCTGCGCTAAACACGTCGCAGCTTCATTGGTAAACTACTTTACCTTTCTCATTGTGCAACTATGAAATCAAAAATCGATGGCTTGCACGCGTTCATTCGAATTGTTCCCTCCTCGTTTGGTTCCCGGGGCAATTGTTGCCGCGTTGGCCATCGAACACTGCATTGTTGAAGGAAGCATCCTTGGAAACGCGAACCGCTAGCTTTATCGGCGATCAAGGAATCAAACTTGCTGCCGACGTCATGGGAACACCCTTGCGAGGCGCAATTCTCTTTGCACATGGCGGCGGGCAGACGCGCCATGCCTGGGCGGAAGCCGGCGCGCGCGTCGCTGGCTTGGGATGGCAAGCCATATTGCTTGATCTTCGCGGACACGGCGAAAGCGCATGGGCGGAGTCAGGGGACTATCGGCTGCAGCGCTTCGCAGCCGATCTTGTCTTGGCGTCTGAGCAACTAGAGCGCCGCCCTCACCTCGTCGGCGCGTCTCTAGGCGGGCTCGCCGGACTCTTCGCCGAAACTCACGTGCGCGCCGAAGCGTTCAACTCTCTCACCCTGGTCGACATAACGCCCAACATGGAACCCGCTGGTGTTGCGAAGATCATGGGATTTATGTCCGAGCGACTCCAGCAGGGCTTCGCCAGCGTAGAAGAAGCGGCGGACATCATTGCGAATTACTTGCCGCACCGTCCGCGCCCTAAGGATCTGTCTGGGCTGGCGAAGAATCTGCGGCTGTCACCAGACGGGCGCTACCGCTGGCATTGGGATCCGCGCTTTGTGTCCAGCGTGATGGAATCGCGCAAACAACATTCGATTGAAGACATGCAGGCGGCGTTGCCCGGCGTGCGCATACCGGTCCACCTTATTCGCGGCCGGATGAGCGAGCTCGTGACGGAAGAAAATGCCAGAGCGTTCGTGGAATCTTTGCCGTCAGCCAAGTTCACCGACATCGCAGACGCGGGTCACATGGTCGCCGGCGACCGCAATGACGCCTTTGTCGGCGCGGTGGTGAGTTTCATCCAGGCACTCGAATAGCGCAGTGGCCCCCCGGTCCAGGACGCCCGGGGACTAAGAGGGGGCGGCCGCAAGGAGACCCGCCCCCCACCCAAGCCGGCGTCAGACCCTGACCGAGGTCAAACGCAGGGAGTTCGCGATCACTGACACTGAGGACAAGGCCATGGCAGCCGCCGCGATCATCGGCGACAAGAGATCGCCAGTGATTGGGTAGAGCACGCCAGCGGCGATCGGCACACCGGCCACGTTGTACGCGAATGCAAAGAATAGGTTTTGCTTGATGTTGTTCATCGTCGCTCGCGAGACCGCGCGGGCGCGAACGATGCCCGTCAGGTCGCCATGCAGCAACGTCACACCAGCGCTCTCGATCGCAACGTCGGTACCCGAGCCCATCGCGACGCCGACGTCCGCAGCGGCGAGCGCTGGCGCATCGTTCACGCCGTCTCCTGCCATCGCAACGACCCGGCCTTCGCTCTTCAAGCGGGTAACGATGCGTGACTTGTCCTCGGGAAGCACGTCAGCCTCGACCACATCGATACCGAGCTTGCGCCCGACGGCCTCAGCCGTTGTGCGATTGTCGCCGGTCAGCATCACCAACCGCAGGCCTTGAGCTTTCAGCGCGGCGAGAGCGTCCGGCGTTGTCGCCTTGATGCGATCCGCAATGCCAAAGACGGCCACCGCAACGTCATCGACACTCAAGAAGATGGCCGTCGCCCCTTCGCGTCTCAGCTCTTCCGCCTTCGCGCGTAGGGCCGCAGTATCCACGTTTAGCTCGGCGAGGTACTTCTCTGCGCCAAGCGCCACTTCGCGGCCTTCCACAACTCCGATCACGCCCTTCCCAGTCGGGGAGTCAAAGTCAGAAGCCTCGGCCAGCGTCAAGCCGCGCTCCTTTGCGGCCGCGACGATGGCCAACGCCAAAGGATGCTCGCTTTGGTTCTCCAGGCTCGCGGCGAGGCGCAACACATCTGCCTCGGATTGATTGGCGGCCGTCTGGATGGCGATTACTGCGGGCTTGCCTTCGGTGAGCGTGCCCGTCTTGTCCAAAACCAGCGTGTCCACTTTCTCGAACCGTTCTAGCGCTTCGGCATTTTTGATCAGCACGCCCGCGCGCGCACCGCGCCCTACCCCGGCCATGATCGACATTGGCGTCGCCAGACCCAGGGCGCACGGACAGGCAATAATCAGCACTGAAACCGCTGCAATGAGGCCGTAGGAGAATGCCGGCGACGGTCCGAACGCCCACCACGCGATCAGAGCCACCACGGCCACGGCGATGACAGCAGGAACGAACCATCCAGAGACTTTGTCCGCGAGACGCTGGATCGGCGCACGTGACCGTTGGGCCTCCGCCACCATGTGAACGATGCGCGAGAGCATCGTGTCGGCGCCAACGCGATCGGCTTCAATCACCAATGCGCCGGTCTGATTGAGCGTCCCGCCGATCACACGCGCTCCCGCCTCGCGCGTGACCGGCATGGCTTCGCCAGTGACCATTGACTCATCGATCGTCGAACGACCGTCTCGAACGATCGCATCTACCGGGATTTTCTCACCAGGGCGTACGCGGAGACGATCACCAACAACGATCTGATCAAGTGTGACTTCTTCTTCAGAGCCGCCCTTGATGCGCCGCGCGGTCTTCGGCGCGAGATCGAGCAAGGCACGAATTGCGCCGCCGGTTTGCTCACGCGCCCGCAGCTCCAACACCTGACCGAGCAAGACCAGCACAGTGATGACAGCGGCCGCCTCGAAATAGACAGCAACCAAGCCGTGATGATCGCGGAATGCCGGCGGGAAAAGCGCCGGAGCCAACAACGCCACAACGCTGTAGGTCCAAGCCACGCCCGTTCCCAACGCAATTAGAGTGAACATGTTGAGGTTGCGGGTCTTCAGCGATTGATAGCCGCGCTCGAAGAACGGAAAACCCGCCCACAAAACGACGGGCGTCGCCAATGCGAATTGAATCCAGGGATTCCAAGTCGGCGGCACAAACCGATCGATGCCGAGGAAGTGCCTCCCCATTTCAAGCACGAGCACTGGCGCTGCTAGCGCCGCCCCGATCCAGAATCGCCTCGTCATATCGATGAGTTCGGGATTTGGACCGCTGTCGGCGGTCGGCGTCATCGGCTCCAGCGTCATGCCGCAGATGGGGCATGAACCGGGACCGTTGCGTACGATCTCCGGGTGCATCGGGCACGTCCACTTCGCGCCTTTCGGAGCATCAGCGGGCGAAGTCGCTGCATGATGAGCGTGCGAATGGGCGCCGTGATGCCCGTCGCCAGACTTATGTGCCGAGCAGCAAGAGCCAGCCTCGTTCGGATTTGCATACTTTTCCGGCTCAGCCGCAAATTTCGTTTTGCAGTGAGCACTGCAGAACAACACATCCTCGCCTTTGTGTGACAGGCGGTGCGGAGTGTCAGCACTCACCTCCATGTCGCAGACAGGATCTCGTAGCGTGGTGTCGGCCGTTGCCGTCTCGTGCTTGTGGTGCTCGTCCATAATTCTACTCAGATTGTTGGATTGCGTGAAAATGCTCTACGGCCGCGTCAGCCATCCGCGTGACACACCAACGAGCGTAGAAATAGGCCGGAAGGCTCCAAAGGACACCGAGGAACCCTCGCGGCAGATCGTAATCGATGAAGACACAAACGGCCGCGCCACCGTGCGCAGCATCAGTCTCGAAGCCCAGGCGATAGGCGCTGATCACCAGCATGTTCTGATCGCCGCGTGTTTCGAGCACTTTGCGCTTAGGCGGCGCCCGTTCGGTGACAACTTCTTCGACGCGAAGCGTCAGCCCCAACATCTCGCCGTGCATGCGTATGATCGACCCGACGGCACGCCCCCTTGCCTCGTCGAATTCGTAGGTCATGCGCCCGCCGGCCATCATCGCGGAGCTGTGCGTCATGTGCGCGCCGGGCGCTTCTTGATCGTCCAGGAATGCAAACACCTCCGCAGGTGCGGCGGAAACGGTGACCTTGGCTTCGGTGTGATGAGCGTGTGGCATGGCTTCTGGCTTGAAACTCAGCCTGCACCTTCCCACAATGGGAAGGTCAACACAGAAAAATCGAGCCTAACCTCATGAACATAGGTGAAGCCTCCGAGCGGTCCGGCGTCTCGGCCAAGATGATCCGCTATTACGAGAGCGTGGGCCTACTGCCCTCGGCAGCCCGGCGGCCAAACGGCTACCGCGACTACGGCGATCAAGATGTCGCTGTCCTCCAGTTCGTGCGCCGTACACGAGACTTGGGCTTTTCACTCGAAGAGGTCTCCGCCCTCCTCGCACTGTGGAGTGACAAGAAGCGGTCGTCCCGCGAAGTGAAGAAGCTTGCTGAAAAGCACATCGCCGACCTGGAACGCCGAGTTCGCGAAATGCGGGCGGTCATGAAAACTCTCCGAGGCTTGGCGCAGAATTGCCACGGAGATGAGCGCTCGGATTGCCCGATCCTAGACGATCTGGCGACGCCCCAGAAAGCAAGCACGCGCCACGCCAAGCGCCGCTAGCAAAAGGTCAGTGCGGGTGCGCGGCAGGCGCGTCTTCGCTGGCGTGCTGCGCGCGCATCTCCGCGCAATGCCGCATCATCTCTTCATGGTTCATGCCGCCATGCTGCGCCGGATCATGCTCAGCGGGATCGTGACCGCCCTGCCCCTGATGCTGCTCCATCATCTGGCAGTGCCGCATCATTTCTTCATGGCTCATCGCCTGATGACCCATCCCTTGGGCCGTCGCGCAACCGCTGAGAGCCGCCGCAGATAGAAGCGCCACAATAATTCCAGACCGCATTGGGATCCTCCTGGCAGACTTGCAGTAGAAGGCTGCATTCAGTGAAAATACGCGGCGACCGAAGAAATCCCTCCAGGCACGGCCGTCGTTGAGGGAAATCAACAAAAGGCGCGTAATAGGTCTGCGAGACGTCGTCCCGAGGAGCTCCAGAGAAGCCCATGTCCGATCTTGATAGGTTGCTGGCCTCATGGTCAGCCCGCACGGCGCAGGCCGATCTCAGCCAACTCGAACCGCACGTATGGGCGCGTCTCGGCGCGAGCGATCGCAGCTCGACCCGTGGCGTTCTCGGCTTTCGCCTCGCCCTCGTCGTCGCTGTCATGGCCATTGGCGTCATCGCCGGCGGAGCGGCAAGCGCCACGGCCGAACCCGAAGTCTCGCCGTTTGCGATGCACTCAGCTTATGCCCCTTCGACTTTGCTAGAAGGTGGCAAGTGAACCTCTCGTGGCGGGGACTGGCGATCACCGCGCTCGTGGCGTTCGCTGCGGGTGTGGGCGGTGTTTGGGTCGGCATGACGGGCATGCATGCGCTCCACCACGGCCCCCCCGGCCTGCACGAAGTTGTCCACGAGCGGCTCGATCTCACTCCAGAGCAAACCACCCGTATCGAGGCGATCGAGGCCGAATTTGCAACACGCCGCGGCGCTCTAGAGATTGAAATGCAAGCCGCCAACGCTGAACTGGCGGCCGCAATCCGCGAGGAGCACGGCTACGGCCCGCGCGTAACAGCAGCGATTGAACGCTTCCACCACGCAATGGGCGAGCTTCAATCGGAAACGATCCGTCACGTGTTCGCGATGCGCGAGGTGCTGACGCCCGATCAGCAAGCCATTTTTGACACCACTGTCGTTGACGCCCTCACCGCTGAGCAACAATGACCGACGCAGACGAGCGCGACGACGCCGCGCTCGTGGCGGCCGTCCTCGCTGGCGATCAACGCGCGTTCACGCAGCTTATGCGGCGACACAAGGACAGCCTCTATCGCTTCGTGCGAGGCTACGTCGGCGATGCGAGCGAAGCCTATGATCTGGTGCAGGAGGCGTTCGTCGCCGCCTGGCGCGCCTTCTCCCGCTATGACCGGCAGCGCCCATTCGGAATCTGGCTGAAACGCATCGCCATCAACAAATGCCGTGATTGGCGTCGCCGCCGCGCCGTCCGTGCATTCTTTTACAAGGCCGAGAATATCGATCGTCCCGGCCTCGACATTGTTCAGCCGATCCTCACGGGCAACGACAACGAGGATGAACTTTCCCGCCTGGACACAGCCATCGCCGCACTTCCTTCGAATCTCAAGGAACCGCTGCTCCTCTCGCTCACGGAAGACATGTCTCATCGTGAGATCGCCGAGGCGTTGGGAATTACCGCCAAAGCCGTTGAGGTCCGCATTTACCGCGCCAAACGCGCCCTGGCCGAGGCGCTAGGAACCCGTTGAGGGGTTTGCGGTCCTAATGCGTATCTTCACTGACCGAGCTGGGCTTGACCTTCCAGCGATGGGAAGGTGCAGAACATCGTGGGCTGCGGACGACGGCTAAGGAGATCATCGTGTCGGTTGAGCGCCGGACCTTACTGAAAGCAATCGCCGGCAGCGCCGGATTCGCCAGCGTGCAGGGTTTGTTTCCCGCATGGGCGCAAACCGGCTCGCGCGGCATCGCGCCGACAATCACAACGCTGAGCGGCCCAGACATCGCGCTCACCGTGGGCCACGCGCCGTTCAGCGTTGGCGGACGCACCGGCCACGCTATCACGGTCAACGGAACGCTCCCCGCACCGCTGTTGCGTCTTCGCGAAGGTCAGCGTGCACGGCTCTCGGTGACCAACTCACTCGACGAAGACACCTCGATCCATTGGCACGGCATCTTGCTGCCATCCCAAATGGACGGTGTGCCGGGCATCAGCTTCCCCGGCATCCGTCCCGGCGAAACGTTCGTCTATGATTTCCCGGTTCGCCAGGCTGGCACCTATTGGTATCACAGCCACTCGGGTCTTCAGGAAGCGATGGGCCATTTCGGCCCAATGATCATCGATCCTGCCGGCGCTGATCCCGTTGCTTACGATCGCGAGCACGTCGTCGTGCTTTCCGACTGGAGCTTCCTGCATCCTCACGAAATTCTGCGCCGTCTGAAGGCAAGCCCCGGCTACTTCAACCAACAGCGCACGACTGTTGCTGGCTTGCTCTCCGGCGAAGATCGCATGAGCGCATCCGAGCGCCGCATGTGGGCCGGGATGCGCATGGATCCTCGTGACATCTCCGACGTCACCGGCTCGACCTATACCTATCTCGTCAACGGCCACGGACCCGAAGAGAACTGGACCGGCCTGTTCGAGCCAGGCGAGCGCGTCCGTCTCAGAATTATCAACGCTTCGGCGATGACGAACTTCAACGTGCGCATCCCTGGCTTGCCGATGACTGTGGTGCAAGCTGACGGTGAGAACGTACGTCCCGTTGAGACTGATGAGTTCCAGATCGCAGTGGCGGAAACCTACGACGTTATCGTCAACCCGCGCGAAGACCGCGCCTACACCATCGTTTCAGAAGCCGTCGATCGCTCCGGCATGGGTCGCGCCACGATTGCGCCGCGCCTCGGCATGAGCGCCGAAGTACCGCCACTCCGCCAAGTGCCAAATCTCACCATGCGCGACATGGGCATGGACATGGGCGGGATGGATCACGGCAGCATGGATCATGGCTCGATGGACCATGGCGACATGAACATGCGTGATGCTTCGCTTGCGCCACCGAACATGGCTGTCGGGGTTGGCGTGCAGACCATCTCACCAATGCCAGAGAACCGGTTAGCGGAACGACCGCTTGGACTTGAGACTGAACCACACCGCGTTCTCGTCTATACCGATCTCGTCGCGCTCAGTCCCAACCGCGACACACGCCAACCATCGCGCACGCTTGAGATCCATCTCACCGGCAACATGGAACGCTACATGTGGGGCTTCGATGGCCGCCGCTTCAGTGAGATCGTCGAGCCAATCCGGTTCGAGCGCAACGAGCGCGTGCGCGTCACGCTGGTGAACGACACCATGATGCAGCACCCGATCCATCTGCACGGACATTTCTTTGAGCTGGTCAACGGCCACGGCGCCCATCAACCCTTGAAGCACACTGTGAACGTCGCTCCTGGCGGGCGCTTGTCATTCGATCTCACAGCAGACGCCCCCGGCGATTGGGCGTTTCACTGCCACATGATGATGCACATGCACTCTGGCATGTTCAACGTCGTGAGGATTCGACCGTTGGATGGCATCGCATCATGAAGATGATCGCCGCCGTCGTCGCGCCGCTGGTCCTTGCTGCAGCCATGCCGGCCGCGGCGCAGGATCACGCGCAGCATGAAACCCAAACGCTCGCACCCGATCCGCACGCGGGGCATACTACCGCGACCACTCCCCAAGCGCCGCCGCCAGCCACCGGCGAGGCGAACGCTGCCGACCTCTACTTCGACCCTGCCGCAATGGCACGCGCGCGAGAGCAACTGATCACCGAGAACGGCGGCATGCGAACTCACGCCATCATCCTTGAGGAGCTGGAGGCCGGATTCGACGATGAGAGCGAGACTTACGCTTGGCACGTCCAAGGTTGGTACGGGGGCGACGTCCACCGGTTCTGGTGGAAATCCGAGGGCGAAGGCGCGTTTGGCGAAGAAATCGAACACGCTGAGCTACAGCTTCTCTACAGCCGCGCTGTAACGCCGTACTTCGATCTGCAAGCGGGCGTTCGGCAGTCCTATCTCGACGGCGAAGATCGCACCGACTTGGTGGTGGGCGTGCAAGGACTTGCGCCCTACTGGTTCGAAGTCGGCGCCGCAGCGTTCGTCTCCACTGAGGGCGACGTGACTGCGCGCGCCGAGGCCGAATACGATCTTCGGCTCACCCAAAAGCTCATCCTGCAACCAAGCGCCGAACTCAACTTCGCCGCGCAAGACATCCCCGATCTCGATGTCGGCGCGGGCTTCACGGACGCGAACGTAGGCGTGCGCCTGCGGTACGAAATCAGTCGAAGCTTTGCGCCTTATGTCGGCATCGAATGGACAAGCGCACTCGGCGAGACCCGCGACGTTCGCGATTCCCTTGGCGACGACACTCAATCCACACGCGCGGTCATCGGCCTGCGCGCCCTCTTCTAATCAATGGAGAATTTCATGTCGAAGCTTCCGCTCACGCTCGGCGCAGTTCTAGCGCTCTTCGCCACAGCGCCACTCGCCGCCGCCCAGCACAATCACGGCGCGCACGGTGCTCACAGCGCTGCCCAAACTTCTCCGGCGAACGGAACCACAGGAGCCGCTCCAGAAGCCTTCAGCGCTACGTTTGAGCACCCGATGCGCCTCACCGCGCTTGTTATCACGCCGAACCGCGGAGACCCCATCGCTGTGACTATTCCCGCGAGCGAAGCGGCAACCACGGCCAGCGTCGCTCTGCCGCGTCTCTCGCCTGGCGCCTACACCTTCGCCTGGACCGCAAGTGGCGCCGACAACCACACGATGACGGGCCGCGTCCGCTACGTCGTGCGTTGAGCGACGCCCCGGAGAACTGTCATGAAACGTCTCTTTCTGGCCTTCGCTACAATCTTGCTGCCGATCGTCGCCGTCTCACCTGCCTTCGCCCACACCGCCGTGCGCGAAACCAGCATAACCGACAACGCCACGCTCACAGCAGCGCCGGAGAACTTCACGGTCACGTTCTCCGCCGCGACCGGACTGGCGAACGTGACGCTCACCAACGCAGCGGAGCGCGAGATCGCACTCGACTACACACCACCCCGCGCGATGGCGACGACGTTCACGATCCCGCTGCCGACGCTCGCACCAGGCGCCTACACCATCTCTTGGCGGACAATGGCTCCCGACGGCCACGTCATGCCGGGCGCCATTCACTTCACGGTCGCTGGCTAGTGGAAGCCGATCCGCTCGCGCCCGCGCTATTCGCGATCAAATTCGGGCTCTACGGATCGGCACTCCTCGCCGCGGGTCTTGGCCTGCACGCGAGCTTGAACATCATCGCACGTGAGCAGCGTTCGCGCGCCCTGCGCACCGCAGCGGTCGCAGGTCTATTCGCGCTCATCTTTGCTGCGCTTCGGCTCGGCCTCGCGAATCTGCAGTTGGGCGGCGCCAACTCGCTTCTCGATCCCGCCACGCTGTCGTGGATATGGCCCGCCCTTGGTCCCACCTCGACAGCTATTGCCGTTGGCGCTGTTGCTATGGCCGCCGGATGGTTGCTGCGATCGTCTATCGCCACGGCGATCGGCGCCACCGCACTTGCCATTTCCTTTGCTCTGACCGGGCATACCCAAGCCCTAGAGGCTCCTGGTCTCGCACCGTGGGCAGTGGCGGCGCATGCGCTCATCGCCGCATTCTGGTTTGCCGGGCCGATAACACTCTGGCCGGCTCGCAGTCTTGAAGAGGCCACGCTCACCGCGCGCGTGACGCGGTTTTCCAACTTCGCTGTCGCCGCCGTTCCCACGCTCTTCGCGCTTGGACTCTGGCTAGCGTTACTTCTCGCTGGTGGATGGTCGCCTTTGCTGACGAGCCTCTACGGCCAATTGCTGATCGCAAAGCTTGCTGCCGCCAGCCTCGCTCTCGCACTCGGCGCCTACAACAAATCTGTCATCACGGCGCGTTTGCGGACCGCTCCCGAAGCTGGCCAACGTGCCCTCAGACTTACGCTTAGCTTTGACGCGGCTCTTTTTCTCATTGCGCTGGGCGCCATCGCCGCCGCGACCAGCTTGACGGGCCCACCGTCGCCTTAGAGGTTTCGTTTGGGGGAGAATTCATGTCGCTCGCACGTCTTGCATCGTTCGTTCACAAGTGGCTCGCGCTGCTTGTTGGCATTCAGATCGTGTTTTGGGTCGTCAGCGGGCTTTTCTTTACGCTCTTCCCCATTCAGCAAATACGCAGCGAAAACCTGATCCGGCCGTCGCAAGCGCAAACCCTCGACACCGCAACGCTGGCGTCACTCGCCAGCCTGCGCGGAGATCAAAACGCGCTGCCCACGAAGCTCACGATCGAGAGGCGCCCAATCGGCCAGGTCGTCGTGGCGGAATTTGAGGACGCCCCGCCCATCCTCTTCAACGCCAATACGCTGCAACGCCTTTCACCGATCACCGCCGAACAAGCGCGCGCCGTCGCCCGCGCCCACGTCACGCTGACCTCCGAGCCGACGGGCGCGACACTCTTGACCGAAGAGACGGCCGAATACCGAGGCGCGTTGCCCGCATGGCGCGTGCAATTCCCAGATGGCGGCCTATCCGTATACGTCGCGCAGAACACCGGCGCCGTCACCGCACGCCGTTCCGACCTATGGCGTCTCTACGATACGCTGTGGGCGCTGCACATCATGGACTGGCAGAATCACGAAGACTTCAATCACCCGCTTATCATCATCGTTACAGCGATCACGCTATTGTCCGTGATCGCCGGCATCGTGCTCATCCCGTATCGAATCCGCTTCCGATCGAGACCAAAAGCGACGGAATAATGCGAACCTATCCAGCCCTCCAGTTGACGTTTCCGGCTGCGGCGCCACCGCGCGCATAGCCTCGGCACAATCCTTGTTGCTGTACCTGATCGATGTACCGGCCCGCGGCCGGGATAGGCGCCCAAGCGTGCGAGTAAGCGCGCTCCAGCAGCTCTCGCGCGCGGCAGGGATCGCGCCCGCCCCCGCGTCCGTCGAGCAGCATGCGGCCAAGCCGGAACCAGACGGGTGGATTGACGCCTTCGGCCAATCGCTCGTAACGCGCGGCCGCGTCGGCTTAGTCGCGCGCCAAACCGAGCAAACCCAGCTCGCTCGCCTGCGCCAGCAATGCTTCGGCTTCCGCAACACCGCGCGCGCTTGCGCTCTGTAGGTATTGCAGCGCTTGGTCTGGATCAGGCTGGCCTCCCAAGCCATTCTCCGCAAGAAACGTGAGATAGAGCAGCATGGTCGGATCGGCCACGGCTTCCGCAGTGAGGTAGCGCCGCGCCTCGACGTAATCCGGGGCAAGGCCTGGCGCGCCGAAAACAAGCATTTCAGCAAAGAGCCGGCGTGCATCGATGAAGGCCGCGCCGTCCTCAGCGCGACGCAAACCCGCAAGCTCGTCGGGCCAGGCGCGCGCCTCCCCTGCTTGCACGGAGACGTCGCTGCCGTCGGTGCAGAGGTTGCCGGTCCACACTTTGACGATGTTGTAGCGCGAAACAATGACCTCGAGACTCAGCGCGCCTGAGCGCGCGGTTTCGAGCTGCCTTGCGCCCAGCGTGGCGCAATCGGCAGGGCCGAACAATGGGACGTCGTTATCGGCAAGTCCGATCAGCTCCGCCTGCATCGATGGCGGCGTCTGGGCGAGCATCAAGCGGTGCTCGGCGTCGCTCGATACGCCAACCCCCAACTCAGCTCGCGCACTCGGAACCGCGAGCGCAAGCGCCAACAAGAAAACCGCCACCCCAAATCGCATCAAGTGTCTCGTTCTATTCTGTTAGCCGACCATCTCTTGCACAGCGCTCGTTTGGTTGTCAGCGCTGGCCAGGCGGCTGCGGCGTTTGGGGGATTGCCGCTTCCGACAGCGTGCGGCTAAGCCGATAGCCCACACCCCGCACCGTCTCGATGACATCTGTTGCGCCTGCCGCTTCGAGTTTCTTTCGCAAGCGGCTGACGGCGTGTTCGACCGCAGCGGGCGTAATGTCATCGCCAGCACCCAGCTGATCGAGCAATGCTTCGCGGGTGAAGACTTGCCCAGGCCGGCGTAGGAAGTGGGCGAGCAGCATCATATCCTGGGCCGTGAGTTCAAGTTCGGTGTTCTGGAAGAAAGCCTGCCAATTGGTCATGTCGAGACGAAGCGGCCCGCACGCAACGACGTCGGCGGCGATTGCTGGCGGGCGGCGCGCCAGCGCGCGCACACGCGCCAGCAATTCCTCAATCGCGAAAGGCTTTACGAGATAATCGTCGGCGCCGGCATCGAGCCCGCGCACCCGTTCGTGAAGGTCGCCAATCGCGGTCAAGAACATGGCTGGCGTGCGCACGCCGCGGGCCCGGAGCGTGCGCAGCACCTCAAGACCATCTAACTTTGGCAGGTTGCGGTCCAGGATGAAGAGATCAACGTTCGCGGCGCGCGCGAGGTCGAGCGCCACGGCGCCATCGGCGGCCTCACGCACCGCAAAGCCTTGCGCCTTCAGCGCCTCGACGATCAGGACGCGCAGAATGTCGTCATCTTCGGCGACCAAGATTGTGGCGGACGCCATCATCACTCACTCGCAAAAAGGGTCACGACCCGAGAGGGAATTGCGAGACTACGTGGCTATGGCTCACCTGCCAACGCATCGTGAGCGGCTGCCATCTTGGCCCCAGCCCCGCTGCTCGCGACCGACGCTGTGCGCATTGAAACAGCACTATGCGACTCCACGCCGGCTGCCTTCGGGCGGCCGGCGCGGCCTTTCATGCCGCCCGCACCGCTTCCCGCAGCGCCGAGATGAACGGCGCCAAATCTTCGTCATCGACGCGCTCCCCTTCGCTGAATTTCTGGTCGAGCGCCAGAGCCGCAAGACCCAGTGCGTCAAAGCCAAGACTGCCTGCCGTTCCGGCGGCGCGATGAACGACGCTGCGCAGATCATTATGCGAATGACGCGCCAGCACGAGGTCTAGATCGGCGCGCGAGCGTTCAATGAACCTCTGTCGCAGTTCAGCCAACAGGGCCGAGGGAACCGCCTGCATGGGCGCAGACGAGGGTGAGAGCCCGGCCCCCGACCACTTGGCGACCATCGACTTCAGGCTTTCAGGCGCGAGCGGCTTGGCGATATAGTCGTTCATGCCAGCGGCGAAGCACTCGGCGATCTGTTCTGGCAATGCTTGCGCCGTCATGGCGACGATCGGCAAATCGGTAAATCCGCCAAGCGCGCGAATGGCCCGCGTTGCGTCGCGCCCGCACATGCGTGGCATCTGCACGTCCATAAACACGATATCATATCCGCCCTGCTGCACCCGGCGCACCGCTTCCTCGCCATCGAGCGCGAAGTCGATGACGTGGTTGTCGCCGGCTAAGAGTGCTTCGGCCAGTTCACGATTGAGGTCGGCGTCATCGGCAATGAGGATACGGCAAGCGCGCCCAGCACCTGGTGTTGAGAGCTGCGCCGCCTCCGTGTTGTCGGCGCTCCCCGCAGGCGCCAGCGGCAGCACAAACCAGAAAAGCGAACCTTTGCCTTCGCTTGTGTCCACGCCGATCTCGCCGCTCATGAGCTCGACCAGGTGCTTGGAGATGGAAAGCCCCAAACCGCTGCCCCCGTAATGGCGCACGATCGAGGCGTCGGCCTGGGTGAAGCGGGCAAACACGTCCTCAGTCTTTTCGGCGGGGATGCCGATGCCGGTGTCGCGCACCTCAAAGCGCAGCATCGGGCCCTCCTCCCCGCGGCTCAGCGCGCGCACGCTGATGTCAACGCCGCCCGTCTCGGTGAACTTGCAGGCATTGCCGATGAGGTTGAGCAAGATTTGACTGATGCGCGTTTCATCTCCCACCCAAACGCGCGCCGCATCGTGGTCGATACTGACATTGAGCGCCAAGCCCTTGCGCTCCGCTTCCAAGCGAAAGCTTTCGACACTGCGGTCGATAAGGCGGGGCAAGTCGAATGGCTGCGCGTTGAGTGTGAGCGCGCCGGCCTCAAGGCTGGAGAAATCGAGCAGGTCATTGACGAGGCGAAGCAGATCCTGGCCGGATCGCGCGGTCAGCTCGGCATAGCGGCGATCGCCGGGAGACAGCGCCGGGCTCTGCGCAAGCAGGTGGGAGAAACCCACAATGCTGTTGAGCGGCGTTCTGAGCTCATGACTCATATTGGCGAGAAATTCCGACTTCGCCGCTGTCGCCGCTTCCGCGTCTTGCCGCGCCTTGGCGAGTGCGGCCTCCAAGCGCTTGCGCTCGGTGACATCGCGCGCGGAATCTTGAATTTCGATCGGCCGGCCGTCCGCGTCATGGAGAATGCGCGGTATGCCTTCGAGCCAGATGTATCTCCCATCCTGGCGGCGCGCACGAAACACGTAAGGCCTGGGCTGCGCGTTGGGGCCCTCGGCGAGCAGGTCGCGGAAGAAGCCCTTCACGCCGTCAATATCGTCAGGATGGGTATAATCGAGCGTGCGCGTGCCGATCAGTTCCTCGGGCGCATAACCCATGATCGACTCGGCGCTCGGACTGACGAAACGAATGGTTCCATCGATACCCATGCGCGCGATCATGTCGAGCGAAGCGTCGGCCATGGCCCGGTAGCGCGCTTCGCTATCAAGCACAGCTTCGGCGGCTTGCTCGGCGGCCGCGCGCGCCTGCGACAGCTCTTGTTCGAGTTGGCGCCGGGCCGTGATGTCGCGATAGGTGGTGATGACTTCAACCGGCGCGCCCGCCGCATCGCGGATGATGCTTGGATTTCCTTCCAGCCACATTACCGAGCCATCGGGACGCGGAACGCGATACTCGCGGCGGATCGAGCGGTCGGGTTCGGGTCCGGCGAAGAGATCATCGAGGATCTGCTTTGCGAATGCGCGGTCCTCGGGTGCGACGAAATCCAGCGTGGACCTGCCGATGGCGGCCTCCGGCTCTATGCCCAGGATGCGGCATGCGGGCGACGCGTAAGCAATGATCCCGCCGGGCCCAAGGCGCACGACAATGTCGGTCGAGTAGTCGGCGAGCGAGCGGTACTTGGCTTCACTGCGCTCAGCGCGCTGGCGCGCGGCGAGCAAGTCACCGCGTGTTCGAACCGCGTCACCCAGCGCGGATGCAACCGGCAAGGTCGAAAGCGACATCACGGCCAGGAACGCCTGCAGCATGAAGACGCGCTCGATCTCGGAGCCGTCAATCAATTGCGTGGGGCCCTTGCCGGCAACGGCGCACGAGATCGCCACCCCTGCCGTCATCAGTATGGCAATCGCAGCGCCTCTCATGCCAAGCCGGAAGGCCGCAAACATGAGGACCGGCGGGACCAGAAAGAGGAGCGGAAGGCGCGACTGGGAGAAAACCAGAAAGAGCACGCCTAAGATCAAGGCCAGCGTCACGGTCACGCCTAACCGCGTCCGCGCCTGGTTCAGCGCTTCAGTTTGTGGACCGGTGAAGACCAGCAAGGCCGGCGCGAAGATAAGCATGCCCAGCGCATCGGCGGCATACCAAGTCACGAGCGTATCCAAGAAGGGCGCGGACTGGGAAAGGACCCCGGCGGCGAGCAACGCCGACACCGCGGGGCCAGCGACGCCAGCGATCAGTCCGAACCGGATGAGATCGCGTGTGCGCGTGATGTCGAAGGTATGGCCGGGGCGCCACAGCAGACGCGCGCACAGATAGATTTCGGCGAGGTTGGCGCCGGTCAAGCCGAAAGCGCGAAGCCCGGTGTCGCCCATGAAAAAGTTCACGGCAAGATTGGCGACGCCTCCGGCCGCCAGGATCATGGGCCATAACGACCGGCTCTGGCGCATCATGATCGCGAGCAACAGCGCGTTGAGCGGCCAGATCGACGCGATGCGGCCGCCATGTCGGCTGAATTCCTGACTGAGATAAACGACCAGGGCCGACGCCGCGACCAAGGCCAGAATCTTTACGCCCGCGCCGAGCAAATCGCGAAGCCGGTCACTTTGCATGGCCAT
>CAZZFE010000023.1:0-56985 GCA_964653495.1 uncultured Terricaulis sp. | reverse complement strand
GGGCGTGCGAGCAACGTGCCCTTCGCCGTGACGACGAACGGGCGCTCGACGAGGATGGGATGCTCGACCATCGCGTCGAGCAGCCGAGCGTCGCTCACTTTCGCGTCGAGCAAACCAAGCTCTTCGGCTTCGGCGGCTTTGGTGCGGAGCGCTTGGCGGGCGGTGAGACCAGCAGCGGCGAAGAGCTCTTTCAGCTGCTTCTTGGTCCAGCCGGCTTTCAGATACTCGACGATTTCTGGCTTGTGGCCGGCGGCTTCGATCATCGCGAGCACTTGGCGCGGAGTGGAGCATTTCGGATTATGGTAGATGGTGACGGGGAATTTCTTGGCCATCAATAATCCTCCTCGTCGTCTTCGCTCATCGGGAAGAACGAGAAATTGTCGTCGATGTCGATCGGCTCGGCGACCTGCTCGACCTCCTCGAACACGATGCGCGGCTGCAGATCGCTCCAATCACCGGGCGGCGGTTGCAGGTCTTCATCTTCGAATAGCAGCTCAGAGCACAGCGCTTCGGCTTCGCCTTGCGTCGGCGCTTCGACGTAGCGCGTCGTGTAGAAGCCGACGACCTCGACATTGTTGTCGAGGATCACGGGGAAATCTTCGCCGCAGGCGAACAAGCGAAACCAGGCCATTGATGTTTCTCGTAGAAGCTGACGCCGCTTATTTAGCCGGATCGATATCGAAGTGCATCACGTCTTCGCGGCGGCCGAGCTTGGTGTAGAGCGCGATCGCGGGTTCGTCGCCGTAATCGGCCTGCACATAAATCACCCAAGCGCCGCGCGCCGCCGCGATTTCGCGCAGGCGTTCGATCAAGGCGGTCGCGACCCCAAGGCGACGATGCGTTTCGGCGACGGCGAGGTCGTAGATATAGATCTCGCTGCGCGCCTGTTCGAACTTCACGAGTTCGTACGCTACGAGCGCGCCAATGATCTCTCCATGCTCGATCGCGACCAGTGGGAACGCGCCCTCATTGCGCAAGAGTGCGTCCGCGTAAGCATCGCTTGGTGGTGCGGCAGCGTAGCTGTCCGGGTCTTCGAACACGGCGGCGAACAGCGCGTTCATCGCGCGAAATCGCGCGATGTCGCCGCTCTGCAAGCGTTCAATTGTGAAACTCATCTTCCGCCTCCAGCCGCTCCGGCCCCAGGCGGAGCGCGATCAATCCTTCGCGCGCTCGACGTACGAGCCGTCTTCAGTCGAAATGACGACACGCGTGCCGGCGTCGATGTGCGGCGGCACCATCGTCTTGACGCCGATATCGAGCATAGCCGGCTTGTACGACGACGACGCCGTTTGGCCCTTCACCACCGGTTCGGTGGTTTCGATCGTGGCCACGATGCGCGGCGGCAATTCGATCGACAGCGCTTGGCCTTCGTACATGGTCAGATCGACCACCATTTCCGGCTGCAGATACGCGATGGAATCGCCCACCATGTCGCGCGAGAGGTGCACCTGATCGTAGTTCGACGGGTTCATGAAGACGAGGCCGGCGTCGCCATCGTCATAGAGGTAGGTGTGCTTGACCTGCTCGACGAAGGCCTTCTCCAGGCCGTCCGTCGTTTTATAGACGGCCGTCGTCTTCACGCCGTCGATGATGCGGCGCATGACGATCGTGGTCGTGGGCGTGCCCTTGCCTGGACGGAAGGTTTCGTGGCTCATGACGACGTAAAGCTTGCCGTCTTCGTGCTCGAGCACGTTGCCTTTGCGGACGTCGCTGGCGATGACTTTAACCACGTAAACCTCACTTGCCGCCGGGTCGCCCGGGGCGCTCTCTCATGTCAAAAGGACCGGAATTGGCCGCCTCTCTAGCTGGGTTTGCCGCCCTGGCCAAGCCGGGGCGGGCGCCCGTAAACCCCGATTTCGCGAGTAAAACGCAGAAATGACGACACCTTCCCCCTTCTGGGACCGCGCCGGGCATCAGGATCGGCAGGGCTTTCTACACAAGCGGGCGGCAATCCTGCGCGCGGTGCGGGAATGGTTCTGGGCGCAGGGCTTCGTGGAGGCGGAGCCGACGATGCTGACCCTGTCGCCCGGCGCGGAGACGCATATCGATGCGTTCGAGGCGGACGGTCGTTATCTCCACACCTCCCCCGAATTTGCGATGAAGAAGCTGCTGGCCGCTGGCGAGAAGAACATCTTCTTTCTGGGCAAGACTTGGCGGCGCGGCGAGACCGGGCCACTGCACGCGCCCGAGTTCACGATGATCGAATGGTATCGCGCCGGCGCGCCGTACGAGGCGATCATGGACGATTGCGTGGAGGTCGTGCGCTCGGCGGCGAAGGCGGCAGGCGCGTCGGTCTTCGAATGGGCCAAGCGCAGCTGCGATCCGTTCACGGCGGCGGAGCGGCTGACGGTGCATGACGCGTTCGAACAACTCTCGCCGGTGCCGATGCCGGATAATGGAGATGCGTTTTCAGCGGCGCTCGTTCAGCATGTGGAGCCGCAGCTTGGCGACGGCGCGCTGACGTTGATCACGGAATATCCGATCCGCGAGGCCGCGCTTGCTCGGCGCTCGCCGCGTGATCCGAGTGTGGCGGAAAGGTTTGAGCTTTATGCGTGCGGCGTGGAACTCGCGAACGGCTTCGGCGAACTAAATGATCCAGTGGAACAACGCCGCCGCCTCATCGAAGCGATGGACGAAAAGCAAAAGCGCTACGGCAAAAGCTGGCCGATCGACGAAGATTTCCTCGCCGCCCTCGCGCACATGCCGCCTGCAAGCGGTGTCGCGCTAGGCTTTGATCGCTTGGTGATGCTCGCGACAGGCGCGCGGCACATCAACGACGTGCTTTGGACGCCGCAATAAATATGGACTGCCGGCGTCTCGCCCGCATGCACCGGCGCTGGCCGGCGGAACGCCGGCGGTCCATACAAACGCTGTGATCCGCCCCGCCACTCCCCGCGACTATCCTGCGATCCGCCAGATCGTCCGCCACGCGTTCAATCAGGACGATGAAGCGAATCTCGTGGAGTACTTACGCGCCGATGGCGATGCGCTGGTGGAGCTCGTTTCGGCGACGGACATCGCGTTGCAGGGGCATATCCTCTACTCGCCGCTCAAAATCGAACGCGACGGCGAGATTTTATCAGCCGCCGCGCTCGCGCCCGTTTCCGTCCTTCCGGCCTTCCAACGAGCCGGGCTTGGCAAGGCGCTGATCGAAGCAGGCAACGCCGCCTGCGCTGATCTGGGCCTGTCGGCGATCATTGTTTTGGGCCATCCGGACTATTATCCACGCCTCGGCTTCTCGGCGGCGGCGGCGGAATCACTGCAAGCTCCGTTCTCGGGTCCGGCCTTCATGGCGCTAGAGCTTCGGCCCGATGCGCTGAAAGCCGGCGGCCGCGTCCGCTACGCTGCTGCTTTCGGAGTATGAGATGAAACCCGCGAAGGCTGAGAACGATCCGCTGGCGCAGGTGGCTGCGCGCTACGCCGTGGCGATTACGCCGGCGATGGACGCGCTGATCGATCCGACAGACCCGCACGATCCAATCGCCGCGCAATTCGAGCCGGACGCGCGTGAACTGATTACGCAAGCCGACGAACTCAGCGATCCGATCGGCGACGATCCGCACACTGTGCTCAAGGGCGTCGTGCATCGCTATCCGGATCGCGTACTGTTGAAGCTGGTGCATGTGTGCCCGGTCTATTGCCGCTTCTGCTTCCGGCGCGAGATGGTCGGCCCGCAGGGCGACGGCACGCTGACAAGCGCGGAGCTGGATGCGGCGATCGCTTATATCGAAGCGCATCCGGAAATCTGGGAGGTGATCTTCACTGGCGGCGATCCGTTCCTGCTCTCGGCGCGGCGCGCGCGGGAGATCACGCAACGGCTCGCGGCGATCCCGCACGTGAAGGTGCTGCGCTGGCACACGCGTATTCCGGCGGTTGATCCACTGCGGGTGACGCCGGATCTGGTGGAAGCAATCCGCGCTGAGGATGTGGCGACGTATGTGGTGCTGCACGCCAATCATCCGCGCGAGTTGACGCGTGAAGCGCGCGCGGCGATTGCGCGGCTGGTGGATGCCGGCGTGCCGATGCTGAGCCAGAGCGTGCTGTTGAAGGGCGTCAATGATGACGTCGAGACGCTTGAGGCGCTGATGCGCGCGTTGGTGGAAGCGCGGGTGAGGCCGTATTATCTGCACCACCTCGACAAAGCGCCCGGCACCTCGCATTTCCGCTGCAGTGTGGAGCGCGGCCAGGAGCTTGTGCAGCAATTGCATCAGCGCGCCTCAGGGATCGCGCAGCCGCAATACGTGCTCGATATTCCGGGCGGTCACGGCAAAGCTCCGCTGGCTTCGCCGAGCATTCGCGATGCGGATGAAAGCTACGAGGTACGCGACAAAGACGGCGCCTGGCGGCCCTACCCGCGCGACGGCGCCTGACGCGCAACCGGCTCGCCGAGCGCGACGAACAAAGCCGCAAGCACGACAATCGCGCCGGCCACGAACGGCGCGGCGGAGCCCCAGACATCGAAGATCGCACCAGCGCCGAGCGGGCCGGCAACGCGG
This sequence comes from uncultured Terricaulis sp., assembly GCA_964653495.1. GTDB lineage: Bacteria > Pseudomonadota > Alphaproteobacteria > Caulobacterales > Aquidulcibacteraceae > Vitreimonas. The sequence goes on along the minus strand of CAZZFE010000023.1, from coordinate 52,489 downwards.
CCAAGCGCGGAGGCCGATTGCGCCAAGCCCATCACCGCACCGCGTTCGGTTTCGCCGGCTTGTTCGGCTATCAATGCGTTGAGCGCTGGCGTTGAGAGGCCGAGGCCGAGCGTGAGCGCCGTCATCGAGGCGATCAGTGTGCCAAGTTCATGCGTGACGGCGAGGCCGCCGAAACCGGCAGCGCACAGCACCAGACCGATCAGCAGCATCAGACGCTCACCCAACATGCGCGCCGCGCGTCCAGCGCCACCGCCTTGGAGCAGCACCGCGCCAAGACCGAGTGCTGCCAGCGTCCAGCCGACTTCGCGCGGCCCCCAATTGAGTTCGACATCGGCCCACAGGCCGAAAGTCGTTTCCATCAGAGCTTGCGCGGTGATGACGAAGAACATCACTGCGACGAAACGCGTCAAAGCCGGGCGCGACATCAGCATGGCGATGCGGCGCGCGCGTGGCGCAGAATCCAGCGCAGCTGCGTTGCGGGTTTCGCGGAAAAAGATGAGCGCAAGCAGCGCAGCGGCGCCGGCGAAACCTGCCGAGATCACACAGATGCGTTCGAAGCCGGCACGATCCGGTTCGCCGCCGCCGATCAGCAACGCACCGAGCGCAGGTCCAGCGATGAAGGCCAAGCCAACGGCGGCGCCGAGCAGACCCATATTGCGCGCGCGCGTGCGATCATCGGCGAGATCAGCCGCAGCCGCGAACGCAGCGCCGACATTGCCGGCCATCAAGCCGCCGAACAGGCGCGCGGCGCCAAGCGTTTCGACGTTCTCGGCACGCGACAACAACAGATACGAAATCGCGCCGCCGATGAGGCCGATGATCAGGATCGGCTTGCGGCCGACGCGATCGCTCAAGCGGCCCCAGAACGGCGATGCGATCAGCTGCCCGAGCGAGTACGCGCCCATGGCGATAGTGGTCGCGGTCGGCGTTGCGCCGAGATCGAGCGCGAGAAACGGAAAGATCGGCAGGAACACGCCGAAGCCCGTCATGCCCACAAGCACGACGGCGACGAGCGCGATGAGTGAGCCGGTCGATTTCACCCGCCGTGCTTAGCGCAATTCAGAGGGCGTGGAAGCGCGGCAAGACCACCCATTCCCGGATTGGCGCGAAACGATAAGTCCGGACCCATAGCCGCGACAGGTCCACTTGCGAGCACATTGCATGAAACGATTGTGTTTATGGGTCCCGGGCTCGCGGCTTTTGCCGCGCCCCGGGAATGGGTGCTGTGCTTAAGCGTTCGGCCGGATCGGCGCCGGCGCTGTGGGCGAAAGGTATTGGCGGAGATCCGCCCACGGGATCGTCACCTCGGAGCCGCCGAGCGCGTACGGGCCGCCGAACGAGTATGGCGGGAACAGGATCGTCAGCCCCTGCTCCGTGATGAGCCACAGATGCGGCTTGGTCACGGTCTCGCGCACGTCGCGCTCGGGCGGCGTGAAGCCGTAATCGGTATACTGGCGGGTGAGTTCTGTGACGGCGCGTTGCGTGAGGAAACGCTGCCAGCCTGAATTGGCGCGGAATACGTTGGCTTCGGCCAGAGGCTCGCCGGTCGTCATCAACACGGTGACGGCCTTCGAGGAATTGTTGCCGTGCGCGGCGCCGATGGTCATGTCGCTCATGTCGAAGCGCACGGAGATCAATTCCGGACCGGCATAGGCGATGTTGTAATCAACGATCTCCTCGGTCGCGTCCTCCAGACGGAATTGTGGCTGCTGGGCGACGAGTTCGTTGAAGCGTTGGATCTCCGGCGTCTGCTGGCCATCGATGCGCGGAAAACGTATGTCGCGGCTGACGGCAGGCGGGGCGTTGTCGCCCAAGCCGCTGGCGGCGGCGATTTCAGCGGTGATTGGCGTCGCGTCCACCAGCTCCATGCGCTGGAAAGTGTAACCGCCAACCTCCTGCACGGAGTTCTGCACTTCTTCAGCGCGCGCGCGCAGCTCGCCCTCGAGGCATTGCTGCTGCTCAGCCGTTGGCGTACCGGCGGGATCGATGATGCCGCAGCCGATGCGCTGCGCTTCCAGCCAACGCTGCTGGTTCTGCACAAGCATACGCGCGCCGGCGTCCGACACTTGCGCGGCTTCGGCGACGAGCGTTTGGCGCACCTGATTGTCGAGCGAAGCAAGCGATTGGTTGTCGCAAACGGAGCGGGCGAACGCGCCGCGGCCTTCGGCGCACGGATCGAGCGCGGCGGCGATGCGCTCTTCGGAGCTGGCTTCGGTTTTGCCGCCGGAGTTCGAGCGATCGCACGCGCTCAGCGCCACAATGGCGAAAGCTCCGCATATCGCGAAAACGGCGCGCGCCTGCTTCATTCCTGTCCTCGTCGGACCCCCTTCGGGGATGTGCCATAGAAGCACTCCCCCGTCACGGGTCATCGCGTCATTCGGGCCGGTGACGGTGCGGCTTCGCGCGCCTAGATAGGCTCATGCCCACCTCGGCCTCCTACCGTCCCGATCCCTTGTTCGCCACACTCGGGCCAGACTTCGCCGATCCCGTGGCGCCGGCGCGATTTCCACAGCACGTGCTGCGGCGCCGCAATCAGGCTTGGGCCGAGCGTGTTGGCCTCGGCGCGCTGAGCGCGGCCGAGTGGGAAGCACATTTCGCGCGCTTCGAGCCATTACCCGACAACATGCGCGAGCCGCTGGCGATGCGCTACCACGGGCATCAGTTCCGCTCCTACAACCCTGACATCGGCGATGGCCGCGGCTTCCTCTACGCGCAGCTGCGCGACGGCGATGGCAGGCTGCTTGATCTGGCGACCAAGGGCTCGGGCCAGACGCCCTATTCGCGCTTCGGCGATGGGCGGCTGACGTTGAAGGGCGGCGTGCGCGAGGTGCTGGCGGCGGAGATGCTGGAGGCTTTGGGCGTCAACACGTCGAAAGCGTTCTCGCTGTTCGAGACGGGCGAAGCGCTGACGCGGGGCGATGAGCCTTCGCCGACGCGCTCCTCGGTGCTGATGCGGCTTTCGCACAGCCATCTGCGCTTTGGCTCGTTCCAGCGGCTTGCGTACTTCGAGCGGCCGGACCTGATGCGCGTGCTCGTCGATCACGCGGTCGCGGCTTACTACCCGCGCCACATGGCGCTTGAGGGCGATGCCAAGGCGGCGGCTTTGATGGGCGAAGTAACGGAAGCGGCGGCAAAGCTGGCGGCGAGTTGGATGACAGCCGGCTTCGTCCACGGCGTTCTGAACACCGACAACCTCACCATCACTGGAGAGAGCTTCGATTACGGCCCGTGGCGCTTCCTGCCGACGAGCCAGCCGGGCTTCACCGCGGCGTATTTTGACGAGAGCGGGCTCTACGCATTTGGCCGGCAGCCTGAGGCGGTGTCATGGGCGCTGGCGCAATTGGGCGGCGCGTTGTCGCTGATCTGCCCTGTGCCATTGCTTGAAGCTGAACTCGCGCGCTTCGCGCCTGCTTATCAAACCGCGTTGCGCTACGCGATGTTCGACCGGCTCAATCTCGTCGCCGGCGATTGGCAAGCAGACCTCGAATTTCTGCAGGGCGTGTTCAATTGGCTGACGGAGAGCCAGATCGGATGGGATCAGTTCTTCCATGATTGGTATTGCGGCGGCGCTAGCGCCGACCGCGCGGCGCAAAGCCCGGCGGCGGCGCTCTACAAGCGCGACGATTTCGCGGCGGTGCGTGATGGGCTGGAGAAGCGTACCGGCAGCGGCAATGACGAGTTCCTGAGTCATCCCTATTGGGCGCGGCCCGAGCCGGTGACGATGGTGATCGACGAGGTCGAACATTTGTGGGCGCCGATCTCGGAAAAAGACGATTGGTCGCTGTTCGAGGCCAAGCTTGCGGATGTTGACAGTTTGAAGACAGCGCTCGGCGCCTCTTGTCACGGACCTGTCGCGTAAGCGCACTAGGGCTCACGCCAAATTCCCGGGGGATTTGGATGAACGCGCCGCCCACCAAGCACATCAATGAATTGATCGCCTCTCGACGGGCGCTGCTTGGCGGCTTTGTCGGGCTGCCGCTGCTGAACCTCGGCGGTTGCGCGACAAGCCAAGGCGTCGCGACGGCGGCGGCATTGTCACTGCAGGCTGCGCCGAGTTTCGCCTCCGTCGCGGCGACGAACGCCGACATGGTGAGCGTACCGCCAGGCTTTCGCGTCCAGACGCTAATCGCGTGGGGCGATGCGTTGATCGACGGCCTGCCTCCATTCGACATGGACACGCTCACACGCGCCGATCAAGAACGCCGCTTTGGCCAGAACAACGACATGCTGGCGCTGTTTCCGGCGCAGCACGCCTTCCCGCCACCGCGTGCGGATTTGCAGAATGGCGACAAGCTGATCCTGTGCGCCAACAACGAATATGTTGAGCTCGCGCTGATGTATCCCGGGCTCAATGAGCAACGCGATGCGACCGCCCCGCAGTTCGAAGCCGCGCTTGCCGCAACGGGCGTGACCGTCGTGGCGCTTGAAAAAGCCGATGGCGCGTGGCGCGCGGTGCGGGACGCGAGCCTCGGCGCCGGCCTCAATCGGCGCATCACGCCGTTCTCGCCGGTTGTGTTCAGCGGCCCGGCGGCGGCGCATCCATGGATTCTCGACGCTGGCGCCAAAGTGAACGCGCTTAAGCCGGGCGCGGCGCATGAGGCGACAGAGCCTGGCGCAATCAATTGCGGCACATCCGCCAATTGCGCAGGCGGGCAGACGCCTTGGGGCACGTATCTGACGTCGGAAGAGAACGTCGATTATCTGTTCGTCTCGACGCAGCGCTCATCGCCCGCGCTCGACGCCGCGCGCGAGGACATCTCCTACGTGCTCGACGCGGAGAATTTCGGCACGCCGCGCGGCAATCCCTACACGCACCTCTTCCCGCGCCAATTCGACGTTTCGTACAATCCGTACGGCCCCTCGCTCTATGGCTGGGTGGTAGAAATCGATCCGTACGATCCGACCTGGACGCCGCACAAGCGCACCGCACTCGGCCGCAAGAAGGGCGAGTGCGCGACGACGGCTTTGACGCGCGATGGCCGCGTCGTTGTCTATATGGGCGACGATCAGGTTGACGAGTACGTCTACAAATTCGTCAGCACCGCGCGTGTTAATCCAGCGGACCGCGTTGGCAGCCGCGACGTGCTCGATCACGGCCAACTCTATGTCGCGCGCTTCGAGGAAGACGGCACCGGCCGTTGGATCGCGATCAATGTCGAAGCCGCCAACGCCGCCGCCCGCGAGCAAGGTTATACCGCCCTCTTCCGCGACGACGCCGACATCATGGTGCGCGTGCGCGAGGCCTCGCGCATCCAAGGCGGCACGCCGATGGATCGCCCGGAGGACATCGAAGCGCTGCTCGATTCCAATTGGGTGGGCCTCGGCCCGGTTCTGATCGTGTGCACGAAGAACACGCAGCAAGGCTTCGCGCACGCCGGTAATCCGCGCCGCGAAAGCGAAACGCCGAACCGCGCGCAGGCGAATGCCGGCGGCCACATCCTGCGCATCGACGAAGCTGGCGGCGATTGCGGCGCGCTGCGTTTTGCGTGGGACATCTTCGCGCTCGGCGGCGATCCGGCGGCGACCACGCTGACGATCCCACAACGCAGCGGCCGGCCCACGCATGTTTCCACCAACTACAACGGCGCGCCGACGCTCACCGGCGACCGCTTTGCCTGCCCCGACAATCTTTGCGTCGACAGCAAATACAATGTCTGGATCTCGACTGATGGATCAGGCGACGTGTTCGCCGATTGCAACGATTCCGTGCTGGTGACGCAAGCGGCGGCAATCGGGCCGAAGCCGATGAAGCGCTTCCTCGTCGGCCCGCTGGGCGCGGAAATCTGCGGCCCGACCATCACGCCGGACGAGCGCGCGTTCCTGTGCGCGATCCAGCATCCGGGCGAGAACGACGTCGAGGGCACGAACATCAACGACCTTCGCTGGATCTACAAACGCCGCCCGCCCTCGCACTGGCCGGATGGCGGCGATAGCTGGCCGCGCTCCGCCGTCGTGGTGGTGACGCGCGAAGACGGCGGCAAGATCAACGACTGACGCGCTAGTCGAACGGCACGAAGCCGTGCGGGTGCGTGACGCGGGCGATATCGATCGCGGCGCGCACTTGCACGGCGTCCTTCGCGCGATCGTCGGCGTTCAGCGCATCCCACGGCACCAGCTTGTCGTGCGCCATGAGGTCATTGTCGCGCTTCTCGGACGGACGCCAGCCGGACATCAACCGCTCCGCCACCCAGCGATCATGCTCGCGCTGCGCCATGCGATCAGCGATATCAGGCGGGATCGACGGCGAGGTATCTCCGCGCTCGCCCTTCGCCGCCGGGACCCAGCCGGCGTCCCACACTTTGACCATGGCGCTATCAGACACCGCACGATTGGCGGCGCGGTAGGTCTCAAGCACATCCGACCAATCGCGCATCGCCGCCTGCAGCTCGCGCATACTCATCTCGCGTTCGCTGAGGTTCTGGCTGTAATGCTCGTGCGCGATCGCCGCGCCGGCGTCGAGCACGCCATCGAGGATGCGCGTGCGTGTCGCCGTGGTTTGATGCGCGCCGAACGCTTGCAAATACGCGTCAAGCTCCGCGGTTTCGTCGCCGCGCGCGTATTCCTTAGAGAACTCGGACTCGCTCGATTCTTTCATGTAGATCGGGATCGGCCAGCGTCCGCCATTGTTGCTGGCGCGCTTCAGCGCCAGCGAGAGATGGATGTTGCCAGGATCGGCGCCGGTCGACACGACGGCCGCCGTCGGTTTGCCGCGCTCGCGCTCGACGGCATCGAGCAGTTCGCCGCCGATGCTGGCGGCGTCCCAATCGAACTCAAGAAACGCGATATCGGCCACCCAGAGCTGTGGATGCGCGAACGCTTCGCGATGCCGCGCCTTGAAGCCCGCCTCTGACGCTTCGGCATTCGGCACAAGCACCGTGATCCGCGGCGCTTCGAAATGCGCGGACCACAGGCTCTTCAGGATCGACGCCGCCAACGCCTCGGCCGCCGGGTCGAAGCCGAACATGACGATGTGCACGCGCTCTTGCTCCAGCACGTCGGCTATATGCAGGATCGTCGGCGCTTCCTTTTGCAGCAGCGCCCGTGCGGCCATTTCATCAAGCGAGAACGGCTTCGGATCAATCGGATCGGCTTGCTTGCCGCCTTTCTTGCGCATTTGCGACGAGCGCATCTCGCGCGACTCACGCAACAGCAACGCTGAACGCGTCGCCACATGCACGCCGATCGGCCGCGACCTCCGCGCTTTGCCAACCAAACGCCGCACCGCCGCTTCGATTTGCAAGTTCGCGGTATCATCCGGCTCAAACGCAACGACGTGCGCGGCGTGGTGCGCGCGCGAGGCTTTCAGCGTTTCCGGATTGGCGGCGTCGCCTTGCAGCACGATCACGCCCTTGCGGCGCAGATCGAGCGTCGTGTCCTCGGCCAAGCCTTGGCCGATCAGGATCACGCTATCCTTGTAACGATGGCGGCAATCGAGCGCGAGCGAGAGCGCGGCCGGGCTATCGCCGGCGACCACCACATGCTTCGCCGCGCCGAGATTGAACAAGCGCGCCAACGAACGGCCGAGCTGACCGGAGAACGCGAACAACAAGCCAACAACCGGAACCGCAAGCGCCGCGAAGCGGATCACTTGCAGCATGATGTTCTCGCGGACGTCGAAATAGCCGTCCCACATGCCGACGGCGGAGAGCGTGAGATACAGCGCTTCAAGCCAGCCGCGATCCCACCAATAATAGAGCCCGCCGCCGATCCACACGCCTGTGAGCAGGATCACGAAGCCCCAGCGGAACACCGCCGCGCGCGTGTGCGCCATGGCCGTGAGGCCCGACGCTGCACGAGACCAAAAATTGGCGTAGGCGCGCGCCATCTCCCCCTCCCATGATCGCTGACCGGAGCGAGCGGCGTTCTGCCCGGCGTCGAGCCGGCAATTTGGCACGCTTTCAGCGCGCCCGGAACCTCAGAACACGCCGCGAACGGTTGCCGCCGCGCCCGTGACGCAATAGCAAGCACCCTGGTTGACCCCGTAGCTCAGCTGGATAGAGCGGCTGCGTCCTAAGCAGCGGGTCGGGAGTTCGAATCTCTCCGGGGTCGCCAGATGCCTGCCTTTGGCGTGAGGTAGCGCACGGCTGGTGAAGGCGCCCGCTGAGCGGGCGCTGTCATTCTACGGAATATCTGCACGATCTCTGCTAACGCCGCATCTTACTCGTCATCGTGAACCCGGCTAGGGCGCTGTCTCCGCGCGTGTTCGAAGCCGAGTGAAGCGATGTTGATCCTTGATGTGCTCGTGCTGGCTGCTGTGTTGGCGGTGGCGGCGTGGCGGCTGATCGCGCCGGCGTGGCGGCCGAAATTGCGGATCGCCGCTGCCGGCTTGGGTTTGTTGTCGGCGGCGGCGCAATGGGCTTTCTACGGTTTCGCTTGGCAGAGTGTGCCGGCCCTTCTTCTGCTGGCGGTGAGCGCTCTGCCCCCGATACGCACTGGCGCGGTGCTGCGCTGGATCGGTCGGCTGAGCTTGGTTGGCATCGCCGCCGCGTGCATCGGTGTTTGGATACTGCCTGCGGTTCCGACGCTGCCTGCGCCTAACGGCACGCACGCCGTCGCAACCCAAATCTATCGCTGGGACGATGCCTCGCGTGACGAACCGCATACCACGGATCCGAACGACGATCGTAGCGTGATAGCGCAGGCTTGGTATCCAACGACGCGCCGCGAACATTCACGAGCAAGCGCGCGCGTGCCCTACATCGACGGCATCGGCCGCATGCCGAGACAGGTCAGCATCATGCCTGGCTTCTTGCTGCATCGTTACGGCCAGATCGACACGCACGTCGAAGCCGAAGCGCCGCTTGCGTCCAGCGATCGGCCTTGGCCGGTGGTGATCTTCTCGCCGGGCTATGGCGCGCCGCGTGCGGTGTACACAGGGCTCGCGACGCAACTCGCCAGCCGTGGCTTCGTCGTCTTCGTATTGGATCATCCTTACGAGTCGGCGGTCACTGAACTCCCCGACGGACGCGTCGTCGGGCTGCGCGAGATTTTCCCGCCAGACCGCAGCCAATACATGCCCAACCAGCAGATATTGCGAACCGCCGACATTCGCTTCGTGATCGACCAAATCGCGCGGCCGGACGCGCTGTCGCCGCCGCTGCTGGGTGGTGGGATCGACACATCGAAAGTGGCTGTGATCGGCCATTCCTTCGGTGGCGCGGCTTCGATCATGGCGATGAGCGAGGACCCGCGCGTCGTCGCCGCCGCCAACATTGACGGCACGCCTTATGGCGACCTGCCGGATCGCCAGCTCGATCGGCCCTTCCTATTGCTGCAGAGCGATTATGCCGAGACGCGCCACAGCGAGCTCTTCATCAACGGCAACGGCAAGCTGCTCGCGGCCACGAACGCGCCAGCCTTCCACTATGAGATCAAGCGCGCCAATCATTACAGCTTCACCGACGTGCCATTCTTCTTCGCGGCGCCCGGCCGCTGGCTGTTGGCGCAAATGATGGGCGGCGGACGCGGGCCTGCGTCCACGCACGAAGCGACAGCGGACATCATCGCGGCGTTTCTCTCCGGCCCGCTAACCGGCGCGCCCGCCGACATCGCCGCGGCGGCTGCGCGTCATCCCGAGATTTCGGGCGGACCGGTTACGGCAAACGATTGAGGCGCTTACCGCGCGGCTTCGTTGCGCCGCGGCAGCTTCCAATTCGGTCGCACGAAATGGCAGGTGTAGCCGTTGGGGATGCGCTCGAGATAATCTTGGTGCTCGGGCTCGGCTTCCCAGAACGGGCCTACCGGCTCGATGGTCGTGACCACCTTGCCTGGCCAAAGCCCTGACGCATCGACGTCGGCGATGGTGTCCTCGGCGACGCGCTTTTGCTCATCGCTCGTATAATAGATGGCCGAGCGATAGCTTGTGCCGACGTCGTTGCCTTGACGGTTCTTAGTTGTCGGATCGTGGATCTGGAAGAAGAACTCGAGAAGGTTGCGATAAGACGTCTTCGCGGGATCGAAAATGATCTCGATCGCTTCGGCGTGGGTTCCGTGATTGCGATAGGTCGCGTTCGGCACATCGCCGCCGGAATAGCCGACGCGGGTGCTGATCACGCCCGGCTGTTTCCGCACGAGATCCTGCACGCCCCAAAAGCAGCCTCCGGCGAGAACGGCGCGTTCGGTCGACATGGGATCACTCCTTGATGGCGGTAGAGACGGCGGCGCCGTCGCCGCACGGATATGGGGCGAGGCGAGCCAGAATTCCACTAGACGATGGTTTAGCCCGCCTTCAGCGCAGACACGCCTCTACCAGCGCCTCGAACGCGCTGCCGCGGCGGATGGGGTCGGCGACGGGGAGGCCGAGTTCGCGGGACGCGGTTTCCATCAGCTTGCGCGCTTCGGCTTCGCCATAGCGCGACGTGTTCATACTCACGCCCGCGCAGCGGATCGCGGGATTGATGCGCGCGCCGAGGCGGAGGTTGAGATCGATCGCCTCGCGCAGATCGGGCAGCTTATAGTTCGGATAGCCGAGTACGCTCTCGCGGCTCGGATCGTGGCAGAGCACGATCACGTCCGGCTGGCTGCCGTGCAGCAGCGCCAGCGAGACGCCAGCGTAGGCGGGATGAAACAGCGAGCCTTGGCCCTCGATGACGTCCCAATGATCTGGCGCGTTCTCCGGGCTCAGCATCTCGGCCGCACCGGCAGCAAAATCGGCCACGACGGCGTCCATCGGCATGCCGCCGCCGGCGATCATGATGCCGGTTTGGCCGCTGGCGCGGAAATCGGCGTTGAGCCCGCGCGCACTGAACGCACGCGTGAGCGCGAGCGCGGTGTACTTCTTTCCGAGCGCGCAATCGGTGCCAACAGTGAGCAAACGTTTGCCCGCGCGTTTCTTGCCGTTGCCGACCGGAATGTTCGCGGGCGGCGTTCGCACATCGATCAGGCGACGCTTCAAGCGCGCCGCGGCGTCGCGCAAAGGCGCGATGTCATTGAGCTTTGCGTGCATGCCGCCAACGAGATCGAGGCCCGCTTCGAGCGCTTCGACGAGCGTTGGAATCCACGCTTCCGGGATCGCGCCGCCTGGCGTCGCTACGCCGATGATCAAAGATCGCGCGCCGGCGGCGTACGCCTCGCGCGGCGCCAAGCATGGCAGGTCAATGCTGACGGCGCCCGGCAAACCATACTCGCCGACGCAATGCTCGCGCGCCCAGTCGCGCAGACCGAGCGCGGTCTTGGCGTAGCCGAACTCGCTGATGTCGCCGAGGAAGAGGAGATAAGGACGCGGGAGCTTGAGCACGTAATCAGCCTGCTTTTACGCGCCGCGGCGCTTCCGTCAGCACCGGTTCCTTGCCGGTCTGCCGCTCTGTCGCGGCGACAAGGTGCGCTTCGGCGCCGGTGCAGATCGAGAGCACGCGGCACACGCCCTCGCCCACAGCGATGTAAGCGTGGCCCATGCCGCTGTCGAAATAGATGGAGTCGCCGGTGTTCAGGCGAACCGGCGCGTAGCTCGCGGTGTAGAGATCGACAGTGCCTTCCAGCACGTACGCAAATTCCTCTCCCGGATGTGAAACAAGCTCGCCAAATTCCTGCAAAGAGCGGGCGCGGATCTCAGCAACGATCGGAATGATGCTCTTGTTGAGCAGGTCGGCGGCCATGTAGCGATGGCCGTAGGTCGGCGTCTCGATGGTCCGGCCTTCGTGCTTGCGGGTGATGCTGCGCCGGCCGGTGACGCTGCGCTGGAGCGGCGCGTCGCTGCCGCCGAAGAGGCGCGAAATGTCGATCTCCAAGCCCTGGCTGAGCTTGACGAGCTTGTCATAACTCAATGAAATCTTGTCATTTTCGACCTTTGAGAGGGTCGAAACCGGCAAGCCAGTGCGCTCGCTCGCGTCGGCCAAAGTCCAGCCGCGCCGTAGCCGCTCTTCGCGGACGACCGCTCCCGGACGCGCCTGGCTCAACCCGCCTTCAGCCATGATTTCCTCCCCGGCCGTTTTGCACCGTAACCGCGACTTTGCAAAAGCACCACAGGCGTTGCGTAAAAAATCCCTCATTCAGCAAATCGATTGCATAACTGGAATTTGTGGTGTCAGATGCTGCAAAGGCGGAAACGGGACCCGCCGGCTCACCAGGGGGAGAGGATCATGCTGGCTCGTTTTGCGCTCGCGCTCGTAGCGTCCGCATCGCTGCTGCCATTAGCGGCGCAAGCTCAAGAGAGCGTGGCGGACGACGAAATCGTCGTCACTGCGCAAAAGCGCGAAGAGCGTCTGCGCGACGTTCCGCAATCGGTTTCGGCGGTGACGGCGGAAACGCTGGAGCGCCTGCAAGCCAACAGCTTTGAAGAATACGTGGCGCACGTGCCGGGCCTGACGGCGCTTGGCGGCCAAGCCGGTAACACGCGCCTCACGCTGCGCGGCCTCAACACCGGCAGCGTCGCCAGCACGGTCGGCACCTATGTCGATGAAACGCCGTTCGGCTCCAGCACCTCGCTCGTGAACGCTGGCGTCCTCGCGCTCGACCTCGACCCGTTCGACGTGCAGCGCATCGAAGTGCTGCGCGGCCCGCAAGGTACGCTCTACGGCGCCAGCACGCTGGGCGGCATCATCAAATTCGTGACCACCGCGCCCTCCCCGGACGCCTTCGAAGCGCGCGCGCGTGCGTCCGCCGAGCAAACGCAGGATGGCGACCCAAGCTATGCGCTGCGTGCCGTGATGAACGCGCCGCTGGGCGATCGCGCGGCTCTGCGCGTCAGCGGCATCTATCGCGATCAGGGCGGCTATGTTGATGATCCCTCGCGTGGCGCCACCAACATCAACGGCGTCGAAACCGCCGGCGTGCGCGCGGCTTTCCTGCTCAACGCGACCGACAATCTGCAAATCCGCCTCTCGGCGCACCTGCAGGACGTCAACAGCAATGCGCAAGACGACGTCGCCTACTTCCAAGACCCGCTCGAGCCGGTTGGCGGCGATCTCGATCAGTACCGCCCGTTCTCGGAACTCTCCGAGATCGACTATCGCATCTACAACGGCACGGTCGATTGGGACCTTGGCTTCGCGTCACTGATCTCGTCGTCGAGCTACAGCGAACTCGGTCAATATCGTGAGAGCGACGGCACGCTGGCGTTCGGTCTGCCCTCGTTCCTCGCCAATGACGTGACGCAGGAAAAGTTCACGCAGGAAGTGCGCTTGGTCTCACCGTCGTCTGACCGCTTCGAGTGGGTGATCGGTGGGTTCTACGCCAAGGAGGAAGGCCTGATCGATCAGGAAATCTTCTTCGACACGCCGCCCGGCACCGTGACCGGCCTCACGGCTGTCATCGCTTCGGACTACGAAGAGATCGCGGCGTTCGGCGGCATCACCTACAAGTTCACGCCGCAATTCGACGTCAGCGTCGGCGCGCGCTACGCCGAGAACGAACAAAGCGTCGAGCAAGGCGGCACCGCAGTGTCGAGCGGCGGCGAAGATTCCACCGATGACGCGCTCACCTATTCGATCGCGCCCCGCTTCCGCATCGGCGACGACACGATGATCTATGCGCGCGTCGCCAGCGGCTATCGCCCAGGCGGCCCGAACATTCTCGGCGTGCCGTCCGTGATCCCGGCGACGTTCAATCCGGACGAAACCGTCAATTACGAACTCGGCGTGAAGACGGACCTGTTCAACGGCATGCTCCGCCTCGACGCGGCTCTGTTCCACATCGATTGGACCGACATCCAATTGCTGGTGTTCGATGGCGTCGTCTCGGGCAACTCGAACGGCAGCAGCGCCGAGAGCGAAGGCGTGGAATGGAGCGCGACACTCGCGCCGACCGATGGCCTCACCTTGGTGTGGTCCGGCGCTTACACCGACGCGAAGCTGACCGGCGACACCGATCCGATCGTCGTCGGCGGCGCGTCAGGCGATCCGCTGCCGTACTCGCCGGAATGGGCGAGCACGCTCGACGTGAACTATGAATGGGCTGTTGGCCAACACACGGCTTATGTCGGCGGCGCCTGGCGCTATGTCGGCGAGCAGAGCAGCGGCTTCCCGGGCACGGGCGGCTTCCTCTACGGCGCTGAACAGATCGAACTGCCGAGCTACAACATTTTCGATCTCCGCGCCGGCATGGAGTTCGAGCAATTCGCGGTCGATGTGTTCGCACGCAATGTTGGCGACGAGCGCGCGGTGACCTCGTTCGGCGGCTTCGGCGCAACGCTGCCGGATGCTCCGAACGGCGCGGCGAACCTGATCCGTCCGCGCACGATCGGCGTCAGCTTGAGCACACGTTTCTAAGGCCCCCATTTCTAGGCCTGGGGAGGCTAGCGGGCGGAGCGCGTGCGAAAGCGCCGCTCCGCCCGCTCTCTCCGGAAAGATTTCCGCCGACACTGCACCGCGCCGCCTCTCAGCGGCGCGGTTTTTTATGTCTCAATTGCAGCGATGGCGGAGGACGTGGCCGGCGCGCGCATTGGTCGGGCCGTTCTCGTCCAGCGCCACCTGGCCGTTGACGATCACAGCGCTGATGCCCGCCGGCGTGGCGCGTGAGTTCTGGTAGTTCGCGACATCATCGAGGTTGTCGTAGTCGAAGATCGTCACGTCCGCGCGCAAGCCTTCACGCAACACGCCACGATCGCTGAGCCCCATGCGCGTGGCGGGCCACGACGTCATCTTGCGCACAGCATCCTCAAGCGTGAGCACGCCACGACGGCGGCCATATTCGGCGATCACGCGTGGAAATGTGCCGTAGGCGCGCGGATGGGTCATGAGCATGGCGTTTGGATCGTTGCGCTCGGACGCGTCGGCGTCGGTGCCGATGCTCACCCATGGCTGGCGCAGGCCGTATTCGACATCGCGCTCGTCCATCAGGAAGAACAGCGCCGTCACGCGGTTCGGCAAGCCTTCAAGCGTGATGTCCCACGCCACGTCCGCCGGATTGCCGCCGATCTGCTGGGCGATCGCGGCGATGCTTTGGCCTTCGTATGGGCTGAAGCGCCCGGAATGCGCGTTGGCGAGCACGACGCGATCCCAACCGCCGGCGGCGTGAACGAGGTTGGACCAACCCGGCTGCGAGCCCGCCTCCACTTCACGGCGCAAGCGCTCACGCACACGCGGATCGCGTAGGCGCTGATAGCCGCGCTCCTCGCCGTCGGCGAACACCCAATTGGGCACGGTGATGGCAAGGCCGGTGCCGCCCGCGGTGTAGGGATACATGTTCGCGGCTACATCAACGCCACGCGCGCGCGCCGCGTTGATCGCCTCCACTGCAGCCGGCATCAGTTCGCCAAAGCGCGGCGCGTACGCAGCCTTGAGGTGATAAATCTCGACACGAACGCCTGCCTCCTCGCCGATGCGCACGGCTTCGGCGATGCCATCCAGCAGCGCTTCGCTCTCATCGCGCATGTGTGTGGCGTACATGCCATCGCATTGGCCAACGACGCGGGAAAGTTCGATCAGATCTTCGGTGCTTTGGAAGCTCTGCGGCGGATAGATCAGCGCCGTCGATATGCCGAACGCGCCTGCGTTCATCGCCGCGCGCACCTCGTTGCGCATGGCTTCCATCTGCCGGCGCGACGGGCGGCCGGCGCGATCGCCCATCACCCGCACGCGCGCTTGCGCGGCGGCGTAATAGGTGCCGAAATTCACAGCGATGCCTTGGCTTTGCAGGCGATCGAAATAGCCGGCTAGCTCCGTCGCTTCCACGGGCGTGCCTGCTTCGCCGGCGATGAGCGTCGTCACGCCCATGCGCAGCTTGTTCTCCGCCGAGCCGTCGCGCAGCAGCACCTCGCCGGATTGATCCTGCATATCGATGAAGCCGGGCGAAACGTAGCGCCCGGTCGCGTCGATCTCACGCTCGCCGCGGCCGGTGATGCGGCCGATGGCGGCGATGCGGCCGTCATCGATCGCGACATCCGCCAGCACCCAGGGATTGCCGGCGCCATCGATCACACGGCCATTGCGGATGACGATGTCGTGGGCCGCTTGCTCCTGCGCGGACGCAGGAAACGCAGACATGAGGCATGCGGCGCCGGCCAGCGACGCCAAAATTCTCCGCAGCATGTTGCCTTCTCCTTAGTCTTCGACGGGCGCGGGCGGCGCTTGCGCGCCAGCAGGCGTAAACGTCAAATCCTGATAGTCGAAGCTGAAATCGGCGAGTGGCGACACAGCGCGCAAGACGATGCGCTCCACGCTACCGGTCGCATCGAGCTGGAACGTCACGAACGCCGGCTCGATCAAGCGATCGCGGAAGTCGATACGGAACGTATCGTATTGCCAATGCGTCAGCTCGCCGGTCATGCCCGGCGTCAGTGTGAAATCCATCATCAACTTGCCGTTGGCGTGGGTGATGTTCATCGGCCCGTACCAAGCATCGGTGTAACGGCCAGCGTAACGCTCAAGCGGCAGCGACGGACGCGATTGCACCGGCGACGCGGCTTGCTGCTGCAGCGCGCCGACGGCGGCTTGATCGCGACGCTGCACGAACGTCTGCCACGCCGCGCCCCAATCGTAGTACGGACGGCCGAGATAATGATCGAGCAGCTCGTAAGCGACGCCGAGCGCGGCCTCGCCGTCTTCGCTGTTCACCGCCACCGAGAAGCCGACATTGCGCTCCGGAATCAGGATCAGGATCGCCTGCGCGCCGAACACAGCGCCGGTGTGCATCATCAGGCGATGGCCTTGATAGTCACGCTCCGTCCAGCCAAGCGCATACGCATTGAATTGCGGCGTCGAGGCCGCGACGGGCTCCGGCGCTTGGCCGAACGGCACGTGAATTTGCGGCCGCCACATTTCCCGCGATTGCGCTTCGCTGAACAAGCGCCCGCCTTCCGGCGTCGCGCCGCGTGCGAGTTGGATCGCGAGCCAGCGGCTCATATCGTTGGCGCTTGCCGCCACACCGCCGGCGGGCGCGGCGTTGGCGCCGAGTTCGGGATCGAACTCAGCGCGGCCGCTATCGTCCATCATCTCCTGCGTGCCCATGCCCGCCATCGGCCCATCGCGGCGGCCATGCGGCCAAGCGCGATTGCGCGTGCGACGGCGCTCGACGCGATCGGAGGTCGCCGTGCGCATGCCGGCGGGCACGAGCACGTCCTCGCGCATAAAGCGCTCCCAGGTTTTGCCAGTGACCTCCTCGATCAGCTGGCCGGCGACGGCATAGAGCACGTTGTCATACGCGTACGCGGTGCGGAAGCTCGTCGCTGGGCGAATGTGGCGGAGCGCGCGCACCGTATCTTCGCGCGAGCGCGACGAGCGCGGCACGAACATCAGATCGCCCGCGCCAAGGCCCAAACCGCTGCGGTGCACCAGCAGATCGCGTACCGTCATCTCGCGCGTGACCCATGGGTCATACATCTGAAAATACGGAATGTGTTCGGTGACCGGATCGTCCCACGAGATCTCGCCGCGATCCACCAGCACCGCGAGCGCTGCCGAGGTGAAGGCTTTGCCGACAGAGCCGAGCTGGAAGATTGTATCGGCGTCGACTCGCTCATTGGTTCCAAGCCGGCGCACGCCGAAGCCTTGCGCGAACGTCGTGCGGCCATTCTCAACGATGGCGACGGACATGCCGGGCACGCCGACCTGATTGCGGATTTCCTCGACGCGGCTGGCGAGGTTCGGCGGCGGTTCGGCCCAGGCAACGGACGCGAAGCACAATGCGAGCGCTGTGAGCGCGGTTGCCTTCAGATGTCGGCTCATGATCTTCCCCTCTTATGCTTTTTGTGTGCGTGGCGCGCGCGCGAGGCGCCACACGCCGATGGTGAGCAGCGGCAAAACGAACAGCGCGATGATGGCGTAGGCCAAACCGCGATAGCCTTGGGCGATCAGCGTGACGAGGCCGATCGCGTCCGCCAGAAACACCGCGCCGATCAGCACGATTATGGCGATGCCAAGCCGCGCGCGCAGCTTCAGATCCTTGCCGCGCCGCGCCCGCCAGGCGCTGGCGATGCGTTCGTTGAACGCGTGCACGCTGCCGGCGCCGCTTTCGAGCAGCGCCGAGAAGATCATCAGCTGAAAGATGATGTGAAACGCCGGCATGTTGAGCTGGCGCAGCAGATAGTCTGACGGGAGCGTCTCGTTCCCGATCGCCGGATAGAACGCGATCATGCAGATGAAGAACACCAGCGCCGGCCAAATCGCCAGCGGGCCGGAGAGCAGGCCAGCGATCACCGCGTCCTTGCGCGTGGTGAGATGGCGGATCACCGGCAGGATGACGATTGCGCCAATAACGTTATAGCCGGCGTAAGTTAGCCCGCCGATCCACCAATCGCCGGCCGGCGTTGGCGTTGCGAAATTCTCCATGGCGCGATCACCGAACGCGGACAGCGCCAGCACCGCAAACACCGCATAGACGGCGTAGAGGAAGATCGTCACCCATTTGAACAGGCGCTCGACCGCGGCATTGCCGAACGCCGTGACCGCGGCGATCGAAACGACAAGCGCCAGCGTGCCGACGATTTCTGGCATGCCGAACAAAGCCTGCCCGATCGCACCCGCCGCCGCGCCGAACACGGCGAGGATCAGCACGATGAAGGTGAGATAGGCGAACTCGAAGGCGAGCCAGAACGGGCCGAGCAATTGTTTGAAGAAGCTGCGATAGTCGAAGCTCTGCGTCGCTTGCGCGAACACGAACGTCAGCGCGCAGATGACGCTCCACACCACCATCGCCAGCAAGATCGCCGCGACGCCACCATTTGGCCCATGGGGCAGAAAGAATTCAGCGAGCTCGCGGCCGGTTGCGTAGCCGCCGCCGATGACAACAGCCTTGAATGCAAAGCCCGGCAGCAAATAGCGCTGGAACCAAGTCGGGTGCTCCTGCGCCATCGCGTTCGCCTCAGCTTGCCGCTTCGCCGCTCTTCGCGCGGCCCATCCAGAAGAGAATGATCGCGCCGAGGAAGGTTGAGCCGGCGCCGATGGCGAAGAAGAATTCTGTCGGGATCTCGAGCCACAGCGTGCCGATAAAACCGGCCGACAAGCTGCCGATGAATTTGGCGATGTACCACGCGCCCATCATCATCGCCGCGACTTGCACCGGCGAGAGCTTGCCGAACAGCGCGAGGCCAACCGGCAATACCAGCAATTCGCCGAGCGTCAGTAGGACGAAATAGCCGATCACCCAAAGCGAACTGACCGGCGCGCCGCCGGCGCTGTAGGCGAGCGCGGCGCCGACCATCACCAAGCACGCCAGCCCCGCCAGCGCGCAGCCGAGCGCCATGCGCCGGAACAGGTTTGGCTCCTGCCCCGCAATTTTCCGCCGGCGCCAATATTCCATCAGGAACGGCGTCAGCACGATGATCATCAGCGGGTTGAGAGAGGTGAACCACGGCGCTGGAATCTCAAAGCCGCCGAGCGTGCGTTCGGTGCGATCGCTGAGCCACAGCGTGATCGTGTTGCCGCTCTGCTCGTAGGCGATGCGGAACAGGATGACGACGGCGATGACGCCGACCAAAGTCATCAGCGCCTTGCGATCATTGAGCGTGAGTGGCGCGCGCACTTTCTCCGCGGCGCTCGCGCGGCGTGGCTCTGGCGGCAGGTGCTTCTTGAAGCTGAGATAGATGATGAGCCCAATCGCCATGCCGAAGCCGGCGGCGGCGAAGCCCCAGTGCCAGCCGTAAAGCTGCGCCAGCAGCGGACACAGGATGATCGCAGTGAAGGCGCCGAGATTGATGCCCATGTAGTAGGCGCTGAACGCCTGATCACGCCGCGCATCGCCATCGCGATAGAGCGCGCTCACCTGCACCGCGAGCGGCGGCAAGAACAGTCCGTTGCCGATCGCCACCAAAGCCAGCGCCGGAAACAGCAATGACTCAAACGCCATCGCGAAATGGCCGAGCATCATCAGCGAACCGCCGATCACGACGCTCGGTGTCTTGCCGAGCCAACGATCGGCGATGATGCCGCCGATGAATGGGCTGAAGAACGCGCAACCCGTGTAGAGGCCGTAGATGATTGATGACTCAGCCTGCGGCAGGCCAAGCTGCTGGGTCATGTAGAGAACCAGCATCGCCTGCAGACCGAAATACGAGAACTCGGCCCATGTCTGCGTCAAGAACAACACGGTGAGCCCAGGCGGATGGCCGAAGAGGCCCTTGCCCGAACTCACCGCGACATCCGCGCTTTGGCTGACCGACACGATCCGCCGCCGCTTAGTAATTGTACGCGAAGCTGAAGAAGTTCATCGCCACCGCGAACCACAACACGATCACGGCGGAAAGCAGCAGCAACAGCCCCCAGATCTTCGCGAACCAGCTCGATGGCGCGCGCCAGAGCGAGAGGTTCACGAGGCCTGCGCCCGCGAGCGCGAGCAGCGGCAGAATGCCGGCGACATACATGGTCGTCAGCAAGCCGGAGGCGAGACCGCCGCTGTTCTTGTCGAGCGAGTCCATCAGCCAGGTGACGAAGAGCGCCCAGCCGACGACGTAACCAACCGCGAACAACGAGACGATCGGCGCGAGGCGATGCGCCTGCGCGCGCGCGCCTTCGTAAGCGAACGTACCCTTGTGCGCGCGGCGCGTCAGCGTGCGGATCGGCCAGCTCAGCAGCGTCAGCGTCAGCACGCCAAGCGCGATGCCGAGCAGCGGCAAGAGCAAGGACTTGCTGCGATACCACGGCGCACGGCTCGCGGGGATCGCGAACGCGAGCGGCTCGAAGGCGATCGCGGTGACGCGGCCGCTTTCATCGACGCGCGCGCCCATGCGCTCGGTTCCACCAAGCGCTTGCCACACCCACGGCTCAACTTCGCGCCAATGCTTCTGCTCGCCATTCACGTCCGGCAGACCGGGGCCGACGAGATCGCCGTTCGGCAACATCGTCACTGTCGTTTGGCCAAGGAAATAGACGGCCGCGAGCGGGTTCGTGCCGGCGCGGCGTGCGCTTTCGAAATCGCCGACCAGGGCGGCGCCGTGCTCAAGCGCGGTCGGCAGCGGCTCCGGATCGGGCGCGCGTTCAGTTGGGAAGTAGCGATTTACAAAGCCTTCCATGAATTCCCAGCGCAGCAAGGTCGCGCCAAGCGAGCCCGAACCGCCGGAGTTCACGGAGATGTACACGCCGACATTCTGATCCATCAGCAGCGACAGGTTCGAGTGAAAGAAGCTCGTGTCGCCGCCATGGGCGATGATGCGCTGGCCGCCATAGCTTTCCTGGTAGAATCCCAGGAGCATGCTGTTCACGCCAGGAAATTGCTGATCGACCGTCTCATACATTTGGCGCGCCGTTTCCGGGCGAAGCAGGCCCGCGCCATTGTTGAGGTGCGCATTCATGAACAGCGCCATGTCAGCGCCGGTCGTTGAAAGCGCGCCGGCCGGGGCCGGCACGACGATCTCGAAATATTGCGCTTCGCCGTCGGCGATATTCTTGTAGCCGCCCGACATCGCCGCTTGCATCGCTTCCGGCAGAGGTTGGCGGAACGTCGAATTGCGCATGCCGAGCGGATCGAAGATGTGCGCTTGCAGATAATCGTTGAACGATTCACCCGACACGCGCTCCACAACATAACCCGCGAGCGAGGTTGCGTAGTTCGAATAGGCCGGCATCGTGCCCGGCGCGTAGATACGCGCGGGGATGTTGTTCTTGAGATAGTCGCCGAGCGCCATTTCGCCGGTGGACGGATCCGACGAGATGAGGTCGTGCACGACTTCCTGGAAGCCGGTCGTATGCGTCATGATCTGACGCATGGTGATCGGCTGGCCTTCGTAGGCGGGGATTTCGTAGTCGATGTAAGTGTTGATGTCGGCGTCGAGATCGATCTTGCCGGCTTCAACCTGCTGCATCACTGCAGTCCAGGTGAAGAGCTTCGAGATCGAGCCGGGGCGGAAGAGCGTTGTGTTCGCATCGACCGGCGTGCGCGTTTCGAGGTTCGAATAGCCGAAGCCGCGATTGGCGACGATCTGACCGTTGTGCGTAACGGTCACGACCGCGCCGACGATGTCCGACGTAGAGAGCGCATACGGCATGAAGCCGTCGAGCCAGGTGTTGACGTCGGCTGCGGTGAGTTGCGGCGCGGGCGCTGGCGACGTTGCCGCCGCGGTTTCCTGAATCTGCTCGGGCGTCACTTGCCCGCTCGCCTGTAGCGCGCCTGCACTCAGCACCATCAGCGCCATCGCCGGCGCTGCCGCCCAGGCTTTCAGCTTGTCCCACATATCAGCCGCCTCCCCGCTCGACCGCTTGAGACCGGCCGAAGGTCGCAAGATTGACCAGGTTTTCAGATTTTGCAAGCCGTCTTGCATATTTGCACGATTTGGCGATTTTATCGTTTTTCATTTAATATCAACCAGTTCTGTGCAGTTGACGCTGCCAGCCCAGCCCTTCGCAAGCGCAAAAGAGTGGCGCTTTTTCTGATTTTGTGCAGACTTGCATATGCGCAAACACGGCGCGCCAGCGGGCGCGTCGGGCGGGAGGACGCGATCTTGGGCGGAAAACGACAGATTTCGGTGCGGCTCGAGCATTGGCCGATGCACGCCCCCTTCCGCATCACTGGCCACGTCTTCACCTCGCTTGATTGCGTGCTGGTCGAGATCGCCGAAGGCGGCGCGATCGGGCGCGGCGAAGCGGCAGGCGTCTATTATCTCAACGACACGCCGGACAAGGCGTTCGAGCAAATCCATGCGGTTCGCGGTGAGATCGAAGCCGGCCTCGATCGCGACGCGCTGCAAAAGCTGCTGCCGCCAGGCGGCGCGCGAAACGCGATCGACTGCGCGCTGTGGGATTTGGAGTGCAAGCTCTCTGGCCAATCGATCTGGAGCAAGACTAGCATCGCTCCGCGCACACTGACGACCTGCCAAACCATCGGCGTGCTCGATTCATTGGAAGAAACCAGCAAAGCCGCGGCAGCGCTCGCCGGCTACAAGCTGTTGAAGATCAAACTCAACGGCGATCGACCGATCGAGCGCGTGCGGGCGGTCCGCGCCGCGCGCCCGGATGCGCGCCTCATCGTCGACGCCAATCAAGGGCTCACGCTGGCGCAGTTGCAGGAATGCCTGCCCGAGTTCGCCAAGTGCGAGGTCGAAATGGTGGAGCAGCCACTGCCGCGCGGCGAAGATGCAGGCCTTGAAGGAATGCCGCGCGAGGTGCCGCTCGGCGCAGATGAAAGCTGCCTGCATCGCGGCGAGTTCGAACAAGCCGCACGGCGCTACGATGTCATCAACATCAAGCTCGATAAGACCGGCGGCCTGACCGAGGCTTTGTTGCTCGCTGACGCCGTGCTCGCGCGCGGGCTCGACGTGATGGTGGGCAACATGCTGGGCACCTCGCTAGCCATGGCCCCGGCTTTTGTCGTATCGCAGAAGGCGCGCATCGCCGATTTGGACGGGCCCATCGCCCTCCGGACCGACAGAATCGCGGCGATGGCGTATGACAAGGGCGTGGTCGGGCCGTTCACGAGCGACCTCTGGGGCTAGGCATTCATGGACGTGCGCGAACTTCGAAACCATCTGACGCTGAGCGCCGCTGGCGGCGCGGAGCCGCGTCAAGAAACGCGCGAACCCGCGGCCGAAGAAGCGCCGTTCGATCAAGCGACGTTTGGCTCCGCGGTGCGCCGCATGCGCACCGAGCGCGGCTGGACGCTGAAAGATCTGAGCGAACGCTCGAAGATTTCGCAATCGGCATTGTCACGCGTGGAGACCGGGCAGATCACCCTCTCCTTCGATCGCGCCCACGCACTTGCGCGCGCGCTCGACACGGACTTCAGCAATATCGTCACGCGCATGGTGTCATCTGACATCGAACGCGGCCATGCCCCGATCAACGCCGCCGGCTGGCGCAGCGTGACCCGGCGCGGCGAAGGCCATCGCGTCACGCAGAGCAATGGCGACTACGAATATCTCTGCAGCGAGTTTCTCTACCGAAAGCTGGTGACCGGACTCGCCACCGTGACCGCTCAAAATCTCGACGAGCATGGCCCGCTCGTCACCCACCCCGGCGAAGAATTTCTCCACGTGGTGGAAGGCACGGTGATCGTTGAAACCGAATATTACGCGCCGCTGACGCTGGAGACAGGCGACAGCCTGCAATTCGACGCAAGCACGCCGCACGCCGTGCTTACCGCCGGGCCGAAACCCGCGCGCGTCCTGTTCAGCATCAGCGATCCACGCTGGGACTAAGCGCGCATTTGTTGCTTAACGCGATGGGAACGGGATTTGCACGCTTCGGCGCGTGCGCAATTCCCTGCTCAAATCTCTCACCATCGCCGCGGCCCTCGCGGCGAGCACGGCTCAAAACGCGACAGCCAATCCGCAGATCGAAGCGATCGGCGGCCATCGCGTATCGCTGAGCGACGCGGCGATCGTCGAAACGCGCGACGGACCTGAGCTGCGCGGCTGGGCGCGGCGCACGCCGGGCCGGCCCGGCTTGATCCTGGCGCATCTTCGCGTTGAGGCGTTCAGCGCCGACGGCGCATCACTCGGGACCATCCGTGCGCGCTGGAACGGCGCGCTTGCGCAACGCGATAGCTCAGCCGCACGCTTCTACGTGCCACTGCCCGAAGGCGCGGCGCGCGTGCGCGTAAATGTTGAGCCTGGCGTGCTGCGCTAGTTATTGCTGCTGCTGCGCCTGTTGCGCATCAGCGATCAGTTTGTCGTCGATCTCCTTCGCGCGCACAGCGGCTGGCCGCGCATAGACGCGCTGCAGATAAGGGCCGAACGCTGGCCGGTTCTCCAACGTACCGAACTGCACGCCCCAACCAATCTGCGAACCGAGATAAACATCCGCCGCGCTGAATTGTTCGCCACAAAGATACGGCCCGTTCTTGAGCGCGATCTCCAAGCCGTTGAGCACATCCGCCATCGAGCCGTAGCCCACTGTCGAACGTTTGTCGGCCGGGACCTCGAAGCCAAGCGCCTTGTTGGTGACCGCAGGCTCAACGCAGCCAGCGCCAAAGAACATCCAGCGATAATACGGCCCGCGCGCTTTGCTGCCGTGCGCCGGCGCGAGGTTCGCTTGCGGAAAAGCGTCAGCAAGATAGGCGCAGATCGCCGCGCCTTCGGTGATCACCGTATCGCCGTGCTTGATCGCCGGAACTTTGCCCATCGGATTGATGGCGAGATATTCCGGGGCTTTCATGCTCGTCGCGTATTGCAGCACCTCGGTGCGGTACGGCTGACCGACCTCCTCCAACATCCAGCGGATGATGCGGCCGCGCGACATCGGGTTGGTGTAGAAAACAAGCTCGTCCGCCATGAGGGCCTCCGTTTGCCGGAACAACGGAGGAACTCAGGCGACGAGTCAAGTGACGTTGCGATCAGTTGCGGAGGGATGCTTCGACCGCATCCAACAATTCGCGCGTGCCGGCTTCGCGTTGCGCGACGTTGTCGGCGCCATCGAGGAATGCACCCTGCTCGGTGAGCTTGATCTTGGTGCGCTTCCCGATCGCTTCAAACTCGATGGTGCCGAGCGACACAGAGATACGCGTGCCGTCGATTTCCATGTCGTATGAATAGATGATGCGCGAGTTCTCGATGATGTCGTGATAGGTGGCGGCGAAATCGCTGCGCGTGCCGCTGCCCCATTTTCCTTTCAGCACCTCACGGCCGCCGACGCGATAATCGAACTCGTGCGAAAGCGTTTTCCAATCGGCGCCTGTCGCGAACCAGCGTGATTTGGCGTTCTTCTCGGCCCAGGCCGCATAGACCACGGACAGCGGGAAATCGAACTCGCGTTCGATGACGAAAGTGGCGTGCTCGACGCTGCGCTTGCTCATTGGGTTTGCTCCGTTGTCGTTTGTTCTGGGTTGACCCAAGTGGGGCCGGTGAGTTCGGTTTCGATGATGAATTCGACGCGATCGCTGACGCCCATGGTCGAGCCCTCGGGCGGTACGCCGTAGCCCATGCCGAAATCGCTGCGATTGAACGCGCCGCGCGCGGAAAAGCCGATGCGCGCGTTGGGATCGAATTGATGGCCGACATAGCCGCCATTGAACGTCACATCGAGCGTCGCGGGCTTGGTGATCCCATGCAGCGTGAGATCGCCAGTAACGCGCGCGGTATTGGCGGCGGTGAGTTCAACATTGGTCGAGCGGAAGGTGATCTCCGGATAGCGCGCTGTGTCGAACCAGCCCGCGCCGAGCAAATCTTCCAGGAAACCCGCAGGCGGATTTGGCAGCGCCAGCGAGCGCGCGTCGATCGTCGCATTGAGCTGCGCGGCGGACGGATCCGCCGGATCGAGCGTCAGATCGGCGCTGAAGCGTCCGAACGCCGCCGTGTAGTTCGCGAAGCCCAAATGGTTCACGCGAAAATGCAATGTCGAGTGCGCCGGATCGGTGCGATAGGCGCCGGCCGGCAGATCGGTGACCACAGGCGTCGGCGCGACGGCCTCCGGCGCGCTGGTATGGGCAGGCTCTTGGCAAGCCGCCAGCGTTACGCCCGCAAGGGCGATCAAAAACATCCTCATTTCAATCCCTCAATTAGAGCGAGGCGAGATACGCCTCGAGCACTTCAAACGATCCGCTCCAGCCACCGTTCATGTTGGCGCGATTGGCTTCGAACGTGGCGCGTTCTTCGGCGTTCGCATCGAGCGGCGTCCAAAGGACGGTTACGCGGGTGCGCGTGCCGACATCCTCGAACAAAATTGTTGTGAGCAGCTTGAGCGGCCATCTTTCCTCAAACGGCGGATGCATCGGCTCGCCGGCTTCGTCCGTGAACATGTTCTCATAGACAAGCCGGCTCGTCGGCGTGATTTCGCGGTAGAATTGCTTGCCGTGGCTCAGCGCATCGCCGAACTGCATGCCGTACCGGAACTCGCCGCCGCGCTTGAGATCGACGCGCGGACTGACGATCTTGCAGCCCTTTGGCCCCCACCAATGCGCGAGATGCTCGGCCTTGGTGAAAGCGTCGAACACCAAAGCCCGCGGCGCATCGAACTCGCGCGTGAGGATAAGGGGTTCTTGCTGCATGTAGGCGATTGTCTCGCCGAGGCGCTCCAGCGTCTGTTTGCCGCCTTCGACCGCGCCGACGGTTTCGACCATGAGATCGCGCGTGGCTTTGCTGTCGAACAGCGAGCGCAACGTTACGCGCGTGCCCTCGCCCTCTTCGGCGAACGTGACCGTGGTTTCGAAATCCCGCTCCGGGTTTTCGCCGTCGCCGTGATCATAGACCAAGCGTGATATCGGATTGATCACGCGGAACAGCACGCGGTTTGGGTACACCGTGCCGTCCGAATAGATCATGTCGTAGCGCCACGATCCTTCGACCTTGAAATGCCCTTCCGGCATTGTCGTCGTGAAACCGCGCGGGCCCATCCATTTCACGAAATGCTCGGGATTGGTCCATGCTTCCCACACGAGCGCGCGCGGCGCTTCGAAGAAGCGCGAGACGATCAGTTCGCGGTCCTTCTCGGCGCCGACGGTGCGCGAGAGATTGTCAAGGATGTTGGTCCAGCCCTGTTCCGTACGGGCTTGGTATTCAGCCCAGACGCCTTCGTGCGTCAGCGTCAGTTCGCAACCGCCGTCACTCGGCGCGATCTCGATCGTCACGCGTGTGCTCGGTTCGGTTTCCGCACCGACGCCAAAGTCAAACGCCAAGCGGCGCGGACGATCGATCTCGACGTAGCGGCCCCAATGCTCGGCCAGCGCTTCGCCGCGGCGTTCATTGACGCGGAACATGCCGCCGACGCGCGCCTCCGCTTCCACCTTCTCCATCACGCCATCCGGCGTTTTGAAAAGCCACGCGCCCAGCGCGTGCGCGTCGAGCCACGCATCGAACACGGCCTCCGCCGGATAGGCGAAGCGGCGCTTCACCACCAGGACATCCTTGCTGCTCATGCGGCTTCTCCGCGCTTCAAATAGGCTTCGAGGTTCGCGAAAGCGCCGGTCCAGCCGTCGTGATAGCCCTGAACCATATCGGACCCGTCGAGCGCGATGACCTGCGCGGTAAAGTCCATCTTGGTTTGCTTGCCGACCGGCGAGAAAACGAGCGTCACGAGCGCGACCGAGAGCCGCTTACCTTCAGTGCTCACCTCTTCGGACATGATCAGCCGCTCATCGTCGACGATCTCGACGTAGCGCACGGTTGCGAGATACTTCATGTCGCCGATCGCGCCGCAGCGGCTGATATCGACGCCGCCTTCACGGAATTCCGCCTGCTCGAACTTAATCGCCACGCCTGGCGCCGGCACAGACCAAATCTCGCGCGCTTCGACACTGCGCCAAGCTTCGAACACCACGTCCGGCGTGGCGGGCAAGACGCGCGAGAGCGTAACCGTCTCGTGCGCCACGCTGCGCGCGGTTTCATTTTTTCTTGCGGCCACGTTTCTTTCCCTTCGATTGGAGTTCGCGGAGATAAGCGTCGAGGCGATCGAAGCGCTCCTCCCAGAGACGGCGATATTCATCGAGCCATTCATCGACCGGCTTCAAAGCCGCGGGCTCGAGCTTGCACGGGCGCCATTGCGCCTCGCGCGAACGCGAAATGAGGCCGGCGCCTTCGAGCACCTTCAGGTGCTTCGAGACGGCCGGCAGGCTCATCTCGAACGGCTCGGCCAATTCGTTCACCGACGCCTCCCCCAGAGCCAGCCTTGCGAGGATCGCGCGGCGCGTTGGGTCCGCGAGGGCCGAGAATGTCAGGCTCAATTGGTCTGTCATTCTTCATTTCACCGTTCAGTTAATTAACGTCTCGGTTTAATACGAGAGCGAAACTCTCCTGTCAACCCGGTTTCGGGTTGAAGCGCGGGGCCGGCTTGGGCTTGATGGCGCAAACGGGGAGATCAGGATGAAACGCATCTGCCGCGCGCTCATGGGCGCGCTTTTCGGAGCCGCCTTGATGAGCGCGCATGCCGACGCACAGACAACGCCCGCGAACCGCGATCCAAATTTCGGCCGCGGCGAACGCGTGTCTGGTCAAAGCTTCGCGACACGCTCACCAGTGATCGCACCACACGGCGCGGCGGCGACAGCGCATCCGCTGGCGACGCAAACGGCGATCGACGTGCTGCGCTCCGGCGGCAGCGCCATCGACGCGGCGATCGCCGCGAATGCGATGCTTGGGCTCGTCGAGCCGACCGGCAATGGCATCGGCGGCGACATCTTCGTCATCGTCTGGGATCCGCGTACGCAACGGCTCTACGGCTATAACGGCTCCGGCCGTTCGCCACGCGGATTGTCGCTAGCGACATTGCGCCGTGTCGCGCGCGAGCGTGGCAATCCGAACGCCGTGCCGAGCTTTGGCGCGGCGAGTGTCAGTGTGCCGGGCGCCGTCGATGGCTGGTTCGCGCTGCACGAACGCTTCGGGCGCAAGCCAATGGCGGAGCTGCTCGCGCCAACGATCCAGTACGCGCGCCAAGGCGCACCGATCCCGCAAACAATCGCGATGTATTGGGCGCTAAACCAGCGTCGGCTTGAAGCTGAGTTTGCCGCCGGTCGGCTTGAGGAAATCGAGAACGCGCGCGCGACGTATTTCTGCGCTGAGGAGATACTCGTCATTGGTCACGGTCGCCCAATGCCCGACCCATGCAATGGTAGGCGTATGCCCGACGGGCACGGCCTCTTCGCCAACCCCGATCTGGCCAACACGCTTGAGCTTCTCGCCCGCGACGGGCGCGACGCGTATTATCGAGGCGCCATCGCGCGGACGATGGATACCTACATGCGCCGCATCGGCGGCTGGTTGCGTTATGACGATTTCGCGCGCCACCAGGGCGAGTGGGTCGATCCGATCTGCGCGTCGTATCGCGGCGTCGAGGTGTGCGAGTTGCCGCCGAACAGCCAGGGCGTCGTCGCGCTGCAGACGTTGCGCATCCTCGAAAGCTACGACCTTCGCGGCATGGGCTTCCTCTCCGCCGACTCGCTGCACACGCAGATCGAAGCCACGCGCCTCGCCTTCGCCGACCGCGCGCGCTTCTACGGCGATCCGGCGTTCACGAATTTCGACACACGCAATCTGCTGACGGATGAGTACACCGCGCAACGGCGCGCACTCATCAGCAACGACCGCGCCATGCCGCCGCCGCCGCACGCGGAGCTGCGCATCGATGGCGACACGACCTATCTCACCACCGCTGACAGCGACGGCATGATGGTGTCGCTGATCCAATCAAACTATCGCGGCATGGGCTCCGGCCTTGTGCCTGATGGTCTCGGCTTCATGCTGCAAAATCGCGGCGAGCTGTTCGCGTTGACGCGTGGCCACGGCAATCTCTACGCACCGGGCCGCCGCCCGTTTCAAACCATCATCCCCGCGTTCGCGATGAAGAACGGACAGCCTTGGCTCGCCTTCGGCGTCATGGGCGGCGATATGCAGCCGCAAGGCCACGTGCAGATCATCGTCAACCTCATCGACTACGACATGGACCTCCAAGCCGCGGGCGACGCCGCGCGCTATCGTTTCTATGGCGGCGCTGAACCCACGGGCGAAGAACCCGATGGTGTCGGCTTCGTTGCGATGGAGAATGGCGTGCCGCCTGACGTGCGCGCCGAACTCGAACGCCGCGGCCATCGCCTCCGCCCCGCTGACGGCAGCTTCGGCGGCTATCAAGCGATTATGCGCCATCCGAACGGCGTCTATGAAGCGGCGACGGAGATGCGGAAGGATGGGACGGCTGGTGGGTACTAATGCACATCTCCCCCTCCTCTTGAGAGGAGGGGGTCGGGGGGTGGGGTGAAGCTCGACGTTTCAAACTTCGATTGTTGGATCGCGCCGGAGCGTCGCTGCAAACGTAGCGCTTCACCCCGCCCCCTGCCCCCTCCCCCCAAGGGGAGGGGGTTCATCGCGTTGCTCTTCCTCCTGCTGACAGCGTGCGGTCCGCAGATCGGCGATTTGGAAAAAGGCGAAACCGGGCGCGTTGTGCGCGTCAGCAATGGCGACACGCTGGAGCTCGATTCCGGCCTGCGCGTGTTCCTCGCCGAGATCGACGCGCCGCGCGGTGAAGCAGAGTACGCCGGCCAATCTCAGGGCGAGCTTGAAGCGCTTGCGCTGCATCGGCCCGTGCAGCTCGCATACGGCGGCCAGCGCCGTTGGACACCGCGCCCGCGTCCCGGCGACACCGAAACACCGCGCGAAACCGCGATCGCACACGTGTTCGTGCAAAGCGAAGGCGGACGCTGGTTCTGGCTACAACACGAACTCGTCTCGCGCGGCGCGGCGTTCGTGCGCCCTCGCCGCGACAATCACGAACGCGCCGAAGAATTGATCGAACTGGAAGATCGCGCGCGCGATGGTGAGCAAGGCTTGTGGGGCCGCCGCGACTATCGCACCGCGACCACCGCATCCGCATCCCAGCAAGCATTGGCGGCGAACGTCAGCTGCTTCGCCGGCGCTGCGCCATGGCGCATCATCGAGGCGAGCGTGAGCGATGCCTATTCCGGGTCAACGCGCGCCGCGCTGACGCTGGAAGGCGGCGATGAAGCGACGCCATTCACAATTGTTGTGTTCGGCGACAGCTTCGAAGCGTGGGACGGACCTGCGCTGGCCTCGCTCAACGGCGCACGCGTGCGCGCACGTGGGCCGCTCGGCGTGTTTCGCGGCCAACCGCAGCTCTGCTTGGATCATTCCTCGCAACTGGACGTGCTGACCGCAGAGTAGCGCCGCCGCCACGCGGCATTGTGCGCATGCGTTTGTGACACAGCTATCACAAAACAGAGACGGCGCTGTCACGGACCGCCCCTAAGCGCCCGCCCGGGTCATGTGACACCGGGGGTATTCTCTATGACGAAGCATTCGAAGCGGCCGTGGCTCATCGGCGCGGCGAGCGTTGCAATGGCGATGGCGGCGATCGCGCCGGCGCAGGCAGAAGATTTGACCGAACAGCCCGAAGCGCAAACCTCGGAAGACATCGTCGTC
Source organism: uncultured Terricaulis sp. (assembly GCA_964653495.1). GTDB lineage: Bacteria > Pseudomonadota > Alphaproteobacteria > Caulobacterales > Aquidulcibacteraceae > Vitreimonas. The sequence goes on along the minus strand of CAZZFE010000023.1, from coordinate 20,829 downwards.
CTTGGCCGCATCCAGTATCGCGATCGCTCCGATACGGTTGCACCGACGCTTCAATACGATTCAGACTACTTCCAGCGTTTCGAACCGCTCACGGTTGGCGATGCGCTGAAGCGCGTGCCGAGTGTGGCGTTCCTTTCCGACATTCTCGAAAGCGACGGCGTGCGCTTGCGTGGCCTCGATCCGGCCTACACGCAAATTCTGATCAACGGCGAGCAAGTCCCGGGCTCCGGCGATAGCTCTGGCGCGTTCGGCAATGGCGCGGACGGCGCCTTCTTCGTGGATCGCATCCCAGCTGAACTGATTGAGCGCGTCGAGATCGTGCGCAGCCAATCAGCCAATCGTTCGGGCGACGCGGTCGCCGGCGCGCTCAACATCGTGCTGCGCGATTCCTACTCTCTGGATGGCGGCTACGTTCGCGGCGGCGTGCTGAACTTCGCCAATGACGGCCATTGGGGCGAAGTGCTCGGCGGCGTCTGGGGCGGCGAAGTCGCGGGCGGACGCTTGCTCGTCGGCCTCAACATGCAGGACCGCCACAATCCGAAAGACAAGGTGAGCCTGCGCTACGACGATCGGAGCGACGCGACGATCAACGACAGCGAAGTTCAAACCGACGTGCGCGACGGTACCGATTATTCGGGCAATTTCAGCTATACGCGCGAGATCGGCCCGGGCGAACTCTCGCTGAGCGGCTTCTTCGTGCAAACCGACCGTTATCAGAACGAGGATTCGGTCGAGTACGACAACGGCGTCATCGCCGACGCGAACATCGAAACCGTGAACAACAACGACATCGATATCGACCAGCAAAGCTATACGCTAAGCGCTGGCTATCAGTTTCCGATGTTCGGCGGCGAAACCCGCGCGCGCGCAAGCTTCGCACGCTTCGAGAACGATGCGTTCGAGTTCGAGGACGAAGTCTCCTACAATGACTTCCTCACCAACGACATCGACGAGTTCGAAAGCGAGATCATCCAGTCGAACCTGACCGATGACGAGTTCAAATTCCGTCTCGACCACGAGCGTGAGGTCGGTGCGTTGAACCTCCAGTTCGGCGTCCACTACGAGCAGAAGGAACGCGATAACCTGGTTCAGGACGCCGACGACGATCTCGGCGGCCCCGTGTTTCCGAGCCCGTTGCCCGCGAACGGCTCGCTGGTCGATCCGGCGGACCTCTCCCCCATTGATGGCGGCGACAACACGATCGAACGCACGCGCATCGATCCTTACGTGATGATCGGCGGCAGCTCCGGTGCGTTCCAATGGGAAGCTGGCCTACGCTACGAAACCACGGAAGTGACGATCACTGACCGCACTGTCGGCGGCCCGGCGGTTGAAAATTCCTACGAGACGCTGCTGCCGTCAGCGCACTTCAAGTGGAACCTGACCGACGACGATCGCCTCCTGGCATCAGTCGCGCGCACGGTGCGCAATCCGAGCTTCAATTTCATCTCGCCGGCGCTGCTGGAGACTGAACTTGAGGACAACGACTTCATCGGCAATCCGGACCTCGATCCGGAAACGGCTTGGGGCTTCGATGTCGGCTATGAGCGCCGCCTCGGCCGCACCGGCGTCGCGGGCGTCAACTTTTTCTACCGCGATGTGACCGATCTCATCGAGGTCGTGAACACGACGGCGGAAGGCAGCGAAGGCCCCGGCACATTCATCTACACCGCCGAAAACGCCGGCGACGGCACGGTGTGGGGCGTTGAGTTTGACTTCTCCGCGCCGCTCACCGTGGTCGGCCTCGAAAACACCGGCGTGTTCCTGAACTACAGCTGGCTCGACAGCGAGATTGAGGACTTCCTCGGCGAGCGCCGCTTCAACAGCCAAGCAGAGTCGATCTTCAATGTCGGCTTCATCCACGACATGCGGAGCCTCGGCGCGTCATTCGGCGCCACCTATCGCAGCCAAGGCGACGCGTTCAGCCGCATCGTTAGCGAAGAAGTCTCAACCTCTTACGGCGCGGACCTCGAAATGTTTGTCGAGAAGCGCTTCGGCGAACGCTTCACGCTGCGTCTCACTGGTTCGAACCTGCTGGATGCGTCCAAGGACGAGATCTTCGACAAGTTCGTCACCGAGGCCGACCAGATCGCGCGCTCGTATGACGAGTACGAAATCGAAACCGAAAGCGCCGGCCCAGTGTTCCAGCTGATCGGCCGCTACGCGTTCTGAGCACCTTATTGATCACCCAAGGCGCAACTCCTCCCGCGCCAGAATGACTGGGGCCGGACTCTTGCGAGTCCGGCCCCATTTTTTCGCGTGTGCGCGAGTGCTTACCAGGAATAGCTCAAGCGCGCGTACACGAACCGCCCGGACCGACCAAACGGCGCGGTGTTGGAGAACGGCGCGTTGCTCGTCGTGTTGAGCGCCGGCGGGTTCGCGGTTGGGTATTCGTCCGTCACATTGTCGGCGCCGATGGCGAAGCGAACATTGTCGGTGACGTTCACGCGCCCTTCGAGGTCGATCAAGATCGCCGGCTCGAGCGTGAGATCGAACGCCGGGCTGGTGCCGGGCGAGAGCGCCTCGCCATAGCGTGTCGCGCGGAACGTCGCGCCGAAGCGGTCCAAGCTCCAATCTGTCGAGAACGCGTACTTGTCCTGCGGCACGCCCTCTTCGAACGTCAGCACGTTGAGGCGATCGAACAGCACCGGCGGCGGGCTCAAAGCAGCGAGCGGCGCCGTCACCGGGGTGCGCGTTACGTCGGTGGAGTTGAAGTTCATGCCAAGCGTGAAGCGGAAATCGCCGATCGAGTCGGTGTTCAGCCGATAATTGGCGACGATATCGACGCCTTCCGTCTCAGTATCGACGCCATTGATGAAGAAGCGGCCGCCGCCAATGCCGGTGAAGCCTTGCGACGTGAGATAATTGCGCACCGCCGCCGAGGTCAGGTTCTCCGACAGCACGATGCGGTCGGTGACGTCGATCTTGTAGGCGTCAATCGTGATATCGAAGCTGCCAAAGCGCACCACGGCGCCGACGGCGTAGTTTACTGAGCGCTCAGCATCGAGCGGTTGCGCGCCCAACGCCTCGGCCACCGGATCCGTCGCCGGGAACGTGGTGATGTCGAACGGCACGCCGTTGATAAAGTTGGTCGATGTCGCGGTGAAGAATTGCTGCTGCAGCGATGGCGCGCGGAAGCCGTTCTGCACCGAGGCGCGCAGCGCGAAATTGTCGGTGAAGTCGTAGCGCGCCGCCAATTTGCCGGCGAGCGTTTCGCCGAAATCGGAATAGCTCTCCACGCGCACAGCCGCCGACATCAGCAATTGCTCGGTGAAGTTCGCTTCCACATCGACATACGCGCTGACGGAGGTGCGATCTTCATCGACCTCGTTCGCGGGCCGGAAGCCCGGAAACACTTGCGCACCGGACGCTGTCGCGCAGCCGCCGGCCAAGGTCTGCGCTGGCGTCGGCGCGGTGCACCCCGTGCCGCCGAGCGGTAAGAGCGCGCCGCCATTGCGATACGAATCCGGCTCGCCAGCGTGGATCGCGTAGCTTTCGCGCCGCGCCTCCAGGCCGATCGCCATGTTCAGTGGTGACGCAAGACCCGCATCGAAGCCGCGCACGCCGGAGAAGTTGAAGACGGTTTGATCGTAGTCGAAGCCGCCGGAATCGAATGTCGTCTTGCTCGTCGCGCCGAGCGAACGGTTCAACGTGTTACGGATGGTGAAATCCATCGAATTGTAGCCGTAGACGAGCGAGCTATCCATTTCCCACGCGCCCCACTCCCAGCGCGCGCCGCCAGCGGCGGAATAGTCGTTCACTTCGGGATTGATGATCGGCAGGAAGCCGTCGGGATAGATCGCGAGCACGTTGCGCTCGTCGAGTGCGCGGCGGAAGAAGCCGGCGCTGAGCGAGTCGCGGTTCTGGTGGCTTGCCCAACCATAGAGTTCAACGCCATTGCCGAGCGTGTAGCCGGCGTTGGCGAACAGCGTGTATTGCTCCATCTCCGGCTCGCCGTACCACGCATTGATGCGCGGGAACGTCGCTTCGCGCGGATCGAAGGCGCCGCCGACAAGCGGATATTGTTGACGCCAATCCGGCGCGGCGCGAACCGTCTTCGCTTGATCGAGATATTCGGCGGTGATGGTGAGGAAGCCTTGATCGCCAAGCGGCAAGCCGAACCAGCCGGAGATCGTCCACGTCTCGCCGTCCGTCACGTCACGCGATGCAAGTTCGGCAACGCTCCAATTAGGATTGACGGCGGCCGCGCCCGATTGCGTGCGCGGCACGTCAACTGGCGTTTCAACGCTTGTGTTCCGCTGGCCGTAAGTCGCGGTGACGCCGCCGCCCGAACTCTCCTCGCGCAGCAACAGATTGATCACGCCGGCGATAGCATCCGAACCATATTGCGCCGACGCGCCGTCGCGCAGCACCTGCACGCTGCGCAACGCGGCGGAGGGAATGGCGTTGAGGTCAACCGCCGCCGAGCCGCGGCCGATCGTGCCGTTCAAGTTCACGAGCGAGGCCGAGTGCCGGCGTTTCGAGTTCACCAGCACCAGTGTTTGGTCCGGCGCGAGGCCGCGCAGCGAGGCCGGGCGCACCGTGTCGGTGCCGTCCGCCAAACCTGGGCGCGGGAACGTGTAGGATGGCAGCGCAACGGAGAGCGCCTGGTTCACTTCGGTGACGCCAAGCTGGGTGAGCTGATCTTGGCCGATCACGTCCACCGCCGCGGCGGTCGACAGCGACGACCTATTGGCGACCCGCGTGCCGGTGACGACGATCTCCTCTTCCCCGGATTCTTGCGCGAAGGCAGGCGCGCTCAAGAGCGGGCCAGCGGCGCAGCTCACCAGGAGGGCGGCGATCAATTTTGAACGAAGGCTTCGGCGCGCGGATTTGCGGGACATTCTGGGCTCCCTGTTTTCTCGCCGCGGTCCGCGGCGGTCGAACGGAGAGTGTGAAACGCACTTTGCGCGCTAGGCCAGCAAAGATGGAAATCAGCCCTTCATCTGCGCATGGGTCGTTGCACAATAGGCACGAAATGCGCGCCCGATGCGCAGGCGCCGCCGGCGCATTCGCGAACAGGGCGAGAAGTTCCGTGCGTGGACGCCAAACAAAAAGGCCGGGCGCTGGGCCCGGCCTTTCCGTTCGTCCAGTCCTGTCCGCTGTTAGGCGGCGGCCTGCGACGCTTGCTTCTTCAGCGCCAGCGAAGCCGAGAGCTTCTCAAGCGCGGCTTCGCGATCGACCTTCTCGACGGCGGCTAGTTCGCGGGCCATCCGGTCCAAGGCGCTCTCATAGAGTTGGCGCTCGGAATAGGATTGCTCCGGCTGATCGCCAGCGCGGTGAAGGTCGCGGACCACTTCGGCGATCGACACGAGGTCGCCCGAATTGATCTTCGCTTCGTATTCTTGGGCGCGGCGGCTCCACATCGTCCGCTTGATGCGGGCGCGGCCTTGCAGCGTCTTCATGGCTTGATCGACCACGTCGCCCGAGGCGAGCGGACGCATGCCACACGAACGCGCCTTCGCGGTCGGGACGCGCAGGGTCATCTTGTCCTGCTCGAACGAGATCACGAACACGTCGAGATCAAGACCCGCCACCGATTGCTTTTCGACGCCCATCACCCGTCCAACGCCGTGCGCCGGATAGACGATATGGTCACCCGGGCGGAAAGAAGTTGGCGTCGTCGCGGTAGCAGTCGTCATTCTGGTCTCCGTTTCTTGTTGTTTGGACCAGCCCGGCCTTCCGTTACCGCACAAAAAGAGCCGACGGTGCTCTGCCCGAGAATTGTCCAATTCACGGTCAGTGCGCCTTCGTGCGCGATGGAATTCCTGGCTGTCCTAGCGTGCGAAGCCTCCTGCCGCCCGCACGCTGCATTGCATGGCAATTATATATCACACTTTTCAGGGTTTCGGAAGCGCTGGAACTGCGCCAATCACTCGCCCTTTCCGGGCTCCGTGCTGAAGTATTTCTCGAATTTACCCTGTTCGTCCTTGAAGGATTCAGCATCGCTGGGCGGCGTGCCCTTCACAGTGATATTCGGCCAGACCTTGGAAAATTCGGTGTTTATCTTGAGCCATTTCCCATCTGGATCGTCCTGACTGTCAGGCTTGATCGCGTCGACGGGGCATTCCGGCTCGCAAACACCGCAATCGATGCATTCGTCCGGGTGAATAACGAGGAAGTTTTCGCCCTCGTAGAAGCAATCGACGGGGCAGACCTCGACGCAGTCCATGTATTTGCAACGCACGCATGCGTCGGTGACGACGTAAGTCATTTTCGTTCCGGTTGCCTCTAGTGCTCACATGACGGGCAGCGCGCCAACCGTCAAGCAAGCGGGTCTGGTTCGTTGCGCAAGTGCGCGCCGAGGTCGCGGTAAAGCGTCAGCGCTTCGGTCGCGGGGCCACGGCGGGCGCCCAGCGCCAGCACCTCGACCGTGCGCAGGCCTTTCCCCTGCTGGAAGACAAGCAGGTCGCCGATCGTCACCGTGGCGGAGGCTTTCTCCAGGCGTCGCGTCTGGCCATCGCGCATCAGGCGAACCCCGCCGGCGGTGATGAGGTCGGTCGCGGCGGCGCGGGTCTTGGCGAAGCGCGCGCGCCAAAGCCAGACGTCAACACGGACGCGGTCGGCCTCTTCACTCATGCGCGACGGCGCCGACGGCGTGGCGGCCGGTCACCCGCCGGCATCAGCTCCGCGAGCGCCGCGAACGGCCCCTTGGGCACAGCGGCGCGGCGGCGTTGCGTGCGCTCCGCCGGCGGCAGCCAGCCCGCGGGCCGTTCGGCGTTTGCTTCAACGAAGCGATAGCCAAGGCTCCGGAGCAAGTCAGCCACCTCACGCACGGGCCGATGCACAAGCCGCGAAAACTCCGGTTGCATCGGCACGGGACCTTTGGCGGCGGCGTCGCAGACGGCGTCGCCCAAGCGCTCAAGCATGTCGAAACGCACCGCGACACGCCCACACGGGCGATATCCGGCGGCGGCGGCTTCGCTCCAGTTCAACGGCCGATCGAGTGCAACCGAGAGCGCGCCGGGCTTCGGCAGGAACAAGGGCGCCACCGGCTTCGACAGCGCATGCAGGATTGCCAGCGTCCGCGCCGCATGCGGGCGCACGAGCGCAGGCATGAAGATCGAGTGCCGACCAATGCGCACGCCATAGTTCCAAAGCGCGGCGCGGCCTTGCTCGCTCAACTCTGTCAGCGGCTCCACCGCACGATCGCGCGCGCCGGCGCTTTCGAGCAAGCGAAACGCCAGCCCGCGCGCGTCCGGCGGCAAGCGGCCTTCGCGCCACGCGGTTTCGAGCGCGACCAGCGGGCGCAGGTCCGAAGCGATGCGCGCGCTTGTCCAAACGCTCAGGCGCGCGAGCGCGGGTTGGCGCTCGCTTTCGCCGGCTGCGTCGCCGCCAATCAGCTCCACACGCGGCGTCAGAACGTTTGAGCCCGGCGCAAGCTTCGCCACCGCCGCGCCGGCAAAGCGCAAGCGGCCGTCGCGTTCGAGTTCGATCTCCGCATCTTCAGCCGCCGCGATGGCCGCCAGGCGTCGCGACACCTCCGGCCGCAGCGCCCGCCAGGCGGCGTTGCGCACGGCGCGGCCTTCGAGCCCGAGGGCGCGCGGATCGGGTTTGAACGCCAAGCCATCGAGCTGGCCAACGAAGTGACCCTCAACGCTCACCTCGCCTTCCGCCGTGACGCCGGCGAGCAAAGCATCCTCGCGCTTAAGGCTCTTCAGCAGCGCTGAGGTTCGGCGATCGATGAAACGTTGCGTCAGCGCCGCGTGCAGCGCGTCGGAAAGCTTGTCCTCCACCTCGCGCGTGCGGGCGCGGAAGGTTTCGAGATCGGCCAGCCAGTCGGCGCGGTGGGCGATGTAGCTCCACGTGCGCACATGCGCGAGCCGCGATTGCAACGCATCGAGGTCGCCCTCGGCGCGATCAAGCTTCTCGATCTCGGCACTCGCCCATTCCGGCGGAATGCGGCCTTTCGGCTTGAGAATGTAGCCAGCAATGCGGCCCACCAGCTTGGCGTGCTCGTCCGGCGTCGTCTTGCGGAAATCCGGCAACTGGCAGGCTTCCCACAAGCGACGGACGTCATGCTTCGTATTCACCAACGGATCGATGTCGCCATCGCCGAACAGGCGCTTCAACACCTCTTCGTCATCCGCGCCGCGCACGCGCGTGAGGCCAGCGCGATCGGGTGGCGTTTCGAGCGACGCGATCAAAGCCGGCACGTTGGAGAAATTGAGCTCCGCGCTACGCCATTGGATCGCATCAATGGCTTCGAACTCATGCGCCTCCACGCGCTCGATGATCTCTTCCTCGAACGGCGCGCATTCGCCGGTTTCGCCAAACGCGCCGTCGCGCGTGAAGCGGCCAGCGCGGCCAGCGATCTGGGCGATCTCGTCGGGCCGCAGCTCGCGCCAGCGATGGCCATCGAACTTCCGCCGCGACGCGAACGCCACGTGATCGACGTCCATGTTGAGGCCCATGCCGATCGCATCGGTCGCGACGAGGAAATCCACCTCCCCGCTCTGATACAATTCCACCTGCGCGTTGCGCGTGCGCGGAGAGAGCGCGCCCATCACCACCGCCGCGCCACCGCGATGCCGGCGCAGCAATTCAGCAATCGCGTAGACCTCCTCCGCCGAGAAAGCGACGACGGCAGAGCGCTTCGGCAGTTTGGTGATCTTCTTGTGGCCGGCATAGGCGAGCGTCGACATTCGCTCGCGGCGGATGATCTCGGCGTGCGGCAGCAAGCGGCGGATCATCGGCCGCATCGTGTCCGAGCCCAGCAACATCGTCTCGCCGAAGCCGCGCGCGTTGAGGATGCGATCGGTGAAGATGTGGCCGCGATCGGGATCGGCGGCGACTTGCACCTCATCCACCGCGAGGAATTCCGTGCGCCGGTCGAGCGGCATGGCTTCGACAGTGCAGATGAAATAGCGCGCGCCATCCGGCACGATCTTTTCTTCGCCGGTGATGAGTGCGGCCAGAGCCGGCCCTTTGGCCTTCGCCACCCGGTCGTAGACCTCGCGCGCCAGCAGCCTGAGCGGCAGGCCGATCATGCCCGAGGCGTGGCCGAGCATCCGCTCGATCGCGAGGTGGGTTTTGCCGGTGTTGGTGGGGCCCAAGACGGCGCGCACGATCGGCTGAGACGAAGCAGGCGCGCGCGCGGACATCATCAACGAGGATGGGCGGACGTTGCGGCGAATTCAAGAAACAGGCGGCGAACGCCGGCAGCTTGGATTCGGCTGCCGCCGCCCGGTGAGTAAAAGGTGAATCACCGGAGGAGAACTCATGGAGAACGAATCAAATGCGAATCACTGCATTTGATTCGTTGCTTGGACGTTCACGGCTACATCTTGGGGTTAATACATAAGTAACACACAAGACTAGCATTCCCCTCACCCCGCTTTGCGGGGGAGGGGCTAGGGGTGGGGGATACTTGAAGGCGGGGCACTAGATATTGCCCCCTCCCTCGGTCCCTCCCCCGCTGCGCGGGGCGAGGGATGAAGGGCTTAACGCAGCCGCGTGCCGTTCACGGTGAGGCGGCGGGCTTCGAGGCGGATAACGCCGACATCGTCACTCGGCATTTCGATGCGAACCGGCGCGAACAGGCCGCTGGCGGTCGGCGCGAACAGGAAGGTGAGCGTCGCCGCTTCCTGCGGGTCCGAGAAACCGGCGATCGGCCGGAATTGGACGCTGCAGCGCAGCGCCTCACCCTGATAGGCGGCGGTGTTCACATTCACCCGCCCGTTCGGCGTCAGCACGAAATCGAACCGCGAGCGGCCGTCCATATAGACTTTCACCGTGCCCGAGCACGGATCGGCGTCCGCGGTAATCAGCGAAGCAATGGCCGTCAGCTGGTCCACCGCGCCGCGCTTTTGCGCCTGGGTGGCGGCCGGATTGCCCATGCCCATGCGCGGTTCGGCGGTGGTGGTGATGTCATCGGCCGAGAACGTGGAGCGCACGACCCGGTCACGGCGCCCGCCACGGTGGGTGTAGGCCTGGGGCCGCAGATCGCCGTTCGAGGCCACGGCGCCGCGCACCGAGTACGAGTAATCCTGCTGGCTGCCGAGCAGGCTGCGCGCCAGGCCCGTCACCCGGCGATTGGCGCTCGCCTCGTAGCTTTGGCCGTTCTGGCTGAAAGTATAGGTGAAATCGCCCACGTTCATGCCGCGCGCATGGGCGGAATAGACCGCCTCGACCCGTGGGGCCGTGGTCGCGGCTTGCGCGCTCTGCGCCGAAGCTGGGCCGGCCAGGGCCATGAGACCAAGGCTCAAACCAAGGGCGGCGAGGGGCGATTTCATTGAATGAGGCTCCCGGAAACAGGCGGCGTTCTTAACGGCAGGGCGCTGATCCAGACATGAACCGAATGGGGCGCAATTGGGGTGACACACACGCATCCAGCGATTTTGAGGTAAACAGCAAACATGGCGGGAGTGCGTGTGTGTCACCCTACAATTCGCCCCCGAAACTTGACCCTTCGGGCCTGTTCGCGTAAGCGTCCGCGCTTCCAAATTTCCGACCGTAAAGAGTCTCAAATGTCCCGCCGTTGCGAACTGACCGGAACCAACCGCCAAATCGGCCACCGCGTCAGCCATTCCAACATCAAGACCAAGCGCGAGTTCAAGCCGAACCTCGTGGACGTCACCTTGGCGAGCGACGCTCTCGGCCAGAACTTCCGCCTGCGCATCACCGCGGCGGCGCTGCGCTCGGTCGATCACATCGGCGGCCTCGACGCTTTCCTGCTGAAGGCAGACGCTGAGCAGCTCTCGACCCGCGCGGGCAAGATCCGCCGCGACCTCAAGAAGAAGCTCGCGGACGCTCCGGCCGCCGCTTGAGCGACACGCACGCGCGCCAGGAAAACGGCCTGCGCATAGGCTCGTTCGCCGGCGCGCCGATCATCATTGAACCGACATTTCTGTTCCTGGGCGTATACGTGCTCGGGAGCGCTGTGCTTGATGGCGGCGTCGACGCGCTGCGGCCAGCGGCGATCTATCTTGGCGCGCTGGTCGTCGCCGTGCTGGTGCACGAGATCGGCCACGCAGGTGTCGCGCATCTTCTGCGCATTCCTTCAAAGCGCATCGTGCTCACCTTCTTTGGCGGCTACGTGCAATTCGCGTTTCAGCCACGCACGCGCTGGCATGAGATCGCCGTTTCCGCGGCTGGTCCGCTGGCAAATTTGGCGACGTGGTTCCTGCTCTCGTTCGTGGCGATCGAGAACAATGGCTTTGGCCTGTTCCTCTCAAGCCTCCTCTTCGTCAGCCTCATTCTCGGCATTCTGAATCTGCTGCCGGGCTTTCCACTCGATGGCGGCCACATCCTGCGGGCGCTGCTGAGTTACGTGATGCCCCGCCGCACCGCGAGCTTCATCACCGCCTGCATCGGCCTCGTGCTCGCGATCATCATCACGCTTTGGGCGCTGTGGAGCCAGATGTGGTGGACGATGCTTGTTGGCGTACTGCTCGGCTTGGCGGCGTGGACGGAAATGAGGCGCTCGCGCGCGCCGCCTCAGGAACCGACGTCGAACGCATAAAGCAGCGTGCGCTGACGCGCGCTGAAATTGTCGTCCGACAAAATGTAGAGCCGCACGCCGCCATCGGCGCGGCGCACAGCGGCGACGCCTTCGAAATTGTCGACCGTTAGTCCGTATTGCAGGAACGCGAGTTCGGTTTTCTCGACGACGCGATTGTCGCCGATATCTTGCGCACGGATGGCGGTGATGCGCGCCTGCGAACCGATCGGCGCGGCGTAGAAGCGCTCCAGCGCCACGAAATCACCGTTCGGCAAACGATCGAGGCTCGTCAGCGAAAAGCCTGCATCAAGCGGATAGCGCGCGACGGGCGCGGGAATGCTCGCCTGCCCCACGCGCACGCGCCAGAGATGCCCCGCATCCTCCGCGCCGGCGATCAGCGTGCCTTCTTCGCTCACCGCGAGCGCCTCTAAGCTTGAGTTTGACGGCAGCTCTTGCACGCCTGCGAGCTCAGGGCCCGGGGTCGCCGCGCCGAACGGGCCGTCGCGGTTGAAATCATAGATGCGGATCTGGTGCGTTTGCTCGAAGCTCACGGCAAAACGCCCATCCGGCAATTGCGCGAGGTCTTCGGCGTCGGCGGAGTCCTTGTCTGGGAACGGCTCGCCGTTTTCGTCGCGCATCAAGGCGATGCGGGCGTGGGTGAAACCGGTGAGCGCGCCGTCCGCACTGAGCACGATGCGGGCGGAGAGCCATTTGCCGTCGTCGCTGATGGCGATGACGCGGCCATCGTCCAGCACCTCAAGATCGGACCAGCCGCCGAAGCCGCTTTCCGATGGCGCGCTCAGCGCCAAGCCGCCGCGAAAGCGCAAGGCGCCAAGCTGCTCGACACCCAGCTCTACCGGCGTCGCGGTAACCGCGACATTGGTCCATTGTTCGGTGATGCCGGTGTTTGTTTGCGTGCAAGCGGCAAGCGCCAGCGCAAGAAGTACTCCCCCTCCCTTCGAGGGGAGGGGGCGGGGGGCAGGGTGAAGCGCGAATGCGCGAACGAGCGCGCGCGCGTAGCGACGCAGACTTAAACCGAAAAGACTGAGCATCACCCCACCCCCTGCCCCCTCCTCTCAAGAGGAGGGGGTGTGGCTAAACCCGCACCATTTCGCGCGAACGCACACCACGCACTGGCATCGCCGCGGGTTCTTCGTCGAACAATTCCGCGAGCTTCTCGGTCATCACGCCGCCAAGCTGTTCGGCGTCGGTGATCGTGACGGCGCGGCGGTAGTAGCGCGTCACGTCATGGCCGATGCCGATGGCGATCAGCTCCACCGGCGAACGCGTCTCGATCCATTGGATCACGTTGCGCAGATGGCGTTCGAGATAATTGCCCGGATTGGCGGAGAGCGTGGAATCGTCCACCGGCGCGCCATCGGAGATCACCATCAGGATACGGCGCTGTTCGGAACGCCCGATCAAGCGATCGTGCGCCCACAGCAAAGCTTCGCCGTCGATATTTTCCTTCAGCAAGCCCTCGCGCATCATCAGCCCGAGATTGCGCCGCGCGCGCCGCCACGGCGCATCCGCGCTTTTGTAGGTGACGTGCCGCAAATCATTGAGCCGCCCCGGCTGCGGCGGACGGCCCGCAGCGAGCCAATCTTCCTTCGCGCGCCCGCCCTTCCAGGCGCGCGTGGTGAAGCCAAGAATTTCCACCTTCACGCCGCACCGCTCCAACGTACGCGCGAGGATATCGGCGCACAGCGCGGCGACCATGATCGGCCGCCCACGCATCGAGCCGGAATTGTCCAATAGCAATGTGACAACCGTATCCTTGAACGGCATGTCCTCTTCTTGCTTGAACGACAGCGCCGAGAGCGGATCGACGATCACGCGCGTCAGCCGCGCCGTATCGAGCAAGCCCTCTTCCAGATCGAACGACCAGGAGCGGTTTTGCTTCGCCATCAGCCGGCGCTGCAGGCGGTTCGCCAAGCGCCCGACGACGCTTTGCAACGGCTTCAGCTGCTGATCGAGATACGAGCGCAGCCGCGCCAGTTCTTCCGCATCGCAGAGATCCTCGGCGAGAATCTCTTCGTCATGCGCCTTGGTGAAGACCTTGTATTGCGCATTCGGATCGTCCGGCGTGTTGCGCTCTTTCGGGCGCATCGGCTTGTCGCCGGGCTCGTCCTTCTCGCTCTCTTCAGTGTCGTCGTCGGAATCGACGTCGACGCTCATCGTCTGCTCGGAATCGGTATCGACGTCGCTATCGAGCATGTCGATGTCGGCGGGGCTGTCCTGCTCCTGCTCGTCCTCGCCTTCGGGGCTATCGCCTTCGGGCGGCGCCTCTTGCTGCTCCGGCGCCTGGTTCTCGTCTTCGTTGGCCGGATCGTCGCCGAGTTCATCGGCCATATCGAGATCGCGGATGAGATCACGCGCGAGCTGCGCGAACAGACGCTGATCGGCCGCGCTTTCGCCGGTGAGCTTGTCGAGCGTCTTGCCGGCCTTCTGCTCGATAAACGGCTTCCACGCCGCGACCACGCCTTGCGCGTTCGCCGGCGGCGCGAGGCCGGTGAGTCGTTCGCGCACAATCAGCGCCAATGCATCCGCCATCGGCGCAGAGCCGCGATCGGTCATGCGCGCGAAGCCGCGGCGTTCGTATGAATCGGTGAGCGCGGCGGTGAGATTGTTCGACACGCCTTTCATGGCGTTCGCCCCCAACGCCTGCACGCGCATCTCTTCGGCGGCGTCAAACAGCACCCGCGCTTCCGCGCCTTGCGGGCGCAGGCGCGTGTGTTCGGCGTTGTCGTGATAGGCGAGCTTGAGCGCGAGATTGTCGGCTTGCCCGCGCAGACGCTCGGCGTCCGGCTCGGAAATCACGCGCGGCGGATGCGGCAGCACGATCTTGCCCGGCGCGAGCCGCGGCCCCTCCGCGCCAAACGCGATCTCCAGCTCATGCTCCTGCCCCGCCAACGCCCGCGTCGATTGCGACAGCGCGCGCTTGAAAAGCTCGGACGGGGTTTCCTTTTGGGACATGGCGCCTTGTGCGGCTTAAGCCACCTTAACCCGCGTCGCCGCCTCAGGCAGGTCGGCGCCGAACGCGCGCTGGTAGAACTCAGCCACCGTCGGCCGCTCAAGCTCATCGCACTTGTTCAGGAACGTCATCCGGAACGCGAGGCCGACATCGCCGAAAATCTCGGCGTTCTGCGCCCAGGTGATCACCGTACGCGGGCTCATCACAGTGGAGACATCGCCGTTCATGAAGGCGTTCCGCGTCATATCCGCCACGCGCACCATCGCCATGATCGTGCGCTTGCCTTCGGCGTTGTTGTAGCTCGGCGATTTCGCCAGCACGATTTCAGCTTCGACGTCGTGCTCAAGATAATTGAGCACGGTGACGACGGACCAGCGGTCCATCTGTGCTTGGTTGATCTGCTGCGTGCCGTGATAAAGCCCAGTCGTGTCGCCGAGGCCGATCGTGTTCGTCGTTGCGAACAGGCGGAAGAACGGATTGGCGGTGATGACGCGGTTCTGATCGAGCAAAGTCAGCTTGCCGCTCGATTCCAGAACGCGCTGGATCACGAACATCACGTCCGGGCGGCCGGCGTCATATTCGTCGAAGCAGATCGCCACTGGCCGCTGCAGCGCCAACGGCAGCATGCCTTCACGAAACTCGGTGATCTGCTTGCCGTCCTTCAGCACGATCGCGTCCTTGCCGACGAGATCGATCCGCGAGACGTGGCTGTCGAGGTTGATGCGCACCAGCGGCCAATTGAGGCGCGCGGCCACCTGCTCCACGTGCGTGGATTTTCCGGTGCCGTGGAAGCCCTGCACCATGACGCGGCGGTTGTGCGCGAAGCCGGCGAGGATCGCGAGCGTCGTCTGCGGGTCGAACTTATAGGCCTCGTCGATCTCCGGCACGTATTCGGTGCGCTTGGAGAAGGCGGGGACTTTCATGTCGCTTTGGACGCCGAACTCGCGGGCCGAGACCTGCTTGTCGGGCTTCATGGAGAGGAGATCGTCGGCGGTGCTCATCGAATGCTCGGCTAATATGCGGGCGTTGGCGCAAGTCTATCGCGCCGCAGCATGACGCGAAAGGCGGCGAAATGGCGGATAATCCCCCAAGGTCTTTGGCGATCGTTAGGGAAACTAAACCAGGCCGCCCGCTTTCAGCGTCTGATAGGCCTGGACGACGCGCTGAAGCTGGGCCTCGGCCCCGCGATCGCCGCCGTTTGAGTCCGGGTGCCAGCGTTTGACCTGCTCGGCGTAGCGGGCGCGGATCTGGGCGGAATCAGCGTTTTCGTCGAGCGACAGCGCTTCCAGCGCCAAAACCTGCAGCCGCGTCAGCCGGCGGGTCTGCTTCGGGGCCGGCGCGGCGGCGTCCGGGCCGGAGGAATGGAACATGCCGAACGGGTCGGCGCGGCGGCCGGCCTGGAAGCCACGCATCGCCGCCGAGAGGCGGTCGCCCTTGCCAGACTTGAAGCTCCAGGTGGGGCGGTGGCCGACCTCCTCGCGCGCCTGGTACTCGGCGAACTCGCCATCGGTCATGCCGGCGAAATAGTTCCAGCGGCGGTTATAATCGGTGACGTGCTCAAGGCAGAAATGCCAATACTCGTTCACCCGCTCGCGGCTCTTGGGCGCGCGGTGGCCGCCGGGCTTCTTACATCCTATGTGATCGCAAGGACGATCCTTGGATTCCGGAACAGGCGCGTCTCGCTCCGCGGGTTTTTTGACGCGGATGTCAACGAACTTGGGGCGATAGGCGAAAGTGTCGGGCATGTCCTGGATCGATGAGTATGGGCGCCAACAACAATGCGGACAAGGAATTGACAGACACGAAATTGCAGACGCGCGCCTCGCGAATTGAAGCTGCCGTCAAAACGCGCCTGGCGCCTCAGGAAGTGTTGCTGATCGATGAATCCGCCAAGCACGCCGGTCATGCCGGCGCGCGCCCAGGCGGGGAAACGCACTACAAGTTGAGAATTGTGTCAGCCGCTTTCGCCGGCTTGTCACGCGTCGCGCGGCAAAGACTTGTGAATGAAATCTTGGCGACGGAATTCGCCTCTGGCCTGCATGCGCTCTCGCTCGAACTAAAGTCACCCGAAGAGGCTTGAGCCCTGCCTTGGCTGCGCCACAATGGCGGCCATGCGAGGGGTGAGTATCAGCGGCGTCGCGGCGTGGGCGGCGGCGATCCTGGTTGGGCTTGTGCTTGGCGCCGCCTCGGCCTGGGGCGCGCTGGAATTTGGCCGCGCCGGCTTCGCCGATCAGATCGGCCCATGGAGCTACAGCCGCGCCGCTGGCGCGCGCTCCGCCGATCCGTACACGCGCGCGATCATCGCCCGCGACGGCCTGCTCGCGCTCAATGCGCGCGAGGCGCAATATTTTTCGCTGGAGCGCGACGAGAACGGCGCGCCACTGCGCGAGAGCTGCATCTATGAGCTCAGCGGCCGCGAACTTGGCGCGCGCTGGTGGTCGGTGACGCTCTACGCCTCGGACAATTTCCTGGCACAGAACAACGACCACGCGGAATCGGTGGACTCAACACGTCTCGACGGCGCGTGGCGCGTTCGCGTCGCGCCAGTGCGCGGCGAGGCGGCGAACTGGCTTTCCTCACGCTCCGCCGGGCGCGGCTTCGTGCTGATGCTGCGCGTTTACAATGCCGACGATGGCTGGCGGCCGAGCGAAGCGGTATTGCCGACGCTGAGCACCATTTCATGCGCCGGAGACGATGTATGAGCGGGCTCGGCAAATATGTCTGGGCGGCGTTGATCACGGCGATCGTCGCGCATTTCGCATTCGTGCATTTCACACCGCGCGTGATGATGGGTGTGGCGATCGAACGCCTCGGCGAAGGCCGTACCAATTTCTGGCGCTTCGGCGAACGCGTGACGCCGGCCAGCCGCACCATCGTGCGCCCCTCGCCCGATTTTGCGTATTCGGCTTGCCCGTATGATCTCGGCCAAGGCCCGGTGCTGATCCAGGTCGCGCCGTGGGACCAATATTGGTCGCTCTCGCTCTACGCTGACAACAGCGACAATTTCTTCACGCTCAACGATCGCGAAGCCCGCTTCGGCGGCGAGGTAACTTTGATCCGCGCTGGCGCCGCGCATCCTGAAGGCGCGTCGATGGTGATAGAAAGCCCGAGCCAGCGAGGCATCGCACTCGTGCGCCGCCTCGCGCCGCGTGTCGAGGATTTCGCAGCCGCTTCCGAGGTCGCGCGCGCGGACGTCTGCGCCAGCGTTTCGAGCCTCGCTCACACGTCCTGAGCGATGAACGCCAGGCGCTGTGCGGCGATGCGTGCGAATGACAACGTCACCATTTTCCGCCGTGCGCCGGCGAGTTGCTTCAGCGGGCTCTCACGCAGAATGGCGCCGCCGAAACCGTCAGCGACGATGAGGCCGACGTCTTCGGGGATCAGCTCGCGTGGAAACTCTTCCGTCACGCCGAAGAAAAAGCGATCGCAATAGTCGAGATAATCCGGCCATTTGGAATCGACGGCAAAATCCTCGAGGCACGATTTGGTCTCGACGATCCAGATCTCGCCGCTCGCCGTCAGCGCCATCACATCGGCGCGCCGCCCGTTCGCCAACGGCACCTCAAGCACGGACGCTAAGCCATGATCCCACAGCATGCGCGTGACGCCGCGCGCAAGCTGCGCGGTGATCTCCGGCCGTGAATGAACCTCGTCCGCCATGCGCTCTTTTCTCACTCGCGCCGGCGCCGAGCAATGCGCGTGTTACGCTGAATTCATCTCCACACGATGCGCGGGAACCGTGCGCCGAAATGGCGCGTTCGCCCGACGCTGGGTGGAAGGAATTTACATATGCGTAGCTCGTTCTTCGTCGCCGTCGCGGCCTCGGCCTTCCTCGCCGGATGCGGCTTAGGCGCGCCGTCCTATCCGAACTTCTCCGAGACCTCCTATCGCGTCGAAGGCATGACCGCCGCGCCCGATGGCGGCGCCTCGACTCAAACCGTGATCTATCGCAACGGCCCGAAAATGCGCGTCGAAGCCGTGCTGCCGACCATCGGCCAAGCGACGATTGTGTTCGATGAAAGCACGAACGCCGCCTACGTGCTGAACCCGACCGGCCAAGTCGCCACGACCACGACAACGCCGTCCGGCGCCACAACCACAACGACCACGCCGCCCGCGACGCCAACAGGCGCCGCGCCCGCCGGAACCACCACCACAACCACGCCAAGCGGCGCCACCGTGACAACCGTTGCGCCAGCAGCGCCGGCCGCAGCGCCGCAAGTCGTTGGCGTCGCCGTGCGCATCGAAGATGCGGACGCACCGCAACCGCTTGAGGCCGCGTGGTCAGCGCTGGGCGCCGACAACGCACGCAGCGTCGGCAAGTGCGAAGTCGCCGGCGAAGATGGCCACGAATGGACACCGCGCGAAGCTGATGGCGGCGGCGTTGAGCGCGTGGCCTGCATCACCAGCGACGGCATCGTGCTGCGTGTACGCGAGAACGAGCGCGTGCTGTGGGAAGCCACGTCGCTGCAACGCGGCGAGCAAGATGCGGCCCTGTTTGGCCTGCCGGCCGGCTATCAAGTGATCGATCCGCAAGCCGCGGCTGAAGCCGTGGGTGAGCGCTTGGAGCAACTCGACAGCGTCACCGGCGCACCGCAACCGACGACGCCCGCGCCAGCCGCACCGGCGCCGCGCACGAACTAAGGTTCGCGAACAACCACGCCGCGTTGCGCGACGAACACCACGTTGCGCAGCGCGGCGATGTCGCGCGTAGGATCGCCGGCAAAACCGGCAAGATCAGCCCGCGCGCCGACGGCGATCAATCCCAGCTCGCGCGATTGATTCAGCACCGCCGCATTGGTGCGCGTCGCGGCGATCATTGCTTGCAGCGGATTCATGCCGTTCTGCACCATCAATTCAAGCTCACGCGCATTCTCGCCGTGCGGAAACACGCCCGCGTCACTGCCGGCGGCGATCGGCACGCCAATCTGCAGCGCCATGCGAAATGTCTCGCGCACGCCGGCATTCTCCGGCCGCCGCACGGTGTCCGCCGCTGCAAGCGTCGGCACGAATGCGACGCCGCGGCGCGCCATCAGCCGGAGCGTCTCGCGCGACACACCGTAGCCATGCTCGATCGAATCCGCGCCCGCGAGCACGGCGCGGCGAATGGCTTCGTCGGTGACGGCATGTACCGAAACGCGCAGGCCCGCATCATGCGCGGTCGCGACAGCGGCGTTGAGTTCGGCTTGTGAGAACGTCGGGCGCGACACGCTCGAATTGCCGAAGCGATAATCACCGTAGAGTTTGATCCAATCGGCGCCGTGGGCGATCTGATTGCGCACCGCTGCCACAACCTCATCGACGCCGCTCGCCTCCTCGGCGCCTTGCGGCAGATCGAGATCGGGCCGGAAGCCCGTGCGGCGTGGGCCATAGCCGCCGCGCGCGACGATGGCCAACGTCGCCACATACATTTGCGGGCCCTGCATCGACCCGTCACGCACCGCGTTGCGCAGCGCCACATCGGCGAAGCCCGCGCCTTCGCTGCCAAGATCGCGAATGGTCGTGAAGCCGGCCATCAACGTCGCCCGCGCGCCGGCGACGCCGCGGATCACGCGCGTTGCCTCGCTATCGCGCAGCACCTGATCATCCCAGCTCTGGACGGAATATTCGCGCAGCAGCAAATGCGTGTGCAGGTCGATCAGGCCGGGCGTGAGCGTAACGCCCGGCAGCGCGATCTCACGCGCGCCCGCTGGAAGCGTCACCGACGCTTCAGGTCCAACCGCCGCGATGCGCCCGTCCGCAACGATGACGATCCAGTTCGCGTGCGGCGGCGCTGCTTGCCCCGTCCAAACCCGATCCGGGCGCAGCACCATGGCTTGCGCGACGGTTTGGGCCTGCGCCGGCAGCTCAGACACGAGCAAGAACAACAAAGCGGCGAACAATTTCATCCCGCCTTTGTCCGCGAGCCACGCCACGCGGCCAAGCGCTTTCGCGGACGCGGCGACCGGAAAACAAAACGCCCGCCGGAGACCGGCGGGCGCTTCGCTTTCCCATTGCTGCGGGATTTACTCCGCGGCCACCGCGGCGGCTTTCACGTCGCTCAGCGCGCCGGTGTTGATGCCGAAATTGATGGTCTGCAGATATTTGATGCCGTCTTCGGCGATCGCGTCGCCCACCATCTCATCGCCCTCGGCCTTGAACTCATCGAAGTTCACGTAGGTGGCGTAGAAGCTCGCGGTGCGCTCGGTGATAATGCCGGCGTTCCACAGCGTCTTCACGAGCACGCGGAAGATGTTGGTGCCTTCTTTCATGTTCTCGCGACGCATGTCGTCGGTGACGGCTTCCTGGAAGCTCGCCATGACCTTTTCCGGGTCGAGGCCGAACTCGACGAAGATGTCGGTCATCTGGTGCGGCGCGACGAGATTGAACAGCAGCGTCTGGAAGCAATGCGCGGCCCAATTCTCGACGATCT
>CAZZFE010000022.1:9994-58346 GCA_964653495.1 uncultured Terricaulis sp. | reverse complement strand
TCCGGGCCCGGCCACCACCAGACCATGTGCGCCATCGGGTAATAGACGAGCAGCGGCCACAGGATCGCGAAGATCACCACGCCGATGAATTTCACACGCTCAGCCAAGCCGCCGAGCACGAGCGCGGCGGTGATGCACGCGAACGTCATCTGGAACACGACGAACACCAGTTCCGGCAGATAGATGCCTGTCGAGAACGTCGCGACGAGATTGTCCGCAAGGTCGGAGCCGTCCGCTCCATCGATTAAGAAGAAGCGCGACGTACCGCCGATGAATTGATCGAGGAACGCCGTCGGGCCGGTCGTGAAGGCCAAGCTGTAGCCGACGAGCGCCCACATCAGCATGCCGATCACCGTCACGGTGCCGACCTGCATGAGCACCGACAGCGCGTTCTTCGTGCGCACGAGGCCCGAATAGAAGAGTGCGAGGCCGGGGATGATCATCAGCAGCACGAGGACGGTCGAAACCATCATCCAAGCTGTGTCTGCCTTATCGACTGTCTGCGCCGGCGCTTCGACCAGAGCCGGTGCAGCCTCCGCGACCACTTCGGCCACGGCGGCAGCTGCATCAGCGGCGGGCGCGGCGGCGTCCTGCGCGAACGCGAGGGCAGGCGCGAGCAAAGCGCCAAGCCCCAGCGCTACTGGCGCGGCGCGCCACATGAATTCCTGTAGTTTCATTCCGTATCCCCTCCGCAATGGGCCCTTGGTGTAGGAGTGGACAGGATTGGCGGGGGTCGCGCGCGCCCTCGCAAGCAAACCGGTCGCGCTAATGCTGCACCGCAACGATGCCGCCTAAAAAAGCGGCTGGGCGCCTAAAGCTTGCGCGGGCGCGCCGCATCGACTTCGAAATGTCCTTTGCGTAGAAAGCCTTCATGAGCCTTGGCCATTTCGACGCGGATGTTCTGATCGGTGGCGGCAGCCTCGTCGGTCAGACCTTGGCGCTGGCGTTAAACCAGGCCGGCGCGTCGGTGATCGTTGTCGACGCCGCGAAGCCCTCGGAGACGCTCGCGCCAGACTTCGACGGCCGTGCATTCGCGATCGCGTTCTCGTCCTATCGCATGTGGCGCGCGCTCGGGCTGGCGGAGACGCTCGACGAGGTCGCCCAGCCGATCTCCGAGATCATGGTCACGGACGGCGCGCTCGGCGGCAGCGGCCGCAAAGGCGGACCGTCGCTCTTGCACTTGCATTTCGATGGCGCCGAACTGAACGCCGATGGCGAACCGCTCGGCCTGATGTTAGAGGCGCGCCACGTGCGGCTCGCGCTTGATAAAGGCGTGAAAGCGCAACCGGCGATCCGCATGATCCAGCCGATGTCGATCACAGCAATTGAACGCGATGCGGCCGGCGTGACGGTGACGCTCGCCGATGGCAAGCGTTTGCGCGCGCGTCTGCTCGTCGGCGCGGATGGCCGTCGTTCGTTCGTGCGGCCCTGGGCCGGCATCCGCACGATTGGCTGGGACTATCCCGTCACCGCGATCGTCGCCACCATTGCGCACGAGAAGCCGCACAACGGCGTCGCCCACGAATATTTCTTGCCCAATGGCCCGTTCGCGATCCTGCCGCTGAAAGGCGAGCGCGCGAACATCGTCTGGGCCGAACCACGCGCGGCGGCGGACGTGCTGCTGAAAATGCCGAAGCCCGATTTCATCGCCGAATTGCGTCGCCGCTTCGGCGATCATCTCGGCGCCCTCGATCTCGAAGGTCCGCGATTCGGATATCCGCTCTCACTGCAACTCGCCGAGCGCATGATCGATACGCGCGTCGCGCTCGCCGGCGATAGCGCCCACGGCATTCACCCGCTCGCGGGGCAGGGTTTAAATCTCGGCCTGAAGGATTGCGCCGCGCTCGCTGAGTGCATCGCTGACGGCATGAGCCTTGGCCTCGATCCGGGCGATGTCAGCGTGCTCGAGCGCTACCAACGCTGGCGGCGCTTCGACAACGTGTCGATGGCGCTGGGCATGGAATTCTTCGACAAGATGTTCTCGAACTCGATCCCGCCGCTCAAACTCGCGCGCCGGTTGGGTCTTGCGGCCGTCAACGCAGCCGGCCCGGCGCGGCGCTTCTTCATGAAATACGCTGGCGGCGCCGCCGGCGATCTGCCGAAGCTGCTCAGAGGCGAAAGCCTCGCCGCTTAAGCGTTGCTATCACCTAGCGGCAACGTCTCTCGCTTGCGCTGGCTGCGATTCATCGCCTCAATAGGGCCATGACATCACTCTTCGAACCGCTTCAGTTCCAGCGCGGCGCGGCGCTCAAGAACCGCTTCATGCTCGCGCCGCTCACCAATCTGCAAAGCCATCCTGACGGCGTCCTGAGCGACGATGAGTTCAAATGGCTGGTCAAACGCGCCGAAGGCGGCTTCGGCCTCACCATGACATGCGCCGCCTCCGCGCAATTCGAGGGTATCGGCTTTCCGGGCCAGCTTGGCGTCTATGACGACAAGCACCTCCCTGGGCTCACCCGCCTAGCGCAGGCGATCAACGCGCAGGGCTCTCACTCGGTCGTGCAGCTGCACCATGGCGGCATGCGCTCGATCGAAAGCGTGATCGGCCGCAAACCGCAATGTCCGTCCGACGACACGGAAACCGGCGCGGTGGCGATGACGCTGGATGAGATCAAGCACACGATCGATTGCTTCGTCGGCGCCGCGAAGCGTGCGGAGAGCGCGGGCTTCCAAGGCGCGGAGCTGCATGGCGCGCACGGCTACCTCCTCGCGCAATTCCTCAGCCCGCAATACAATCGCCGCGAAGACGCTTACGGCGGCTCGCCGGAAAATCGCGCGCGCATCGTGCTTGAAATGATCGACGCCGTGCGGGCCGCAACGGGGCCGAACTTCACGCTCGGCATTCGCCTCTCGCCGGAACGCTTCGGCCAGAAGCTGGATGAGGTCGCAGCGCTCGCGCAGCGTTTGATGGATGAAGCGAAACTCGATTACATCGATATGTCGCTGTGGGACGCCTTCAAGCAGCCGCAGGACGAGGAATTCCAGTCCAAGAGCCTGGCGTCATGGTTCACCGAGCTGAAGCGCGGCAAGGTGAAACTCGGCGCCGCGGGCAAAATTTTCACCGGCGCGCAAGCGCAGCAGATTTTGGACATGGGCTTCGACTTCGCCATCATTGGTCGCGGCGCCATCTTGCATCACGATTTCCCGAAGCGCGTCCAAGCCGACGCGGCCTTCGCCTCGGTGCGCACGCCCGTGAGCGCGGATTATCTGCGCCAAGAAGGCCTGGGCGAAGCGTTCGTGAATTACATGCGCACGTGGAAGGGCTTCGTGACCGAGGAAGCCGCTTAGCATTTTCGTGGGGGTGGGGATGCAGGGCTTGATCCGCGCAGGCGTTGGCGCCGTGCTTCTGGTGTTGGCGGCGTGCGCGCAGCCGGCCGATCTCGTGATCCTCGGCGCGCGGCTGCACACGATGGACGCGTCCGCCGGCGCGGAAGACACGGGCGGCTCCGTCGCGCAGGCGCTTTGCGTCCGCGACGGCGAGATCACGTATGTAGGTGACGATGCCGGCGCGCGTGCGTGCGTTGGTGATAGCACGCGGGTGATCGAGGCCAACGGCGCGCTTGTGCTGCCGGGGCTGATCGACTCGCACTCGCATATCTTTGGCGGCTCTTTCGCGGATCAGGGCGTGAACCTATCGCTGGCGGACACGCTGCCGCTGCTGCGTGCGGGGCTCGTGCAATTGCGCGAGGCCAATCCGGGTGATGGCGTCGTCTACGCGCGCGGCTGGCAGAACCACATCTTTCCGCCGGAAGGTCCGCGCTCGGCGTTGCTCGATGAAATCTTCGGCGATCGCGTTGTGATCCTCGAATCCGTGGACGGGCATTCGACTTGGTTCTCCACAGCGGCGCTGCGCGAAGGCGGCGCCAATGCGCGGACGCCCGATCCTGCCCCGGGCGTGAGCTTCTTCGAGCGTGATCGCCGCACCGGCGCGTTGCTCGGCACGGCGCGCGAGGGCGCGGGCGCCTTCATCGTTGAGCGGCTGGTCTCGGTTGATCCCGCCCCGTACGAGGCAGCGCTTCTCCGCTGGCTGCCGCACGCGGCGCGCGCGGGGCTCACCGGCGTGTTCGATGCCGGCATGGGCGCACCGACCGAGGAAGACGCCTATTCAACGCTCGCGCAGCTTGAGCAAGCGAACACGCTGACGCTGCGTGTGTTCGCGAGCACCGGTGATCGCGGGCCGGAGGATGATCCGGTGGCGCGGCTTGTCGCCTTGCGCACCCAATATACGGGGCCATTGCTGCGGCCATACGCGGTGAAGCTGTTCGCCGACGGCGTGCCCGAGGCGCACACGGCGTTCCTCACCCACGATTATCATGACCGCGCCGGCTTCCGCGGCGAGCCGATGACGCCGCCGGACCTCATGAACGCACGCTTGCGCGCGGCGCAGGCGGCGGGCGTGCCGGTGCACATCCACGCGATCGGAGGTGCGGCGGTGACGATGTCGCTCGATGCGATCGAGCAAGCGCAAACGCAAGCCGAGCGCCCAGATCTCCGCCACGCCATCGCGCACATGGATTTCGTGGAGCGCGCGGACATTTCGCGCTTCGCCGCGCTCGGCGTTGTCGCGCAGACCTCGATCCAATGGGCCACGCGCGATCCGAGCTACGACAATATCGGCGCGTTCGTCGGCATGGATTTGATGGAGGGCGCGTATCCGGTGCGCGATCTGATCGCCGCCGGCGTGGTGCAAAGCTTCGGCGCCGATTGGCCGGCCTCAGCCTATCTCTCCACCTACGAACCGTTGACCTTGATCGAAATCGCCGTCACTCGCCGCTTGCCCGGTCAAGCCGACGCGCCGCCACGCAATCCGGGGCAGAGCTTGAGCGTGGCGCAAGCGCTGAACGCGATGACGCGTGCGTCCGCGTATCAGTTGGGTGAGGAGGCGCGGCTGGGTTCGCTCGAGGTCGGCAAGCGCGCCGACATCATCATGCTCGACCGCGACATCTTCACGGTTCCAGCGCACACCATCCACGAAGCGTCGTCAGTGCTGACAATTGTCGATGGCCGCGTGGTGTACGAGACGGACTAAGCTTCTGGATGAACCTCGCGCGCGGCGACGCGGGCGCGGTATTCTTTCAGGAACAGCTCTTTGTCGCGGCCGAGTTCGTAGAGGAAATCCCACGAATAAAGCCCGGTGTCGTGCCCATCGTCGAACACGATGCGCACCGCGTAACGCCCGACAGGCTCGGCGCGCACGACGCCGACGCGGGCTTTGCCGATGATCAGTGGCCGCTCTTGCGGGCCGCCATGGCCGCGCGCTTCGGCGGAAGGGCTCTCGACGCGCAGCAGCTCGAACGGAATTTCGAACGCGGCGCCGTCGTCGAACGAGATACGCAGCACCTTGTCTTCGCGCGCGAACACGAGGTCGGTCGGCCAGGGCCGCTGGATTTGTTCGGCGGCGCTCATTCGCTCATCCCCAACTCACGCGCTTCATCGATCAGCATGATGGCGACGCCATCGCGCACCGGATAAGCGAGCCGCGCTTTGTCGCTCACCAGTTCTTGGCGCTCTTTATCGTAACGCAACGCCCCGCGCGTTTGCGGGCAGACGAGAACTTCCAACAGCTTCGGATCGATCTCGCTGTTCATTGCATGCGCCCGTCGATATCGGCGCTCCATTCGAGCAGCGCGATCAGCGCGTCGCAACGTTCCGCCAGCGACGGCGCTTCCAGCAAAGCCTGCTTTGACGGCGGATCGAACGGGCAGAGGATCGCGCAGGCGTTCACCAGTGTTTCCGGCGACGCTTCATCGACAGCGGACCAATCCGTCTGCAGCCCGTGCATATCGACGTAACGCTCCAGCGCTTCGCGCAAGCGTTCGCGATCAATCCCGGCTTTCGGCGGATAGAGATCGGCGCCGAATTCTTCGTACTCGACCGCGGCTTTGCGATACGGGCCCGAGCCCGGCAGCTCGCGCAGCAACCGGAAGCGGCACACGCCGGTGAGCGTGATCAGATAGCGTCCGTCATCGGTTTCCGAGAACGAGGTGATGCGCCCCGCCGTGCCGACATCGGAAAGCGTCGGCGTCGCCGCGTTCTCTTCGCCGATCGCCGGCTGGATCATGCCGATCAGCCGATCGCCAGCGAGCGCGTCGTCAACCATGTTGAGATAGCGCGGTTCGAACACGTTGAGGGGCAGCACACCGCGCGGAAACAGGATCGCGCTCGGAAGCGGGAAGAGCGAGAGCGTCTGCGGCAGGTCCGCCGGCTTGCGATAGCCCCACTGGCTCATGAGAACAGCAACGCCGAGAGACGGCGGCGCCCATTCTTGGCAACGTCCGAAGTGAAGCCCGCCGCTTCGAACACTTTGAGCAGCTGCACGCGCGCGGCGTCTTCGTTCCAATCGCGCTTGGCTTCGATGATGGCGAGCAGATGATCGACAGCGCCGCCGAGATCGCCTTTGGCCGCGAGCGCGTTGGCGAGATCGAAGCGGGCTTGGTGATCGTTCGGGTTGGCGTTTACGGCTTGCAGCAGCGGTGCGGTTTCGCTGTCGTCGCCACCATTGCCGGCAAGCTCCAACATCGCCCGCACGCCGGCGACGGCGGGATCGTTGGCTTTGTCTTCCGGGATCATGGCGAGGATTTCGCGCGCTTGCTCCGGTTCGCCGGTGGAGGCGTAGACGCGCGCCATGCCGGCGAGCGCTTTGACGTTCTCGGGATCGAGCTGCAGCACTTGCGCGAAGCCTTGCGCCGCGCCGCCGAAATCGTTGAGCGCCAGGCTCTCATTGGCTTGCGCGAAAAACTCCTCGAGCGCCGCGCTCATGTCGGCGCCAGCGAGCTTGTCGACGAACATCTTGATCTGGCTGTCCGGGATCGCGCCCATGAAGCCATCGACCGGGCGCCCTTTGTCGAACGCGTACACAGCTGGGATCGAGCGCACGCCAAGCTGACCGGCCACGCCAGGGTTCTCGTCGATGTTGATCTTCACCAGCCGCACTTTGCCTTTCGCGGCGAGCACAGCTTTCTCAAGCGCCGGCTGCAGCGTGCGGCACGGGCCGCACCACGGCGCCCAGAAATCGACGATCACAGGCGTCTCGCGCGACGGCTCGATCACGTCGGCCATGAAGCCTTGGTCCGAGCCGTCCTTGATCGCGTCGGGGGCGGCGGCGCCGTCCATGAAACTCATGCAATAGGGTCCTTACGTTGGCCCTCAACATGGGCTGGCGCATCGTCCTGATCAATTAGGTCCGATCAAATCAGACGAGGGACGCCGTTTGAATCAAACGCGATGCGCGTTGGTTTGTGCCCGGTGCTGTCGAGGAATTTGAGCACGTCTTGTGGCGAGATCGCGGTCGTCGCGTCGTTCTTGAGCGGATGGAAATTGACGATGGCGTGCGCGAACAGCGCCTCATCCAGCAGCACCCGCACGCGTTGCGCCGCGTCATTGATGATGGCGTAGAGCGTTACCGACCCTGGCGTGACGCCAAGGCATTCGCCCAGCAGCTCCGCCGAGCCAAAGCTGAAACGGCCAACGCCCAGCAGCTTGGAGACGGCGTTGAGATCGATCTTGGTGTCGCCGATGGCGCTCAGGAGGAAGATCGCGCCCTTTTTGTCCTTTAGGAACAGGTTCTTGGAGTGCCCGCCCGGCAACTGCGCCTTGAGGTCAGCGCCTTCCTCGACGGTGAAAACCGGCCGGTGCCGCGTCGTCGTGTGGGCGATGCCGAGGGCGTCGAAACGGGCAAACAGGTCTTGTTCAGTCGCGGGCATGGCGCGCCCTCTTGGCGCGCTGGCCGCCGAACGTCTAGGACAAAGGCCATGAAACTCACGTGTTATCAGGTCGATCCGTCCGCCGCGCCGCTCGTTCCCGGCAGCCCTGACCGCGAGTGGATGGACAAGTTCTCCGATCGCCACCCGTACCGCTGTCTGCCGCTGGTGGTGGCCAACACGACCGGCTGGGAGTTGCGCTCGCCGGTATCGTTCACGGCCTCCTGGAATGGCGGCCCGCTGACGCAGGACATCCGCCTCGATCCGGACGGCGACACGACGCGCGAGTTTCTCGATCGCTGGGCGGTGTCGCACTTCTCAGGCGGCGTGCTGACCTTCCACACCGGCTATCTCTTCCGCACCGAGCCAGGCTGGGATTTGCAAGTCGCCGGCCCGCCGAACCACATCAAGGACGGCATCCAGCCGCTCGTCGGCGTCGTCGAAACCTATTGGCTGCCGTTTCCCTTCACGATGAACTGGCGCTTCACCCGACCGGGCATGATCTCGTTCAAGAAGGGCGAGCCGTTCTGCTTCATCACGCCGATTCCGCACGAGCAGATGGACGCGTTCGAACCGATCGTGAAAGCGCTCAGCGACGATCCGGACTTGAAGCGTCAGTACGAGGCGTGGGGCCAAAGTCGTACGAACTTTCTGAATAAGTTGGCTGACAAGGAGAGCGACGCCGTGAAGCACGGCTGGCAGCGCGACTACTTCCGCGGCCGCACGCCCGAAGGTCACGTCGCCCCCGATGGCCACATAAATCGTAGAAGACTCAAGGCTCCGCGCCCCGCAAAGCCGGGCGAGTGAGCGTCGTTTGTCGCCATCAAATGGAAGTGTATTCAACCCTACATAGCAACAAATGTTAGTCGCCAGCGAGGCGAGCATTTCTTTAGCAAAACGGGCGCACCCTGTTCGAACGGCATATGTCGTTCGGAGGGGCGAGCATGGGCATGTTCAATGGTCGCGAGAAGCGCGAGCAGGCGGCAGCAGAAGCAAAAGAACTGGAAGCGAAGTTCGTAGCGATCGGCAGATCGCAAGCTTTGATCGAGTTCAAACCAGACGGCGCGATCCTTTGGGCCAACGAGAATTTTCTCGGCGCCATGGGCTATCGGCTTGAAGAGATCACCGGCCAGCATCACCGCATCTTCATGCCGCGCGAGGAGCGCGAGAGCACCGAGTATCGCGAGTTCTGGCACAAGCTGCAGAGCGGCCAATTCTTCGCCACCGTCTTCCGGCGCGTGAACAAGGCCGGCGCCGATATCTACATCCAGGCCTCGTACAATCCGGTGCTCGACGCCAACGGCCAGACCGTCAAAGTCATCAAGATCGCCTGCGATGTCACCGCCCAGGAACAGCGCCGCATCGCCATGGAGGGCGAGCGTCAAGCCAAGGAAACCGAGCAAGCCGGCGTCGTCGCCGCGCTCGCGAGCGCGCTGAAATCACTGTCGGATGGCGATCTCACCGCCAGCATCGATCAAGCCTTTCCCGAGAGCTACGAACGCTTGCGCGTCGATTACAACGGCGCGGTGAAAACGCTGCAGGACGCCATCGGTACGGCGATCGACTCCGCGCACAACATGCATTCCGGCACCAACGACCTCGCCTCGGCCGCGGACTCGCTCTCGCGCCGCACCGAACAACAGGCCGCCGCGCTCGAACAAACCGCCGCCTCGCTCGATGAGATCACCTCAACCGTCGCCACCACCGCGCAAGGCGCAAATCACGCCAACACCATCGTCCGCCAAGCCCGCAGCGAAGGCGAACGCTCCGGCGAGATCGTGCGCACCGCCGTCAGCGCCATGGGCGAGATCCATCAATCGTCCAACCAGATCGGCCGCATCATCGGCGTCATCGACGAAATCGCCTTCCAAACCAACCTGCTTGCGCTCAACGCCGGCGTCGAAGCCGCGCGCGCGGGCGAGGCGGGCCGTGGCTTCGCGGTGGTCGCGAGCGAAGTGCGCGCACTGGCGCAGCGTTCATCGGAAGCCGCGCGCGAGATCAAAGTGCTCGTCTCGACAGCCGCTGGCGAAGTCGAGAAGGGCGTCGATCTCGTCAACAAGACGGGGGAATCTCTGGCTGGCATCCTCAAGCAAGTCAGCGAGATCAGCACCGTGGTCGAGCAGATCGCCACCGCATCGCAGGAGCAGGCGACAGCGCTCAAGGAAGTGAACAGCGCCATCAACGAGATGGATCAGATGACGCAGCAAAACGCGGCGATGGTGGAAGAAACCACCGCCGCCAGCACGTCGCTGGCGCAAGAGGCGCAACAACTCGCAGCGCTCATGCAGCGCTTCCAAGTCGCGCAAGCGCAGACCGGCGGCCGCGTCGAGAGTTTCCGTCAACGTGGACGCGCGGCATGAGCAGAACGGCGCCTGCATCCCACCAACAAATGTTGGGATGCAGCGTCGCGAAGATTTTCTTAGCAAAGTCGCGCTCACTGTCCCGTCGTGAGTGCAGCGCCAGCGCTGAGGGGGAAAGCCATGAGTGACAACGCGCAGAACATCGAGCTTCTGCTCTTCCGCGTGGGCGCGCAGGAATATTGCATCGACATCCAGGACGTCCGCGAAATCCGCGGCTGGGCGCAAGCGACGGCGCTGCCGCAAGCGCCACGCTACGTGCGCGGCATCGTCAATCTGCGCGGCGCTGTGCTGCCGATCGTCGATCTCGCCGATCGCTTCGGCTTTGGCGCCGCCGAAACCTCGGTGCGCAGCGCCATCATCGTCGTCGCCGCCCACGAGGGCCTGGTCGGCATGCTGGTCGACGAGGTGCTCGAAATCCTCACCGCCAAGCCGGACGAGGTCCGCCCCACGCCGCCGGTCTGCGAAAAGGGCGAGGCGTTCGTGAAGGGCATCGTCGTCGTCGATGACCGCCTGGTGAGCTGGCTGGAGCTGCAGCACGTGCTCCCGGCCGACGTCGCCGAAGAAGCCGAAGCCGCCTAAATCGGCCCGGCGCGGCGGGATAAAAGCCAAGCCGCAGCGCAACTCGCCGCTGCCCCCTTGCTTCGCGGCCCGCCCTCTGCGATATGACCGCCCCTCAGCCCCGGCCTCCGCGCCGGCGGCACCCAGGATGCGGGCGTAGCTCAGGGGTAGAGCACAACCTTGCCAAGGTTGGGGTCGTGAGTTCGAATCTCATCGCCCGCTCCAGTTTTTATTCTGATTTTGCCCGGCAAGCTCGTCACGGCTAGCGCCTCTGAGCCGTCGCGGTCGGCTGGGCTGCGGAGCAGTGCCCGCCGATGCGGCAGGCGTTGTCGCTCTTGAACCGGGCTGAAAGGCGCGCCGCAACTCGTCGGCATCGCGCACGTATTGCTAAACTGGGCGTCCCCGCAGATTAACTTCAGGAGATTTGGGGAGGGGCGCGGCATGCAAGCAACCGATCACGCGTTGATCTTTAGCATAGGATTGAGCGATTTCGGCGCTTGCACCTCGGTCGGAAAGCGCCAAGTCGAAATTCCCACCGCCACTCTGACGCCATCACGGATAAAGGCGCAGGGACTCCTACTCGGCGACGTTTGCTTCGAGTTTCAGCCGACCGAGAAGCTTGCGGCTGGGCGTGCTGTGGTGCGCCAGTACAACTTGCAAGAATCCGTGGTCCCAGCGTTGCAGGTCCGCTCGCGCCTTGTGGTGACGATCATCGGCAACGACGAAGCGGCCATGCAGGCGTTCGCCTCGGAGATAAGAACCGCCGTTGCTGTGAAGGGTGCGACGAGTGGTGATAGCGCCGAACTTGGCGCATTGCTGAAACGTCTCGGCGTGAGCGCGCTGCGCCTAGAGCCGAGCACGGCCTCGTTCACGGTCGAAGTTATTTCGCTTGCAGGAGCGGTGCAGGATGACGTGCTGAATGCGCTCAGTGCATTTGCGCTGTTTACGGGCACGACGCTGGCGACGCTTGAGCGCAAGCAGTTCGAGATTCTCGAAACAATCCATGATCGCAAGAATGCCGACAAACGAAGTGCGCTCATTTCGGAGTTGCGCTTTGCGTGTTTGCAGATCGACGCTTTGTGCTTCTCCAAGTCGATCAGCTATTCCGCGGAAGTGAGGCGCGCGCACGCACTGCTGAGTGACGTGTTCCGGCTTGACCAGCGCCTCGGCCGCTACAAAGGGACAATTGAACAATTGGAAATACACGATGCGACGCTCGTGCGCGCTGAAACAGAGCTCGCTGCGCGGCGTCTCAACGGCATCGTTCTGGCCCTAACAATCGTGTCCGCCTTCTTCGGGCTCTTCTCGAGTCTGCTGGCGATCCAATGGAGCGCGCCTATTGTAACCGATGGCGCGCGCATTTTGGTCGACGCTCGTCTTTCGGCGCTGCTCACCGTTTGCATCGCTGGGGTGGCGCTGGCTTTGGTGGCGGCGGCCGTGCTGGTTTGGGGTCGTCGGCAAGTGACGGTGGAGCGTTGAAGGGGTTGAAAGCGACCGAATTCGCACGCATCCTCGCAGCCTGGGGTTGAATGTTGCGGCGCGGGGGCCAGCGTGGCGGAGATTCGGGTTGAAGCGCTGAGCAAAGCGTGGAGCGGCGCGGCAGCTGTTTCGAACCTGAGCGCGACGATCGCCGACGGTGAGTTTTTCGTTCTGCTGGGACCGTCCGGCTGCGGCAAGAGCACGACATTGCGCCTGATCGCGGGGCTCGACACGCCAAGTTCGGGCAAGGTTTTTGTCGGAGGCCGCGACGTTACCGACCTGGCGCCGAAAGCGCGCGACCTGGCGATGGTGTTCCAGGACTACGCGCTTTATCCGCACTTGACCGCCTACGAGAACATCGCGTTTCCGCTCCGCCGCCGCGCGCTGAGCGGGCAAGCACTCGACGAGCGCGTGCGGCGTGCAGCGGAACGGCTCGACATCACGCCGCTGCTGCCCCGAAAACCACACACGCTCTCCGGCGGCCAACGCCAGCGCCTTGCGCTTGCGCGCGCCATCGTTCGCGAGCCGCAGGGCTTTCTCATGGACGAGCCGCTATCACATCTCGATCCGGCGCTAAGAACGACGTTGCGCACTCATTTCAAAGCGCTGCAGCGCCAGCTCGGCGCGACGACGCTTTACGTAACGCACGATCAGATGGAGGCGATGTCGCTGGCTGATCGTGTGGGCGTGCTGCATGGCGGCGTGCTTTTGCAGGTCGGCACGCCGGAGGCGATCTATTCCAATCCGCAGAGTCTTTTTGTCGCCACCGCGCTTGGCGCATCGCCGATCAATCAGCTGCACGGTGTTTCGCGCGATGGGCGCTTCCTGGTTGAAAATGCCGATCTCGGCGCGTCACCGTTCCCGGGCCGTGAGCGACTTGTGCTGGGCATACGTCCCGAAAATGTGCGCTTTGTGGACCCGAACACCGAGGGCGCGAGCGGTCGAATCGCCTCCGTCGAATGGTTCGGAGACGTGTCCGAGTACAAGGTCGAGACTGCGGCGGGGATCATTCGCGCGCGCGCGCCGGGACGGGCCGGGGCCGTTGGTCAAAATGTGCGTGTCGCTTTCGCGCCGGAGGCGATGCTCTGGTTCGATCCTGAATCTGGCGATCGAGTCTCCGCATGACAGCCAAGCGCGCCATTCCGCTTGCCTTGATCTATGCGGGCCTCGTCGCGTGGGCGCTGTTCGCGTGCGCACCGCTCATTTGGATGATGCTTACATCGATCAAGCATCCCGTTGATGCGTTCGCGCTGCCGCCGCGTCTTGTTTTTGACGTCACCTTCGACGCCTACGCGCAGCTCTGGCGCGACGAAGGAATGGGCCGCTATCTGTTGAACAGCCTCATCGTGGCCACGCTCGCGACCTTCATCGCCGTCGCCTTGGCCGCGCCCGCGGGCTACGCGCTGGCGCGTATAGGCGGACGCTGGTCTGCGGCGTTGCTGATCATCGCGCTTCTGTTCCGGACGATGCCACGCATGGCCTTCGTGGCGCCGTTTTACGCAATCGCCCGCGCCACGAACCTTTACGACACGCACCTCATCCTCATCGTCTCGCTTGTCGCGATCAACCAGCCGTTCCTGGTTTGGATGTTTCACAGCTTCTATCGCGATATGCCGCGCGCGATCGATGAAGCGGCGGTGATGGATGGGTGCTCACAGGCTGAAGCGTTCTGGCGTGTCATCCTGCCCGCGGGAGCGCCGGCTCTGGTGACCGGCTTCTTGTTCGCATTCTTGCTATCGTTTCACGAGTTCCTGTTGCCCGCGACGCTGGCGGGCACCCAAGCGGCGACGGCGCCTGTGCTGATCAGTCAGTTCGGCGCTGACAGCATCAGGAATTGGACGATCTCCGCGGCTGGTTCGGCGTCGATCGCGCTGCCGATCGTTGTGCTCGTGCTTTTCCTGCGCAACAGTTTCGTGCGTGGCATGGCCGCCGGCGCGCCAAGGCCGCAGCGATGATTGTGCAGCGCCGCCATGTGCTTGCAGCCGCGGCCGCCACCATGGGCTCGATGGCCGCGGGGCCTGCGTCTGGGCAGATCCGAAGGCCGTTGGCCGTCCTCGCCAATCGCTTTTCGGCGACAGAATATTTCACGGCGCTGATGCGACGGGCCGCCGGCGGATCGCTTGAGCTTCGCATGGTGTCCGTGAGCCAGCTGCGCGAGCAGACAAACATCGCCTTGGGCGGCGGCGGCGCGGCGCCGTTCGACCTCGTGCACGTAAACGCCATTTCCCGTGTCGCCGAACTGGCGGAGCGCGGCTGGCTGGCGCCACTTGATGATCTCATCGCCGCGAACCAGCGCGCACTGGCGCCGAACGATATCAGCGCGGCGATGTGGCGTGCGGTTCAGCGAAACGGCGAAACTTTCGCCATTCCTTTCGCGCTCAATTTGCAGGTTCTGTTCTTTCGACGCGATGTCCTCGCTGAAATGGGCGCTGAGCCGCCGCGCTCGATCGGTGATTGGCTGGACCTAGCGGAAACGCTCCGCGGTCGGGTGCGGATTCCGTTGGCGCTGACGCTGCGCGGGAGCGGGCTCGTCAACGAGTTCAACAACGCCTTGATTGCGCATGGCGGCGCATGGCTCGACGCCGATGGACGCCTGGCATTTTACTCGGAGGCGGGTTTGCATGCCTTGGACACGCTTCAGCGGCTCGCGGCCGCCGGTCCGCGCGCGATGGTCAATTTCACCAATGACGACGTTATGGTGGCGCTGCAGCAAGGATTGGCGGCGACATCAAACATTTGGATCACGCGCGGCGTGGAGATGGATGATCCGGAGATGTCGCGCGTGCGTGGGCTGATTGCCTATGCGGGCTCGCCGGTGGGCGCTGGGCGTCTGCCGTATTCGGGTCTTGGCGTTGATTGCTGGGCGATCCCGAGAAACGCGCGCGATCCCCAATCCGCGTTTCAACTCATGCTCGCCGCCAGCACCCCACAGGCGATGCGCGGCAGCGCACAATTCTGCCTGTCGCCACGCACAAGCGTCGCGACCGATGCGGGCCTTGCGCGACGCTATCCTTGGAACGCGGCCGCGGCGCAAAACCTAGCCGCCGGAACGGGAACGGAGCCGGCGGTCAGCTATTTCCCGGCGGTCCGCGATGCGGTGCAGCCGCACTTGCATCGCTACCTCCGCGGCGGCGTCGATGCGCGGCTTACGCTTGACGCCATGGAGCGCGCTTCCGTGACGCTGGTGCGAGAACGCGGGGTGCGATTGTGATGCACGCAAGGACGTTATGGTGCCTGGCGCTGCCGGCTATCGCAGCCATGATCCTGTTGCTGGGGCTGCCCCTGCTGATCCTCGTCGGCTTGAGCGCGACGGCCGCGTCGTTCGGAGAGGCGTCGCGATTTGTCGGCCTAGAGAATTACGCTGTGACGTTGGCTGACCAGCGGTTTTGGCGCGCGGTTTGGTGGACGGCCTTTTACACGGGGGTGTCGGTCGTCGCGCAATTGGTTGTCGCGACCTTGCTGGCGCTCGGTCTTGACCGAATCCGCGCCGGCCGCGGTGCGCTTATTACCGCGATACTGGCGCCATTTGCGGTGACGCCAGTGGCGGCGGCTCTGGTGTTTGCATGGATGCTAAAGGACTATTGGGGCCCCTATAGCTGGCTGCTTGAACAAGTGGGCGTTTACGTCGAGTGGTTTTCGTCCGACGCTGGCGCGCGCGGCTTGCTAATTGTCTACAAACTATGGACCTCCGCGCCCTTCGCGGCGCTGGTCTTGTTTGCGGCGATGCAAACCATGGATCGCAGTCCGATCGAAGCCGCGAAGATCGATGGCGCTGGCCCATTGCAGCGATTCTTCTTCGTTATGGCCCCGATGCTTTTCCCGGTTTACTCGTTTGTGACGATCATTCTGCTCATGGATGCGTGGCGCGAGTTCGACAGCGTCTTTATCATGACCGAGGGCGGCCCCGGCGGCGCGACGGAAACCGTCGCTTACCTTGCCTACCAGACAGCCTTCGTCGAGCAATCGCTCGGGCGGGGCGCTGCGATCAGTCTGCTGATGACGGCGGCGGTGGCGATACTTCTCGCGCCATTGCTTTGGCGCCTGTTTCGCGACGCCTTCGCGCCGCGGGTCAAGGAGCCGTCTGGCGCTGAGTGAGCTGCTTGGCGAAGTTCCGCAGGTGCAGCTTCGCGGCGTCGAGATCATCCATGTGCGCGGCCGCCTGCTCGGTTTGGTAGATATCGGTGAGAACGTTGACGAGCGCTTGTTCGACACGCGCGAGATCGATGTGGACGCCCTCAGGCGCAAAGCGGATCGCGTCATGACGCGCCATGAGCGCGCGCCACAGACGGCCGTGGCGCTTCTCAACGACCGTCAGAGGATAGGCATGGTCGTCGGCGCCAGAGCGCAACAGCCGCTCCATCACCACGATTTCGACGATCTGGCGGGCAAGCGGCCCCAGCTGCTGCTGCGCTGCCAAAAGTCCGACACACAGCGAGGCGTCGACGCGGAATTCCTCAATACTTGCGTAGCTCAAGCCCAACTCAAGCTTTCGCACGCGACCGCCGAAAAGTGGCGCTGGGCCGTTCAGGTGGATGATCTCGTGCAAGAAGAGCCAGGCGGCGATAGCGCTGTTGAGCCCCTCGCAATCGAGCGCGAGCGTCTGTGGTGATGCTCCGTTGATCTGGACGCCGAGCCGGCGCGCTGCGTTCTGTACGAAATCGGCATGGCGCGCCAACGTGACATTGGTCAGCATCTGTGTGCGCCGGATCGCCGCCATCTCGGACGTGACGCGATACTGACCGAAATTGAACGGTGTGAAGAAGGCGATCGGCTGATCAATGTCTTTATTGTCGCGCCAACTTGCGTTCCGCACATGGAAGAACTCGACGTGACGTCCGCTCGCATCGAGCGCTTGTCCGAACAAGGCTTCGCCAATGGCCCTTTCGAGGTGCGGGCGCATCGCGGCCACGCTCGCGGTCGCCGGGCGGTCCCGCACCAAGAGGGCGTGTCCGAGCGCCGGTGTGCTGGCCTCTGGCACGCGTAGCGGCGCCACGAACAAGAGAACATCGTCGTCAAGTGCGCGCCCGTAGACGCTCACGAACTCCGTCCAATCCTCCCCCGTCGACCGGAGTGCGGCGATGTTAGCGTCGAGCAGCATCTCGCTCGCTCCATTTGCGACGAGGTAATCTCGCCCCGCGCGCAAACGCTCCGCCCAGGCGCCGGCGCTCAGCGCGCCGGAGTGGTCGGTGAGAAAGGCTTCAAGCGCCGCGGTCATCGTGAAACTCAAGCGTGAAGGCCGCCATGACTTCCTCGGTCAATGGCCGGTCCAATTGCGATGCAAACATTGATGCATCTCTCTCCACCCTGCCGATGTTCAGCCCGTCACACGCGTACTGCAGGGCGGTGCGCGCGTGCCCAAGATCAAAAAAGACATCCTTGTAAGCCCAGTCGTGGCGATAGCGCCAAAGCGCGCGCTCGAAACGCAGCGTCAAAAGCACGGTGGTTTGTGCGGCCGCGGTGGTCAGCGCGCCTGCGGGGACAAGCGCATGCATTTCCGGATCGTAGCGCCACAACCGATGCGCGTCGCCGCCGGCTTCGCCCAGCACGACGTAGGCGCGCGTTGGTTGCAGCGCGCCCTTCGAAGGTGCTGGGCTATGGAAAACCTCGCCCGCACCCAGCAACTCGCCCCAGCGCAAAGCCCCGAAGCTCCAGAATAGCGCATGCGCCAGCCGCTCGATGTCTGACCGCGGCGCACCCAGGGCAGGGTGCGGCAAGCGCAGCATGTCGGCGGTATCGCTGTCTGTGGTGGGAAACGCTTGATCGGCGCTGTAAGCGCGCATCAGCGACGCGTCGACGTCGAGCGTCGCGGCATCGGAGTAATTGGCGTACGGCACGTGGCGGCGGCCCGCGAAATACGCATCCCACGCGTCATCGCCGGTATGAACGGCGTCGGCGCCGTTCTGAGCGTGAAGGCTTATCTGGCGAATCTCCTCAATCGACGAGGCTTCGGCGGCCCCGGCTGGCGCTTGAACAGATTCCATGAATGCGCCGATGTCCCCTTCAAGGACGTGGCGCGTGCGGACCCATGGGAGATTGATGAGCCACCGCCCATCGAGAAAGAGCAGATCAACACGGGGAGCGCGGGCGCTCATGGTCAGAACGGTGAGGGGCCCGCGGGGCCGACAGTATCGATCGCAATAGCGGGCAGCGCCGGCAACACCACTTGCCTGACTGACCAGTCCGCGTACGGCGCCGGCGCGATCCGATTCAGCACGATGGCGTCCGCGTGCGCGCGCGATCGTACCGACTGGGTTGGGCCGCTCTTGCGTGCGAGATGCGCAAGCAAGGCCTTCGCAGGTTCGGCGCGCCAGTACATGCAGCGCGGCTCTTCCCGTTCGAGCGCCGCTCGGTCGACGCCGGATAGCATCAGTTCCGCCGCGTTGATCAGTTGCGCAAATGCTTCGTTGCACGCCGATGTTTCCGCTGCCGCGGGTTCGCTTGCGCAGCCTGCGCCGGCGATCAACATCGGACCGTCCTGGAGTTCATCGCGGGCGATCAGAAAGACCACCGCAACGGCGCGACCGATCCATTCCCAACTTGCAGCGTGAACACCATAGCCCAAGGTGTTCAGCGTTGTGATCAGCGGCGTGTCGCTTTCGAGTTCCCTAAAGGCAAAGCATGGGTCGCCGACATTGCCCCAAAAATCATGCAAGGCGGCGCGCTCGATGGCTTCGTCCATCGCCTTCTGTTGGGCGACGCCGGGATCTGGATGTGCGGCAACGCCCATGGCGGCGCGAGGTCCGGAGCGCGCCTGAGGAGCGCGTGCGCTGGGCATAATCTGTGCGAGCTCCACCCACACCTCGCCCGCGCCATTGCTGGCTTCAGCTCGCGTCTGCCAGCTTTCGCTGCCGTTTGCGCCGACCATCCAGGCAATCCGCCCCGGCGGATCGGCGTGCACCGCGGCGCGCTCGATCGCTTCCGCCGTTGCGACCAAGCACGCTTCTTCGTCCGCTTGGGCGACGCCGCGGCCAATGATCGGAAAGCTGCGGCCGCCGGCCAAGGTCAACGTGCCTCTCCGCAGCGCAATCGCCGGCGCGCCGTCGACGCGTTGTTTCAGTCGCGCAGGGTCCAACGAGAGCGACGTCGGGCGCAGCGCGACGCAAGGGGCCCTCATGCCGCCCCGCCGATTGCCAATGCATAGAGAGCGACTTGACCTGCCGCCGAATGACCAATGGCGGCGTTGATCAGGTCGTCATCAAGGCCGCCGACGGGCACGTGATCAAGGTTGAGATCGGCGCATGCGAGGGAGGCGTTCTGCATGGCGTGACCAGCCTCCAGCAGGAGATAACGGTAACCCCGTTCGCCATACTTTCCGTTCGCGAGAACAATCGAGCCGACGACGAATACGATCGCGGCCGCGCGCTGGTAAGCGATGTGCTTCGTGCGGAAGAGACGCCCGACATCGTCGAGCGCGTCGCTCATGCCGAGCGGCGCCATGTTGTCGGTCAGACTGTAAAAGCCGCGCGGCAAACCATCGACGCGGAGCGCCGCGACAACGAAGTGAAGCGGGTAGAGGCCGCCGGCGGACGGCGCCGTTCGGCGCATGGGATCGCCGGGCAAAGCCCCATAGGCGGCCCAACCAATAGCCTCCAAAGCCTCGCGTGTAAGTGGCGCGCCGTTGAAGTCACGCGTTGAGCGCCGCTTCGAGAGAAGCTTGCGGAGCGGCTCCGAGAGGAGCGACGGCTGTGCGTCCGCCGTTGTGGGCGTGGCCGGCTCAAAGCCGGAACGCGGCGTCTCGAATCGACCGAAGCTTGAGGCGTCGTGAAATGCTAGCGCCGCGCGTGCGAACCAATCAGGCGCGCTCATCCGAGCGCCACCGTATAGATCGGCGACTCGGTACGGCCGTCGACGCCCAAGAACGCCTCCGCAAGGTTGTCCTCAAACGCTGGCGTGA
Organism: uncultured Terricaulis sp.; assembly: GCA_964653495.1. Taxonomy (GTDB): domain Bacteria; phylum Pseudomonadota; class Alphaproteobacteria; order Caulobacterales; family Aquidulcibacteraceae; genus Vitreimonas. The sequence goes on along the minus strand of CAZZFE010000022.1, from coordinate 38,355 downwards.
GGAACGAACTCAATTCGAACGACGTCCCCAAAAGAATGTATTTGTGCGCAAGCTCAGAGACGTTGGTGAGCAAAGTGCGATAGGCGCGTGGATGACGATAGCGGTACATGAAGCGCGGCCAGACGATTGAGAGCATGATCGCGAAGGCCGCGCCGCGCGGTCGGCTCTGGCCGATGCAGGCGCGCACGTACTCATCGCTCAAATCACCCTCACGCAACAGTGTCAGCGCGTGATCTTTGAGGTCGTAATGGTAGAGGCCCGCCGCCAACTCGTCGACGTTGAAGGCAACAACGTAGGATTCCAAGGCAGTGAACGATGAATTCAGCAGCGCGGCGGGATTGGTGTCCAGCTGCGCCTCTGCCTCGGCGCGCACGCGATACGATTGGTGGTTGGCGTCTTTCAGGATGGCGCTGAGCACGGGGAGTGTGACGCCTTTGCCGCGCCACTGCTTGTTGGAGCGCCGACGCAACAGCACTTGCTCGAACGGCTCTGCTGGATCAGGCGCCGGCGGCGGCATCGCGATCTTCTGCCGTCCTGAGTATGTCGTCCACAATTCGGGCGGGCCTTCGGCCGCAATCAGTTTGGCAAGCGCGTCATTGGCTTTGGCGTCGCCTTCTGCGTTGGCGTCGGCATAAGCGAGGTCGCGGCTTGAGCAATGCAGCATGAGCGCATCCAACCAGCCGCGCTTCACCCAATGTTCCAAAGCGCTCATGTCGGGCGCGGCGCTGATGTCGATGAGCAGCTCAGCTTCCTCAAGCGCCGCCACCAAGGCTGCGCCGTCCGCTTCTTTATGTTCCAGCGCCGCGGCAGCCATGCTGACGAGTGCGCTACGCGGCGCGCCCTTGGCGGCTTTCGCAAGCACGGAGACACATGCCGCGTGCGGCAGCTGCAGGCGCTCGCCGCCGGGCAGTCGTGTGCATGCGAGCGTCGCGATGTCGATGCGAAGCGCGGGCCACGTCTTTAGCTGCGCCGTCAGATAAGTTTCATTGGAGGCGCCAGCGTCAGCATTCATGCGCGCTATCCTATTGCGGTGGCCGCGATCGCGGCTTCGGAATAGCCATCGATGCCGAGCAGCCGCTCGAGGTCCGTGTCGCCCAGCGCATACGAGCGTTGGCTACGCAAGCCGAATGCGCGCGCGGCAAGGCTGATGGTTTGCAGAACATGGCCGGCGTCATAATGGAGCACCCGGTACGAGCGCGCCTCCCTGTAACGGAACATGCTGCGCTCGGGGATCGAGGTCAGCACCCAGACCAGTCGCGGCCGGAAAGTGAGGCGGGCCGTCTTCAGAAACGATTGCGCGAGAACGTGCTCCGGCGCGACATCGGCCAGCGGGCGCAACGCATGGTCCTTGACGTCGTAGTGATACACGCCGCGTCCATCGCCTTCGAGCAGGGCGAGGTAGCTTTCGGTGGGATGGCGGCTGCCGCCCGACGGGCTCGTCTTTAGAACGTGGCGGCCAGACAAGGGCAGTGCGCGCGTGCCGGTGCGACCAACAGTAAGGAACAGAAGCCGGCCGAGCAACGCCACGTCAATCGGGTTGTCTCCGAGGCCGGCGAAGGTCGTTTCGTGGCGCATCGCCTCCGCCAGAGACAACGGCGTCGCACGCTCAGTGTTTGGCAGCGGCGTCGCCTCGCCGCCACGCGCGCTATAGAGCGGCGGTTGCGGTTCCGCGTCGAGATAGGCGCGCATGATGGCCTTATCTTGCTCGCCGCTGGGATCGTCGGCGTAGTTCATTTTCGGCAACCGGTTGGTCGCAAGATGGAAGCGGAACGCGTGCTCCCAGCCGTATCGCGCCCAAGCCTGGCGTTGCGCTTCGTCGGCCTCCCTTTTCGTGGAACTTGGCTCAAGCAAACCGGCATCGAGAAGCGAGTCGATCGCCTCTTCGGCCACTGCGCGGCCGACGCTTTGCGTGGCTGACACCCATTCGGCCAATGCGGCGCGCGGCATCGGCGCGCGCGCGTGGTGCAAGAGTGAGATGAGCCCCGTCTGCAGCACCGCGTCCGCATCCCATTCGACAGGGCCAAAGGGGGCGCGCAATTTCGTCGTGTCGCCCACGACGACGAACTCAAGGCTCATCGGCGTGGCCACAAGCTCCGATGTACCGGCGCTTGCCGCCCTGCTGTCTGCATCTGTCGGCGTCGCCGCCTCCATGTCTCCACAAACAAAACGTGCGGCACGTCTGAAGAACGCGCCGCACGTGGATCCCGTCGGATAATGGCCGACCGCGTTACCGGATGCAGCACTGCTCCAGCACAACCTGCGCCTTGTCGTCGGCCAGCTTCACGATCTTGAAGAGGGGCGCGCGCGGCTTCTCTTCGGACACTTGCGGAACGCTGTCATCGCGTTCCGCCGTCGCGCTGTCGATTTTGTCATTGCTGTACATAACACCATCTCCATGACGCGACGTTCCACGCCGCTACAACCAGAAGGATATGTTCAGTTATTGCTCTCGTCAACATGCGCCTGCTCCGTCGCAGGAGTGTCATCTTCGCCGATCAATCGCGCGGCGGCGCGCAGACGCTCGCGGCAAACAGAGCGGCCCATGATTTCCATTGCCTGAAACACCGGCAGCGAACGCGTCTCGCCGGTGATCGCCAAGAAGAGAGCAGGCGTGACGTCCTTGGTCTTCAAGCCCAATTCTTTCGCCATCGCCGAAACCGCGGCGAACAGCGCATCGCCGCTCCATTCGGGCAAACTCTCAACGAGCGCACCGCTGCGCTGGAGCACCACACGCAAGTGTTCGCGCGAGAGCTTAAGCTGCGCAAACGCATCCTCATCAAGTTTTGCTCCTGGCGCGAAAAGGAACGTCATCAACGGACCCAGATCCGACAACTTCTCAATGCGCGAACGCGCGAGCTCAATCGTGTTTGTGAAGAGCCCGCCGCGGTCGCCCCAAGCTAAGACGCGGCGTCTGAAATCCTCTGGGCTCGTGCGCTCGCGCAGCCATCGCGCATTGACCCAATCCAGCTTCTTCATGTCGAAAACAGCGCCGGCCTTCGAGGCGGCGCCGAAATCGAAGCGGTGCACGTATTCGTCACGCGTCATCAGCTCTTCGTCGCCTTCGCCGATGCGCACGAAGAAGAGGCCGAGGAAGTTGACCAACGCCTCCGGCAGATAGCCTTGAGCCTCGAACCAGGAGATCGAGGTCGGATTGCGCCGCTTTGAAAGCTTGGAGCGGTCCAGAGCGCGCATCAGCGGCAGGTGGACGAATTCCGGAGGCTTCAGGCCCAGATACTGATAAAGCAGCAAGTGTTTCGGCGTGGATGACATCCACTCCTCGCCGCGGATCACGTGCGTGATCTTCATCTCGGTATCGTCGACGACATTGGCGAGGTGGTAGGTCGGCATACCGTCCGATTTCACCAAAACCTGCATATCGATGTTGGACCAGGGCATCGCCACCGGCCCGTAGACGCCGTCGGTGAACTCGCATGCTCCGACTTTCGGCACCTTCATGCGCAGGACGTGAGGCTCACCGCTGGCGGCGCGGGCTTCCGCTTCTTGCGGATCGCACTTGAGGCAGAGGCCATCGTATTGCGTCGGCTTGCCCAGCGCGCGCATCTTCTTGCGCATCGTCTCGAGGCGCTCGGCGGTGCAGAAGCAACGGAACGCATGCCCGTCGCGCAACAGCCGTTCCGCATAAACATGATAGATCGCCTTGCGTTCGCTTTGACGATACGGCCCATACGGCCCGCCCTTGTCCGGGCCTTCGTCCCACTGCAGGCCAAGCCAAGTGAACGCTTCCATGATTTTGCGTTCGGAATCCGGAGTGGAGCGACTCTGATCCGTATCTTCGATACGCAAGATGAACTGGCCGCCCTCCCGGCGCGCGAAGGTCTCATTCGCAAGCGCCGTGTACATCGTGCCGATGTGGGGTTCGCCCGTGGGCGAAGGTGCGATGCGGACACGGACAGTCATTCTTTGCTTTCCCTCGTGGTTGTTTGGGGCAGTTGGGTCGTCGAGCATTCGAGTGTCGACACCCAACTTTGCGTTTGACCCACTTGTATTGACTTCCCCGACGCGCTGGCAATATACCTATCTAAGGTTGCTACGCCTACGCCTGCCGCACTCGCGAGGAAAACCTTCCGCAATATAACGGCAGCGCGCGCGGAAAAGAACCGCGGAAGGGGCAGGGCGCTTGGTCTGCAAAGCATTTTGCGTCGGGTTGCCGCGAGCTACTGAGGCTGCGCCTGCGAGCCGGATGCGGAGTGGTCACGTATGGCGATGACGTCGATCGCTGAGCAGGTGCGGACGTTGGTCGCGAACAGCAGCGACGCCGTACACGCGGGTGAATGCAGCGCGGCCGTCTCCGCTCACCTCAACACCGCGCTTAAGGCGCACGGCCAATGCAGACTGACAGGCCTCATCTGCGCGCCCGAAGTGCTTTCGGTGTTGGCGAAGGCGCTGGGCGGCGACGTGTTTACGCCTTCGGGGGAAGGCGAGATCCAGGATCTCGACGTCGATCCGCTGCGTGTCGATGCGTTCGAGCACGCGCACCTGTTGGCGACCGGTTCGTTTCACACTGACTATTTTACGGCGCCGCGGCCGCCGCGCTACGTCATGATTCAATGCGTCAGGACTGATCCGCGCCATCCCGCGTTTGGCCGCAATCAGGTTGCGGTGGCCAAGGAGGCGCTGGCCGCGCTTGAGCGTATCGCGCCGGAGCTCGCACATTTGGCGCGCAGCGCGGAAATCGTGCTCCGGTTTGGCGCCAAGGCCGAGCGCATCAAGCTCATCGAGGCGTGCGGCGAAGGCGACATACTGCGCTTGCCGCACCTGCACCTGGTGAAGGCCTTCGGCGAAGCTTCGGACCCCCGCGTGGTGGACCTGGTGGAAGCGATCAATCTGGCCTGCAACGCAGTGATGGACGATTGCGTCTTGGACGTGGGAGACGTGCTGGTGCTCGACAATCATCGGACGGCCCATCGCCGTGGTGAAGCCAGTTGGCGCCTCTCGTCCGGGGGATTTGAGGCGCGGTCGATAAGGATGATGCGCTGCGGATAGGAGCCCGAATGCTCGTCGAATATCTGGGCCATGCCTGCTATTTCATCCGTACGCCGGATGTGTCGGTGCTGGTCGATCCGTTGGTCGAGGAGCGCTTTCAGGACGACACGGCGGAAGTGTTTCCGCGCCGCGCCATCGACCTGGACGCGATGCCGGCGCCCGACATCATCGTCATCACGCATTGCCATCCCGGCCACCTCGAAGTCGCCAGCCTGGCGCGCTTTGACCGCCGCACGCAGGTGCTGCACCCAAAGGACGCCACGATCGAGTTGGCGCTGACGGAGCTGGGTTTCCGTCATCGCGATGTCGTTGAACACGGCAGCTTCATCGCCGCCGGCGAGACCTCGATACTTATCACCGGCACAGTGTCGGACATCACGGAGGTCGGCGTCGCCGTGCGGCACGCGGGTCAGGTGGCTTGGCATCTGGCCGATACCGAGGTGAATGAGGCGATCGTCGCGGACGTCAGACGGCGTCTGGGAGCGATCGATTTTCTAGTCTCGGGCTATGCCGCCTATAACAATCAGTTCTTCACGCACCTGCGGCTGGACTTCCCCGCGGACGACGTCGCGTTTTTCGTCGAACAGGTGTGCGCGATCGCCCCACGCTTGGCCTGCGCGAACTTCATCGGCTTCGCGTATGTCGGCGCCGGCGAATGGCTCAACCATTACATGTTCCCAACGAGTCGACAGCGATTCTTGTCGGACGTACGTCGCGCCAGCAACGCACGCATCGATACTGTCGATCTCGCGCCTGGCGATTGTGTCGAGCTTGCGAATGGAGCGGTCACGGTCAACCATGGCGGTGTGGCCTGCGTGCGCTTGCTGAAGCCCGAAGGCGTTGCGCCGCAGTTTGACGCAAGCGCCGGTATCCCCGCACTATGCGATCCCAGCCCGGTTTCCGAAAGCGCGGCGCTTCGCGCGTCGGTGCGAGCGTTCGTGTGCGATGAATTTTATCCATGGCTGCGTGAAGCGGTGGCCGGAGGGCATGCTGTTCTTGCCCGCTACGCTGCGCTAGGTGCGAACTTCCGCCTGCACGTGGTTATGCCTGACACGAACGACCTAGTGTGGGACCTGAGCTTAGGCGATTTGCCGGAGCGTCCATCGGAAGGGCGCAGCGTGAACGCGCCGCAGATGGCGCTCCGCATCGCGGCTTCCGCGCTCATCGCCTGGGCTCGTGGCGACATTCCCTATTATCGCGCGTACTTGCACGCACGCGCTTGGTCCAATCTGTATTCTCTTTACGCCAGTGCCGACGGCGCGGTGCAGGCGGTTTACCTCAACGGTGCGCAACCAGGCCACGCGCTTACGCGCATCACGGGCCTCAACCCTGTGTCGGTTTATCTTGGCGGCGATGTCGAGCGCTGCTTCCATCCTTGGCTTCGGCGGCGGATCGCGCGCCTGCTAAAGGCGCCAGGCTAAGATCCGCTTGGGTCTCACCGCTTCCTAATCAACCCTTCTTGCGCCGTACTCGCCACCAGCACGCCGTCTTCGCGATAGAGGCTGCCCCGGTTAAATCCGCGCGCCCCGGACGCGGAGGGGCTGTCTTGGACGTAGAGGTGCCAGCGCGAAAAGTCCGTCGGGCGGTGGAACCAGATGATGTGATCGAGGCTCGCGGTTTGTACGCCGCTGAGCCAAGTGACGCCGTGCGGGCGCATCGCTGTGCCGAGCAGCGAAAAGTCCGACGAATAGGCGAGCAGCGCCTGGTTCATGATTGCATCGTCGCCGACATCGGCGCGCGCGCGCATCCACAAACGATGCACGTCGCTCATCGGTTCGGGATCGCGAAAGTTGACGGGCTCCACGGGCCGCAACTCGATCGGCAGTTCGCGGAAGATGCGGCCGATCTCCGGCTTGTCGCCGAACATAGCCTGCATGCGGAGGTGTTCCTGCTCGATCGTTTCCGGCGGTGGCGCGGCGGGCATCGCGCTCTGGTGATCGTAGCCGTCTTCCGGCGCCTGGAACGAGCAGGCCATGTTGAAAATCTGCACGCCCTTCTGAATGGCGATCACGCGCCGCGTGGCGAAGCTTTTGCCATCGCGTGAGCGCTCCACCTGAAACAGCACCGGCTGCTTCGGATCGCCCGGGCGGATGAAATAGCTTTGCAGCGAGTGGCAGACGACGCCGTCGACGGTTCTGTACGCCGCGACCAAAGCCTGGGCGATGACCTGCCCGCCGAAGATTCGGAAATGCTCCCGGTCCGGCTCGGGCGTGATTCCGCGAAACAGGTTCACTTCAATCTGCTCAAGCGTCAGCGCCGCGAGCAATTGGTCCATCAGGGTGGGGGAAGACATGGCGCCACGCATATGGCGGCGCGCCTGCCGGCACAAGCCAGGACGCCGCGTCAAGCGCTGCGTGCTTCACCCCAGACGTTGTAGCCAGCAAACTTCGGCGTTGAAGGCAGGTACATGCTTTCGGACGAGGCGATCGTGAAGCCGCCGCCGCGCACCATGGCGAGCACGTCGCGCGTGAGGTGGCAGCCGCCGGCGACGCGTTTCCAGATTGGCTCCACCTTGGCCTGTGTCCGTGCGATTTTGGGATCGGGCGCGAGGCCGTGTTCGCAAAACAAGAGCGCACCGCCAGGCTTTAGAGCGCGCCGCGCGCTGTTGAGCGCGCCAATCGGATCGGGGATGGTGCAAAGCGCATAGGTGACAAGCACGGTGTCAACGCTCTCGTCTGGCAGCGAAAACGTTTCCGCCGTTTCCGGCAGGACCTCGACCGCAACGCTAGCGCCCTCCGCCGCCCTGCGCGCACGCACCAGCATGCCTTCTTCCGGCTCCAGCGCGTACACCTTGCTGACGCGCACCGGATCGTAGAACGGCAAGTTGAGGCCGCTGCCGAAACCAAGCTCTAGCACGATGCCTTCGGCGCGCGGCACGATCTTGCGGCGCTGGTAGCGGATCGGCTTTGCCCCGCAGGCGCAATTGATCAGCGGCGGCAGGATGTAGCGGGAATAGAAGCTCATACGCGAAGCTTAGCCGACTAAACGGTTCTTGGCGCGCTCAAGCGGTCTTGGCGTCTTGGCCTTCGCCGGCATTGAAGCGGCGGCGCAGCAACGCGACGGTTTCCATCACTTGCTCCAAAGCGCGCACACTGCGGCGCTCGGCTTCGGCGAGGCGGTCTTCGACGTTCTGATGGAGCGCCGTGAATTCCTGGGTGAGATCGCCTCCTTGGCCGGCCTCGAGCTTGGCCATGCGGGCATCGCTGTCGTCGAGGAACAGCGCGATGTCACGGCGCAGCGCATCGAGCGCGCGCGCATGGCGCTGTTCGGCATCGAGCATGTCCTTGGTGAGCGCGGCGACCACGTCGTGCGCGCCGGAGGCTTGCTTCACGCTGAGATCGGCGATGGCGATTTCGACGTCCTGCAGCCGCTCGGCGGCGTGCGAGGCGGTGTCGGCCGCTTGCGCTGACAGACGATCGACGATGCGGGCGAGGTTGCGCACGTGCTCGGCGCTCTCGGCGGCGGCGGCGTCATGCGCGGCGATGCGCGAGTGGGCTTCATCGAGGCGGGCAGTGAGCGGCGCGTTGGCGCTCTCGAACCGCTTGGAGATGCGCGAGACGGCGTCCTCGAAGCGGGCGGTGACGCCTTGGTTCACGCTATCGATGCGGCTCGACAGAATGTCCATCTGCGCGCGCAGGCCGTCGACGGAATTGATGTGCGTCGCCGCAGCGCTTTCAATCGCGCCCATGCGTGCGGGAATTTTGGCGAGCTCGCCGTCAACCTTGGCGGCGACAGCATCGATGCGCGATTGCAGGCCGGTGCGCTGGTTGCGGATCGCGGCCAGTTCCTGATTGAGGCGCTGATCGCCTTCGTCCGCATGCGCGCGGGCGGCGTGGGCGACATTGGCGATGCTGAGATTGATCGCCTGCTCCATCGCCGCGCGGGCGCGCTCGGCGTCGGACAGGCCCATGCGCAGCACGTTTTCGAGCGCGGCGCGATCCTGCGCCGCTTTCTCGAGCGCGGCGATCGTGCAGGCTTCGACGCGGTGCGTTTCCGCCGCCAGCGCCTTGTGTGTTTCGGCCGCCAGCGCATCGCTGTCGCTCATGCGGGTGGCGAGCGTCTCTATGCGGTTGGCGAGGCCGTCGCGGGCGAGCGCGAGGTCCTGGCGTGCTTGCGCGGCGGTTTCTTGCGCGCGGCGGCTGATTTCATCGCGCACGCCGCCCATGTCGGCGATGGCGTTGGCGATGGCGGAATCGACCAGCTTCAGCCGCGCCTGCGTGCTGGCTTGGGCGTCCTGCAACGCGTGGATGTCGCGGCTGACATCGCCGCGCAGCGTTTCCGAAGCGACGCGCATCGCGTCGACGGAGGTGCGCGCATCCTGGGCGAGGCGGGCGACATCGACGGCCAGCGCCGAATGCGCCGTGCGCAATGTCTCGGCCGTGGCTTCGATCGCGGTTTGGCTGGCGTCCTCGATATCGATCAGCCGCGCGCGCATGCTTTCGGCATTGAGGCGGGCGTCGCGTTCGTGTTCGGCGACGCGGCTGTTGAGTGCGTTCACCAGCTCGACTGAGTCCGCGAAAGCGGCGTGCATGCGCGCCTGCGTCTCGGCGGCGGTTTCAGCCAGGCGGCCCTCGACCGTCTCGCGCAGCGCCCGCATCTCGGCCAGCACGTGGGCAGCGGATTCGTCGGCGTGATTGGCGGCGGCGATGGCCGCGGTACGGACTTCGGCCAGATCCGCCGCGGTGCGCGCTTCGGCCGTGCGGGCAAACTCGCGGAAATCGTTGGCGATGGCGCTCTTCAGCGCGTCCTGGGCGCGCGCGGTCTCGGCGATGGCGCGGTCGGCGTCGCGGGCGATATCGTCGGTGACGGAGAGGCGCTGATCGAGGTCGGCGACGCGATCGGCCAGATTGGCCTGCGCGGCTGTGTGCGAGGCGTTCAAAGTCGCGAGCGCGTCGTCACTCTGCGAAAGCTGCGCGCGAACGGCAGCAAGGCTGCCGGAAACCTCGCCCAGCACCTTCGCCAGCGCGTCCGCGCCCTTGGCGATCGCCGCGTCCTGCTCATCGACACGCTCAGCCAAGCTGAGCACGGAGGAATCCACCGTGCTGATGGCGTGATCGAGGCTGCCGACAGCCATGGCGATGCGCCGCTCCAGCGCATCAAGCCGATGACGGATCACGATATTTCCGCGCGACTTGCTGTCCGCGCTGGCAGCATCCGGCTTCGGTTGCTCGGAAACCGGCAGCGGCTCCGGCGTGTAATGAATGATCGGCGCGGGCGGCTCTGGCGTAAGCGGCGATTCCGGCGTCATTGCCTCGAACGTCTCTTCCAGCAGCAGTTCGGAGAGGTACGCCTCCAAGCTGATGCCGCGATCGGCGGCAGCCGCTGCCGCTTGGGCCCGGATTTCCGGGTCCAGTCCTTCAAGAGCAATATCCATTGGGCCCTGGCCGCGCATCCGACCAGCAATGCGCATGGTACGCTTAAGGCCGCGTAAAATAGAGGCTTTGTCCCGCGCGCCTGCCTCAATTGGTGCGGCTGTCACAATTTGCTGTGCGGACTTTAGTGATTGTGAGCGGGAAGGCGTTCCGGCAGCATGTAAAATGCGTGAATGAAGCGTCACCGCCACGCGCAAATCATGGCAGTGTACGCGAATGGACGAACGGGGCGATGGTGCGCCTTGAGCGCAATGTCTCCTCACGAGCGCCTGAATTGTATGGCGATTTGTTAAGCGTTGAGCGCCGGCTCAGATGCGTGACGCTGGCGGCCTCAACACGGAGGCACGATGTCGGACGAGATCTTTCGCACCTATGCCCGCGCTTTTGAGCAGCGGCGCGAAGCGGAAATGTCGCTGCAAGAGTTCCTAACGCTCTGCAAAAACGACCCGATGGCTTACGCCAGCGCGCATGAGCGCCTGCTGGCGGTGATCGGCGAGCCGAAAATGGTGGACACGTCGAAGGACGCCCGCCTCGGCCGCATATTCATGAACCGCACTGTGCGGTTCTACCCCGCGTTCGCGGAATTCTACGGCATGGAAGAGACGATCGAGCGGATCGTTGCCTTCTTCCGCCACGCCGCGCAGGGCTTGGAAGAGCGGAAGCAGATTCTCTACCTGCTTGGCCCGGTCGGCGGCGGCAAATCCTCGCTCGCCGAGCGCTTGAAGGCGCTGATGGAGGAGAAGCCCATCTATGTGCTGAAGGCTGGCGATCAGATGTCACCGGTGTTCGAGCATCCGCTCGGTCTGTTCGATCCGGAAACCTGGGGCGAGAAGCTCGAGGACGATTACGGCATCCCGAAGCGCCGCCTCAGCGGGCTGATGAGCCCGTGGTGCATCAAGCGCCTCGACGAGTTCGGCGGCGACATCACCAAGTTCCGCGTCGCCAAAGTGAACCCGTCGCGCTTGCGCCAAATCGGCGTTGGCAAGGTCGAGCCGGGCGATGACAACAACCAGGATGTCTCTTCGCTCGTTGGCAAGGTCGATATCCGCAAGCTCGAAATGCACGCGCAGAACGATCCTGACGCGTACTCGTACTCAGGCGGTTTGAACCGCGCCAACCAGGGCATTCTCGAATTCGTCGAAATGTTCAAAGCGCCGATCAAGATGCTGCACCCGCTGCTCACGGCGACGCAGGAGGGCAATTACGTCGGCACCGAGAATATCGGCGCAATCCCTTACACCGGCATCATCATGGCGCACTCGAACGAAGCCGAGTGGCAGACGTTCAAGAACAACAAGAACAACGAAGCCTTCATCGACCGCATCTTCGTCATCAAGGTCCCGTACTGCCTCCGCGTCATGGAGGAGCAGAAGATCTACGAAAAGCTCGTGCGTGGCTCCGAACTCACGGAAGCGCCGTGCGCGCCGGGCACGCTCGAAATGATGGCGCGCTTCTCGGTGCTCTCGCGCCTGAAGGAGCACGAGAACTCGAACGCCTTCGCGAAAATGCGCGTCTACAACGGCGAGAGCCTGAAGGAGGTCGATCCGAAGGCGCGCACCATGCAGGAATACAAGGACGCCGCCGGCGTCGACGAAGGCATGGAAGGCATCTCGACGCGCTTCGCGTTCAAAGTGCTAGCCGCGACCTTCAACCACGACACTCAAGAGGTCGCCGCCGATCCGGTGCACTTGATGTACGTGCTGGAGCAGGCGATCCGCCGCGAGCAATTCCCGCAGGAGAGCGAGAACAAGCTGATCGAGTTCATCAAGGCCGAGCTTGCGCCGCGCTACGCGGAGTTCATCGGCCACGAGATTCAGAAGGCTTATCTCGAGAGCTATCACGATTACGGCCAGAACCTGTTCGACCGTTACGTGGATTATGCCGACGCCTGGATCGAAGACATCGACTTCAAGGATCCAGACACCGGTCAGCTGCTCAATCGCGAGCTGCTCAACCAGGAGCTCTCGAAGATTGAGAAGCCCGCGGGCATCGCCAACCCGAAGGATTTCCGCAACGAGGTCGTGAAGTTCACACTCCGCGCCCGCGCCAGCCACGGCGGTAAGAACCCGTCTTGGACGAGCTACGAAAAAATCCGCGAAGTCATCGAGCGGCGCATGTTCTCTCAAGTGGAGGATCTGCTGCCGGTCATCACCTTCGGCTCGAAGAAGGACAATGAGAGCGAGAAGAAGCACGAGGAATTCGTGCTGCGCATGGTCGAGCGCGGCTACACCGAGCGCCAAGTGCGCCGGCTGGTCGAGTGGTACATGCGTGTGAAACAAGCCGGCTAAAGCGGTGGCCCAAAGGCAAGAGGCGTTGGAGTAGGCGGCCGTATGCACATCATCGACCGGCGCTTGAACCCAGGCGGCAAGAGCCTTGCCAACAGACAGCGCTTCATGCGCCGCGCCCGTGCGTTGGTGCGGAAGGCTGTGCGTGAAGCGTCGTCGCATCGCTCGATCAAGGATGCGGGCAAGGGCGGCGAGGTTTCGGTGCCGTCGGGCAGCGTGCACGAGCCGGTGCTGCGGCGCGGCTCGGAAGGCGGCAATCGCGACTACGTGTTGCCCGGGAACAAGAAATACATCGAAGGCGATTCCATTCCGCGGCCCGAAAAAGGCGGCGGCTCTGGTTCGAAAGCCAGCGATAGCGGCGAGGGCGAGGACGAATTTCGCTTCGCGCTGTCGGACGAAGAATATCTCGATCTCTATCTCGAAGATTTGGAACTGCCCGATCTCGCGAAACGCCAGCTCGCCGGCGTCGAATCGATTCAATGGCGCCAAGCCGGCTTCTCAACCGCTGGCCCGCCTGCGCGCATCTCGGTGCCGCGCACGCTGCGGCACTCGATGTCGCGGCGCATGGCGCTGAAGCGGCCAAAGCTCGAAGAGATCGAAGCTTTGCGCGCGGAGATCGAACGGCTCGAACGCGAAGGCGGGCATTTCGAGGAATTGGTGAAACTGCGCGCCGATCTCGAACATCGGCTGCTGCGCACCAAGCGCATTCCTTACATCGATCCCGTCGACGTGCGCTATCGCCGGCTGGAGTCGACGCCGAAGCCGATCGCAAAGGCGGTGATGTTCTGCCTGATGGACGTCTCCGGCTCGATGAACGAGCACATGAAAGATTTGGCGAAGCGCTTCTACTCGCTGCTCTATCTGTTCCTAAAGCGCCGCTACGATCACGTCGAGGTCGTCTTCATCCGCCACACGCACGAAGCGCAGGAGGTGGACGAACAGACCTTCTTCTATTCGCGCGAAACCGGCGGCACGGTTGTGTCGACGGCGCTGTTCAAGATGGACGAGATCGTCAAGGAACGTTTTCCGATCAGCGATTGGAACATCTACGCGGCGCAGGCCTCCGACGGCGACAATACGTCGAGCGACAACGCCGTCGTGTTGCAGCAGCTGAAGGATGTGATCCTGCCGATCTGCCAGTACTACGCCTATGTCGAAGTCGGCATGGACGATGACGACGATCATCCCGGCGCTGGCGAGCCCAGCACCAATCTCTGGCGCGCGTATCGCCGCGTGGGTGACGATCAGCCGTTCGCGATGCGCAAAGTCCGCCATCGTCGCGACATCTATCCGGTGTTCCGTGATCTCTTCGCGCGCAGGCCCGAAGGCGTTTCGGCGGAGGGCGCATAAATGTTGGGCGATAGCGGCAAGCTGCTCTTCACCGGCCCGGATTGGGATTTCGATCTGATCAAGCGCGTGCACGAAGCGTGCGGCGAGATCGGCATCAAGGAGATGGGGCTCGATCCCTATCCGAACCAGATCGAAGTGATCACCACCGAACAAATGCTCGACGCCTACGCCTCAACCGGCATGCCGCTCTTCTATCGGCACTGGAGCTTCGGCAAGGAATTCGCGCGCAACGAGGCTCTGTACCGCAAGGGCTATCAGGGGCTCGCGTATGAGATCGTCATCAATTCCAATCCGTGCATCGTCTACATCATGGAGGAAAACTCCGCGACGATGCAGACGCTGGTGATCGCCCACGCCGGCTACGGGCATAGCCATTTCTTCAAGAACAATTATCTGTTCAAGCAATGGACCGACGCGGACGGCATTCTCGATTATCTCGAGTTCGCGCGCGGCTTCATCGCCAAGTGCGAGGATCGCTACGGAGTCGGCGAGGTTGAGCGCGTGATCGACGCCGCGCACGCGCTGCAAAGCCATGGCATCCATCGCTTCCCGCGCAAGCGCATGCCGGACCTTCGCTCCGAGGAGCGTCGCGAAGAAGAACGCCGCCGCCACGGCGAGCAGCTGTTCAATGATCTCTGGCGCACGGTGCCGAAAGGCAAGCGCAAGCCGACGAAGGACGATGACGAGCGCCGCAAAGCTCTACTCGGCTTGCCGGAAGAGAATCTGCTCTATTTCTTGGAAAAAACCGCGCCGCGTCTCGCGCCGTGGCGCCGCGAAATCCTGCGCATCGTGCGGCTGATCAATCAGTATTTCTATCCGCAGCGCCAAACCAAGGTGATGAACGAAGGCTGCGCCACCTACGCGCACTACAAGATCATGACGCGCCTGCACGAGAAGGGGCAGATCGACGACGGCTCGTTCCTCGAATTCTTGCACTCGCACACCGCCGTGGTGATGCAGCCGCATTTCGACGATCGCCGCTATTCCGGCATCAATCCGTACGCACTCGGCTTCGCCATGTGCGCCGATATCGAGCGGGTCGCTGTGAACCCGACCGACGAAGACCGCGAATGGATGCCCGATCTCGCCGGCTGCGGCGATCCGTACGGCGCGCTGCGCGACGTGTGGGCGAACTACCGCGACGAGAGCTTCATTTCGCAATTCCTGTCGCCGAAAGTGATCCGCGACTTCCACCTCTTCCGCGTGAAGGACGAGGAAGACGCCGACGATATGGAGGTCGCCGCCATCCACGACGAGCGCGGCTATCGCAACATCCGCCGCGCGCTCTCAAAGCACTACGACGTCGCCTACCGCGATCCCGAGATCCAGATCATGGACGTCGACCTGCTCGCCGACCGCAAACTCATCCTCCAGCATCGCGTCTTGAACGGCGTGCTGCTGGAGGAGAACGACGCGACCAAAGTGCTGCAGCATGTCGCCGACCTGTGGGGCTACGACGTGAAGCTCATCGAGTTCGACGAAACCCAAAATCGCGCGCTCGCCGAACACGAAGCCACGCCGCGCCGGCCGTTCGACTAGGCCCGCTGCCGCTCCACGTACGCCGCCACGCTCCGCTCCAGCACCGTCATCGGCACATTGCCGCCGGTGACGACGGCGTCGTTGAATTTGCGGAAATCATAAGCGGCACCGAGCGCGGATTGCGCGCCGGCGCGCAATCGATTGATGGCGCTGTGGCCCACCTTGTAGCCGCACGCCTGCGCCGGCCAGGCGCAATAGCGATCGACCTCGCTCTGCACTTCGTCCGGGCTTGATCCATTGTTGGTGACGAACCAGTCGATCGCCTGCTGGCGCGTCCAGCGCTTCGCGTGCAAGCCGGTGTCAACCACCAAGCGGCAGGCGCGGAACGCCAGCGATTGCAGATAGCCCAGCCGCCCAACCGGAAACTCGGCGTACACGCCAAGCTCATCGGCGATCTGCTGCGCGTAGAGCGCCCAGCCTTCGCTGTAGGCGTTGAAGCCAAGCAGATTACGCACCAGCGGCTGCGAGAACGTGTACTCGCCCTGCCAGACGTGGCCGGGGATCGCTTCGTGATAGGTGAGGTCGGCGAGGCCGAACTTGTTGTGCAAAGCCGGCGTGCGCAGATTGATCCAGAAATGCCCCGGCTCGCGGCCATCGACAGTGCCGGCGCCGCCATACGCGCCAGGCGCGCCGTCCTCGATCTCCGGCGCAATGCGCACGACTTCGAGATAACCGCGCACCAATGTCTCGAACGCTTGCGGCATGCGCGCGCGAATGTCGGCGATGCGTTCCTCGATGAACGCCATGATTTCGGTGCGGCCCGCATCGCCATCGGCGAATTGATAGCGCGGATCGTTGCCAAGCGCCGTCATCCGCGCGCCGACGCCGCCTTCGGTATAGCCGATGCTGCGCAGGATCGGGTCCATCTGCCCGTGTAGATCGCGCAATTCCTGAAGGCCCATGTCGTGGACCTCATCGGGCGTCATGTTCGTCGTCGTGCCCGCGCGCAGCGCCCACGCATAATATTCCTCGCCCTGCGGCAGCTTCCATGCGCCGGCGTCGCTAGTGGTTTGCGGGCGCGTCGCTTCCAGCGCTTCGATCTGGCGCGTGAGCGCCGGACTGATCCGCTCGCGCGCGATCCGCGCCGCACGCGCGGCGAAATCGCCGCTGACATTCGCGGACGTCGCGCGTGTTGCGAGCGAGGTGACGATGCCCCATTGCTCCGGCGGCGCCGTGAGGCTCGCGCGCATTTGCGTCACGGCTTTGTTCAGCAGAAAATCCGGCAGCACCACGCCGCGCCCGTGATCGGCGCGCAAGCGCTCCGTCTCGCCATCAAGCCCGCGCGCATAGGCTTCCATCCGCGCCAGGTAGGCGTCGCAATCGGCGCGGTTGCGGATTTGGTGGCTGGAATCGAGGAACGAGGCGATCTCGTAGAACGCGCCGACATTCTGCGACACCACATAAGGCGTGTTGCGATACGACCAGTTCGAATTGAGGATCGCCACGTCGCCATACGGAAACGCAAAGCCCTCAAGCGCCAGCTCATGCACCGTGCGCACCACATCGAGATGGATGCGCATATCGTTGCTCAAGCCATCGGCGTTGATGCGGCTCAAACGGTTCAGCGTATCCCGCGCGCCGCGCGCGATCGCCTCCTGGCCCGCCGCCGAGCGATCCTGCAGCCGCGATTTCAGCCGGGCCCGCGCACCGGTATCGACGCCCGCGCTCGACGCGCTCTCGGGATAATCCGCGAGCAGGCGATCGGTGGTGCGATCGAGAAAGCGCTGCGCCGTGGCTTCCGACGCGTGCGCGTCGCCCGGCATGGCTTGCAGCGCGAGCGCGGCGGCGCTGGTGGCGAGAAGAGTGCGGCGGTCCAGATGCATGAGCGAGCCTCGTTGTTTGAGGCGAAGCTCAACATTTCGGCCACCCAGCGCAACCGCAAAAAGACGAAGCTACGCCCCGAGCCGCGCCAAGCCTTCAGCGATCCGAGGATCAACCTGCACATCGCGCTCCGTCATCGGCCGCGCGAGGCGCAGGCCTTCCATCGAGCGCGCGCGGGAGAGGGCGACGTAAGTCTGCCCCGGCGCAAACGCGCCACGGCCGAGATCGATCTCAACCGCATCGAGCGTCATGCCTTGAGCTTTGTGGATCGTCAGCGCCCACGCATGCGCGAGCGGGAATTGCACGTATTTGAATTCCTCTTTCACTTCCATCCGGTTCTCGGTGGCGTTCCAGCTCCAACGCGCTTGCGGCCACACCGCGCGCTCCACGTCCACCTCATCGCCGCTGTCGAGCAGCACGGTGACGATCTCTTCCTCGAGCTGCTTCACCGTGCCGAGCGATCCGTTCACCCAGCGCCCCTCGGGATCGTTCTGCGTGAAAATCACGCGCGCGCCGGTTTTCAGCACCAATTCGATCGGCGCCGGAAAGCGGTCGGCCATGTGCTTCGGGCGTTCGCCCTCGAAATCGCCGGAATATTTTGCGGACACGCCAGAGAGTGATTGCAGGCCGCGGATGTTGTAATTGTCGGCGACGGCGTTGGTGGCGCAGAGCAGCACCGGCTTTTGCGCCAGCGAGCGACCGAGGCATTCGCCGTTGAGCGTCTCAACCGCATCGGAGACGCCGCGCCGCTCGCGGATCGCGGACAAGAGCGCGATGAAATCGCGATCGGTTTGCCGATGCACTTCCGTGAGTTCAACCGCCGCCATCGGCGCATCGCGCAGCGCGTGCGCGGAGAACGCGTAGGGCGTTTGGTAGCCCGCATCCTCCAGAAGCTGAGAATCCTCGCCGCGCACGACCGGCGGCAGCTGATAGAAATCGCCGACCACCAGCATCTGCACGCCGCCGAACGGCCGCTGCGATTTGCGCGCGACTTTCAGATGCTGGTCCATCGCGTCGAGCGTATCGGCGCGCAGCATCGACACCTCGTCGATGATCAGCCGCTTCAGCGCCCGCGCCGTGCGGGTGAAAAACCAGTTGGGCTTTTCCAGATTGCCGATCAGAGGCCGCGGCGGAAAGCCGAAGAAGGAATGCACCGTCTGGCCGCCGATATTCATCGCGGCGAGCCCCGTCGGCGCCAGCACCGCCTGCGGCGTATGCGCGTCCTCTTCCACCAAGGCGCGGATAAAATAGCTCTTTCCGGTGCCGGCGCGGCCGGTGACCATCACCACCGGCGTGCGCTGCGCCAGCGCCTCGCGGGCATCGAGTACGGCTTGATCGGGCGCTTTCTGCGGAGCGGCGGGAATCACCATCGTTCCTCTATACAGAAGCCCGCGCTGACGCGCTAAACTCCGCCCAGCCGAAGGAGCCGCCTTTGATCCGCATTCTCGCTGCCGCCGCTTTGTTGGGCCTCACCGCTGCTTGCGCCAGCGAAACGCCTGTCGCCGCAGCCGATCTGGCGCGCGACGGACGCGATATTGCCGAGGCGCAATGCGCCGCCTGTCATGCGGTTGGCGAGTATGGCGAAAGCCCCGTCGCGGAAGCGCCGACGTTCCGCACCGTGCTCAGCCGATATCGCGCCGATGTGCTGGAGGAAGAACTGATCCAAGGCATCCAGGTGAATCACCAAATGCCCGGATTTCAGTTCAACCCACAGGGCGCGGACGCGCTGATCGCCTATCTGCAAACCATCCAGCAGCCGGCGCCCGCCAACTAGCGGCCTCGCGCGCCCACGAACGCGCTCACCTCGTTCACGCGCCGCTCCCGCGTCTGCAGGCGCTCGTTCATGCCGGCATAGGTCGCCTCCGGCACACGCCGCGCCGTCGGCGGGATCGAGTCGATATAGGCGCGGATACGCTGCAGCATCGCCGGGTCGTTGGAGGACGCGCCGGCGTTCGGCAGGAAGCTGCGCAGCGAGAACGGGTCGAGCCGCGCTGTGAGTTCCGCCTGATGCGCTTCGGCGAAAGCGTACGCCATCTCCGGATGCGCGCCGCCAATGCCGAGGATCATCGTCGGCCCAAGCGAGGCGTGCACGTCGTCGCTGAACACGACGTCGTTCAACAGCAGCTGCGCCAAAGCCGGATCGCGGGTGTTGGACAGCGCGCCGTAGAGCGTTTGCTTCTCCAGCGTCTCCGTCGCCGCGCGTGCGCGGGCGAGCATGTCGTTGAACGTCTCCGGGCTCGCCGCCGCGCCAACGGCCGCCAGCACCGCGCCACGCACCGGGCCGTCGATCTCGCCGCTTTGATAGCGGCGCAAAGCTTCGGCTTGGAACGCGGGGTCCTCAAGATTGTTTAGCGCGTTGATCAAAGCCGCGCGCAGGATCGAGGTATTGTCGGACTCGCCTTCAACCTTGGCCCAGCCGACACGGCGGAACACCGGGTTCAGCAGCCCGCGCGCGAACGTGCGGAAGCGGGCGCGGCGCGGATCGTCATCGTCATAAAGCGCATCCATGGCGACCGATTCGCCAGCGATCGTCGCCCACACATTCGGATCGCCATTGGCCGGTGCGCGGCGCGCGAGCGTCAGGAAATCCGAAGCAGGGATGACGCCCGAGCGGCCGAGCGCACGCACATCATAGAGAATGCCAAGCTGATCCGCCGGGGCGATGCGCGCGAAATCCCGCGCCAAGCGCTCAAACGCCGCCCGCGGATATTGCACGCGGTAATAGCCGATCTGGCCAGGGTTGACGATGAACGGCGCGCAGCTCGCGACATTGAGCGACGCCGTGCGGCTCGCATCCGTCAGCGCGTCAGCGCGATTGCCGCCATCGAGCGTCTGCACCCGCACCGGCGTCCGCCATACAAGCGGCGCACGCGTCACCGGCAGCGAGGTGAACTCGCCTTGGCTCAGCGTCAGCGCTTGTGCGTTGCTACGGCAGCGCGCGGCCTCGACGCTGATCAGCGGCACGCCTTGCTGGCGCGTGAAATCGTCAGCGATCTGGCGCACCGGTTGGCCGGACGAGCGCTCGATCGAATCCCAGAATTGCGAGCTCACCGTGTTTCCGTAAGCATGCTGGCGCATGTACGCGCGCACGCCTTCGCGGAACGCATCCTCGCCGACATATTCCTCCATCATGCGAACGACAGCGTAGCCCTTCTGGTAGGTGATCTGGTCGAACGCCTGGTTGGCTTGCTCAACATCGGCGATCGGCACGATCACCGGATGCGTCGAAGGCCGCGCATCGAGCAGCATCGCCGCTTGGCGTTGGCCTTGCGCCTGGTCCCAGATGTTCCATTCCGGATGCAGCGCGTCGGTGACCTTGTTCTCCATCCAGCTCGCGAAGCCTTCGTTGAGCCAGATGTCGTCCCACCATTGCATGGTGACGAGATCGCCGAACCACATGTGCGCGATTTCGTGCGCGACGGTCGTGTAGATGAATTGCCGCGCGAACTCGGACGTCGTCTCCGGATCAACGAGCAGATATTGCTCGAAGAACAGGATCGCGCCCCAGTTTTCCATCGCCGCGAAACCGCCGCCGCCGGGCGCGGCGACGATGTCGAGCTTCGGCAGCGGATAGGGCACGCCGAAATAATCGTTGAACCAGTCAAGCGTCTCGACCGCGGCCTGCAGCGCGAAACGACCCATCTCGATGTCGCCGTTTTTGGTGATGATGCTCACCTCGACGCCATCCACCGTCTGGCTGATGCGCTCGAAATCGCCGACGCCGAGGAACATGAGATAGGTCGGCATCGATGGCGACGGTTGGAAGCGCGTACGCTTCATGCCGCCGGCGAGATTTTCGCTCGACGCTTCCGGCATGTTGGAGATCACGCCGCGATTGGCCGGGGCGATGACGCTGATGTCAAACACCGAACGGAACGCCGGCTCATCGAAGCTCGGCACGAAGCGCCGCGCGTCGGCGGCCTGGAATTGCGACACCAGCATGCGGCCTGTGCCGCCGCCTTCGATGTCGTAATCCTGCGCGAACAAGCCCTGCGCCTGGCGATAGATCTGGCCGCGATAAGCGATCGAAAGCCGGTGCGTGCCGGCGGGGATCGGCCGGCGGCCGAAGCTCATGTGCAGCGTCTGATCACTGGCCTGGTAGCGCGTGCTGGTCGCGCCAACGCCGTTCAGCGTTATGCGGCCGAACTCCATGTCGAGCGCATTGACCACAAGTTCCGTCTGCGGCGACAGCACCTCGATCTCGATCGTCACATCGCCCGCGAGCGTCAGCGCTTCCGCGTTCGGCGTCACCACCAGATCGTAACGCAGCGGCCGCACCTGATCGGTGAGCCGCACTTGCCCCGCCGCGTTGGTGCGTGGCGCGCCATCGCTCGCGTTTTGTCCCGAAGCCGGAACCGCGAGCGCCAAAGCCATCATTACCGCGAGCAGAATACGTTTCATGCCTGATCTCCCAGCCTCGTCTTACGAGGCCGGGAGAGGCGACGCGACAAGCTTTGCGACGAGCGCGCGTTTTCCGCGGATCAGACGCCGTCGAGCGCCTGCGCGAGGTCGGCGATGATGTCCTCCGGCGCCTCCACGCCGATGGAAATGCGGATCAAAGCCGGCGTGATCGAGAAGCGCGCCAGATCCGCCGGCGGCATACCCGAGTGCGTCATCGCCGCAGGGTGCGACGCGAGCGTCTCGGTGCCGCCGAGGCTGACAGCGAGCTTGATCACTTGCAGGCGATCCAACAATTTGAACGCCGCTTCTTCGCCGCCCTTCACCTCGAACGAGAACGTCGAGCCGGCGCTCTTGTTCTGCTTCTTGTGGATCGGACGATCGGGGTGATCCTCCGGGAGGAAATCGAGGAACCAGACGCTTTGGATCTTCGGATGTTCGCGCAGAAACTCCGCGACCTGCTTGGCGCTCGATGCGCCCGCGTCCATGCGCAGCTTCAGCGTCTCAAGCGAGCGCATCAGCAGCCATGCCGTGTGCGGATCGCACATGGTGCCTAGCGTCGAGCGCATGCGCCGCACCGGCGCCATCATCGCTTTCGAACCGGAGGCGCCGCCGGCGATCAGATCCGAGTGACCGCCGACATATTTGGTCAGCGACATCGTCACGATGTCGGCGCCATGCGCGAGCGGTGTCGAGAAGATCGGCCCGAGCATCGTGTTGTCGACAATCACCGGCGGGCGATGGCCTTCATGCGTCAGCATTTCCGAGGCTTTGCGCACGGCGGCGATGTCGACCAGCGCGTTGGTCGGGTTCGCCGGCGTCTCGATGAAGATGGCGCCGACGCGGCCCTTTTTCTTGGCGATCTCCGCGGCTTTGAAGATCGCTTCCGGGCCTTGCTCGGCCTCGAAGCCAACTTGGCTGATGCCGAATTCCGGCAGGATCGAGTGGATCAAGGTTTCCGTGCCGCCATAGATCGGCTGGCTTTGCAGCACGACATCGCCCGGCCGCAGGAACGCCCACAAGCACGTCGAAATCGCCGACATGCCGGAGCCGAACGCGAGGCTTGCTTCCGCTTCGTCCCAGATCGCCAAACGATCTTCGAGCACTTCCAAGTTTGGATTGTTGAAGCGCGAATAGATCAGGCCCGGCTCTTCGTCTGGCCCAAGCTTCCGCCGGCCTTGCATCGTCGCGAAGAAATCCTTGCCGTGCTGCGCCGAGCGGAACACGAACGTCGAGGTTTGGAATTGCGGCGGCTTCAGTGAGCCTTCCGAGAGCATTGGATCATAGCCGTAGCCCATCATCAGGGTTTCGGGCTTCAGCGGACGATTGCCGAGATTGCGCTTGCGCCAGGTTTTTTCAGCCAATTGGGGCCTCCGGGATTCGAGTTTGTCCCGGTTCTCGGCTCGTAAGCCGGCAAATTCAATGCCTGAGCGGCGGATGGCGGGGCTTAAACGGCCCAGCTCATATGCGCGGGGGCGGGCGCCGGGAGTTCGGCGCCAAGCGCGAGCGTTGCGTTGACGTTCACGGACGGCAATTGCGCCGCCACCAGCGCGCCGAACGCGCCGTCATTGTCGAGCGGCTGTCGCGCCGCGTGCGCGCGGAACACCGCGAACGTCGCCCATTCCGAGCGCTCGACGCGCGTCGGCTCCGGCGCTTCCGCTTTCGCACCGCCAAACGCCATCGCCACGCGGCGACGCGCGGGCACAATCGGTGCGTCATCCCAGAGCGGGCCGGAGGCCAGCGTCGACAGCGCTTCATTGGCGCCATCGCCGACGATTTGCGGCACGCGCCCGGTGACGCGCACTTGGAAGGTTTGCGCGTACGTGATGCCTGAGCGCTCGACGCAACGCAGCGTCACCGCGAAGGTGCGGCCAGCGTCGGTGAGCAGCGTATCATCGTGCAGCACGCTGATGATGCCGGTCTCGCGCTCGATCGCGAAGCGGCCGCCGGCATCGTCGAGCAGAGTGTAGCCCGGCGCGAGCGGATCATCGCCCACCGGCTTTTCGGCGAACGCGCCCGCGTTCTCGACCGAGATCGAGTCAAAGCGGCTGGCGAAATCGTCCGAGATGCTCATCGCCTTACATTGCCGCAACACGGCTAAGGGGCGGTGAACGGGGCGTTGAGGGGTTGTTCGCGTTTATTGATGGAACGCAAACACCACCCATCCCCGGATTGCGCGTGAGCGCAAGTCCGGGGATGGGTGAATTTTAAGCCTGCTCGCCCCAACCAGCGGCGGCTTTCACTTCGAGGAATTCCTCCAAGCCGAAATGGCCGCCTTCGCGGCCGAGGCCGGATTGCTTGTAGCCGCCGAACGGCGTGCCCATGCCGCCCCAGGCGCCGTTGATGTGCACGTTGCCGGCGCGCAGCTTGCGCGCGACCTTGCGGGCGCGCTCTTCCGGGCCGGAGACGTAAGCGGCGAGGCCATACGGCGTGTCATTGGCGATGCGGATGGCTTCTTCTTCCGTCTCGTACGGAATGATCACCAGCACCGGGCCAAAGATTTCTTCGCGTGCGATCGTCATGTCGTTGGTGACGTTCGCGAACACGGTCGGCTTCACGTAATAGCCGCGATTGAGCCCGTCCGGACGGCCAACGCCGCCAGCGACAACCGTCGCGCCTTCGTCGATGCCCTTCTGCAAGAGCCCTTGCACCTTCGTGAATTGATTGCCGTTGGCGAGCGGGCCGATCGCGCCTTTCTCGCCGCTATCGGGCGCTTGCACCTTGATCGACTTCGCAGTCTCGGCGGCGATGGCGACGACCTCGTCGTATTTCGATTTCGGCGCCAGCATGCGCGACGGCGCGTTGCAGCTTTGGCCAGTGTTCTGCGCCATGTGCAGCATACCGCCGGCGACGGCCTTCTTCAGATCGGCGTCATCCAAGATAATGTTCGGGCTTTTGCCGCCGAGTTCGAGCGCGACTTTCTTGATGGTCTTCGCCGCCGCTTCCATCACCGCCGTGCCGGCGCGCGTGGAGCCGGTGAAGCTCATCATGTCGACATCCGGGTGCGAGGAGAGCGCCGCGCCCACGGTCGGGCCATCGCCGTTGACGAGATTGAACACGCCCTTCGGCACGCCGGCTTCTTCGAGAATTTCCGCGAACAGCATTGCGTTCAGCGGCGCGAGCTCGGACGGCTTCAGCACCATGGTGCAACCAGCGGCGAGCGCAGGGCCCACCTTCGCGCACACTTGGTTCATCGGCCAGTTCCAAGGCGTAATCATGCCGACGACGCCGATCGGCTCTTTCAGGATGCGCCGGCCTTTGCCGTAATCGCTTTCGAAGGCAAACGTATCGAGCTGCTTGCGCGCATCCATCAGATAGCCGAGGCCAGCTGGCGCTTGGCTTTGCTGCGCCAGCGCGGTCGGCGCGCCCATTTCCATGGAAATGGTCTCGGCCATTTCCGGCATGCGGCGCTGATAGATGGCGATGATCTTGTCGAGCAGCGCCTTGCGCTCATCCACGCTGCTTTCGCTCCACGTCGCGAACGCGCGCTTGGCGGCGGCGACGGCCTTATCGACGTCCGCGGCCGAGCCCATCGAGATGCGCCCGCACGGTTCTTCGTTGGCCGGATTGATGACGTCATGCGTCTTCGGCTTCACCGGCGGAACCCATTGGCCGTCGATGTAGAAATTGAGCTTCTCACGCATGGGGGTGCTCCGGTGTCAGGTGTCAGCGATCAGGTATCAGATATAGGTGAGGTCTGCGAGTTCGCGTCGCGGCAACATGCGATTGCGCGGCTTCTGACACCTGATACCTGACACCTGATGGACCACCCGCCGCTCCGCACCTTCGGCCGCATGAAAGCCCGGCCGCTCAAGCCACGCCAACAGGCGCTGGTGGAAGAGCTGCTGCCGCATCTGGCGTTGCCGGCGGAGGGGGTGGTGGAGGTAGATGCTTTGTTTGGCTCTCCCCCTCTCCCTTGCGGAGAGGGGGTAGGGGGTGAGGGGCGTGCAAACGCTCTGGCGCCCGGGCCGTGGAACGCCCCTCACCCGCCGGCTTCGCCGGCGCCCTCTCCGCAAGGGAGAGGGCTGGGGACCGGAGCCCTGATCCTCGAAATCGGCTTCGGCGGCGGCGAGCATCTCGTCGCCCAAGCGCAGGCCCACCCCGAACAGCGCTTCATCGGCGCCGAGCCCTTCCTCAACGGCGTCGGCTCTTGTCTGCGCCACATCGAAGAAAGCGGCGTCCAGAATGTCCGCCTCCATCATGGCGACGCGCGCGACGTGCTCACGCGCTTGCCCGACGCATCGCTCGATCGCTGCTACATCCTGTTTCCCGATCCCTGGCCGAAAGCGCGTCACCACAAGCGCCGGCTGATCCAGCGCGACTTCCTCGCGGAACTAGCGCGCGTGCTGAAGCCCGGCGCCGAGGTGCGCTTTGCGACCGACTGGGCCAACTACGCCGAATGGACCTTGGAAATGTTTCACAAGGAACCGCGCTTCAGCTGGCTCGCCGAGCGCGCCGACGATTGGCGCCACGCCTGGGAGGGCCACGTGCAAACCCGCTACGAACAAAAACGCCTCGGCGATTGCGCGCCGATCTGGCTGCGGTTTGCAAAGCGGACTTGAGCGCTTGCCCTTTAGCAATCTGTGATTGACCTCGCGCGCGCCGCGCGGCTAGCTCAGCGGACGCGTTGAGCGTGGGGGAGCATCATGAAGAAGCTTTTGTTGGCTTTGCCGATGGCATTGCTTGCGGCGAATTGCGCGACAGTGCTGCGCGGCACCAAGCAGGATTACACCATCCGTTCCGAACCGCCGGGTGCGACGGCGACTTTGTCGACCGGCCAAAGCTGCGTCACGCCGTGCGAATTGCGCTTGCCGCGCAAGCAGGATTTCACCGTCACCTTCAATTTGGAAGGCTATCAATCGGGCGGCGCCAATGTGCGCTCCGGCTGGTCGCGTGGCGGCACGCAGACCTTCATCATCGGCAACATCATCATCGGCGGCCTGATCGGCATGGGTGTCGACGCCTCGAACGGCGCGACGCGCGATCTGTTTCCGAACCCGCTTGAGGTGACGTTGGTCCCGAACGCGCCGGCAGTCGCCGATGCGGCCGCCGCACCGGATGCGTCGCTCACCACCTACCAAGGCGTGCCAGCGACGTCGCCCGCACCGGCCGCAGCGCCAGCGCCGGCGCAACCGCAATAAGCCGGCACACGATTGTTTGAGCAGGGCGGGGCCGCGCCGTCATTTGGCTTGGATTCAGATTGAGCCTCTAGTTTCGCGTTCCCGCGTTTCTTGAGGTGAAAGCACGATGTTCCAAACCAAGCTCTGGTCCGCCTGCGTTGTCGCGGCGAGCCTGGCGCTCGCCGCATGCGCCGCGATGCCGGCCGCGCCGCAAGCGGAGGTGCGCCAGATCGTGTCGACCACCTCGTTCGGCATGTGCCTCGGCTATTGCACGACGCGGCTTGAGATCAGCGAAGGGCAGGCGGTGCTTGTGCGCGAAGCGCGCGGCGGCCGCGGCGCGCCGCAGAATTTGCCGGAGCAACGCTTCACCACAACGCTCAGCGCCAGCGAGTGGCAAGAGATCCAACGTCTCGCCGCCAACGCTGATTTGTCGGCCTTACCGGATACGATCGGCTGCCCCGATTGCGCCGATGGCGGCGCCGAGACGCTCTCCATCAATGGCGGCCGCACGCTCACCTTCGACTTCCGCGCGCCGATCGCCGAAGCCGGCCCGCTGCTCGACCGAATCCGCGCCCTGCGCGATCGGTTGACGCCGCAGAACTAACCGCACCCATCCCCGGATGGCCGCGCAGCGGACAGTCCGGGGCCCATAACCCCAACTGTTATGGTTTATGGGCCCCGGACTTGCGCTCACGCGCAATCCGGGGATGGGTGGCGCGCGGCGAATAGCGCTTGTTGCGGGCCTTCCGTCGCGCTATATCGCCTCCACTACATCGCTGATGCCCTCGATGAGGGTTCAGCGGCGGGCCGAAAGCCCGCCGCTTTTTTGTTACCTGAGGCCGCGTGCGGACCACGAACCCACTTGAAGAGCGCGTCGTCGCTCTGTTGGAAGCTGACGCGGAAGCGCTCGGCTACCGGCTGGTGCGCGTGCGCCTGCTCGGCAACCGCCGCAAGACGCTGCAAATCATGGCCGAGCGCAAAAGCGACGGCGATTTCAACAGCGGCGATTGCACCAAGCTGGCGCGCCGCGCCAACGAAGCGTTGGAGCCGATCGAGTACGATAGCCTCGAAGTGTCCTCGCCCGGCATCGATCGCCCGCTAATGCGCATCGAGGATTTCGCCCGTTTCGTCGGCCATATGGCCAAGCTCGAAACCACGGCGATGCTCGATGGCCAGAAACGCTTCAAGGGCGAGATCGTCGCCGTTGAAGGCGACGTGATCTGCCTCAAGACCGAACAAGGCGAGCCGAAGATCAAGTTCTCGGCATTGCACGACGCCCGCCTCGTGCTGACCGACAAGCTGATTGAAGAAGATTTGCGGCGCGCGAAAGCGGCCGAGAGAGATTTTCCTCCACCGCTTGCGGGGGAGGTGTCGCCGCAGGCGACGGAGGGGGCGGCAGACGCGTGCCCCCACACAAAAAGCGCGGGGGGCGCTGACAGGACCCCCCGGCACGGGGGAGCGAAGACGACGAA